>NZ_PYAC01000004.1:0-198741 GCF_003264475.1 Micromonospora noduli | reverse complement strand
CGCCCTAACACGGGCCACCCGAAAGGGGCCCTGGCCCGGACGGCCTGGGCGGGGGGGGGTGGCGGCGGTTGGCCCCTCCCGTCCGGGCGGCCGACCATGCCCGGCCGGGTGTGCCCCGACCGGCCGGGTTCGTCGGCTCTGGCGGAGCGGCGAGGCTCGGGAGGTGTCACCCGCGAGCGCTATACCTGTGAGTCATAGTTATGACTCACAGGTATAGCGCTCGCACCGGTGTGTGCCCCGACGCAGATCTCGCCCGTGACACGCGGCCCGTCGACGCGGTGCCGTCGAGAGCGCCGACAGGGTGGGCGCGTTGCGGGGGACGCCGGGGGTTGGCGCACAGCTGGCTGCCGTACCTTGACCTGCATGGGGTTGTTCGCGCAGTGGCGTGGGACGGTGCTGGCGCGAGGCCATCAGCTGCTCGGTGCGCTGGGCCGGGCCGACGAGCCCGACGACCCGTCCGAGCCGGCGCCCAGCCTGAACCGTCTCGACGCGCTGGTGGAGGGCTTCACCGCCGGTCAACCGGTGCGCTGGACCATGGCCGGGCAACCCCGGCCGCTGCCCGGCCCGGTCGACGTGGTGGCGTACCGGATCATCGAGGAAGCGCTGACCAACGCGTGCCGGCACGCGCCGGGCGCGCCGGTCGGGGTCCGCCTGCGCTACGACGCCGCGGGCATCACCATCGAGGTCCGCGACGAGGGCACCGGCCCCGCTCCGTCCGGCGGCGGCACCCAGGGCGCCGGTCGGGGTCTGCTCGGGGTACGCAGGCGCGCCGAGCGGCTCGGCGGCACGTTCTCGGCCGGCCCGCGCGCCGGTGGCGGCTTCACCGTACGAGCTGTCCTGCCCGCGCCCGAGGAAATGATCGGATGATCGGCCGACCGCGGGGCTTCCCCGATGGGGCACTGCGGAAATAAGGTGGGGGTCGGCGACCGTGCTGGTGGCCGGTGACCCGGTGGGAGGCGCAACCCGCCGGGCTCAGGTGTGTTCCGCACCCACCGGTGACCGCTCGGGTGCCGCGCACGTCCGGTCACCCTCGCCCCGGTCCGCACAAGGAATCCCCATCACAACAGGGGAGAAGGACAATGGCGCGACCCATCACGCTCTTCACCGGCCAGTGGGCCGATCTTCCGTTCGAGGAGGTCTGCCGGCTCGCCTCCGAGTGGGGCTATGACGGTCTGGAGATCGCCTGCTGGGGCGACCACTTCGAGGTCGACAAGGCGCTCGCCGACGACTCGTACGTCGAGCGCAAGCGGGAGACCCTCGCGAAGCACAACCTTGAGGTCTTCACGATCTCCAACCACCTGGTTGGTCAGGCGGTCTGCGACCACCCGATCGACGAGCGGCACCAGGACATCCTGCCCGGCCGTATCTGGGGCGACGGGGAGCCCGAGGGGGTTCGTCAGCGGGCCGCCGAGGAGATCAAGGACACCGCGCGGGCGGCGGCGAAGCTCGGGGTGAAGACGGTCGTCGGCTTCACCGGGTCGTCGATCTGGCACACCCTCGCGATGTTCCCGCCGGTGCCGCCGTCGATGATTGAGCGCGGCTACCAGGACTTCGCCGACCGGTGGAACCCCATCCTCGACGTGTTCGACGAGGTGGGAGTGCGGTTCGCGCACGAGGTGCACCCCAGTGAGATCGCGTACGACTACTGGACGACGAAGCGGACGCTGGAGGCGATCGGCAACCGGCCCGCGTTCGGTCTGAACTGGGACCCGTCGCACTTCGTCTGGCAGGAGCTGGACCCGGTGAACTTCATCTTCGACTTCGCCGACCGGATCTACCACGTGGACTGCAAGGACGCGAAGGTGCGAACCGGCGATGGCCGGCGTGGCCGGCTCGCCTCGCACCTGCCCTGGGCCGACCTGCGGCGCGGTTGGGACTTCGTCTCCACCGGCCACGGCGACGTGCCCTGGGAGGACTGCTTCCGCGCGTTGAACGCGATCGGCTACAACGGCCCGATCTCCATCGAGTGGGAGGACGCCGGAATGGACCGGCTGGTCGGCGCCCCGGAGGCGTTGCAGTTCGTCCGCCGGCTCGCCTTCGACGCACCGAGCGCCGCCTTCGACGCGGCGTTCAGCAGCAAGGACTGACCGCACGTCGGACAGACCACGGGCCGGTCGCCCTGCGGCGACCGGCCCGTCGACGTGCGGTTGGTCAGAGCGTGCTGGCGTTCGTGCCCGAGCCGGACGGCTTGGTGCGGGGGTTCGTGGACGACGGCGACCCGGAGGTCGTGCCGACCGTGCTGGTGCCCGCCTTGGCGCCCACTGTGGCGGGCGTGCCGGCGAACGCATCGTCGGCTGCGGTCAGCTCCTGCTTGCCGGTGCTGCCGTTGCCGTTGCCCAGCTTCTCGGCCAGTTTGGTCTGGCCGAGCTTGTCCTTGCCCTCGCTGTAGAGCTTGTTGGCCTGGGCCTGCGCGACCCCGGCCGCCTCCTGGACGGTCGGGTGGTCGAGCACCTTGCGGCCCTTGACCACGAGCTCTTCGTACTTCTCCCGGCCGGCACGGGCGCCCAGGACGAATCCCGCAGCCAGCCCGCCAAGAAACATGATCTTTCCGCGCATGGCGGCTCCTTCCGTACCTGACGCGCCGTCGCCCCGGCGAGTTGCCCCGTCGGAAGGCGACCTGTTCGCGCCTGCGTCCTCTGTCCGCAGCTAACTACCCATCCTGCTCCCCGCTCAAGCATGCTTGTGCCGGGATGGCGATTTACCCCTATTGTCAATGCGACGGCGGGGAGGCAACCCACTGGACCGCCACCGGGGGATGTCCTGTACTCTTGTCCCGTCGCACGGCGTCGGGGAGATCCGAAGTCGGGCGGAGCACGATCCCCTGTAGCTCAATTGGCAGAGCAGCCGGCTGTTAACCGGCAGGTTATTGGTTCGAGTCCAATCGGGGGAGCTTTTCCACGTACGCCCGTCAGCCACCGGCCGACGGGCGTTTTCGTGTGTGTGACACGGTTTCACCCACCCTGGGCCTGCTTGCCCGGCAGGATGGTCGATGTCGACTGAGGCTCCCGCTGCGTCGATTGATGCGTCGATCCTTGGGGTGAGTGCGGATGTCCGGACGAGGCGGCAAGGCCACGCTGATCGCGGTGGCGGTCGTGCTGGCCTGGTTGGTGATCGGCGGCGTGTCCGGCCCGTACGCGGGGCGCCTCAGCGAGGTCGCCACCAACGACAACGCCGCCTTCCTGCCCACCGACGCCGAGGCGACCCGCGCCCAGGACCTCGCCGGCGAGTTCGTCGACCGGCAGACCATCCCGGCTCTGGTCGTCTACGAGCGGCCCTCCGGGATCACCGACGCTGACCGGCAACGGGTGGGCGCCGATGCCGCCCGGTTCGCCCAGATCCCCGGCGTGGTCACCCCACTGCCCCCGCCCATCCCGAGCGAGGACGGCCAGGCACTCCAGGTCGTCGTACCGGTGGACGACGCCGAGGGTGAGGAGATCGGCACTGTCGTCGAGCAACTGCGCGACATCACCGGCGGTGACCGGGACGGCCTCACCGTGGACGTCTCCGGCCCGGCCGGTCTGCTCGCCGACCTTATCGAGGTCTTCTCCGCCATCGACGGACCACTGCTGCTGGTCACCCTGGTCGTGGTGCTGGTCATCCTGCTGATCGTCTACCGCAGCCCGGTCCTCTGGATCTTCCCGCTGCTCGCCGCCGGGATGTCGTACGCCCTCGCCTCGGTCTTCGTCTACCTGCTCGCCGACGCGGACGTGGTGAAGCTCAACGGGCAGGCCCAGGGCATCCTCACCGTGCTGGTCTTCGGCGCCGGCACCGACTACGCGTTGCTGCTGATCGCCCGCTACCGGGAGGAGCTGCACCGGCACGACCGGCCGTGGGACGCCATGAAGACCGCCTGGAAGGGCGCCGCGCCGGCCATCATCGCCTCCGGCGGCACTGTCATCGTCAGCCTGCTCTGCCTGCTGCTGTCCAGCCTCAACTCCAACCGGGCACTCGGCCCGGTCGCCGCCATCGGCATCGCCGCCACCCTGCTGGTGATGCTCACCTTCCTACCCGCGCTGCTGGTGCTCGGCGGACGGTGGGCGTTCTGGCCCCGACGGCCCCGAGCCGACCAGGCCGACCCGCGGGCCGAACACGGCATCTGGAGCCGCGTGGCCGGCTTCGTGGCCCGGCACGCCCGCCCGATCTGGCTGACCACCGCCGTCGTGCTGGCCCTGCTGACCCTCGGCCTCACCCAGCTCGGCGCCACCACGCTCGGCCAGTCCGACCTGTTCACCCAGCGCACCGACTCGGTCGACGGCCAAGAGGTGATCTCCCGGCACTACCCGGCCGGCACCGGCAGCCCGGCCACCATCTTCACCACCGAGCAGACCGCCCGACAGGTCGCCCAGGTCGCGAAGGACGTACCCGGGGTCGCCGACGTCCGCCCTCTTCCGGCCGGCCCGCAGACCGGCCCACCCGAGGCGAACGCCGCCCCGAAGGTCGTCGACGGGCGGGTGCAACTGGAGGCGACCCTGGCCGACCCACCCGACAGCGACGGCGCCGAGCGGACCATCCGCGAGCTGCGGGTGGCCGTACACCAGGTGCCCGGCGCGGACGCGGTGGTCGGCGGCTTCACCGCGATCAACGTGGACACCTCGGACGCCGCCAAGCGCGACCAGAACGTCATCATCCCGGTGGTGCTGGTGGTCATCGCTGTCATCCTGGCCCTGCTGCTGCGTGCGCTGCTCGCCCCGCTGCTGCTGATCGCCACCGTGCTGCTCAGCTTCGCGGCGACCCTCGGCCTCTGCGCGCTGCTGTTCCGCCACGTCTTCGACTTCCCCGGCGTGGACTCGTCGTTCCCGCTGTTCGCGTTCGTCTTCCTGGTCGCGCTCGGCATCGACTACAACATCTTCCTGATGAGCCGCGTCCGCGAGGAGTCGGTCAAGCGCGGCACCCGCGCCGGCGTGCTCGCCGGCCTCGCCGTCACCGGCGGGGTGATCACCTCCGCCGGCATCGTGCTCGCCGCGACGTTCTCCGCCCTCGCCGTCCTGCCCCTGGTGGTGCTCGTCGAGTTGGGTACGGCGGTCGCGATCGGGGTACTGATCGACACCATCATCGTCCGGTCGCTGCTGGTGCCCGCACTCGCGTACGACATCGGGCCGAAGATCTGGTGGCCGGGCCGGTTGTCCCGGGCGAACGGTGAGCGGGAGGCACGCGGTGCTGGCTGAAACCGATGTGGTCATCGTCGGCGGCGGCCTGGCCGGCCTCGCCGCCGCCCGCCGGCTGCACCGCGCCGGCGTGCCCTGGCGGCTGGTGGAGGCCGAGGGTCGGCTCGGCGGCCGGGTCGCCACCGACGTGGTCGACGGTCACCTCATCGACCGGGGGTTCCAGGTGCTCAACACCGCCTACCCCCGGCTCGGCACGCTGCTCGACACCGACCAGCTCAACCTCGGCTACTTCACCTCCGGTGTGCTGGTCCGCAAGGGCGACAAGCTGCTGCGGCTGGTCAACCCGCTGCGCGAGCCGACCGGCGGCCCCGGCACCGCGCTCGCCGGGGTCGGCTCCCTGCTCGACCGGCTGCGCTTCGCCGCCCTCGCCACCGGCTGCGCCACCCTCCCCGCGTCCCGACTGCTCGCCACGCCGGAAGCCACAACCGAGACGGCGCTGCGCCGCGCAGGTCTCTCCGACGCGATCATCGAGGAGTTGCTGCGACCGTTCCTGTCCGGTGTGTTCATCGAGCGGGAACTCTCCACCTCCAGTCACGTGCTGGCGATGGTGCTGCGCTCCTTCGCCCGCGGCCGGATCGGCCTGCCCGCCGAAGGGATGGCCGCGCTGCCCCGGGCCGTCGCCGCGCCGCTGCCCGCCGACCTGCTCGACCTGGACACCCCGGTCGCGGAGGTCACTCCGGGCCGGGTCCGCACCCAGGCCGGCGACATCCGCTGCCGGGCCGTCGTGGTCGCCGTAGACCCGCCCGCCGCGGCCGCGCTGCTGCCAGCCCTGACGACGGTACGCATGCACAGCTACACCACCTACTACCACAGCGCGCCCGAGCCGCCGCTCACCGAGCCGATCCTGCTCGTCGACGGTGACCGACGCGAACTCGTCGCCAACACCGTGGTGCTCAGCAACGCCGCCCCGACGTACGCGCCCGCCGGACGGCACCTGATCGCCACCTCGGTGGTCGGTCCGACGGCCCCACCCGAGCCGACCATCCGGGCCGAGCTGACCCGGCTGTACGGCCGCTCCACCGCCGACTGGACCCACCTCACCACAGTGGCCATCCCCGAGGCGCTACCCGCCGCACCGCCGCCACAGGGACGGCTGCGCAAGCCGGTGGCGCTGGGGGAGGGCCTGTTCGTGGCCGGTGACCACCGGGACAGCCCATCGATCCAGGGCGCTCTCACCAGCGGCTGGCGCGCCGCCGGCGCCGTGCTGGACGAGCTGCGCGCCGGCTGACCGGCGTACCCGAGCACGCTGTTATATTCCTGTTGCCCATCGTGCTGGCGCAGGCGTGGGCGCCGGCCGGCTCGATGCTGGCTGCTGACCGCCGAGCGGGATAAGATCCGGCGCGGTGTTCGGGGCGGTAGCTCAGCCGGTTAGAGCAGGGGACTCATAATCCCTCGGTCGCGGGTTCGAGTCCCGCCCGCCCCACCAGCCGTTTTCCCTGGTCAGCCATGCTGCCGACGACCCGGGCGAACCGCATCGAGGTCCGGACCAACGCCCTCAGTCCGCACTGAGTCCGCAGCCGCACGACCCGCCGCCCGGTCGAGGCGGTCCGCCACCTGGTCCAGGTCGTCCTCGAACAGGTCCGCGTACACGTCCAGCGTCATCGCCGCCGAGGCGTGCCCGAGCATCCGCTGCACCGCCTTCACGTTGGCGCCCTCAGCCACCGCCAGACTGGCCGCCGTGTGCCGCAGCAGCCGGCGACGCCCCCGTGGTCGTCACCGACGACCGAGAAGCAATCGTCGGCAGCCACTACCGCGCTGCCATGGACGGCGCCGTCAACGGAACGCCGGAACACGATCAAGCCCGACGCGAGTACATCGAAGCTCTGCGCGCCCACCGCAACCAGCCCGGCGGCTTCTGGGTAGCCGCGGGCGACGCTCAGGCAGCATCCGAAGCCCTCACCGGAAGCCGACCAATCCAGGACCTCACCAGCGCCGTCCTGCTCAGTGATGGGGCAAGCCGCATCGCGGACCGCTTCGCACTCGCAGACTGGCCGGAAGTTCTCGCCCTCATCACCAAGTCCGGACCAGCCGAAGTCATCAGGCAAGTCCGAGCAGCGGAAGGCAGCGATCCGCAGGGTAGGAGGTGGCCGCGTGGCAAGACCCACGACGACGCCACCCTGACCTACTGCACACAGCTTGGCGAGCCGGTTTCACTGCCGAATTGACCTCTTAAGAATCAAGGCGGCCCGCAAAGCGGGCCGCGCCGGCCCGGCCCCGGCCTGCTGGCGACCTGCGGCCGGCATCGGCCGGGCCGGCCGGCCACGCTGCCGAGCACCAAGAGCATGAAGGCCTGAGGCGGGACGATCGCCGTCGGGGTTGCTCTCCGTCGAGGGCGGGGCGATCGCTGCCGCGCAGCAGAGCTGCATGCCCTCGAATCGCGTTGGCGCTGTCCGCGGTTCATGACGACGAGGACCAGGGGTGATTCATCCCCCGGGTGCCTGATCCTCTACGCCGCCCGGCCGGCGTCAAGGGCGCTTCGCGTCGGCACGCCGATGGCCTCCGGCCACCCTTGACGCCGGCCGGGCGCCGCAGTCCTTGGCACCTATCCGGGGGATGGGGGCAGACCGGCGGCCGCCTTCGGCCAAGGGGGGTGTCTCGTAACTCACCGCTAACCTCAGTTAACTGCACCACCCAGCGGCCGGCGAAGCGAATCCCGCGCGCCGTGCAGCGTTGTACTGGCGCTCTACACTCCGGCTCGTGTCGATTCGCAATTTCCGGCTGGTGAATCAGCTCGGTGCGGCGTATCTGGCCGTGTTGACCGTCGTGTCGGGACTCGGCGGCGCCTTGGTCGCGACCACGTGGATCCGCGCCGACGTGGCGGCCCTGCCGGGCACGATCCTGTGGTGCCTCGCCTTGATGGCGGCGGCGCTCGTGACCGCCCCCGCACAACCTCTCCGGATGGGCCTGCTGTGTCTGGCGTGGCTCTTGTCCGGGCTGCTCATGTTCGCCAGCGCGATGGGCTTTTACACCGCCGTCCTCGAAGCGCGCGGCAAGCGGGTCGAGGCCACCGTGACGCAGGTACGCGACGGTAGGGAGAAGGGGCGCCACCTCTACTACGCGTTGGCGGATCTGGAGGGGACACGCATTCCCGGCGAGTTGAGCGTGTGGCCGGGCGCGGAGATCGGTGCGAGCCACAATCCTGAAGGCGAGGTCGGCGCGCGGGTCACGGTGATCCGGGACCCGGAGGGCCTGGTCGATCCCCGCCTGCCGGACGACGTCGATGGTTCGGTCGCGGTGCCCATCTGGCTCGTGGTCTTCACCATGACCGCCGTGGCCTGCATGCTCGCTGGACGGCCGCTGAGGGCGAAGCCCGTGGTGCGCCGTCCTCGCGAGACTTCCGAGACCGGCCGTGGTCGAGCCCGGCGGCGACGGCGCAAGCGACGCCTCCGTCAGTCCTGACCTCGCCAGGCGGTGTACACGCCGTCGCCCTCCAACCGCAGGGACCGCTCCACACACCGACTGCCGCCCCCGCGCCTGGTAGTCCGCATCCAGTCCGCAAGAGGTCGACGGTAGGCGGGGGAGCGGTGTGAGGTGCCGAGAAGTGTCTCCGCTGCTAGAACCGTAAGCGTCCAGGTCGACGAAGCGGGCAATCTGATCTCATAATCCCTCGGTCGCGGGTTCCAGTCCCGCCCGCCCCACCAGCCGTTTTCCTGGCGATGCTGCCGAGCAGCGCCTCGCGGAGCTGGCCGAGGCCGCCGCCTGTCCGCTCGATCGCGTCCGTGGTCACGAGGTCGTCGGGGCGCGGCCCCGACGGGCTGCTTCCGGAAGCACGCCGGGCGGGATGATGCCGAACCAGGCTCCGGTGGCGACCAGCGAGGCGACGACGTACGCCACCCACCACCCGAGCAGCGCCCACGCGCCTTGGGTGACGGCGCCGGCCAGGCCGGGCGCGACGAACAGGAGAAGAAGGCAGGCCAGACGACCGTGCGAGAGGTTGTTCTCCTTCGGCAACCTCTGGGCCTTGCGGAACGGAATGAGTCTGACTCCGTAGGGACGACGGCGCAGCGTGAGACTCGCCGGCCAGAGCCGCCCGTACCCGGCCACGTCGACCACGCTGACGCCGGACCCGTGCCGGACCGTGGCCTGACGCGGCCTGGTCAGCTCGCGCAACCACGGTTCCCAGACGACGCGTTGGTGCAGGAAACCGCCGTCCCGGCCGCTCACCGTCAGCCACACGGAGTATCCCTTGGGGCCGGCGTCGATCCCGCCGGCGGCGCTCACGGCGCCCGCCGCAGCGGTGACCCGCCCCGCACTTCCCGGCTGCGGCGACTGCGCCAGATGCGCGGTCACCATGACGCGCCTCGCGGGAGCACGAGCGGCATCCCACCACTGCACAAGGCGGACGAGCCAGGACAGCACCAGAAAGGTTCCCGGAGCCAGCGCCACGAGGATGTCGCCCTCTCGCTGCTCGACCCGCGGGTCGGTACCCAGCCGGTACCCCAGCGCGATGAGGGCGGCCAACGCGACGACGCTGCCGATCACGACCATCGGCGCGCGAGCACGCCGATTCGCCAAGGCCGCTGCACTCCCGCTGCTGGCCACGGCGTCGTCCTCCCCGTTGGCCCCTCCGGACGTCGCCCCGACGTTAGCAACGCCGAGCAAGGCTGACCTCGCGCGTCCGTTCCAGATGTTCACGTCTTACGGCGGTGGCAGGCTCCAGTGCAGTGCAGTGCAGTGCAGTGCAGTGCGGTCGCGGACGGGGCCCTGAGCCGATCGCTTCGAGCGAGGGCCATCGAGATCTCGCAAGTTCCGACGGAACCCGCTGTCGTCCGACAAGAGATGCGCGACAGATCTCCGCCAGTCGAAGTGCGACGGCTCCACGAACTGGAGCAGCAGGCCCTCGGGCGTGGACGCACGAATCTGTCAATGATCGGATGCCTTGTCGGTACAACGAACACTGGCTTGGAACCGTGGCCGGACTACCCTCATTGGCGTGCCCATTGATGATCTTCCGTTGCTTCCGGCGTTCGAGGCGGTCACGGCCTGGGCCGGTACTGGGCGGGTGGTGCGTGCTACCGAGCTGGACGTGGCGACGTGGCGGCTTCCCGAGCCGCAGAAGGCCGCGCTGGTCTCCTCCGGCGTACCGCTGATCGATGACCTCGTGAGTGCGGTGTCGTTTCAGGCAGAGCCGACGATGTACCGGTTGGCGAACGCCGATGACCTGGACTGGGCGTACGGTGCCGCGCCGGGGACCGGTGAGGTGCAGATCTGGTCGTCGGACGGCAGCAGCACCGGGTTCGTCAACTCAACGATCACCCACTGGCTGTGTTCGCTGCACATGGTTGGTAGCTGGCTGACCAGTTCAACCGTCATCGACCGCTGGGACGAAGACGGACAGGCCGAAGACGAAGCACTCGCGGAACTCGCCGACCTGTTGGAGCGGATCAAGGCCGTTGACCCGCCCGCGTTCGGGGACGGCGACCATACAACCCACTTCTGGCCCGGAGTGCTCGACCGGTGGCTCTACTGACCGACGCAGGCATCGTCTTGTGGCCGCACAGCGATCCTGGACCAAGTCTCTTACTCGCGATCCGCGCGTCGGGCTGTCGCAGATCAGTTGGCGGACGACTGTCGGGCATCACCCGACGGAGGACATCTGACGGAACCCCGCACTGCCGAATTCCGCTCTATCAGATTGAGGCGGCCCCTAAGCGGGCCGCGCTGGCCGGCCATTGCTCCGGACGACCAAGCACCCTTGCCCGATGAGGAGATCCGCTCCAGCGCTTGGCCTTGGCCTGTTACGCGTCAGCCCACCGCGAATATGCCTGAGCACTTGCTCAGAGCATCGCGCTCCCAGTCGTCTCCTACGAGAGCGACGGGGTAGCTGACCTTCCTGCCTTGCTCGTCATCGGTCTCGACGGATAACCCTAGAGGCAGCGGCTCTCGCTGGAGGCGTGCGACCGAGCACTCGAACCACAGCTCGACCGCGAGCTGACCGGTGCTGCCAGGGGGTAACAGCCGGGGCGCTCCGATGCTGTGTATAACGACGCCCGGCCTCTCTGCGTGAACCCCACGAACGGTGCTCGGCCCGGGACCGCCGTTGGCCAACGCCAAATACCCGGACAGTCGGACGGATCCCTCGGAGGCTGCGCTTCCGGAGTCGGCCGATTGAGGGAAGGCCACGAGTGCGACCACGGCGTTCCGGTCCCGCTGATCACGCGAGTCTCGCAGTTGGCTGAAGCCGAAGCCGCCAAGCACAACGCCGACCGCGAAGGCGGCGAGGAGCCGCAGCGGCACCTTCTGTCTGAGCACGGAGCGGTCATGGGCGGGGGTACCCGACTTCGCCGACTGGTTGTTGTGCTCGTCCAGGTCGATCACTGCGTGCTCCCCAACATGGGCGTCAGCCTAGGGCCTCTTTACACCAGCAGGTCGCCCGGCCGTAGAGCTGCACGTAGCCCAGCACGGCTGTTGGTCGAAGCTCAAGGCGTTTGCCTGGGCCCGTGGTTCCCGTCGTAGTCGCCCAGATTCACCGACGACAACCGCTCGTCCCAGCTGTCCCAGTACGCCTGCTTCTTCGAGCCCCAGTAGTAGTTGTGGAGTCCCAACAGTTCGCCGTAAGCCTCATTGCGTTCGACGCTGTCGGGTGTCCCGAACTCGGTGAGGAACTCCTCATGCGACCGCAGCGAACTGAAGTAGGCCAGTGGGCCGCGTTCTGCACCGTATAAGGCGAAGCCGACCACGGTTCCGCCCGCGATCTTGTAGCTGATGTTGCCAGCGATGTGCAGCATGCCCCCAGCGTCGATAACGCTGCCGACTACCTCGTCGAGAGTGATCCGCTGGCCGCCTGCATCGTAATATTCGGGCGTGATGCCATCACCGCTCTTCTGCGTGTGAACGATCGGGGAGAGGGTGACTTGCTCGATCCGCTCTCGGTCGATGGAGTCAGCTGCGTTCGATCCGTAGTGGACCCCGGCGAGGGTCAGCGTCCGAAGATCAAGGAAGGGCTGGGCAAGGACGTCGAGGTTGTCCAGGATCTCGATCACCGGACCAAAATAGTCGTGGCATACAGCCATCCGTACAGCCAAGGCTGCCCGCAAACGCGGACGTTGCCCGACAACCACGGACTTCCCGCCGTCTTCCCATCGAACCCTGGGCACTGTGGGGGTGACGGCGAGTGGTCACGCGCTGAGGGGGAAGTCCTTACGCTTGATCTTGGCGCGCCGGCCATCCGGGTGGTGGAACACGATGCCCTCGGCCAAGTGGCCCGGCGCGAATCGGCTCTCCAGCGCGGCTAGATAGCCCCGCAACTCGGAGTAGCTACGAGGCGCGTCCGGCAGGGCGGGCACGCGGAGGTTGAACGGCACGCATGTGTGCTTTTCCAGGCCGAGCGGGTTGCCTTGAACGCGGGGACCGAGCGCCTCGCACGCGTGCTCGCCGTCGGGCCAGTCCGACACGTCGGTGTTGCGGGCGGCGGCCAGTATCCACTTGTCCTCCGCAGCGTGATCGTCGGTGTCGACATACCACCCATCGACGATCCCTTCCTGCTTCTGCACCTTGCTGGGGTTGCGGCGCTTCTCGACTCGCACCAGATGTCCCGAGCGGACGGTGAGGCGCACGTTGGAGCCGTCGAGCTTCTCGGTTGGGGCGCCCTCGCCGTCGAACACCCAGGCGCAGTCCGGCCTGGGTCGGTCGACGACCCGGAAGTGCTCGTCGCGTTCGAACAGTGTGGGGATCTTCTCCATGACCTGTGCCCCTCTTCTGACCTTTGCGATCAGTTCCTCGGCGGTGATGGCCCCGTCGGCCAGACCGCTGGCCAGCGCACGGACCAGATCTGCCACGGCCACGTCGGCCTCGACGGCGACGTGCTTGAGCGCCCTCTTCTCCTCTGGCGAGAGCCAGGCGACAAGGCGCGACCAGCCCTCCGGTGGAGTCCACCTGGCGAGCTGGCCGGGGGTCTTGCGAGGCCGTCCGGGCCATCTGACCTCATCCATATCGGAGAATCTAGGAGCTGCATGGTGTTGTGTCAATTGGCATAACAGAAATAGGCGGAGTGGATCGTGGTGTCCAAGCGAACGTCTCCGTACCGGAAGCTGCGCTGGTGCCGGGTCAGCCCGACAGTCGTGGCGAAGCGAGCCATATCGGCCGCACTGGCAGCGGCGTAGAAGTTGGCTACGTCAGGTGCGAAGACCGGGCACGTCGGCTGTCGCGTGGCCGATACCTGACGAGGCCGAGTGCGAGGAACACGAGCGCCACGCTCGCAAGCGTCCACGTTGTTGCGGGTCCGAACGCGCCGATGAGACGTCCGAGGTAGCCCACTGCGAGCAACAGGAGCGATAGTCCAGCGCAGAGGAACCACATCGCTGCGTCAACCGGCCGCCTCCACCGTCTTCGGGCGAACTGCGACATGCGGCCGGTCAGCAAGCAACGGCCAGCGCAGCCCGCTGTAGGCCGGCACGCGGATGATCAGCCATGCGGCGACGCGCGATTGTCAGGTTTGCGAGAACCAGTTGAACATCCGTACTGGTACGAGTACGAGAACGACGGTCGCAGCGACGGCCAGCAGAACGCGCACCGTGCGAAGGCCTCGCCACCACGGGATGACCCAGAGCAGCAACCACATGACGCCTGAGATGACCACATGTACGCCGACCACCCCAAGGCTGGTCTCCTCGCACATGTTCTCCGCCATGGCCTCCTTGCACAGCGCCGGTGGGCCGTTGTGGTCCCCGAGGCTTCCCAACACCCCGACGAGGCAGGCCAACACTGGAGCGGCTACCAGGGTGAACAGCGGCGTCACCAACCACCCTGCGAGATCACGGTGCCGGTCCACTAGCCGTCCCACTGGCAGAACGCTACAGCTGGACATCGACGGATCTCAAGCCGCCGCTTCGGGCTCCCGCGCCAACGGCACGATCCGCATCCAGTCCTTACGAGTTCCAGAGGGCGTACGCCGGGAGCGGCACCGCGGGGCGGGTCGTCTGTCGGCACGTGACCATCGCCTGATTGAAGCCGGCGGTCAGTGCCTAGTGGACGGGGCGAACGACGCCTAGCATGAGCCGATGATCGAGCAGAGTCAGCGACGCGTTCCTGTGCCGGTCGCCGTCGCCGCCGTGATTTTGCTTGTGGGCGCCGCCATCCCGGCCTCGATGATGTTTGCAGATGGTCCATCCGTGGCCACCGGGTTGATAGGCGTACTTCTTCTCCTGGCGTTGGCTTACGGCTTGTGGCGTGGGAGCGGGCGGGCCCGGTTTTGGACGACCGTTTTCTCGACTGTCAGCGTGGGGTACGGCGTCGTCACGATCACCGAGGCTGGTGCATCAGGGCTGCTGCAGATCGTTGGTGCGGCAGTAATCGTCGGCCTGTTGCTGGTACCCGCCTCGTCCCACCGGTGGTTTCACGACTTGCCGGCGGAGGGGTAGCGCCGGCCAGAGGTCCGGGGTACCTGTGCGCTGAGTGTCAGCGTGTCCGGCTGACGGACGAGACCCTCGGGTCTACGGAGTAGCGGCGGACGACGTCGTCGGCGTCGCCAGCGGTGGCACCGGGATCGAACAGCACCTCCAGGCACGGCGCTTGCGGCCCTTCTGACCCGAAGCCCGCAACCACGTGATCCGGGTCGAAGCGGTGGCTCTCGCGCACCAGCTCCTCAGCGGACTGCCCCTGCCGCACACAAACCATCGCCTCGGGCTGACGACCACCCCAGGCCAGGGCTGGAGCCGACACGCCGATGGTGAGCACCACTGCCGTCCCCACGCCGATAACTGTCGTCCGGCCAAGCCCTGGCCGGCTGGCCGGTGACATCACCGCCACCAGGGCGGACAGCGCGTACACCCAGAGAGCCCGCTTGTCGGCCGAGTCATGGAGAGCCAACGCGACGACGCCGGCTCCGACGGTCTGTGCAACCAGGCTGACCAGCCGGAACCCTGGCGAGTCGACCAACGCCGCTGGTATCACGGCAAGCGCACCAAGCAACAGGATGAGCATGACAAGCCCGTACGCACTCCATTCACGGCGCGCGTCCAGGACGAGCAACACCAGGGCAACCAGGTGTCCGCAGACGACAAGCGGCGGGCGGAGGTACGCCAGGAACCGTGCGACCATCGGGAGACCCTACGTGATGTGACCGACTTCGATGGGGTTCAAATCCGGCCCGACAGCCGGGCGGTCCACGTGAGGAAGGGGGCAGGACATGGTTCAAGGCACCCGCGACGAGTTGCTCGGGCGCTTGGCTGAGGCGGTTGGCTCCGTCACTGTCGCCCACCCGACGCGGGTCGCCGTCGACGGGCCGCCCGCCGCCGGCAAGACCACCCTCGCCGACGAGTTGGCTGTCGTCCTGCGTGAACAGGGCCGCCATGTCATCCGCGCCACGATCGACGATTTCCTCTTCCCCCGGGCTCAGCGCTATCCGCGCGGCGAGTACTCGGCCGAAGGCTGCTACCACGACACCCACGACTACGACGCGCTGAACCGGGTTCTGCTCGATCCGCTC
The DNA here is from genome assembly GCF_003264475.1 of Micromonospora noduli. Classification (NCBI taxonomy): domain Bacteria; kingdom Bacillati; phylum Actinomycetota; class Actinomycetes; order Micromonosporales; family Micromonosporaceae; genus Micromonospora; species Micromonospora noduli. The sequence continues at coordinate 183,150 of NZ_PYAC01000004.1, read as the reverse complement.
GGGCCGGGCGGAGATCGGCGCTTCCAACCCGCGGTCTACGACCGCACAGCGGATGCCGCGCTGTCCCCGCCGGTCACGGCCGCCCCGGCCGACGCCGTGCTCGTCTTCGACGGCGTCTTCCTCCTGCGCCCGGAACTGATTGATCGGTGGGACCTGCGCATCTTCGTGTCGACGGCACTGGAGAGGACCGTGGAGCGTGCCGTGATCCGAGAGTGCCGGGTGTCAACCCGGGCCGACATCGAACGGCGTTGGCGCGAGCGTTACATCCCCTCGCAGCAGCTCTACTTCGCTACGGCCCGCCCCACCCAGTACGCCGACATCGTCGTGCACAACGACGAGCCGCAGCGGCCGGGCTGGGAGACTGCCCGGCAAGGAGACTCCGAAGTCCTGGCGGCCGGTGAGTGACAGCGCTTACGGGTGGTCCACATACTCGCCGAACGGCTCGATGGACCCATCCCAACCGTTCCAACCCTGTTGGGTGATCTGCCCGTTCGCGTAGGTGTACGACCAGCGGGCGCCGTCCTCGCCCTCGATCTGGACGGTTCCCGAGCGAACGAACGGCGCAATCGCGACGTAGAAGGCCGTTGTCTGGTCCGACCACTTGGGGTCGCCCTCGTCGTCGTAACCGAACTCGATCCAGTCTCCGTCGCGGACGATTGTGGCCCTGGCCGGATCCGCCAGGTCGACCAGCGTGCCATCCGACGGAAACTCACCCGGCCTGTACCAACCACCGCGTTCAGCCAGGGCGGCCTGGACAGCGGCGACCGCAGCGGCGTCCTCCGACTCCGGGAGGTTCAGACGGCCTGAGGGCATCACCGAATATCCCACGGCACGCACCCTACAACGGTCGATGCCACCACGTCGCAGGCGTTGGCTCTACACCTATGGGTCACCCTGGCTCTGCTCGCGGGTGCGCTGAATGCTCCACCTCGTAGGTGGCCCCGTAGAAGATTGAGTGCGGTGCGCTGGCCGTGGCCGGACTCGAACGCGTGGGCCAGGAGGGACGCCGCCGCATGAGCCAAACCGGCTTGCGGCTGCCGTACCAGCCCCTGCTGCCGTCACCGATCCCTCATCCGTTGCCGCCACCACGCCTGCGCGTGCCACGGACTCAGCTCGGCAGCTCGGGGGTCGGGCAGCGTCTTCCGGAGAAACTCCTCGTCCAGCGGGTCGACGACACGTCGCAACTCACGGGAGGCGGCCGTTGGCAGTCGGCGCATCGCGTCGCCCAGGACGTCTCGCTGGTACAACACATCGCAACCCGGACAGGGACAGTCATCCCCTAGATCCAGCCACCGTCCCGAGCGTCGAATGGCGCGACGGTAGCCGGCCAGCGCGGTCGCTACCGGAACGAAACCCGGATGGGTGCCTTCGAGCCTGACGATCGCCGCGTTCGCGGCGTTCGACAGACCATCGATGGGGCGGAGCTTGCCCGCATTCCGCCCGGCCGACTTCAACAGTGCGCGCAGCGCACCAGGTGACCTACGCGCCATGGACCTTTCGGGGCTGAGTCATGACGAGCACCCTGCCACACCACGGCCAGGCCCTGCCAACCTATTCGCGCGGTGGTGACACCGCCTGGATGAGTCGGCCTCAGCCGATATTGATAAGCAACACCTGGTCGTCGCGGAGTTCGGAGATGCTGTCACGCAACAGCCTCAGCGTGTCCAGACCGGCCGCGCCGCTCTCCTCGAAGTCCATCCCCATCTCCTCGAAGTGGGCAACCAGCTCCTCCTCGCGATGCGCGCCGGGGTCGAGCTGTTCCGACAGCCCCAGGGCTGGAGTGATGAGTGTGGTCAGGCCGTACGCGCTGTTGATGGCCTCTGACTCGGCATTGAACTCCGACGGCTCCAGGTCGATGCCGCGCTCCTCCAGATAGGTCAGAACGTAGAGCATGCAGTAGCCGGACCAGTCGTACTCCTGCCGTGCCCTGCTCCCGTGTTCGGCCAGGTACGCGCGGAACGACGACGGCGATGTGCGGGCCAGGCGGGCCAGCTCGGTGATGCTGTCCCTGGGGACCACTGTCAGTGACGCGATAGCAGACAACGCATCCTCCGTCGTACGACTCTGCCGCTACGGCTCTCCGCCGGCTCGTCGGGCAGGCTACCGAGAAGGAGTGACGAGAGCGCGGTAGGTGACGTGCAGGACCGTGCTCGCTGCACGCGCCGTCATCTGTTCGAGGTTCAGCGGCGGGACGCCCTCGAACAGCCGCACACCGGTGCCGAGGGTGAGCGGCACGATGTGCAGCCGCAGCTCGTCGACCAGACCGGCGGCGAGGTACTGGTTGATGGTGGTCGCGCCGCCGTGGATCAGGATGTCGCCGCCACCGGCCGACGCGCGTGCCTGCGCGAGCGCCGACTCGATTCCGTCGGTGACGAAGTGGAAGGTGGTGTCGCCCTCCATCGGCTGTGGCTCGCGCGGGTGGTGGGTGAGCACGAACACCGGCTTGTGGAAGGGCGGGTTGTCACCCCACCAGCCGTTCCACTGCCGATCCCACTCGCCGCGCACGGGGCCGAACATGTTGCGCCCCATGATGACCGCTGAGGCGAGTGTGGTCTGGTCGAGCTCGGCCTGGTTCTCCTCAGCGGCGTCGAACATCCAGGCGTGCAGCCCACGGCCCCAGCCGTCACCGCCGTCGTCGCCGAACGGGCGTTCCTCGCTCTGGTTGAGCCCGGCCGAGTACCCGTCGGCGGAGATGGTCTGGTCGACGATCACCTTGCCGATACGTGTGGTCACAGCGCTCTCCATTGGCGACTCGTGGGCGAGAGGCAAGCCTACGGCCATTCCTGAGCGGGCTGCGCTCCAACGAACATGAACAGCAGCGCGGCGGCCATCACCACGGGGGCCAGGGCGCACGCGACACTCACCACCACCACCGTGACCCGAGAGCTGGGGTCGGTCTCGGTCTCGCGTTTCGGGAAGGCATACACGCCGACCAGGAGGAGAACGAGCCACAGGGGCACCAACAGGGGAGCGAGAGCGGGCCAGACGGGCCAGACCGGCTCGGTGACGATGCCCGGGCCCAGGACCATCCAGGTCAGGGCGACGCCCGGGAGGAGGCCAACCGTCACCAGGGTGCAGACCAGCAGGGGTACGGGCCGACGTCGCCGTGCCACCCACCCGAACAGCGCCGCGCCGGCTGCGGCACCGGCGAGGGTGCCACCGACCGTGCTGGGTAGGAGCTTGCCGGGCGCGGCCGGTGCGATGGTCAGCTCCGTCCCGCTCGCGGAGTATTCGAGCGCGACAGTCAGTCCGTCGCGCTCAGCCCGCCAGCCGTCACACAGGTAGCCGGGGACGCGGCGGAGGCCCTGCCACCCCTGCGTCCCGGCGCTGCGCCGGAACTGCTCGGAGAGCCCACAGTCGTCACCATCGTCGTACCAGAAGGACGCCCGGCCCGAGCCCAGGTCGTCGGCAGCGAGATGGACTCCCCACCGGTAGCCATGCACGACCTGACCCGAATCGATCGGCACCGCACCAGGAAGCAGTTGCGCTGCCACACTCTGCGCCTGGTCGTCGCTGGGCGGTGTGACGCCGCGACCGCCGTACCAGGTGCCGAGGCTCAGGCCGACAGTGCCCAGCAACACCGCACCGAGCAGCATCAGCGCGCCGCGCCGCAGCCGATGGCTCACCGGCGCACCTCCCTGCCGTAGTGCGCTAGAGGTTAGCTCCCGAGGCCCGTGCGCGCTGCCCGCTGGTATCCCCGCAGGAGCGAGGTCGATCGTGTCCATTACGCGACGAATAGATCGAGTTTGCTGGGCTGGGGACGTTAGTTTGATTCGGTGATTTCGATGGTTGGTACGGGCGTTCGCGTCAGGCTGCTCGGGCCGGTGGAGGTGGTCGTCGCCGGCAGTTCACAGGCGGTGAACGGCGTGCGCCGCAAGGCGGTACTGGCCACGTTGGCGTTGCACGCGGGCCGTGTCGTCAGCATCGACCGGCTCATCGACGTGGTCTGGGGCGATCAGCTACCGGCCACCGCGGCGAACACGTTGCAACGCCACGTCTCCTACCTACGCGCGGTCCTCGGCGAGCCCCTGTCGATCGTCGCGCGCCAGCCCGGATATCTGCTCGACACCGGGCCGGACTCCACGGATGTCCAGGCCGCCGAGCGCCTCATCGAGCTGGCGCGGCGCTCGACGGACCGCAACGAGCAGGTGAGGCACCTGACGGCCGCTGTGGCCCTGTGGCGGGGCCCACCGCTGGCCGACGTGGCCGGGTCGGCCTGGCTCGAGGAGCAGGCGGAACACCTGGCACGCCTACGGTTGGAGGCCGAACGATCGCTCGCCGAGGCCCGGCTGTCCGTCGGTGAGCACGCCGGCCTCGTCCCCGGGTTGGAACGGCTGGTCCGACAGCACCCCTTCGACGAGCACCTGCACGCGCAGCTGATGCTCGCCCTGTACCGCGACGGCCGACAGGGGGAGGCGGTCGCCACGTACCGGCGGCTGCGCGACAACCTGCGGGAGAACCTCGGCCTCGACCCGGGTCCGCGGCTACGCGACCTGGAGTGCGCCATCCTGCGCCAGGACACCGCGATCGCCGCACCGGCCGCGGCGGCACCGATGCGGGTCGCGGCGCAACTACCTCCCCCCGTACCCACGTTCACCGGACGCGACGCGGAGCTGGCCGCCCTCGACGCGCTGGTCGACCGGGGCGGCGCCGTCGTGGTGTCCGGGACCGCCGGCGTCGGCAAGACCGCCCTCGCCGTGCACTGGGCGCACCGTGCGGCCGAACGCTTCCCCGACGGGCAGCTCTACGTCAACCTGCGCGGCTTCGACCCGGCGGCCACACCGACCGAACCGGCGCGAGCGCTGCACGGCTTCCTGGAGGCGCTCGGCGTTCCGGTGGCCCGGATGCCCCGCGACCCGGACGCGATGGTGAGCTTGTACCGCACGACGGTGGCGGGCAAGCGACTGCTGGTGGTGCTGGACAACGCCCGCGACGCGGAACAGGTCCGGCCGCTGCTGCCCGGCTCACCGGACTGCCTCGCCATCGTCACCAGCCGCGACCAGCTCATTCCGCTGGTTGTCACCGAAAGCGCCCAACCGGTGCCCCTCGACCTGCTGAGCCCCGGCGAAGCCCGCGACATGCTGGTCCGCCGGCTCGGGGAGCGCCAGGTCGCCGCCGAACCCGCCGCGGCCGACACCATCGCCGACCGGTGTGCGCGGCTGCCCATCGCCCTGGCCATCGTTGCCGCCAGAGCTGCCACCAACCGGCACTTCTCGTTGGCCGCCGTCGCCGGCGAACTGGGTGACCTGGACGCCTTCCGGGCAGGCGACGAGGCCACCGACGTACGGGCGGTCTTCTCCTGGTCGTGCCGGACGCTCAGCCCACCCGCGGCCCGGCTGTTCCGACTGCTGAGCCTGCACCCCGGCCCGGACGTCTCCGCCCCCGCCGTGGCCAGCCTGGCCGGCGTCGACGGGCAGGCGACAGGCCCCCTGCTCACCGAGCTGACCCGGGCGAACCTCTTCACCGAGCACACGTACGGGCGCTACGCGTTCCACGACCTGCTGCGCGCGTACGCCGCCAGCCTCGCCGACGAATCCGAGCCGCCGGCCGAGCGTCGGGCCGCCATTCACCGGCTGCTCGACCACTGCCTGCACACCGCCCACGCCGCCGACCTGGCACTGCACCCGCACTTCAGCGCGATCAGCCTCCCGCCACCCCGGGCGGGTGTGACGCCGGAGCGCCCCAGGAGCCGCTCGGCCGCCGCGTCGTGGTTCACCACCGAGGTCCCCGTCCTGCTCGCCGCGGTACCGCTCGCGGCGCGGTCCGGGTTCGAGGGACGCGCCTGGCGGCTCGCCTGGGCAATGGCCGGCTTCCTGCACCGGCAGGGGCACTGGCAGGACTGGCTCGGCACGCAACAGATCGCTCTGGCCGCCGCGTCCCGCATCGGGGATCAGGCGGGGCAGGGCCACGCGCACCGCAGCCTCGGTCTCGCCTGCTCCCGGCTCCGACGGTACGACGAGGCCGATGACCACCTGCGGCGCGCGCTCGATCTGTTCACCGACGTCGGCGACGACGCCGGACGGGCGCACACCTGCCTGAACCTTGGTCAACTGGCCGAGCGGCAGGGGCAGCACCAGGAGGCGCTGCGCCATTCCCGACGGGCGCTGACCCTGTTCCGGGGGACCGGAAACCGGGCCGGGCAGGGGTACACCCTCAACGCTGTCGGTTGGCAGGAAGCGCTGCTCGGCAACTACCACCACGCCCTTGAATCGTGCGGCGAGGCGCTGCGGATGTTGCAGGAGGTGGACGACGTCCAGGGGCAGGCCGACACCTGGGACAGCCTGGGCCACGCCCACCACCAGCTCGGGGACGACCGGCGCGCTATCGCCTGCTACGAGCACGCCCTCGAACTCTTCACGCAGGTCAACGACCGGTACGCCGAAGCCAGCACGTACGTCAACCTCGGCGGCAGCCACCGGGCGCTCGGCGACCTCGGCGCCACCCGCGCCGCGTGGCGCCGAGCCCTGACCATCCTCGACGAGCTCGGCGATGCCGACGCCGACTCGATCCGCGCCGACCTCGACCAGCTCGACGCCACGCGGCTGCACTGACGTACCCCGCTTTCAGCGCCGTTTCCGGGCCGCTTCAGCGCGCCCCGCCACTCTTCGGACACCAGTTTCTTCCGCACCAGGAATGGAGCGTTCGATGAGTCGTTTGGCACACCGCCTCGCGGTGATCGGGGTGGTCAGCGGGACGGTGCTGGCCATGTCCTCCGCCGCCGTGGCCCAGACCGAGAAGCCGCCGCAGAAGGGCGCCGACTGCGTGGTCCAGCACGTCGACGAGCGCGGCGAAGTCGTCCGTACCGACACCGCGCCCGAGGGCCGGGAGTACGGCCAGTTCCGCTGCGTCGCCGGGCAGTGGACGTTCGCCTGGGCGCCGTTCGGACCGGACGACCTGATCACGGCCGGCGAGATCAGGATCGACCCGGCAGGTGCCGTCTCGGTGCGGCGGTTCACCGGCCCCGCGCTCGGCAACGACCTCACGGTGGGCGAGATGACCGGCATCGCCCAGGCCATCAGCGGCAGCCGTGAGGTGCTGATCGACCGCGCGATCGTGGCGGTCGACGACGGCAAGGAGCGAACCCCGGAGCAGGTCGAGGCGCTGCTGGCCGGCAAGGACGACACCGGGGTACGGGTGCTGGACATCATCGAGAAGCCCAACGCCGCCATGTCGACGAAGGACGTCATCGACGAGGCCGGCGGCACCCCCGAGACGACAGTCGTCTACTTCAGCATCTGGGGCGCTATCAAGTCGGCGATCGCCTGGATCGTGGACACGATCGGCGAGATCGGTGAGTGGATCGACGACCACTGCGACCTGGGGTCCCCCAACGACTTCGGCGACATCGTCACATGCCGCTGGTAGCCCGCCCACCCCGCCGACACCGATCACCGAGATGAGGACAGGATGACAACTCTGCGGGACATCACCAGGCGCGCCACCATCGTCGCGGCCGCACTGATCGTCGGGCTGACCGCTTCGTACGCACCGTCGCAGGCCGCCGAGGGGGAGGCCCGGACGACGATCACCGACCACCCCGGTGCCCCGGGCGCGATGCTTCAACAGTTCGAGGACCTGACCGGCCGACCCGTCGGCGACCTGGACAAGGTGCTGGCCGTCGACACCGGCGGGCGGACCCTCACCGGCGACCAACTCGAAGCGCTCGTTGCCGGCAAGGAGGTCGACGGTGTCAAGGTCGTCGGCACGATTCCGGGCAGCCGGGACGTCCTCGGCACGACCATGGCCGACCTCGCCGACGGCGCGTACGACGGCAGCGGCGACAGCGGGACGGCGACCTCGCTGCTCTTCTCCTCGTCCACCCCCGACGGCCGGGAGTGGTGCCTGACCATGTGCGTCGCGTCGGGCAAGACCATCTGGCAGTGCCTGCTGTCGCGCCGGACGGGCGATCTGATCCTCACCCTCGACCTCGCCGGCAGCACCACGGTGGGGGAGACGAAGGCCGCCTTCGAGAAGGCCAATGGCGTCGCCGTCGACGGCCCGTACACGGTGGACACGCTGATCGGCGACGGCGAGCCTTCGGCGGACGAGATCAAGATGCTCCTCGACGGCAAGGACGTCGAGTCGATGCGCCGGGTGGCGACAGTGGACGGGCCGGACCCCGGGTGGGCGCTGGCCGACATCGCCGAGAAGTCCGGCGTTGTGTACGCGAAGACCAAGGGCCACCTCTTCAGCCTCAACCTTCCGATCCTCGGCAAGATCCTCGTGTTCTGCGTCTCGCAGGATGGCGGGAAGACCTGGAAATGCTCGGCCAAGAAATGGGGCGGGTTCTGACGGGTAGACCGTCGACGGTCCCGCTCCGCCTCGACCTTCGGTTGACGCGGAGCGGGATTCCACGCTGGAGTGAGCCGCTCATACTCGGCAGATGATCAGCAACGATCCTCGCGTCCCGTGGTCGCCTCGCGCGTCCCACCCGGCAGACAGTTCAACCCTGCCGCTCTACATGGTCATCTTCTTCTTCTTCGGCCTCGTTGGCTTCGCGGCGCGCGGAATGGCCGACGGCGGGGAAGGGTTCGTCCTCGCGAGCATCATCTCGGGAGTGTTCTTCGCGTGCTTCCTGATCCTCTTCGCGATCTACTGGATCGGATACCTGCTCAAAGGCCACGCCATCTGGCAGGCCGAGCGCCAGGCTGAGTCCGATGGGCCGTCCACGGGTCAACAACCGGAGGACTGAGCCCGTCGACCACGACGCCCGCCGTGCGGTCCGCCGCGACGTCGGCCTCTAGGATCGACAGCCTTGATGGCGAAGACGGCCTGCGGGAGCGCATGGTGACAAGCGTCTCCAGCGGGTCAGCCGAGTTGTTCGACTCCGGCTATACCGGCGACGGGCTGGAGCACACCACCCACCTCACCGTGGACCTGGCTCGTGGCACGTACCTGATCCGCACCGCTTTCGTGCAACCGGACAAGAGAACGGCTTTGGTGCTCGTTCACCTGGCTGACCAGACGAAGTCAGCGTGAGTCACCTGGCGGCCTCCACAGTGCGTTCGGCTGGCCCGCCATGTCGATCTGCCGAGGAGCGGTATACCTCAGAGGCATATTTATGCCTCTGAGGTATACCGTCTAAAACCGCATCCGCCCCGACGAAGGTGACCGACGGTGACCGGCCTGGCACCTTTCGCTATGAGTCCAACCGGGGCTCGCACATGCGCATTGCGTCCTCCTGCCAGGCACTTCCGACGAGAGCGACCGGGTAGCGCACCTCTCTGAGCCGCTTGTCCTCGGTCTCGACGGAGAACCGCACCGACAACGGCTCCAGGTCGAACGCCGTCGCGCACTCCAATTGCAGATCGACGCGGATCTGGCCGGTGCCACCCGGACGGACGTGCCGGGCCTTGTCCATGCCGCGTACCTGGACGCCCGGCCTTTCTGCCTGAACCGCGCGGATCGTGATCGGCGCGGGGCCGGTGTTGATCAGTGTCAGCTGCCCGTCCAGCACGACGGTTCCCCTGCTGTTTGAGCCTCCCGAATAGCCCGACTCGGGTAGGGCCACGAGGGAGACCACACTGGACCGCTCGCGCTGTGCACGAGAGTCTCGCAACTCGCCGACACCGATGCCGCCGAGCACCACACCGATCACGAAGGCGGCGACGAGCTGAAGGAGCAGGTTCCGCCTGTTCGCGACGTTCCCGTGGGTGATGCCGCTCCGTTCGGCCGGTTCATGACCGTGTTCGTCGAGATCGATCACCACATGCTCCGCCGCCATTGCGACAGCCTAGGTCTGGCACATGTCCGCTTAGGAGGCGACTGTGCGGACCTCCGATCGGGTCGGGACGACGCGGTGGCGGCGGACCGGGTACAGGACCGGGTGCGCGATGCTCCAGGCGGCGCCCGTGCAGACGAACTCCTTGTAGCGGGCCGCCAGCTTCCCGGTGAGGAGGGCCGGCCTGGCCCGGTCGTCGGCGGTCACGTACTGGATGATGCCGTCGCGGCGGCCGAGGCTGATGCACTGGTTGAAGTAGCGCAGCGGGGCCTTGGGGAACTTTGCCCGACCGGTCAGGCGTGCGGCGATGGCGTCGGCGGCCTGCCAGGCCATCGGGATGCCCGAGGCGCAGGACATCCGCAGCGGCTTGCCGCCCGGTCCTTCGGCGATCGCGGCGTCGCCCACCGCGTACACCTCGGGGTGTGAGACCGACCGCATGCTGGCGTCGACGATGATCTGCCCGGTCTCCGCGACCGCCAGGGTCGTGGCGGCGGCGATGGGGTGCACGGCGAAGCCGGTCGTCCACACCGTCACCTGGGCCGGGATCTCCCGACCGTCGCGGGTGACCGCACCCGCTGCCTCGACCCGCGCGATGTCGGTGTGCTCGTGCACTGTGATGCCGAGCCGGTCGCAGACGCCGCGCAGGTGCTGCTGCGCCTTGCCGTTGAGCCAGTCGCCGAGACCGCCGCGGGCGGCGAGCGCGACATCGAGGTCCGGCCGGGTCTCGGCGATCTCGGTGACCGCTTCGAGGCCGGTGAGGCCGCCGCCGACGACGAGCACGGTCCCGCCGGCCGCGAGGTGGGCGAGGCGGTCGCGCAACCGCAGCGCCGAGGGCCTGCCGGCGATGTCGTACGCGTGCTCGGCGACCCCGGGTACGCCATGGTCGGCGGTGACGCTGCCGAGGGCGTAGACGAGCGTGTCGTAGGTGATCTCGTCGGTGCCGTTGTCGTCGGCGAGCGCGACGGTCCTGTGATCGGCGTCGACGGCGGTGACCCTGGCCAGCCGAGGCTTGACGCCGGTGCCGGCGTAGACCTCGCTCAGTGGGCGTCGTTTGAGGTCCTGCCCGGTGGCGAGTTGGTGCATGCGGACCCGCTCGACGAAATCCGCGTCGGCGTTGATGACGGTGATCTCGGTGTCGTCCGGGTGCAGCCGCTTGGCGAGGCGCCCGGCGGCCATGGCTCCGGCGTAACCCGCTCCGAGGACGACGATGCGGTGCTTCATGGTGGCACTCCTGTCTCGGTGGTGGTCGCTTCCTGAACCGGACAGCGACGCGATTCCTGACAGGGCTGGCCTATGACCTGGGTCACCAGGCGTTGATCTCCACTCGCCCGTGCGAGGGAGGGTCTCATGCGTGCGGGGGAGATGTCGGGCGGCGGCAAGATCGCCGGGCGGAGCGATGTCCGCGCCGCGGCGAAACGGCAGGCTCAATCACGTCGAACACCCGACGTGAACGCCACCCAAGGAGTCACCACAATGCAGTTTCGCCCCGCATTCATTGCCGCCCCGGTCCTGGTCATGGGCTACGGCATCGTCCGTCTGATCGACGGCCTGGACGGTGTTCGTGGTCCCGGCCCGGCCTGGACCATCGGGCACGTCGCGTTCCTCGGCGCGCTCGTCGCGTTCATCTCGGTGTTCTGGCAGATGCGCCGAATGGCTGGCGGCGGGACCCTCGCGACGGTGAGCGCCACGGCCGGCACCGTCGGGGCACTGGCGCTGATCACCCAGTTCTCGATCGACCTCGTCGCCGGCTTTCTGGCCACCGACAACTACGGCATGAGCATGATCATCCACGATGTGCGCACCCTGCCCGGCATCTCGCAGCTGGCCTACGACTTCGGGCCCTACGCCTTCTACCTGGGCCAGCTCGTGCTGGTCGTCCTGCTCGCCGTGCAGCGCCGGGTCAAGCTGTGGACGCCGATCCTGGTGCTGGCCGACCTCGCCACGCCGTTCATCGACAAGGACCTGATCCCGCTGGGCTCGGCCCTGCTGCTGGTCTCCTTCCTCCCGCTGGCCCGGGGCACCGCCGCCGCCACCCCGACGCAGCCGGTGCCCGCCCTCGCCTGAGCGGCGAGCCCCGAACCGATCCCCCCACCACAGGGGGGATCGGATGCCCATCACTGAGGAGGTCAGGGGCTGTGAATACTGTCGCGATGTCACTCGCCCGCCTCGTGCGTACCACCAATCCGTACGTGGTGGACGCGGCCATCACCGTGTTCGTCCTGATCGCGGTGTCAGTGCCGTTCGTGCTTCCCGGACCGGGTGGCGAGCCAGGGCCGTTGGCCTACCTGCTGACCGCCGGTACGGCGGTCCCGCTGATCTGGCGCCGACGGGTGCCGCTCACCGTCCTGCTGGTGGTGGCTCTGGCCACGATCGCCGGCAAGGCGGCGGACGCGCCGGGGCAGCCGCTCGCGTACGGCGGGCTGGTCGCCCTCTACACGGTCGCCACGCTCGGTGGTCGCCGGCAGCGCTGGTGGGCACTCGCCGCGACCTTCCCAGGGGTGGCCGCGGGGGTTGCCTTCAACACCAACCGCGTCAGCGAGTACTTCTACACCTTCCTGGTCTTCTTCACCGCGTACGTGCTGGGTCGGCTCAGCGCCGCTCGACAGGAGCGCGCGACCGCCCTGGAGGACCGGGCGCTCCGGGCCGAACGTGAGCGCGAGTTCGAGGCCGATCGGGCCGCCGCACGCGAGCGGGCCCGGATCGCCCGGGAGATGCACGACGTGCTGTCCCACGCGGTGAGCCTCATGATCGTGCAGGCCGAGGCCGGGCCGGTCGCCGTACGCACCGCGCCGGACCGGGCCGAGGCGGCGTTCGACGCGATCGCCGACGCCGGCCGGGACGCCATGGTGCAGCTGCGCGGCATGCTCGGCCTGCTGCGCTCCGAGCCCGGTCCCCGCAGCCCGCAGCCCACCCTGGCCCAACTGCGGTCGCTGATCGACGGCGTACCGGTGGCCGACCTGCGGGTGACCGGGGAGCCGCGCCCGGTGTCGGCCGACATGGAGTTGGCCGCGTACCGGATCGTGCAGGAAGCCCTCACCAACGCGCTCAAGCACGCGGCGGCCAGCAGCGTCGACGTACACCTGGACTGGTCGCCCGATGCCCTCACGGTCACCGTGACCGACGATGGCGCCGGAACCGGCGGCCCGGGCGGTGGACACGGACTCGTCGGCATCCGGGAACGCGCGACAGCCTGCGGCGGAACGGCGAAGGCCGAACCGGCGGCAGCCGGACGCGGGTTCACCGTCGAGGCTCGGCTACCGTTCCCGGCGTGACGATTCGGGTGGTGATCGCAGACGACCAGGAGCTTGTCCGCAGCGGATTCTCCATGATCCTCGACGCCCAGCCGGACATCACCGTCGTCGCCGACGTCGGCGACGGAGCCGCGGCCGTGGCCGCCGTCCGGGAGCACCAGCCGGAGGTGACGCTCCTGGACATCCGCATGCCGACGATGGACGGCATCGAGGCCGCCCGCCGCATCTGCGCGGAGAGCGCCAGTCGGGTCATCATGCTGACCACCTTCGACCAGGACGACTACATCTACGAGGCGCTCTACGCCGGCGCCAGCGGCTTCCTGCTCAAGGACGTACGCCGCGACGACCTCGTCCACGCCGTACGGGTCGTGGCCGCCGGCGACTCGCTGCTGGCCCCGTCGGTGACCCGGCAGATCATCTCGGACATCACCAGCCGCCACCGGCCCGGAACGCCCCGGTCGGCCGCCGCGCCCGACGCCCGCCTCGACGTGCTCACCACCCGCGAACGGGAGACCCTGCACCTGCTGGGCCGCGGTCTGGCCAACGCGGAGATCGCCCAGACCCTGGTGGTCAGCGAACACACAGTGAAGACCCACGTCAGCAACGTGCTGACCAAGCTCGGCCTCCGCGACCGCACCCAGGCCGTGATCTGCGCCTACGAGACCGGCCTGATCACCGCCGGCGAGAACTGAGCAGCTGCACCGCGGGTCACCAGACGTGGAGGGCCGGCTCCTCGTGCTCCGAGGCGGACCACTGCCGGGTGGCGCGGACGAGCTTGTCGGGGTTGACCTGATTGTGGATGGCCGTGACACCCTCGGGCGTCACCTCCACCGACATCACGCCGATGACCCGGCCGTCGATCACGACCACCACCGCCGGAGCGCCGTTGGCGGCGGTGACGTACATGGCCGGGCTGCCACCGACCAGGTCCCGTTTGACGTCGGCGGGCTTGAACAGGCCACGCAGGAACTTCGCCACCGCCAGCGCGCCGACGATCGGCGCGGCCCGGGCCGGGATCTTGCCGCCGCCGTCGGCGGTGCTCGTCGCGTCGTCGGTCAGCAACTCCACCAGCCGCTGGATCTCACCGTTGTTGGCCGCCGTGAGGAACTCCGCGACGATCTTCCGGGCGGTGGCCCGGTCGACCTCCGCGCGGGCCCGTTCGGCGGTGACGTGCTGCTTGGCACGCCGGTAGGTCTGCTGGCAGTTCGACTCGGTGAGGCCGAGGATCTCGGCGATCTCACCGTGCGAGTAGCCGAAGGCCTCCCGCAGCACGTACACCGCGCGCTCGTTGGGCGACAACCGCTCAAGCAGGGTGAGCACCGCCATCGAGACCGACTCGCGCTGCTCGGCGGTGTCGAGCGGGCCGAGCATCCGGTCCCCGGCGAGGACCGGTTCGGGCAGCCACGTGCCCACATAGGTCTCCCGCCTGGCCCGCGCCGAGGTCAGCTGGTTGAGGCACACGTTGGTGAGGACCTTCGTCAGCCACGCCTCGGGCGTCTCGACGTGCTCCCGGTCGGCGCCCTGCCAGCGGAGGAAGGTGTCCTGGACGGCATCCTCCGCGTCGCTGGCCGAGCCCAGCAGGCGATAGGCGATCGCCTCCAGGCGGGCCCTGGAGTGCTCGAACACCTCGACCTCGTCCGGACTGAGCGGCATGACTAGACAGTATCCAGGCGGATGGCGGACCTTCAGGGTTGGCTCGTGCCTGGGCCGGAGACCTGGCTCGGCTCCCGTCGACCCACGTAGAAGATCAGCCCGGCCAGCAGCAGCACGAGCGCCAGCGGCACCAGCACGGGAGCGAGGGCTGGCCAGACCGGCCACGTCGGTTCCGCCAATCCATTCGCCAGCAGGCCCTGCCAGGTGAGGACGACGCCCGGGAGGAGGACCATCGTCACCAGCGTGCCAACCAGTCGGGGTACGGGCGGACGTCGCCGTCCCGCCAGCCAGAACAGCGCCGCCCCGGCCGCGGCACCCAGGACGGTGGCAATGAGGATGACGGTGACGTAGCCGTCGGGCGCGGCTGGCACGAACCTCAGGACCGCCATGCGGTCCACCTGGGTGAGCGTGGCGGTCAGCCCGTCCCGTTCGGCCCGCCAGCCATCGCATGGCGTGCCCGTGACCCGATGGTTGCCCTGCCAACCCAGTGCGGCGGCGTTGCGCCGTACCAGTTCGGAGTGCGCGCATTCGTCAGCTATAGCGTCGACGTAGTGGTATTCCGCGTACGCCGAGCCGAAGTCGTCGGGGCCCAGGGCACCGTAGACGTGGTTGAGGCCGACGCTCGAGCCGACTGATTCGGTGCCGGGGAGTAACTCCGCCGCCATGCTCTGTATCCGGTCGAAGTTGACTGGCTCGGTGCCGCGGCCGGCGTACCAGGAGCCGAGGCTCAGGCCGGCCGTGCCGAACAGCGCCGCGCCGAGCAGCACCATCGCGACCTGCCGTAGTCGATCTCTCACCGATGGACCCCTTCCCTGGTGCGGGGGAGCGTAGCCGGACCGAACCAGCTCTGGATGCCCCGCGACAGGGGCCGGGCGCGCGTGGTGGTCGTACCCTTGCCGTGGTGACGTCCGATTCGTTGCGCCGCGCCCTCACCGCACCCGCGGACCCGCCGCTACGGCCTCTGCCCGACCAGGTCGTCGCCCTGTTGGAGGCCCTGCACGCTCCGCCGCGCCTCGCCGCGCACCTGCGGGCCGTGCACGACGTCGCCGCGCAGCTCACCGACGCGATGGCGGAAAGGTTCCCGCAGCTTCCGTTCGATCGCGAGGCGGTGCTCTTCGGCGCCGCCACCCACGACATCGGCAAGGTCCGGCACCCGGAGGAGTTGTCCGGGCCCGGTTCCGCGCACGAGCCCGCCGGTTACGAGTTGCTGCTCCAGCACGGCGTCGCCGAGTCGTCGGCCCGGTTCGCGCGCGACCACGCGTCCTGGCACCAGGACGGCATCGATGTCGACGACCTGCTGGTCAGCGTGGCCGACAAGGTGTGGAAGGGAAAGCGGGTCACCGACCTGGAAGAGCTGCTCGTGGACCGGCTGGCCGAGGCCACTGGCCGCGAGCGCTGGTCGGTCTTCCTGGACCTGGACGACATCCTCGACCAGATCGCCGCTGACGCGGACCGTCGACTCGCCTTCCAGGCAACCCATCCGGTACGCGGGTGAACCCGGTCAGCGGCTCGCCGGACCCGTTCCCGCCGTTCGGCGCGGCGGGAGCGCGGTCGGCGTCTCGTCGTACGGCGTCGACCGGCGGCGGAACGTGGCCACCACCACGGCGGTCAGGCAGATCGCCGTGGCGGCCATGAGCGGCGGGCGGGCGCCGAGGTGGACGGCCGCGGAGCCGAGCGGGATCGCCACGACGAGCGGCCCGAACATCGCGGTGTTGGCCGTCGCGGAGACCCGTCCCAGCAGCGCCGACGGCGTGTGGGTCTGTACGGCGGTCACCGCCGCGACCAGGGTCCAGGGCAGCCCGACGCCGGCCACCACCGCCCCGACGACGGTGGCCGGCCACCACGGCAGGCAGCGCGCCAGGCACCCGATCGCGAACAGCGCCGTTCCGACGGCACCGACGGCAACGGGACCTCTTGCCGTGATGAGTCGACCGACGATCAGGCCGCCGAGAATGGAACCGGCGCCCTGCGCGCTGGCCAGCACACCCAGGAACGTCGTCGGCAGGCGCAGCTCGGTGACGACGATCGCGTAGATTCCCGCCGTCGTGAAGCCGGACATGGCGATCGACACCGCCGCCAGCACGACCGGCAGCCGCGTCGCTCGCCGTCCGAACAGGACCGCCAGTCCGGTACGCGGGCCGTCGCCGCGTTCGGTGGGCCGCTCGGTGGGCGTGCGGTTCAGGCGGAGTAGCGCGTACAGGGTGGCGACCAGGACCGGCATGGCCGCACTGAGGACGACGACCGCGTGGCCGCCCCGCCACGCGTAGAGGCCGGCCCCGGCCAGGGGAGCGACGAGCTTCATGCCCTCCTGGGCGCTGGAGCGCCACCCGTTGACGTCGCCGAGCTCGGTCGGGGCGAGTGCCGACGGCAGCAGCGCCGTCTCGCCGGCGTCGATCAGCACGTAACTGACGCCGTAGGCGCAGGAGACGGCGAAGATGAGCCAGGTCTGCCCCGGCCCGCGTACCGCGAGGAGCGCCAGCAGGGCGGCCGCCAGCATGAGGTTGACGGCGATGACCAGCGGCCGCCGGGGTGCCCGGTCGAGCAGACCGCCCAGCCACGGGCCGGCGAGCACCGGGGCGTAGACGCAGAGCCCGGCGAGGGCGGCGAGGCTGGTGGAGCCGGTGAGGTCCAGGATCCAGATGCCGGCGACCAGGGACATGGCGCTGCTGCCGAAGCCGGACAGCAGGGAGATCGCCACGAACAGGCCCGCGTTGCGACGCATGAGCACTCCGAGTTGAGTCGAGGAGACTCATATCCTCAAGCTTGAGCGGGGCACAGGCAATGCCGCTGCGTGCCGTCAACGATCCATTGACAGGGCGACCTCGATTTTCGTGGCGGCGGTCCGAGCGGGCGCGGGCAGTCCCTCACCCGCTTCGGCGAGATCGGTGGCGAGGAGCAGTGCCAACGCGTGCAGCGAGCCCGGGGCGGCATCCAACGCGGCGTCCACAGTGCTCCGCACGAGCACCGCTCGACGAAATCGGCTGTCCCACCGCTGATCGGCGCCGATCCACCGGCCGAGGTCGGCCACCGCCGCCCGCAGCGCCGCAATCTGCGGAGGCATCCGGAGGTCGAGCTGCTGCCGCCGCGACCATCGCGCCGCCACCAGTCGTTGTCGACGCTGCTCGGCGGCCTGCCGGCTGCCGAGGCCGAGTGCCGTCGCAATCTGGGCCCACGTCGCACCGTCGTGGCGCGCGCGGTCGATGATCTCCAGCTCCTGCTCGTCCAGACGGGCGCGGGTAGCGCGGACCTCCGCCAACCGAGCCAGCTCCGACGTCATCTGTCAACGTTACATTGACGCGGTCCGAGTCTCGGCGGTGATCGTCCCGGGTGCGCGGACCATGAACACGTCCACCGCATCCTCAGTGTCGACTGTGAATCCGTGCCGCTCGTACAGCCTCCGGGCCGGGCTGCCCCGCAGCACGTTCAGCCGCACCGGCGTGCCGAGGCGGTCGCACCGGTCCAGCAGTTCGCGCAGCACGGCCGTGCCGATGCCACTGCCCTGTAGCCGCGGGGCCAGGTAGAAGTGCTCCAGCCAGTGGGCGTCCGCGTCGGGCCGCAGTGCCACGCAGCCGGCGAACGCGCCGTCCACCTCGACGACCCAGGTGTACGCCGGTGCGAAACCGTCCCGCAGGCGCTGCCGCACCCGCTGTTCGTCGTACCGCCCGAGCCGCTCCAGATCGGCCCGCAGCACCACCGCCCGCAACTCGGCCACCGCCTCGACGTCCGCCGTCGAGGCTGGTCGAAGCTCCCAGTCCCCCATGATCAATAAGCTATCGCACCGTTACCCCCGTCACTTGGCAAACGGAACAGTGTTCCGTATCGTTCTTAGCGGAACGCGGTTCCACTTGCTCAGAATGCCAGAGCGGGTGGGCCAGTGTCACCTCACCCTTCCTTGGAGGAACAGCCATGCAGTACCGCACCCTGGGGCGCACCGGCGTCCAGGTCAGCACCCTCGTGCTCGGCGCGATGAACTTCGGCAAACTGGGGCACACCACCCAGGACGAGGCGACGGCGATCGTCGACGCCGCGTTGGAGGCCGGGATCAACCTGATCGACACCGCCGACATGTACAGCCAGGGCGAGTCGGAGCAGCTGGTCGGCAAGGCCATCGCCGGTCGCCGCGACGACATCGTGCTGGCCACGAAGGCCGGCATGCCGATGGGCGACGAGCGCAATCAGCGGGGCAGCTCGCGCCGCTGGCTGGTCACCGAGCTGGACAACAGCCTGCGCCGCCTCGGCGTCGACCACGTCGACCTCTACCAGATCCACCGGTGGGACCCGACCACCAGCGACGAGGAGACCCTGTCGGCGCTGACCGACCTGCAACGGGCGGGAAAGATCCGCTACTTCGGCTCCTCGACCTTCCCCGCGTACCGCATCGTGCAGGCCGAGTGGGCCGCGCGGGAGCACCACCTGGGCCGGTACGTGACGGAGCAGCCCAGCTACTCGATCCTGCAACGGGGGATCGAGGCCCACGTCCTGCCCGTGACCGAGCAGTACGGGCTCGGCGTGCTCGCCTGGAGCCCGCTCGCCTCGGGCTGGCTCTCCGGTGCGATCCGCGCCGGCCGGGAGATCACCACCAGCCGCTCGGCGCTCCTGCCCGCCCGCTTCGACCTCAGCGTCCCGGCCAACCAGGCCCGGCTCGACGCCGTCGAGCAGTTGGCCACCGTGGCCGACGAGGCGGGGCTCACCCTGATCCAGCTCGCACTCGGGTTCGTCACCGCGCACCCGGCCGTGACCAGCGCGATCATCGGCCCCCGCACCATCGACCACCTGCACGCCCAACTCGCCGCTGCGGACACCGTGCTCCCGGCCGACGTGCTCGACGCAATCGACGCGATCGTCGCACCCGGGGTCGACCTCGCCGCAGCCGAGAAGTTCGACACCCCGCCCGCCCTGCTCGACCCGGCGCGGCGGCGTCGCTGAGCCATCGGGTGCGGTGATCGGGGCCGCTGGTCACCTAGGATGTGACTCATGAGCGCTGAGGCTGTCGGCATGCACATGCCCGCCGTTGTGACGCTCGACGACGTGGCGGCGATGAACGCTGCCGACCCGAACGGTCACCGCTACGAGACCAGCCCCGAGGGGGTCCTGTCGGTCATGCCGCCGCCCGATTCGGAACACGCCATGATCGCCAGTCGCCTCTTCGCCTGGTTGATCGTGGCGGGTTGGCCCGCCGAGCAGGTGCTTCAGGCAGTCGGTGTGCGCATCTCCGGACCGGACGGTGACGGTGGCCGCATCCCCGATGTGAGTGTCTGGCGTAAGCCGCCGTCCCGCAGCGTCTGGGCCGCAGTCGCCGACGTCGTACTCGTCGTGGAGATCGTCTCGCCGGGCTCGGAGGCGATGGACTCCGTGACCAAGGTCCGCGAGTACGCGTCGGCGGGGATCCCGCAGTACTGGGTGATCGATCGGGACGGCGCGCAGACGGTCACCCTGCACCGGCTGGGTAGGGACGGCAGTTACGAGACGCGGGCGCGGATGCCGCTGGCCTGGCTGCTCCAGACCGCCCCCGCCGACCATCTCGACTGAACGCCAGCACCGACGGCCCTGGACCGTCGTATCGTTTCCGGGATGGTGCAGCCGGTGTGGGCGAACGGTGACGCGTACGAGGCGTACGTGGGTCGGTGGAGCCGCCTGGTCGCTGTGGAATTCCTGCGCGGGTTGGCCGTTGCGCCGGGGCGGCACTGGCTCGACGTGGGCTGCGGCACCGGAGCGCTGACCTCGACGATCCTCAGCCACAACGACCCCGTCGAGGTGACCGGCATCGACCCGTCGGAGGGGTTCGTCGCTGTCGCGCGTACCCGGGTCACCGACCCCCGGGCGGCCTTCCAGGTCGGTGACGCGCGGGCCCTGCCGCTGCCCGATCGTGTCGCGGACG
The DNA here is from genome assembly GCF_003264475.1 of Micromonospora noduli. Classification (NCBI taxonomy): domain Bacteria; kingdom Bacillati; phylum Actinomycetota; class Actinomycetes; order Micromonosporales; family Micromonosporaceae; genus Micromonospora; species Micromonospora noduli. The sequence continues at coordinate 162,647 of NZ_PYAC01000004.1, read as the reverse complement.
TGGTGGTCAGCGGATTGACGCTCAACTTCGTGCCGGAGCCCGCGCGGGCGGTGGCGGAGTTCGCCCGGGTGGTCCGGCCGGCCGGGGTGGTGGCCGCCTACGTCTGGGACTACGCCGAGGGGATGGCGATGATGCGGCACTTCTGGGCCGCCGCCGCACAGCTCGACCCGGCCTCGGCGAAGCTGGACGAGGGGAACCGCACCACTGTGTGCCAGCCCGACGCGCTCCGCACGCTGTGGGAGCGGGCCGGGTTGCGGGACGTGTCGGTCTGGCCGGTCGACGTACCGACGACCTTCACCGACTTCGCCGACTACTGGACACCGTTCCTGGGCGGTCAGGGGTCGGCGCCGGGGTACGTCGCGACGTTGGCCGAATCCGACCGGGCCGCGCTGCGGGAGTCGCTGGCCACCCGGCTGCCGGTCGAGCCGGACCTGTCGATCCGGCTCACCGCGCGGGCCTGGGCCGTACGGGGCACGCCGCCCGAGTAGCCGTCGCGCCGAGCCTCGCCGGAGGTTGTCGCAATTCGGACAAGACGGTAAAGCCCCTGGTAGAGCACCCTTGGGGCAGGTGGAGGTAGACGGGTGGCGGGCCACATCCCAATCCTCCGGCCCGGTGGGGACAACATCGTCCGCACCGGTGCCGCCCTCACCCAGCCCGGCCTCGAAGCCGTGGCGGTCACGGCACAGCCGCCGTGCCGATCGCGCGTACGACAGGCCGTGGCTGTCACCGACACCCCTGCGGGCGCCCGCAGCGGTGCCTCCGCCCATCGGGACAAGGACGTCAGCACCACCGGCAGTCAGGCAGCGCCGTCCGCCGGTCGTGCCTGCCGTCCCCGTGCCCCGCCGGCCTTTCGCACTGTGGACCCCGCCGGGTCCGACGTCGCTGAACCGCGCGCCGGAGCCCTGGCGACCGAGCCAGAAAGGGCCCGACATGGCCGCTCCCACCGCAACCGCAGCCTTGAACGCATCCGTCTTCGCGCCGGGTGCCCAGATGCTGCTGACAGTCACCTACTCAGACGCCGACACCAAACCGCTGACCGTCACCATCGTGGTCACCGACGCGCAGGGCAACAGCAGCGCGCCGGTCAAGGTCACGGCGGTCATCGACCCGCTCACCGTGACCGTCACCGACAACTCCGGACGTACCTGGACCCGGGTTTCCGACAACGGCTCCGTGGCCGTGTATCGGTCGGTGGCGTGATGCCCCGGGTCACCGTCCAGGTCCGCGACGTCGCCGGAAACACGGCGACGGCCACCGCCGACTACAGCCTGGGCCAACCCGTGCTCGGCGGCTACTACCTCTCCGGCGGCGCCGACCCGACCGCCGACATGGCCGGCGGCAACTTCCGGTCCCTCACCCAGTACCGCAGCTTCGCCGACGGCTACATCTTCCCCGGATACAACCGGCCCTGGCTGGTCAACCTGGGCAAGGCCGGGGTGCAGATGAACATGGTCCTGGAGTTGAAGCACTACGGCGCTCCGAACTACGGACCGCAGAGCTTCACTGCGGACGGCGTCAACTACACAGTGCCGGCGCCGACGATGACCATCCAGCAGCGACCGGACACGACCTGGCCGAGGGCGTACGGCTACGGCCAGGTGCTCAAGGGGCAGTGCGACGGGTTGTTCGCCCGCGCCCTGTCGCAGTACCGGACCCTCGGTTTCGGGGTGAACATCCAGCTCGCCTCGGAACTGGACACCGATCACGAGTTCGGCACCACGGAGGACGGCAAGGCGTACACCTGGGCCGAGTCGGACGCTCGGGCGGTGCAGGCGATGAACTACATCCTGACGTGGTTCAAGGCGCGGACGCTGCCGACCGGGACGACCTTCTCGGTGGGGCTGGGCGGCTTCGACCGGGCCTGCTTCCAGCGCACCCACCCGGAGTCGCTGATGTCCCGCCTCGACTATCTCCAGTGGAACGCGTACGGCACCAACGCCAGCCACACCGCGCTGGCCCGCTTTCGGCGCACCAAGGACTGGGCGGTGGCGGATCTCGGCCCGGTGGCGCTGTCCCGGCCCGTGATCATCGCGGAGTGGGGGGTGCGGGTGGCCGAGATCCCGAACCAGGCGGCCTGGATCGCCACAGTGCCGGCGGCGATCGCCCAGCTCAACGCCGAGGGTGGGCCACGGATCGTGCGGACCAACTACTTCAACTCCGGGTGGGGCACCCTGACGCCGAAGGCCACCGGGTTGGCCGCGCTCCGCGAGGCGTACGCCAAGCGGCCGTACGTCTGACCGGGTTCCGGCGGCTCCGGGCTCCGGAGCCGCCGGGACCGCACCGGTCAGCCCTCACCGAGCCGTTCGGCGTACGCGTCGCGCAGCTCGGGCCAGCCGAAGTCTTTGGCCTCCGTGCCGCGGATGGGGCCGACCGGGTCGCCGTCGAGCAACCGGTCGGCCACGTCGAGGCAGAGGTGCCAGCCGGCCGCGACCATCGGCAGCATGCCCCGGTCGGCGACGGTGTGTCGCAGAGTGAGCCGGGTGCCGCTGCCCAGCGGGCTCAGCTCCCAGCGCAGCAGGTCGTCGCCCCAGGTGTATTCGAGCAGGTGCGGCGGCTCGGCCCGGCGTACCGTCGCCGGGTCCTCCTGGGTGGTCTCGCCGTCGACGAGGGTGAGCACGGCGGCGCCGGCGGTGCCGAGATCGCGGTCGGCGAGGAACGGCGCCCACTGCGCGAGCTGGGCCGGGTCGGTCAGTGCCGCCCAGACGGCGGCTGGCGGATGCCGCAGGTCGCGGACGAAGACGACTGTGGTGCCGGCGTCGGTCGGCTCGGCGCGCACGTCGGCGGGTGGGCTCGGGCGGAACGCGTCGCGGTCCATTCACTGCTCCTGACTGTCGAGGTGCCGTTCCAGGGCGTCCAGGTGTCGGGCCCAGAGCCGCCGGTACGGGTCGAGCCAGCCGTCGACGTCCCGCAGCGGGCCGGGGTCGAGGCGGTAGATCCGCTGTCGGGCGGCCGTCCGGCAGGTGACGAAGCCGGCGTCGCGAAGCACCCGCAGGTGTTTGGAGACGGCTGGTTGGCTGACCCCGAGCCCGTCGACCAGCTCGCCGACGCTGCGTTCGGCGTCGCGGAGCTGATCGAGGATCCGGCGCCGGGTGGGCTCGGCGAGGACGGTGAAGGCGTCGGTGGACACCTTCCCAATATGCCTCCTCCGTCATATGACTGTCAAAGCATACGACGACGGTCGCCGTCCCGACGCGCCACCGCCGATCGGCTCCCTATGCTCGGATCATGGAACTTCGGATCTTCACCGAGCCCCAGCAGGGTGCAACCTACGACCAGTTGCTCGCCGTCGCCCGCTGCGCAGAGGACGCCGGCTACGGCGCGTTCTTCCGGTCCGACCACTACCTGATGATGGGTGACGTGAGCGGCGAGCCCGGCCCCACCGACGCGTGGACGACGCTCGCCGGCCTGGCCCGGGAGACCAGCCGCATCCGGCTCGGCACGCTGATGACCGCCGCCACCTTCCGGCTGCCCGGCCCGCTGGCGATCACCGTGGCGCAGGTCGACCAGATGAGCGGCGGCAGGGTGGAGCTGGGCATCGGCACCGGCTGGTACGCCGAGGAGCACAGCGCGTACGGCATCCCGTTCCCGCCGCTGGCCGAGCGGTTCGACCGGCTGGAGGAGCAGCTCGCCGTGATCACCGGGCTCTGGGCCACGCCGGCGGGGGAGCGGTTCGACCACGACGGCCGGTACTACCCGGTTCGTGACTCGCCCGCCCTGCCCAAGCCCGTGCAGCAGCCGCGTCCACCGATCCTGCTCGGTGGGACGGGCCCGAAGCGCACCCCGCGGCTGGCCGCCCGCTACGCCGACGAGTTCAACCTGCCGTTCGCCTCGGTGCCGGACACTGCGGCGCAGTTCGACCGGGTCCGCGTGGCCTGCGCCGAGATCGGCCGGGACCCGGCCGGGATGGTCTGGTCCAACGCCCTGGTGCTCTGCTGCGGGCGCGACGACGCCGAGGTGGCCCGCCGGGCCGCCGCCATCGGCCGCGAGCCCGACGAGCTGCGGGCCAACGGCCTGGCCGGGACGCCCGCCGAGGTGCTGGACACCATCGGCCGGTACGCCGAGATCGGCAGCGAGCGGCTCTACCTCCAGGTGCTGGACCTCAGCGACCTGGAGCACCTGGAGCTGGTCGCCAGCGAGGTGATGGCGAAGCTCTGAGTCGGCCGCGCCTCCGGGTCAGGCCCGGTGGACGCCCGTCCCGACCGCGTTCGGGTCGCCCAGCACGGTGTCCAGCCGCCCGTCGCGGTCACTGTCCACGTAGGTGATGTCCGGGATCCCGTCACCGTCCACGTCGATCTGGACGACGTCGGCGACGCCGTCACCATCGAGGTCGGTGACCACCTCCACCGAGCCGTCCAGGTGACGCGTCACGATCGACTGTGCGCCACTGACGCGCGGCGGCGGGCCGGGCGCCGGCACCGGCGTCGGCGCGGGCGCGGGTGCCGGTGTGGGCCGAGGACCGGGAGTGGGCGACGGGTGGCTCGGAAACCCGCCGGCCGGCGGCGCGCTGGCCTGCTCGACCTCGGTGCCGGTGGGGTCCAGCTCCTCCTCGGAGGGGAAGACGTCACCTCGTGCGGCCGGATCGCGGTAGCTGCTCATGGGCGTAGGGTTCCCCGACGACGACGAGAACAACCGTGCCCGATCGACCGGTGTCCCTGGTGCCCGGTCTGGCGGAAGATGTCGGAACCGACGCCACGGTCATGAAACGGGGGTCCGAGCGTGGAACTGCGCCGGAATCGGGGGGCCCGTGCGCTCGCCCTGGTCTGCGTACTCGGTGGAGTGCTCCTGTTGGTCTATCCCAGCGACGACGCCCTGCTACGGACGATCATCGCGGTGGGTGCGATCGCGCTCGGCGCGGTGGCGCTGGTCAGCGCGATGCGGCCGTTCCGATTCGGGATCCACACGGACGGGATCACCATCCGGCGACCCGGCCTGCGTCGGGATGTCCGGTGGCCGGAGGTCGACGCGCTGGTCCTCGACGAGCCGCCCCGGCGCGACGGCCATCCGGAGCCACCGCGACTGCTGTTGGTGCCCGTGTCGGGTGTGACGATTGAGCCGCTGACCGCCCGCCATCCGCTCGACGGTCGCCCGGCCGTCGAGCTGCTCGTCCTCGACCAGGTCCGCGAGCAGCCCGAGCAGGTGTCCGCCGCGCTCACCCAATATGCCGGCGGCCGTTTCGTCGACCTGCTCGCGCTGCGTCGCGCCGCCTTCGAGGCCCCGGAGCTCCCGGTCGGCCTGCGTGGCTACCAGATGGACCGGGTCGACCGGTTGATCCGACGCGGCCAGGACGCGCTGATGTCCGGAGACGCGTCGGCCCGGCAGGCGGCCCGGGGGGAGATCGAACGCGCCACCACTGCCGGTCTGCCGATCGCCCAACGTGGTTACAGCACGTTCCAGACGGATACGGTTCTGGGCGCCCTCGTCACCGCGTTGGCCGACCACCAGAGCACCGATCGGGAGACCGCCACATGACCGCGCAGGGATCGCACGCCGCGTCGACCACTGACGTTCCGCGCCGCAACTGGGCCGGCAACGTGCGGTACGCCGCGAAGGCGTTCCACCGCCCCACCTCCGTCGACGAACTGCGCCGGCTCGTCGCCGGCAGCAGCCGGATCCGCGCGGTGGGCAGCGGGCACTCCTTCAACCGTATCGGCGACACCGACGGTGACCTGGTCAGCCTCGCCGGGCTGCCCCCTGTCGTCGAGGTGGACCACGAGCGGGGGCAGGTCACCGTGAGCGGCGCGCTCCGCTACGGCGACGTCGCACGACAGCTGCACACCCAGGGGTACGCGCTGGCGAACCTCGCGTCGCTGCCGCACATCTCGGTGGCCGGCGCGGTGGCCACCGCCACCCACGGCTCCGGCCAGACTCACGGCAACCTGGCCAGCGCGGTCGCCGGCCTGGAGCTGGTCACCGCCGACGGCGATCTGCTCCGGGTCGACCGTGACGCCGACACGTTCGCCGGCATGGTGGTCGGGCTCGGCGCGCTCGGCCTGGTCACCCGCGTCACAGTGGACGTCGTGCCGACCTTCGCGCTGCGCCAGTACGTACGCCTCGACCTGGACCGGACGGCGTTGGACGAGGCGCTCGGCTCGGCGTACAGCGTGAGTGTCTTCACCGACTTCCGTGAGCCCCGGCTGCGCGAGGTGTGGCGCAAACAGTTGGCCGACCAGCCGCCACCCCCGGCGGACTGGCTGGGCACCACCGCCGCCGACCAGCCCCGGCACCCGGTGCTCGGCATGCCGGCGGAGAACTGCACCCCGCAGCTCGGCGAGCCGGGCCCGTGGCACGAGCGGCTGCCGCACTTCAAGCTCGGCTTCACCCCGAGCAGCGGCGACGAACTGCAGTCCGAGTACCACGTCGCGCGTACGGCGGCGGCGGACGCGCTCGCCGCGCTGGACGACCTGGCGGATCTGATCGCCCCGGTTTTGCTGGTGTCCGAGCTGCGGACGGTGGCGGCCGACGAGCTGTGGCTGAGCCCGAACTACCGGCGGGACAGCTTCGTGCTGCACTTCACCTGGGTCGACGACACGGCGGCGGTGCTGCCCGTGGTGGCCGCCGTGGAGGAGCGGCTGGCGCCGTTCGCGCCCCGCCCGCACTGGGGCAAGGTCTTCGTCACCGACCCGGTCGAGCTGTCCGCCCGCTACCCGAGGTACGCCGACTTCGCCGCGCTCCTGGCCGACCTGGACCCGAAGGGCACGTTCCGCACCGACGCACTGGACCGCTACTTCCCCCGGTGACCGAGCGCGTGCCATAGCGCTGTGGCATGGGGCGGCTGGGATTGGTGGGGTGGAAGACGCCGGACAGACACTGATGTTTGTCGATGAGTCTCATCGTCCGGTCCCCGTCCCGGGACCGTCGGCTCCACCCCTCGGAGCGAGACATGCAGCCCGTACCCGCCATCACCCCCGAACCAGTCGCCCCTCGCCCCCGCCGCGGTCTGCGCTGGGCGCTCGCCCTGGCCGTGCTCGGCGCCGGACTGGGCGCCGCGCCGGCCGCCCACGCCGCCGCCAGCCCGTACGAGCGCGGTCCGGCCCCCACCGTGGCCAGCATCGAGGCCAGCCGGGGCGCGTTCACCATCGCCCAGAGCACCGTCGCCGCCTCCAGCGTCAGCGGTTTCCGGGGCGGAACGATCTACTACCCGACCAGCACCGCCGAGGGCACCTTCGGCGCGGTGGCGATCTCACCCGGCTACACCGCCACCCAGTCCAGCGTGGCCTGGCTGGGGCCGCGCCTCGCCTCGCAGGGCTTCGTGGTGATCACGATCGACACGTTGTCCCGCTACGACCAGCCGGCCAGCCGGGGCACGCAACTGCTGGCCGCCCTGGACTACCTCACCAACACCAGCGGCGTGCGTACCCGGATCGACCGCAACCGGCTCGCCGTGATGGGGCACTCGATGGGCGGCGGCGGCAGCCTCTCGGCGGCGAACTCACGACCGCAGTTGCAGGCCGCGATCCCGCTGACCGGCTGGCACACCGTCAAGAACTGGTCCGGCGTACGGGTGCCGACGCTGGTGGTCGGCGCGGAGAACGACTCGGTGGCACCGGTCTCGTCGCACTCGGAGCCCTTCTACACCAGCCTGCCGTCCACGCTGGACAAGGCGTACCTGGAACTCAACAACGCCAGCCACTCCGCGCCCACCTCGACGAACGTGACGGTCGCCAAGTACAGCATCTCCTGGCTGAAGCGCTTCGTGGACGACGACACCCGCTACGACCAGTTCCTCTGTCCCGCACCCCCAGCCTCAGCGACCATCCAGGAGTACCGCAACACCTGCCCCCACTCCTGACCCCCGCCCCCGACTCGGTTGATCATGAAGTTATTGCCACCCGGCACGGCGCGTCGGCGCAACAACTTCATGATCAGCGGGACGGGGTGGGGGTGCGGAGGGTGCTGCGTTGGACGGCGCGGCTGATGTCGCTGGGGGAGACGATGCCGGTCAGGTGGCCGTCTTCGGTCACCACCAGGGCGCGGCCGTCGGCGCACTCGGAAAGCCGGGGGAGCAGGTCGTTGAGCTGTTCACCGGGCTGGGCCAGCACCAGTTCGTCGGCTCGACAAGCCACCTCGGCCAGCGTGGTCGACGCCCGCCGCTCCGGCGGCACGCCCCGCACCCGGTCGACGGTGACCAGGCCGGTCGGTCGGCCGTCCTCGGTCAGCGGCAGCGCCGAATGCCGGTACGCGAACAGGTAGTGGTCGACGAAGTCCGCGACCGTCATCTGCGCCGAGGCGGTCTGCGGCTGCGGGGTCATCACATCGCCCACCCGGATCCCCCGCAGCGCGGTGCCGGTGCGGGCCTGCCGCTCCTCCATCCCGGCCGCCCCGATCAGGAACCAGCCGATCAGGGCCAGCCAGAGCCCACCGAAACCGACACCGGACAGGAACTGCCACAACCCCAGGCCGATCAGCAGCACACCCAGCACCCAGCCGGCCCGGGCGGCGACCACTGACGCTCGGGTCCGGTCACCGGTGGCCTTCCAGACCGCGGCGCGCAGTAACCGGCCACCGTCAAGGGGTGCGGCCGGCAGCACGTTGAAGACGGCCAGCAGCACGTTGATCCCCGCCAGCCAGGCCACCGCTCCGAACAGCAGCCCGCCCTGCCCGGCCAGCGCGAGCAGCGCCGCGATGGCACCGAAGAACGCCCCGATCAGCAGGCTGACCAGCGGGCCGACGCCCGCGATGCGCAACTCCGCGCCCGGGTCACGCGGCTCGCCCCGCAACTCGGCCACGCCGCCGAACAGCCACAGCGTGATGCCGTCGACCTCCAGCCCGTTGCGCTTGGCCACCACCGCGTGCGACACCTCGTGGGCGAGCAGGCCGACGAAGAACACCACCGCCGCGGCCAGGCCGGCGATCAGGTACGCCACGGGCGAGTGGTCGGGGTAGGAGCGGGGGAACTGGTTCGCGGCCAGCCCCCACGCGATCAACGCGAAGATGACCAGCACACTCCAGTTGACGCCGACCGGCACTCCCGCGACCCGGCCAAGCCGGAAACTGGCCCTCATCCCACCGAGATACCCCGCCAGAGGGTGGGCATGCCCACCTGACCCAAGCTGGGCCCGTGCTGCCGGATGTCCCGGTGAGCGGTATACCTCTGAGTCATAAAAATACCTCTGAGGTATACCGCCTTCGATCGACCTGGCCGCTCAGCCCTGCACCTCGGGGAGTCGAGGTGGTCGTGCGGTGGCCGGCTGAGGTGGTGGGTGGCCCCGGGCCACGGGCCGGCCGACCTCCAAACCGAGCCCAGGTCAGCGGCGGGGGGCTTCGCTGGCGATGGTCGCCTCACGGGGCAGGGCCGCCGCACGCAGCGCCCAGTCCAGCGCATAGTCGGCGATCTGCTCCCAGCCGTCCTGCCCGACGGTGAAGTGGGATCGGCCGGCGAACTGCTCGTACGCGGTGAGGGCCCGGGACTTCTGGTAGAGCCCGGCGTTGGCGCGAACCACCGACGCCGGCACGACGTGGTCGACCTCGCCGGCCATCAGCAGCAGCGGCGCCCGGTCGTTACGCCCGAAATCGACCCGGGCCGGCGAGCGCGGGTCGAGGTTGGCGAACGCGCCCTCGAAGTAGACCCGCCCGGCACCGGGGACGGCGTAGCGCCGCCAGGCCCGGTCGGAGTCCTCGCGGCTCATCGCGTTGCCGAAGGTGTAGGCGAAGTCGTCCTCCGTGAACGGGACGGCCTTGTTGCGGTTGGCGGGGCTGCGCAGAATCGGGAAGCCCGAGCGCAGCTGACTCAGCGGCACCTTGAGCACGCCCTTCACCTGCGCGGGGTGCACTCCGACCGCCGCGGCGCCGAGGCCCCGGTCGACGAGGACCTGGGTGATCAGGCCGCCGAACGAGTGCCCCATGATGATCGGCGGTCGGGGCAGCCCCCGGATGATCCGGTCGTAGTGCGCCACGATCGTGGCGATGCTCTGCTCGGCGATCGGGCCGGGGTCGTCGCGCAGCTCCTCCACGGAGCGGTCCATGCCGGGCCAGGCGGGGGCGATGACGTGCATGCCGCGCTCGGTGTACCGCTGGGCCCACCCCTCCCAGCTGCGCGGCGTCATCCAGAGCCCGTGGATCAGCACAACCGTGTCGACCTGACCCTGCGGCGTGGCACCCATCGCGTCCTCCCGGTGTCGCGGCTCGGCTCGGCGGTTACCCGCTGTGTCCGTCCGGAATCCGGCTGCCTGACAAATGTCATGGTCGGAGCGTGACGACCGCTCCGGGCATCGGGGTACGCCCCGCCGGAGCATCAGTGGCATGACCAGTACGCATCCGGCTGTCGAGTTGGACGGCCTCACCAAGAGCTTCGGCGCGGTCACCGCTGTCGACGGGTTGAGCCTACGGGTGCAGCCCGGCGAGGTGGTGGCGTTCCTCGGCCCGAACGGCGCGGGCAAGACCACCACAATCGACATGCTGCTCGGGTTGTCCCGCCCGGACAGGGGCACCGTCCGCGTCCTCGGCGGCACCCCGGACGACGCGGTGGCCCGAGGTCGGGTCGCCGCGGTACTCCAGACCGGCGGGCTGCTCAAGGACCTCACAGTCGGCGAGACGGTACGGATGACCGCCCACTTCTACCGGCACACCCGCCCGGTGGCGGAGGTGCTGGAGCGGGCCGGTATCACCGACATCGCCGATCGGGTGGTCGGGCGCTGCTCGGGCGGTCAGCAGCAACGACTGCGCTTCGCGCTGGCCCTGCTGCCCGACCCGGACCTGATGGTGCTCGACGAGCCGACCACCGGCATGGACGTCGAGGGTCGGCGGGACTTCTGGCAGGCCCTGCGCCGAGACGCCCGGCGCGGACGAACCGTCATCTTCGCCACCCACTACCTCGACGAGGCGGACGCGTACGCCGACCGGATCGTGCTGGTCCGGCAGGGGCGCATCGTCGCCGACGGCACCACCGCGGAGATCAAGAACCTGGCCGCCGGCCGTACCGTGCGGGCCACCCTGCCCGGCGCCGACCAGGCCGCGCTCGCCGCGCTGCCCGGCGTGGACGCCGTGGAGGTGCGCGGCGACAGCGTGCTGGTGCGGACCGGCGACTCGGACGCCATCGCCCGGCACCTGCTGACCCGGACCGCCGCCCGGGACGTCGAGATCACCTCCCGCAACCTCGAGGACGCCTTCCTCGCCCTGACCACAGCGCAGACCGGAGCCTGAGATGACCACCTCCACCCCCACCCGCGCCGCTGTCATCGAGCCGGACCGTCGGCTGCCCGCGCTGGGCGGGTTCGCTCCCGGCGCCCTGGGCATCGAGCTGCGCCGGGTGCTGCGCAACCGTCGCACCCTCGCCTTCACGCTGATCATGCCGGGCGTCTTCTTCCTCATCTTCGGGCTGCCGCAGGGCGGGCAGTCACTGGACAACGGTCGGCCGGTGACGGCGTACATCATGATCAGCCTGGCCGTCTACGCGGCCATGGTGGCGACCACCAGCGTCGGTGGCGCGGTGGCCACCGAGCGGGCGTTGGGCTGGAGCCGGCAACTACGGCTCACCCCGCTGCGCCCGGCGGCGTACGTGGCGACCAAGCTGATCACCGCGATGAGCCTCGGCCTGCTCGCGGTCGTCATCGAGTTCCTGGTGGGTGCCGTGGCCGGCGTCCGCGTCCCGGCGTACGTCTGGCTGCTGTCCGGGCTCGCCGCCTGGGTCGGCTCGCTGGTCTTCGCCGCGTTCGGTCTCTTCATCGGTTACCTGGCGCCGGCCGAGAACGTCATGCAGATCATCGGCCCTGTCCTGGCGGTGCTGGCCATGTTCGGCGGGCTGTTCGTCCCGGTGGAGGTGCTGCCGGACGTGCTCCAGCAGGTCGCGAAGTTCACCCCGGTGTACGGCATGGGCGTGCTGGCCCGCGCCCCACTGACCGGCGACGGGGTGAGCCTGGCGGCGGTGGCGAACCTCGTCGTCTGGGCGCTGCTCTTCGGCGTCGGCGCGGCCCGGCTGTTCCGCCGGGACACCGCGCGGGTCTGACCGGCCGCGACCGCTAGCGTGAACGCGATGGACCTCTCGACCGGGCAGCCCCAGGCGGTGAGCCGCCACTGGCGGGTCACCGGCTGGCTGCTGGCCGCCGTCTGGCTGTTCTTCCTCAACGTGCCGCTCGCCACCGCGCTGCACCAGCCGGAGCCGTGGCGGCGGGTCCTCGGCGTGGTGGCCCTGGTCGTCTTCGGTATCGGTTACGTGCTGCTGTTCCAGTGGGCCCGCAAGCTGCGCCAGTCCATGCTGCCGATCCCGGTGGGCCGGGCGCGGGCCGGGCTGGCGCTGCTGCTCGCGGTGGGCCTGGCCAGCCTTCCGAGCACCGAAGGGGACTGGCTGGCCACCCTGGTCTACGTGGCCGCGGCGGCGGTGTTCCTGCTGCCGCTGTGGGAGGCACTGGCCGCCGTGGTGCTCTGCGCGGTTACCCCCGTGCTGGCCTCCTGGCTGGTGCCGGGTTGGGAGGCGGAGAGCGGCATCGTCTTCGCGGTGCTGCTCGCCTCGTTCGCCATGTTCGGGGTGTCCCAGTTGGCCCAGCGCAACAGCGAACTCCGCGCCGCCCAACAGGAGATCGGTCGGCTCGCGGTCGCCGAGGAACGGTCCCGCGCCGCCCGCGACCTGCATGACATCCTCGGGCACTCGCTGACCGTGGTGGCGATCAAGGCCGAGTTGGCCGGGCGTCTGATCGAGGTCGACCGGGAGCGGGCCGCCACCGAGATCGCCGAGGTGGAGGCGCTGGCCCGGGCCGCGCTGGCCGACGTACGACAGACGGTCGGGGCGTACCGCGAGGTCAGCCTGGTCGCCGAGCTGGCCGGCGCCCGCTCCGCGCTGGCCGCGGCGGGTATCGCGGCGGACGTGTCGGCCGAGGTGCCGGAGCTGCCGGAGGAGTGGGACCGATTGTTCGGCTGGGCGGTACGGGAAGGGGTGACCAACGTGGTCCGGCACAGCGGGGCGCGGTGCTGCGTGATCCGGGTGTACCCGGATCGGGTCGAGATCAGTGACGACGGTCGTGGCCCGTCCACACCCGACCCGAGCGGGCACGGGCTGGTCGGCCTGCGGGAGCGGGCGCGGCGGCTGGACGCGGTGGTGACCGTCGGCCGTCGGCCGGCGGGCGACGGCTTTCTGCTGCGGGTGCACACGCCGGGGGAGTCCCGGTGAGCGGCGGTTCCACGCCGATCCGGCTGCTGCTCGCCGACGACCAGGCGCTGGTCCGGGGCGCACTGGCCGCCCTGCTCTCGCTGGAGGAGGACCTGACAGTGGTCGCCGAGGTCGGCCGGGGCGACGAGGTGGTGCCCGAGGCCCGACGCAGCTTTCCGGACGTCGCCCTGCTGGACGTGGAGATGCCCGGCCTGGACGGGATCGCCGCCACCGCGGCGTTGCGGGCCGCGCTGCCGACCTGCCGGGTGCTGGTGGTGACCACCTTCGGCCGACCCGGCTACCTGCGCCGGGCGATGGAGGCCGGTGCGAGCGGTTTCGTGGTCAAGGACACCCCTGCCCGGCAGCTCGCCGACGCGGTCCGCCGGGTGCACGCCGGCCTGCGGGTGGTCGACCCGACGCTGGCCGCGGAGACGCTGGCCGCAGGGGTCAGCCCGCTGACCGAGCGGGAGACCGAGGTGCTGCGGACCGCCCGGGGCGGTGGCAGCGCCGCCGACCTGGCCAGGGCGTTGCACCTCTCCGAGGGGACGGTACGCAACCACCTGTCCGCGGCGATCGGCAAGACCGGTGCCCGTAACCGGGCCGACGCGATCCGGGTCGCCGAGCAGAACGGCTGGCTGCTCGGCGACTGACAGTGCCGGCCGGTGCTCAGGCGGTCGGCGGTGGGGCGGCCAGTTGGTCGACCACGACGACGCTACTGCCGGGACGAACCTCGGCGAGCAGTTCCCGCTGACCGCTGCGGGTCAGCCGGATGCAGCCGTTCGTGGTGTTCTCGCCCAGCTCGCCGTCGTGGTACCAGGTGTGCACCCCGATGTGCGCGCCGCGCAGCCCGGACGGCACCGACTCCGGGTCGTCGGGCACCGAACCGAGGGCGTAGATGTCCACCCCGCCGTAGACCTCCTCCGGCGGTGGGGTGCGGCCCAGGATGAAGGTCCGCCCCAGTGGGGTCTCCTGGCCCGACTGGCCGAGGCTGACCTTCCAGGAGCGCACCGCCTTGCCTGCCCGGTACCAGGTGAGCCGGTGGACCTTGCGTTCCACCACGATCTGGTCGCGCAGCGGCACCGTCTCGAACCCGCCGGGCGGCAGCCAGGCGAGCCGTCGGTTGGCCGAGGGCAGCAGGACGGCCGTCCAGCCGGCACGCCGCTGGGCGATCGGCATGGTCAGCTCGACACCGCTGATTGTCGGTTCGAGGAAGGCGCGCGGCCGACCACCGGGCGCGTCGTACGCGGCGATCCGTCTGGTCGGGTGCACGCCGTCGGTGAGCGGTGTGACGTCCATGGTGTTCGGGTCGGCGGGGAACCCTCCGGGTGCGGGGTCGTAGTCGACCACCGGCAACCCGTCCGGGGCGGGCGCGGCCGGGGGGATCGACTCCTCCGGGCTCTGCTCCACACTGCTCGGAGTGGGGTCGGCCACCACCACGTTGCGGTCGTCGGGGGCCGTCGAGCTCGGGGTGAGGGCCTGGCCGACCAGCAGCGCGGTCACCAGCAGCGCGGGTACGCCGATCGCGGCGGCCACCCAGACGCCGCGACGACGGTACGGAGTCTTTCGGTCAAACGGCACGAAACCACTCTATGGTGGCGGATGCCTCGGGGCCCCCGGTTCGGCGAGACCCGCCGTCCGGAGGCCCCGGTCGAATCAGATTCGTGCGCCGATGTGGATGGCCACGGCGTCGTGCGCCGGCACGTTCGCCGCGAACCAGCCGCTACCGTCCACCGTGATCACCGGTCCGCTGCATGTGCCGCCCGCATAGGTGCCGTGGATGACGTCGCAGTATCGACCGGCGGGCAGCCCCGTGTAGTAGGAGCGGCCGTTCACCGCGGCGTCCTCGTCGTTGACGGTGATGAAGCCCTTGCCGCTGCGGCTGAACGCGATGTGGTTGTTGCCGTTGTCGTACCAGTTGGCCACGCCGGCGCCCTCTGTGGCGTTGCGGAAGCCGACCATGTTGGCGATCACCGGCCAGCGGTGTTCGCACTCCCAGCCGGAGTAGCAGGTGGCGTTGAGTGTCTTGTTGGCGCCGTCCGATGGCGGGCCGGCGTCCCGGTTGCTGAAGGTGTAGCTGGACATGACGGTCGGGGAGCCGTACGGCCAGGCCAGCATGAAGGCGTTCGCCAGCGCGTAGATGCCCCGGTCGCGGTAGGTCAGCACCCCACCGGAGTCGCGCTGGGTGTCGTGGTTGTCCACGAACACCGAGGCCGGGCCGGTGGGCAGGTGTCCCCAGCCCTCGCCGAAGTTGCGCAGGTACGCCAACCGCTCGGAGCGGAACACCCGGGCCAGGTCCTTGCCGTAGCGGAACTCGTGCACGTCACCGTTGCCGGTGTACTCGGTCGGCTGGACCGGCTCGCCGGCGCCGTGGATGACCTCCTGCACGATGTACGCGGAGCGGGACAACTTGCCCCTGATGGCGACGATGTCGGCGGCCGGCATGTGCTTGCTGGCGTCCAACCGGAAGCCGTCGACGCCAAGCGAGAGCAGGTCGTTGAGGTACGAGGCGATCTTCGTGCGGACGTAGTCCGACTCGGTCCTCAGGTCGGAGAGGTTGACCAGCTCGCAGTTCTGCACCTCGTACCGGTCGTTGTAGTTGGCGATGTCGTCGCCGCCGTTGCGCCCGCAGTGGTGGAAGTCCTGGGTCTGGTAGATGCCCGGGTAGTCGTAGTGCGAGTAGGACGAGCCGGCCCAGCCGGTGCCGCCGTTGTCCTGACCGGACATGTGGTTGATCACCGCGTCGACGATCACCTTGACCCCGGCCGCGTGGCAGGTGTTCACCATCGACTGGAACTGGGCCCGGGTGCCCTTGCGGGACTCGATCCGATAGCTGACCGGCTGGTACGCCAGCCACCACTGGTTGCCCCGCACGTGCTCCTGCGGGGGCGAGACCTGCACGTAGCCGTAGCCCTTCGGGCCGAGGGTGCTCTGGCACTCGCTGGCCACCGAGGGCCAGTTCCACTCGAAGAGCTGGACGATGACCTTCTTGCCGCCGGACGGGGCGGCGACGGCCGGGGGTGCCGTCACGGCGGTGGGGACGAGCAGGCTGGCGATCAGGCCGAGGGCGAGGAGCGCCGAGCCGCGTCGACGTCGGTGCATGGGGACTCCTGACGGGAGCGGGGGTGGTGGTGCCGTGGGGGGAGTGCCGAGCTGCCGGAATCTTGCAAGCCTGGCTGAAATTTGCTGAAAGGTTACAAGCGTGTTGCGGCGACTGTCAATGCATGGACATTCGTCACTGTCCAGATCGGTGGGTGGGGGCGGGTACAACGCACGGCCGCGCCCCTCGGTTCGATTCCGGCCCAGAAATTTCTGTCGGCGGGTGATCCGCGCGCCCCGCCGGTCCGTACTGGATGGGGGAGCAGGGGTCGGCCGGTGGTACGCCGCCGCGAGACGATCGAGGAGCAGATGGCCCGGGCACAGCAGGACAAGAAGACGGCGACGGTCCGGACCAGCGCCAGCAGTCGGGGGGTGCGGACCCCGTCGCGGTCGGCGAGCGCCCTGCTGATCGCGTCGGTGCTCGCCGCGCTCTGGGCGGCGATCATGTTGACCGGAGCCGGTCAGACGGCGTACGCGTACGGCTTCTTCTTCACCGAGTTCTTCGCCGGGGTGGTCTCCCTGGTGGCGTTGAGCCTCACCGTGATGCTCGGCCTGCTCGCCACCGACCGGCTGGTGCTGCGCATTTCGCACCGGGTGCTGATGCAGTCGGCGCACCGGGCCACCGGCGTGCTGGGCGTGGCCGGGCTCGGCTTCCACGTCCTCACCAAGGTCGCCACCGGGCGGGCGGCGGCGACCGACGCGCTGGTGCCGTTCGTCGGCGGCCGGGGGCTCTACGTCGGGCTCGGCACGGTGGCCGCGCTGCTGATGGTCAGCGTGATCTGGACCGGCATCATCAGGGCCCGCTTCGCCGGCGTCGGTCCGAAGTGGCTGTGGCGCACGCTGCACTCCACCGCGTACCTGGCCTGGCCGTTCGCTGTCTTTCACGGCCTCAACGCCGGTCGGGCCGCAGCGCCGTGGGTGATGTTCAGCTACCTCGGCTGCATTTTGCTGGTGGTGCTTGCCCTGCTGGTCCGGTTCTCGGTCACCATCGGTCGGCGCAGCCGCGAGCAGCACCAGGCCGCGGTGCGCAACGCGGTGATGGCCGGCCGGGCCGAGGAGGCGAAGACCGCCCGATCGCTGCTGGCCGGGTTGGGTCGGCGCAGCAAGGCCGCCGACAAGCGTCCCGCCTGGGCGGAGACCACCACCGCCACCTGGGCCGCGCCGGCCGCGCGACGTGACCCGGAACGGTTCACCGTCCCGGTGGTGCCCGAGCCCGGTTCCCTCGTCGAGCCGACCCGGCCCAGCCGGCGTCGGCGGGAGGAGGAGCCGGCGGCCCGCCGCGACACCGAACGGTCCACGCGCAGCCGGCGGGCCGAGGAGACCACTACGAGCCGATCGGCCCGCCGCAGCGTGGAGGACACCGGCACCTTCCGACGCGACGAGGAGGAGCTGGAGCAGCCGGTGACCCGGCGGCGCGGCTCCCGCACCCGCGACGAGGCAGTGCCGAACGGCCGGCGACGCGCCGACGAGCAGACCTCTGAGCGGTCCCGTCGCCGGTCCCGCAGCGAGGACGACGGCAGCCGCTACTCGGCGCCGCCGCGGTCGACCTTCGACGACGCCGAGGAGCCGTGGGACAGTCCACGCCGGTGGCAGGCCGACGAGCCCATCTCCGCCGGCCCGATCTCCGTCGAGCCGATCTCGGCCGGCCCGATCTCCAGCAGCCCGATCTCGTCGGCGCCGCGCAGCGGCAGCGGCCGGCACAGCGCCGAGGACGACCTGCCCGAGGAGCCGGACTACTGGCGCCCGCCGGCCCGGTACGTGCCGGACGAGGTGGCGCCGCCCGTCGACGACACCCCGACTCTTGTCGACCTGGCGTCCCGCCGTGCTCGACGGGCAGCCGGCGAGGGCAAGTCCAAGCGCCGCAAGGCCAGCGCCGACGCGGTGGACGGGGCGTACTGGGCCGGGCTGCGGGGTGAGGCGAAGTGATGCGCACCGCCGTGCCGCCGGTCGCCTGTGTCGGCGAACCGCGGCTCACCGCCGGCTTCGCCGAGTACGGCCGGCTCGACCTGCTCGCGCACGAGGAGGTGCACGGACCGATCGGCCCGATGGAGCCGGCGCAGCTGCTCCAGCTCGCCGAGGGGATGCAGCTCAAGGGCAAGGGCGGAGCGGGTTTCCCGTTCGCCCGCAAACTGCGCGCGGTGCTGGAGTCCTGCGAGCGGCAGGACCTCGCCGCAGTGGTGGTGGTCAACGCCACCGAGGGGGAGCCGGCCAGCTGGAAGGACAAGGTGCTGCTGACCCGCGCCCCGCACCTGATCCTGGACGGGGCGGCGCTGGCCGCGTACGCGCTGGACGCCGACGAGATCGTGATCGGCGTGGCGGACGACGGGGTTGGCCGGGACTCGCTGATGGAGGCCCTCGACGAGCGCCGGATGCCGGTGCAGACGACCATCGTCACAGTGCCGCACCGGTTCATCTCCGGCGAGGGCGGCGCACTGGTCAACGGGATCAACGGGCTGCCGCACATCCCGCCGGGCACCAAGAAGCGCTCCAGCGACTCCGGGGTCAGCGGCCTGCCCACCCTGCTGTCGAACGCCGAGACGTACGCCCAGCTCGCCATAGGCGCCCGACTGGGCCCGTACGAGTACGCGGCGCTCGGCACCGACGACGAGCCGGGCACCGTGCTGCTCACAGTGACCGGCGCGGCGGGCCGACCGGCGGTGGTGGAGTGCACAGCCGGCATGCCGCTGCGCGACGTCCTCGACCTGTGCGAGGTGCCGGACGTCCAGGGCATCCTGATGGGCGGCTACCACGGCAAGTGGATCACCCCGGAGGCGGCGGAGAAGGCCGAGGTCTCCCGCAAGGGCCTGGCCGCCGTCGGCGGCACCCTCGGCGCGGGCATCATCGTCCCACTCGGTGTCGACACCTGCCCGCTCGGTGAGGCCGCCCAGGTGGTGCGCTACCTGGCCGGCGAGTCCGCCGGCCAGTGCGGACCGTGCAAGATGGGCCTGCCGGACCTGGCCCGCGCGGTGGACCTGGCCGTCGCCGGCAGCCAACCGGCGGACGTGGTGCGCGCCGCCGCGGGCGAGGTGAAGGGCCGGGGCGCGTGCAGCCACCCGGACGGCACCGCCCGGTTCGCGCTCTCCGCGATCGAGGTCTTCGCCGAGGACCTGCGGCTGCACAGCACCGGCGACGGCTGTGGCCGACGGGTCAAGGGCGTGATGGGGCTGCCCGGCGCACCCGACGCGAATCCGCAGAAGCTCACCCTGGACTGGTCCCGCTGCGACGGGCACGGCCTCTGCGCGCACGTCGTACCGGACTTCATCCGGCTCGACGCGAACGGATATCCCGCCTTCCCGGCGACTCCCGTGCCGACCTGGCTGCGCGAGGGCGCGTTGAAGGCGGTCAAGGTCTGCCCGGAGCTGGCTCTCCGACTGGCCAAGGCCGAATAGCGAAGCGTCAGGCCCAGCATGGGTCCCTTCCGGACCGGAACGGAGAAGCGGATGCGGATCAGCAGGGCGTGGACAGGGGTCGGGCAGCTTCGCCGTGCCGCCACCGCCGGGGCGCTCGTGGTGGCCCTGTTCGGCGTTGCCGCCTGTACCGGCACCGCACCGGGTGGGCCCGCCGCCGCCGGATCGGCACCGGCCTCGACCGGCGCCCCGCCCACGCCGGCCGGCGCCCCGCCCACCCCGACCGGCGGGCCACCCGCCCCGGCCCAGGTCCCGGACGTGCTGCGCTTCACCGGGACCACCCTCGGTGGGGCCGCGTTCGACGCGGCACAGCTCGCCGGCAAACCGGTGGTGCTGTGGTTCTGGGCGCCGTGGTGCGCCACCTGCGCCAGCCAGGCCTGGACGGTGGCCGAGATCGAACCCAGGTACCGGGACACCGTGCCGATCGTCGGCGTCGCCGGGCTCGGCGAGCGGAAGGCCATGAAGGAGTTCGTCACCGAGTTCGACCTCGGCGCGACGCCACAGATCGAGGACACCAAGGGCGCGCTCTGGAAGCGGTTCAAGGTGACCGAGCAGAGCATCTTCGTGATCATCGACCGGAACGGCACTGTCGTCCACCACGGCTTCCTCGACGGTGAGGCGCTCACCGCCAAGGTCACCGCACTGGCCGGGGCGTGACCGCCGCACTGCTGCTCGCGCTGACCGCCGGCATGCTCGGCGCTGTCAACCCGTGCGGCTTCGCGTTGCTGCCCGCGTACCTCTCGCTGTTGGTCGCCGGGTCGGACACCCGCGGCGCGGTCGGCCGCGCGCTCACCGCGGCGGCCGGGCTGACAGTGGGGTACGTGCTGGTGTTCGGCGCGTTCGGCCTGGCGCTCGCGCCGCTGGCCGGCTGGTTGCGGCCCCGGCTGCCGTGGCTGACCGTGGCGCTCGGCGTGCTGCTGGTGGTGGCCGGCTGCTGGTTGCTCGCCGGTCGACGGCTGCCCGCCCCCGGCTGGTCCGCCCGGGCACCCCGGCTGACCCGGTCCTGGCCGTCGATGGCGCTGTTCGGCGCGGCGTACGCGCTGGCGTCGCTCGGCTGCGCCATCGCGCCGTTCCTGGCCATCGTGGTGACCAGCCTCCAGGCCGGCTCGACCGGTCAGGGGTTGGCGCTGTTCGGTGCGTACGCCCTCGGGATGGGTCTGGTGGTCGCTGTCGCCGCGCTCGGGGTGGCGCTGCTGCGCGACGGCCTGGTGGCCCGGCTGCGCGTCGCGGGCGCGCTGGTGCCCCGCCTCAGCGGCCTGATGCTGCTGGTCGCCGGCGGCTACGTCGCCTGGTACGGCTGGTACGAGCTACGGCTGGCCGCCGGCCGCCGCGACGCCCTGCACGACCCGGTAATCCAAGCGGCGTCCCACCTACAACAAACCCTGTCCAACACCCTGGACGCCATCGGCCCGGCACTGCTCGTAGCCGCCCTGGCGGCCCTGCTGATCCTGGCAGCCCTGACCCGGGCCCGCACCCACCGCCTCCGCACCCCACCCAGCCTCGTTGATCATGAAGTTGTTGCCACGACACGCCGAGGCGACGGGCAATAACTTCATGATCAACGGCCGGAAAGCCCGGGGTTTCTTGCGGTACCGGAACCCCCGCCGGCCGAAGCCCTGAGGCAAGGACGTTGGTCTTGACATCCGGAAACGATCGTCAGAGTCTGTCTGACAACGTTGTCACACCGAAGGACCACCATGCGTATATCCGAATTCGAGTTGAGCAGGCGGCGGCTCCTCATCCTTGGCAGCGCCGTCGGCGCTGGACTCGCCGTCGCCCGACCCACCGCCACCGCCCAAGCCGCGCCAGCCGCCACCACGTCATACGCCGCGGCCACCGGCCCGGTTGCCAACACCTACCACGCGCTGCTGCTCGCCCACACCCGATGGGCCGAGGAGCAATGGGATCCGGCGATCAACGCATACCGCCTCGCGGACTTCAGGTTCGCGGTCGTCCTCGGTAACGCGGTCCTGCTCATATCGCCCGGGTACGACCCGGCGGCCGCAGGCGTCGACCGGGACACGCTCCAGGCCCGTACCGTCGCCACCATCCGCCGATTTGCGGCCACCAACCGGCTCGCCGGCGGCACCGAGTGGGGCCGACAGCTCTTCTGGGACAGCACCTTCGAGCTGTACTTCGTCCTGGCCGCCCGACTGCTGTGGTCCGAACTGGACGAGGTGACCCGCAACAACGTTGACCGCATCGCCCGCGGGCAGGCCGCGTACGCCCATTCCCTTGGCACCGGTAACGACCCGCTGAGTGGCAGTTGGACGCCGAACGGCCTCACCGGTGGCTGGATCGGTGACACCAAGCTCGAGGAGATGGGGGTTTACGCCCAGGCGATCGCGCCCGGCCTGGCCTGGGCGACTGACGACCCCGCAGCCGCGGCGTGGCGCGAGCGGTTCCTGACATGGACGCTCAACGCCACCGGACTACCCGCAGCCGACCGCGCCAACCCCGCCGTCGTCGACGGGCGGGCGGTCGCGGACTGGAACACCGCGCACAACATCCACGACACGTTCCTCGTCGAGAATCACGGCTCCTTCGGCCCGCACTACCAGGAAGAACTGTGGCGCACTGCGGGTCGTACCGCTGCGCACTTCCTGACCGCCGGCCAACCGCTCCCCGAGGCACTCACCCGGCAGCCCAGCGCCGCCCAACTGTGGCGGACCATGCGGCTGCTGGCCAGCGATGCTGGCGAACCCTTCATGCCGATGGTCGCGGACCGCTACCACCTGTACGGCCGTGATGTCCTGCCACTCGCCTTCCTCGCGCAGGTCCAGGGCGACCGGCACGCCGCCCGGGCCGAGGCGGACCTCGCCGACCGGCTCATGCCCTACCTGAACTACCCGCCCGAGTATCGGCTCACCAAGTTCAGCGGCGAGCCGAAGTACGAGCCCGAGGCCCGGGCCGAACTCGCCATCAGTTATCTCTTCCATTCCTGGCGGGCAGCCAACGGCGGCGTGGTCGAGCCGGTCGCCAGCACCACGTTCTTCGCGGCGGCGGCGGGCACCCGGGACTTCGGGGAGCAGGCCGGGCTGACCGCCCAGCAAACCCCGACCGCCTTCGCCGCGGCGGTCAGCAAGACCGGGTACGTCTCGTTCCTGTGGGCCCCCGCGCACGACAATTGGTTGTTCGACACCCGGGCCGCCTCGCTGCTGCCGAGGCAGTCGGCGCCGGTCCTCGGCCGCACCTCCGCTGCGTACACCATGGCCCGGGACGGTCTCGACGCCACCGCCACCGTTCTACGCGTCGCCGGCGGCACCGCGGGATACGTCACGCTGCCCACCGGCACGGTCGTGTACGCCACCACCGGCATCGGTGCCGATGAGGGCGCGCTCACAGTGTTCAACCTGGACATGCCCGGTGTACCCGGGCTCACCGGCACCCGCACCTTCACCGGCGAACAGGGGTCCGTCACCCTGGCCGGACAACAGGGCCTCGGCGACGGCGGAACCGACCAGATCAGCTTTGCGCCTCGTCCAGCCAGGTACGTGCGGATGCTCGGCCGATCCCCCGTCAACCAGTACGGCTACTCGCTGTTCGCCTTCGCCGTGCTCGACGCCAGCGGGATCGACCTCGCCACCGGCCGGCCCACCACGGCCTCGTCCGCCGACCCCGCCTACCCCGCACCGAACGCGACCGACGGCAACTCCGGCACCCGCTGGGCGGTCGCCCGGGAGGAACGCGGCCGCGCGGACAGTTGGCTCGCTGTCGACCTGGGCGAGTCCATCGACATCAGCGGCGTACGCCTGGACTGGGAGGCCGCGTACGGCACCCGGTACGTCATCCAGACCTCTCTGGACGGCACCAACTGGAGCGACGCGGCGGTCGTGCCGGACAGCCCGACCATCGCCGGCTCCTGGCTGGACGTCGACGGACGAGCGGGTCTGGTAGTCCACAACGGCCAGAATCCGATCACCGTGACCGCCACCACCGTCACCCTGTCCAGCGGACCGGCCACCGGCAGCACTCGGCTGATCATCGAGGGGTACACGGGCGCGAGCAGGTCGGCCCTGACCGCCGCGGCGTCTCGAACCCTGCCCGATGGCGGTCCGGAGGCGTTGCGGGTGAGTGACGCGGACGGATACCTGAGCCTGTTCAACCTGTCCGACGACGACATCACGACGGCGGCCGTCACAGTGTCGCAGCACGCCACGCTGCGGCTGTACCACGGAAGCCAGGTCACCGGATCCGGGACCACCAGCTACCAGGTCGACCTTGCCGCCGCCACCGCACGCGTCGAGCCGCCGCGGTTCACCGCGACCGCGGTACGACCGGCGAAGTCGATTCCCGCCGGTACCCGGTTCGACGTCACCGACTCGCACCACCTCCGAATCACCGCACCCGCCGAGCACGTCGTGACGGTGCAGCTGGAGTCCGCGGCCGGCGGTGCGCGACGGGGGGTGACGGTACCCGCTGGACGCAGCCGGGACGTCGCGTTCGCGGGCGGGACGGTGACGCCAACCAGCGACCTGGCCCGGTCTCGGACGACCTACCCGACGTCACCGCTGCCGGCTGGCATGACCGACCCGTCGGCCGCCGTCGACGGCGACCCGGGTACCGCCTGGCAACCCGGCCCGACCGGCCGATTGGTGATCGACCTCGGATCGCTCCAGGATCTGGCATCGGTCCGCCTGACCTGGACTCCCGGTCGGCGGCGGCCGATCACCGTAGCCACCTCTGCCGACGGGCTCGGCTACGTAGCGGTCGCCTCGGTCCCGAAGCCGCGACCCGAGACCACCATCTCGACCAGGTCCTCCGGGCGGTACGTGGCGATCGCGGTTGCCGACTGGCAGCCCGGTGACGCCCGACTGACCCACGCGGAGGTGTTCGGTGCCTGAACCGGCACCGCACGTCCGCGCCGGAGCCGGAGCAGCTCAGCGTCGGGATTGACCACGGTGTCACACTCGTGGCCGAGTGGACGGCGGCGGGACTGGTGCGAAGGCATCAGTCCCGCCGCCGTCGACCAGGTGCGGGGAGCGTGTCCTCCAGCTAGCGCAGCGGGGTCAGGCGGTCGGTGCCCAGGCGGTCCTGGAGGACCTTGGGGACCAGGACGCTGCCGTCGGCCTGCTGGTACTGCTCCAGGATGGCCGGGAAGAGCCGGCTGGTGGCCAGCGCCGACCCGTTGAGGGTGTGCACGAAGCGCGTCTGCTTGCCGCCCGGCTCGCGGTAACGGATGGCCGCCCGACGAGCCTGGTAGTCGCCGGCCCAGGAGACCGACGACACCTCCTTGTACTTGCCGGTGCTCGGCATCCACACCTCGATGTCGAGGGTCTTCTTCATCGAGGCGCTGGCGTCACCGGCCGAGAGCAGCGTGCGCTGGTAGTGCAGGCCCAGCCCCTCGACCAGGCTCTCGGCGTGGGCGAGCATCTCCTCCAGCGCCGCGTCGGCCTGCTCCGGCAGGGTGAACTGGAAGATCTCCACCTTGTTGAACTGGTGCCCCCGCACCGTGCCGCGCTCGTCCGAGTGCGAGCCGGCCGACTCCCGCCGGTAGCACGGGGTGTACGCGAACGCCTTCAGCGGCAGCTTCGGGGTCTCCAGGATCTCGTCCTGGTACGCGCCGAGGATCGCCGTCTCCGACGTGGGCAGCAGGAACTGGCCGCGCGGGGCGGACGCCGAGTCCAGGTGGTAGACGTCGTCGTAGAACTTGGGGAACTGCCCGGCGGCGAAGCCGGCCGAATCCAGCAGCAGGTGCGGCGGGAGCAGGAACTCGTAGCCGGCCTTGATGTGCTGGTCGACGAAGTAGTTGAGCAGCGCCCACTCCAGCCGGGCGCCGACCCCGGTGTACATCCAGAAACCGGACCCACCGAGCTTGACCCCGCGCTCGTAGTCGACCAGGCCCAACGCGCGGCTCAGCTCCACGTGGTCGCGGACCTTCTCGATCACCGGTGGCTCGCCGAAGGTCTTCACCACCCGGTTGGCTTCCTTGCCGCCGGCCACGACGTCGTCGCTGGGCAGGTTGGGCAGCTCACTCATCGCGTCGCGTAGCCGGGCCTGCACCTCGTCGAGCTGGGACTCCAGCTCGGCGAGCTGCTTACGCTCCGCCTCCGGCGCGGCGGCCTGCGGCTCCTCGCCGGCCCGCTTCGCCTGCGCATACGCCCGGGCCTCGGCCTTGCGGCGCTGCCGCTCAGCGTCGATCTCCGTGATCAGGGCGCGGCGTTCCTGGTCGAGCCGCTGGATCTCGTCCAGGGCACGGGTGACCTCGGCGGGATCCAGACGCTTCGCCAGCGCGGTCGCCACCGCCTCGCGATCCTTCCGGATCAACTCCATGTCGAGCATGCTGCTCCGTACGCCTCCGTCCGGGGTTCACAGGTGAACCACCAGATGCTACCGTCGCGGGCTTTTCCTCCCCGGACGGGGAGTGCTGGCCGCCGACTCAGAGCCGGATCGGCATGAGCACCGAGTAGGTGTCCGCGTCGTCCGGTCGGCGTACGGCCAGCGGGGCGATCGGCCCGTCCAGCTCCAACACCAGTTGCGGCGCGCCGGCCGCGTTCAGCGCGTCCAGCAGGTAACCACCGTCCACCCCGACCCGCAGCGCGTCGCTGCCCAGGTCGGCGGCGGGAAGCAGCCGCAGCCCGCCCCGGTCGTCGACGCCGAGCACTGTGACCGCCCGGGTCGTGCCGTCGTGGTCGAGGGCGACAGTGGGGGCCGCCGGGTCGGCCAGCGCGGCGCGCAGCGCGGCCACGTCCACCGGGATCCGGCGCGCGGTCGGCCGCTCACCGACGGACTTGCGCAGCAGCCGGTGGTAGTCCGGGAAGTCGTACGGCAGGGCGGCGCCGGTCAGCGTCCGGTCGGCCACCCGCACCCGCAGGTCCGCGCCCGCCACGGTCAGCCGTACCGGCCAGGCGTCGGCGGTGTCGAGCAGTGGCCGGAGCTGGTCGACGAGAGCCACCGGCACGAACACCCGCACCGGCGGTCCGTCGACGTCGGCCGCGGCCCGAGCCAGCGCGAGCCGGTACCGGTCGGTGGCGACGAGCCGGACGCCGTCGGACTCCACGTCGAACAGCACGCCGGCGAGCATCGGCAGCTCCGGGTCGACGCCGACGGCGAAGCGCACCGCGTCGAGCGCGGCGGCCAGGGCGGCGGGGGAGACCAGGAGCGTGGTGGCGGTCGACGGGGCGGGGTCGACCAGGGCCCGGAGCCGGTCGGCCTCGCGGCGGGCGTCGCTGAGCCCGTCGGCCAGCCGGCGCAGGTGTGCGTCGAGCAGTTGGTGCACCACGGCCGGCTCGGCGCGTACCGCGGCGGCGATCTCCGGCACCGGCATGCCGATCCGGCGCAGCCCGGCCACCAGCCGGGCCGGGGCGATCTGCCCCTCCGTGTACCAGCGGTAGCCGGTCACCGGGTCGACCAGGGTCGGCTCCAGCACCCCCGCCGAGTCGTAGAAGCGCAGTGCGCTGACGGTCAGGCCGCTGGCCCGGGCCAGCTCGCCGATGCTGTGCAGGTCGCTCACGCTGGGCATCCTGCCCCCTCGACCCGGTTGAGGGTCAAGCCGACGGCTCCCGCGTCTCCTGCTTGAGCACCCGGAAGATGAGGTCGGCCCGGACGAGCCGGTCGAGCAGCGCGTCACCCATCGCGGCGACCGGGGTGAGCTGGCCGGCGGTCGGCGGCAGGTCGTCGAGCGCCAGGCACAGCGCCGACTCGGCCAGCATCTTCGCCGTCTCGTCGTAGCCGGGGTCACCGCCGGCGACCTCGGTGACCACCCGCTGCCCGCCGCCGGTGCCGACGAACCGGACCCGGAACCAGGACGACGCTCGCTGCTGGGCGGTGGGCCCCTGCCCGGACGCGAGCCGGCCGAGCAGCCAGCGCCGGCTGGGCGGCAGCTTCACCAGCCCGATCAGCGCGCCGAGCCCTGCCGCGCCGGCCAGCACTGTGGGCAGCCGCTTCACGGCGGCGAAGTGCCGGTAGCGGAAGTCCGGGCCGTACTCCGGGCGGGCCGCGGCCGAGCGGCGGACCACCTGCGGGTCGATGGTCGGCAGTGGCACGGTCCAGACGCCCAGCTCCGCCGAGCGGGCCAGCCGGCCGGGCACCGCCCGGACCCGCCGGTCGGTGGGGCGCGGCTCGACCGCCCGGCGGGCCCGGGCGGCCTGGCCCGCCTGCCCGGTGCGGGAGAACGCGGTGAGCGCCGAGTGGTAGGTGCCGGCGGAGAACCGGCCGCCGGCACGCACGTACCCGTCCACGGTGATCGGGACGTCGGCGGGCAGCTGCTTGACTGTGAACCAGACGCCCAGGTCGTGCGGGACGGAGTCGAAGCCGCAGGCGTGCACCAGCCGTGCGCCGGTGCGTGTCGCCTCGGCGTGGTGGCGCACGTACATGAGGTCGACGAACTCCGGCTCGCCGGTGATGTCCAGGTAGTCGGTGCCGGCCCGGGCGCAGGCCGCGACCAGCGGCTCCCCGTGGTGGATGTACGGGCCGACAGTGCTGGCCACCACCCGGGCGCTCTCCGCCACCGCCCGCAGGGAGTCGGCGTCGGTCACGTCGGCGGTGAGCAGCGGCAGGTCGGCCAGGCTCGGGGCGATCGCGGCGAGCCGGTCCCGTACGGCGGCGAGGCGCTGCGGGTTGCGCCCGGCCAGCGCCCAGCGCAGCTCGGCCGGTGCGTGTCGGGCCAGGTACTCAGCGGTCAGGCCGCCGGTGAACCCGGTCGCCCCGAACAGCACCACGTCGTACGTTCGCTCGCCAGTCATCCTCAGAGTCTGCCATTCGTGGTCGCCGATCAGCGATCACGAGGAGGCGGTCACGGCGTGAAGACGGCCCGTACGCAGCCGTCGGCCCGGTCCCGGAACAGCGCGTACCCCTCGGGGCCCTGCGCCAACGGCAGCCGGTGGGTGGCCAGGTGTTCGGTCCGCAGCTCGTCACGGGCCATCCGGTCCAGCAGCATCGGCACGTCCCGCAGATCAGGTCGACCGGCGCCGCGCAGCGTGAGCCGCCGCTCGGTCAGCGCACCCAGCGGGAACGCGTCGACGAACCCGCCCGTGCCGCCGAGCGCCACCACCACGCCGCTCTTGCGACACGCGTGCACGGCCTCCCGCAGCGCGTCCGGTCGGTCGGCGTGCTGGCCACCGAACCGGTCGGCCCTCGACCGGGCCGGCGGCGTGCCGACCGCCACCACGCACACGTCCGGTCCGCGCCCACCGCTACGGTCGCGCAGTTCGGCCGCGACGTCGGTGCAGCGGTAGTCGAGCGGCTCGGCGTCGGAGTGCCGCTCGGCCATCCGCAACCGCTCCTCGTGCCGGTCCACTACCAGCACCCGCGCGGCGCCGCGCAGCACCGCCGCCCGGGCGGTCAACTGACCCACCGCCCCGGCGCCCCAGATCGCCACCACGTCGCCGGGGCGCACGGCACCCAACTCGGCGGCGAGCCACCCGGTCGGCGCCACATCCGCGGCGAACACCGCCCGGTCGTCGTCGACGGCGTCCGGGACCCGGAAGGCGCTCACGTCGGCGTACGGCACCCGCACGTACTCCGCGTGGCCACCCGCGAAACCGCCCGCCGCCCGGGGCCGGCCGAAACAGCCGGCGTCGGAGCGAACCCAGTCGGGGTCGGCGCTGGCCAGGTCGGCATTGGCGTTGTCGCAGCAGGAGTGCAGGCCCTTCCGGCAGTACCAGCAACCGCCGCAGGCCACGCTCGCGCCGACGACCACCCGGTCGCCGGCGCGGTGTCGGCGGACCCCGGGGCCGACCTCCACCACCTCGCCCAGGAACTCCGCGCCGAGCACGTCGCCGGGCCGCAGCAGCGGGTGCCGGCCGGCCAGCAGCGGCAGGTCACCTCCGCAGGTGGCGCTACGCCGCACCCGGACGATGACGTCACGCTCGTTGCGCAGCTCCGGGTCGGGGACCTCGCGTACGGCCAGCTCGTCGGCGGCCATCCAACACAGCGCTCTCACCCGTGGACCTCGGGGCGGTCCAGCGCGGACCGGTCCGCGCGGAGCACCTCACCGGCCTCCACCCGTTGCTTGATCTGGCGCAGGGTCCGGCGGACCAGCAGAGCCGGGTCGTCGCCGACCAGATGCGCGGCCAGCCCGGTGGGCGGGGTGACGCCGGCCAGCGGCCGGGCGGCCAGCTCGGTGCCCCGGTCACCGGGCGCCGGGCGCACCCGCACCTCGACCGCCCCGTCCAGGCGGCGCAGCGGCTCCGGCCAGCGGCCCTCCGGAAGTACCTGCTCCGGGGGCCGGTCGACGGTCACCACCTCCCAGCGGGCCGGCGCGGCAGCGTCGCCGTCCGCGCCGGGCCGGGCACCCCGACGGGGTACGCGCAGCAGCCGCGCCACCCCGGCCAGCGCCGCGCCGCCCAGGGCGGGTCCCGCCCGCGCCAGCCGTCCCATGGGTACCACCCGTCCTCCCGGTTCACGTCCCCCGATCGTCGGTCGCCCCCGGGTGAAGCGCGCTCGCCCGGAAGGGGTGAACCGGCCCGTGTCGGGTAACCGCTCGCCGACCGGGGGCGGAGCGCGTGGTGGGGGTGGGGCTGGGTGCCGGAACAGGATCACGTACGCGTCGAATCGGCACCGGGGCCACCGCTGTTGGCGTCCCGGCTGACGCCGGCCGTGCCGCCGGAGCCGGTGGTCGCCCGGCCCCGCCTGCTGCGCCGGCTGGACGAGGGCAGCGCGGGACCGGTCACCCTGGTGGCCGCCCCCGCCGGCTGGGGCAAGACCACACTGCTCGCCTCCTGGATGCGGCTGGGCGGCGCGCCACCCGACGTGGAGCCGGGCGCGATCGTGCCCGACTCGGGCGACCTGTCGGTCTCGTCGGCTGACGACCCGGTGTCGGCGTGGATGTCGGTGGAGTCCGGCGACGACTCCGACCGGCTCTGGGCGTACCTCGCCGCGGCGCTGCGCTCGGCGACCGGGGCGACGGAGGGCGGCCCGGTGCCCGACCGGCCGCCGCGCCCCGACCAGTTGGAGGCGCTGGCCGCCACGCTCGCCGCCGCCGACCGGCCGGTGCTGCTGATCCTGGACGACCTGCACCGGGTCGCCGACCCGGCGGCGTTGACCGGCCTGGAGTTCCTGCTGCGGCATGCCGGGCGGCGGCTCCGCCTGGTGATCGGCGCGCGGGCCGGACTGCACCTGCCACTGCACCGGCTCCGCCTCGCCGGCGAGCTGACCGAGATCGGCCCGGACGAGCTGGCGTTCACCGACGACGAGGTGGCCGACCTGCTCACCGCCCATGGCGCCGCGCTGCCGGCGACCGCCGTGCACCGGCTGCGGGAGCGCACCGGCGGCTGGCCGGCCGCGCTGCGCATCGCCGCCCTGGCGGTACGCGGACAGCCCGACCCGGAGCGCTGGGTGGGGCAGTTCGGCGGAGACCAACCGGAGATCGCCGGCTACCTGCACGAGGAGGTGCTGGCGGCGCTCGACCCGGCCGAGGAGGATCTGCTGCGACGTACCGCCGTCGTCGACACCGTCTGCGCCGACCTGGCCGAGGCGCTGACCGGCCGCGCCGACGCCGGGCAGGTGCTGGCCGACCTGGCCGGGGCCGGTGGTCTGCTGCACCGGCAGGACACCCGGCCGCCCTGGTACCGGTACGAGTCCCTGCTCGCCGACCTGCTCCGCGCCGACCTCGCCCGGTTGCCCGCCGAGGAGCTACGCGAGCTGCACGTTCGCGCCGCCGACTGGTACGCGGGCGACGGCCGGCCCGCCGACGCTCTGCGGCACGCCCTGGCCGCCGGCCGCTGGGACCTGGCCGGTGACCTGTTCGTGGCGCACTGGCCGGAGCTGACCCGCTACGACCGGGACCCGGTGCACGTCCCAGCACCCACGCCGCCGCCAGCGGAGGTGATCCGCGCCGACCCGGAGGTGGCGTTGGCCTGCGCCGCCGAGCGCGCGTACGCCGGTGACCTGCCGGCCGCCACCGGTCACCTGCGGGCCGCCGCCGGGCACGCCGCTGGTCTGCCGGTGCCGCGCCGGGACCGGTTCCTGCGGTTGGTCACCGGGCTGGAGCTGACAGTGGCCCGGCTCGCCGACGACCGCACCGAGGTCCGGGCCGCCGCCGCTCGCCTACTGCGCACCCGCCCGGCGGAAGCCACGCCGACCCGGCTGCCGACCGGGGTGACCAGTTCCGCCCCGACGGCCGGTGGTGGTGGCGCCGCCGACGACCTGGACCTGCGGGCGTTCACCGGCACCGCGTTGGGGCTGGTCGAGTTGGCCGACGCGGCGCTGCCCACCGCCCGGTTCGTCCGGGCCCGGGCGGCGGCTCGGGAAGCCGGTCGGCCGCGTACCGAGCTGGTCGCTGCGAGCCGCGCCGCGCTGCTGCTCGCGGTGCGCGGCGAGCTGCGGGCAGCCGACCAGGCGGCCAGGGACGCGCTCGGCATGCCGCCCTGTCGGGGCTGGTCCTGTCGGCTCGACTGCGGCCACGCGTACCTGGCTCTCGCCGTGGTGGCGCTGCTGCGCGACCAGCCCGAGGAGGCCAGCGCGAATCTCGCCCTCGCCCTCCCGGCGCTCGACGTGACCGGCAGCTGGGCCGGCGACCCCGAGGTGGGTGACGACTGGCTGACCGCCGCCTTCGACGAACCGGTGGCGGTGACGGTGGCCGCCCTGTGCCGGGCGCAGCTGC
This sequence comes from Micromonospora noduli, assembly GCF_003264475.1. NCBI lineage: Bacteria > Bacillati > Actinomycetota > Actinomycetes > Micromonosporales > Micromonosporaceae > Micromonospora > Micromonospora noduli. Next base: position 130,522 of record NZ_PYAC01000004.1, on the reverse strand, counting down.
ACCGCGACTCCGGCGACCCGGCGACCGGCCAGCGGCTGCTCGTCCGGGCCCGGGAGGCGCTGGCCGGCCGGCCGTCCGCTGACGAGCTGAACGGTCTGCTGCGGGCCGCCGAGGCGGAACTGCGGGCCACGCGGGGCGACCTGGACTCCGCCCGCGACCTGCTGGCCGACGCCGCCGACGAGGGGGCCGACCCGGTGCTCGCGGTGACATTGGCGAAGGTGCAGCTGCTGGCCGGCGACGCCGCCACCGCCGAGCGGACCCTCCCGGACTGGCAGGCACCGGCCGCCACGGCCTGGCCGCTACCGGTACGCCTGGACGCCGGTCTGCTCGACGCGGTGCTGGCCCAGCGCGCCGGGGACGGGCGTCGGGCGGGTCGGATCCTGGAGCAGACGCTGGACCTGGCCGGCCCGCAGGGCTGCCGCCGGGTCTTCACCCGCGCCGAACCACCCGTGCGGGACCTGCTGGCCGCACACCTGGATGCGGGCACCGCGCACTTCACGCTGGTCAGTGACCTGGTGCGAGGCGCGGAACAGGGTGCCGCCGGGCCGGCCGCCAGGCCGAGGGGCGCGCTCGACGAGCCGCTCACCGAACGGGAGCTGACCATCCTGCGCTACCTGCAGAGCATCCTGTCCAACGTGGAGATCGCCAGCGAGTTGTCCCTCTCGGTCAACACCGTGAAGACCCACGTCCGCAACATCTACCGCAAACTCGACGCGACCCGCCGGCGTGAGGCGGTCCGGCGGGCGCGCGAGTTGCGGCTGATCTGAGCGGGTCAGGCGTTGGCGGCGGCATCCGCGGCCGTCAGCAGGTCGGGCAGGTCGTACCCGCCGTCGTGCCTGATGCCGTTGACGAACAGGGTCGGGGTGCCGTTCACCCCGCTGCGGATGCCCCCCACGAAGTCCCGGCGCACCCGGTCCGCGTGCGCGCGGTTCTCCACCTCGGCGTTCAACTCGTCCGGCGGCAACCCGACCTGCTCGACGCCGAGCGAGAGGTGCACCGGGTCGAGCTGGTCCTGATGCTCGTAGAGCCAGTCGTGCATCTCCCAGAACCGGCCCCGAACCCCGGCGGCCTCGGCCGTCTCGGCGGCCCGTTCGGCGTACGGGTGCACGTTGGCGATCGGGAAGTAGCGGTAGACCAGCCGTACGGTGTCGGCCCGCTGCCGCAGCAACTCGTGCAGGTTCGGGTACGCGGCACCGCAGAACTGGCACTGGAAGTCGCCGTACTCGACGATGGTCACCGCCGCGTCGGCCGGCCCCCGGATGTGGTCGTCGGTGGTCACCGGGTCGCGAAGTCGGGCGGTGACCTGCAGTGGCGTGCTCATCCGGCCATCACCTTCCGATCGGCGGCGAGTTGGTCCAACGCGTCGAAGATGCCGTCGGCGCCGGGGTTGACGTCGGGCGGCGACAGATAGCTCCAGGTCACCTTCCCCGCCGGGTCCAGCACCACCAGCGCGCGGGCGGCCTCACCGTTCGCCATGTACGCGCCGTAGCTGCGGGCCACCTCGCCCTTGGGCTCGAAGTCGGCCAGCAGGGGGAACTCGATGCCCCGGCTCTCCGCGAACGCCCGGTGTGACCAGATGCTGTCCACCGACACGCCCAGCACCACCGCCTGGTACTGGGCGAAGACGGGAGCCGCCGACTGGTAGAGCGACATCTGGTCACCGCAGACCGGGCTCCAGTCGGCGGGGTAGAAGGCGAGCACGACCGGCCGGCCACGGAACTGCTCGGGCCCCACCAGAGCCCCGTCCGGGGTGGCCGGCAGGGTGAAGCCGGGCGCGGTGCGCCCCGGTTGGATCAGCCCGTTCGGATCACTCATGCCACCAGCCTGCTCCCGGGGTGGGTGAGGCCGGCTCACCCACCCCGGGTGGTTCCGCGCCCGTTCAGCGCCCGCTGGGCGGGCGCCCGCGCCCGCTCAGCGCAGCACCGGGGCGACCGCGATGTGGTTCTGCACCTCCCGGATGCCCGGCGCGGACCAGGCCACCTGCTCAACCTCGGCCCGTTCGGGCATCGAGTGCACCAACCCGGCGAGTATCGCGGTGTCGCCGTGCACCCGGACGCTGATCCGTTCGGCCTCGGTCGCTCCGGCCCGGGCGAGGGCGTCGACGATTTGGTCGGCCAGGTTGCGGCCGTCCGGCGCGGTGGCCGGGCGGACGGTGATGCCGTTGCTCACCCCGCGTACGCCGGTCAGCCGGGCCACCGCGCGTTCGGCGGCTCGGCGCTGGTACTCCCACTCGACGTCGCCGTGCAGCGTCACCCAGCCGGCCGAGACGGTGACCTGGAGCTTCTCGATGGGCACGAACGCGTCCCACTCCAGCCCGTGGCTGGCCGCCGCGGCCAGGTCGCTGTCGGCGCGCTCGGTGTCGTTGGTGAGCTGCACGGCCACGTCGTTGGCGACCGCCCGGACCGAGGCGACCCGGTGGGCGGCCCGCTCGGCGGCCCACTTCTTGGCGTAGCTGTCCACGCGGCCGGTCAGGGTGACGACGCCCTCGGCGACGGTCACGCCGATCTCGTGCGGCTGTACCCGCGGCTCCCAGGTCAGCTCGTCGAGCACGGCGGACTGGATGTCCTGGTCGGTGCGGTTGATCTCCGCGATGGCCATCTGTCCCTCCTCCGCTGTTGCGATGGCGGACCGGGTGCTGGCCGCGGCCGGAGGTCCGCCGTGCTGCGATCCTGCCGCCGCCCCGGGTGAGCCGCCCTCGCCCGGACCGGGTGACGGCGCGGCCCGACCTGGGCGGCACGGGTGGGAAGTGGGGACGAACATCGATGATGGGAGCGCTTCCAAAGCGAGCCGCTTTCGGTTACGGTAATCGCGTTCCTCGATCGCGGGAGCCGTCGCGTCGGGTGGTGGAGCCAGGGCAGCTCTGCCCGTCCCCGTCGTCGTGCTCGTCCCCCGGGCCACGGCGTCACCCAGGCGATCGACCCCGTCCCCCGGGGCTCCATCCCGAGAGGAACCGCAGATGCGGAGAAGTCTCGCCGGCACGGTTGTGTCCGTGTTGGCCGCCGCCACAGCCGTCGTGGTGGTCCCGTTCACCGCCGCTGGGTCGGCCCCCACCCCGGCCGCAGCGGAGGCGTACACCTGGCGGAACGTCCCGGTGGGCGGTGGCGGCTTCGTACCCGGCATCGTCTTCAACCCCACCGAGAAGAACCTCATCTACGCGCGCACCGACATCGGCGGGGCGTACCGCTGGGAACAGGCCGGCCAGTCCTGGACGCCGCTGCTCGACTGGGTCGGCGCCGACCGGTGGGGCTACAACGGCGTGGTCAGCATCGCCACCGACCCGGTGCAGACCAACCGGGTGTACGCCGCGGTCGGCATGTACACAAACGGCTGGGACCCGAACAACGGCGCGATCCTGCGCTCGGCCGACAAGGGCGCCACCTGGCAGGCCACCGAGCTGCCGTTCAAGAACGGCGGCAACATGCCGGGCCGGGGCATGGGGGAGCGGCTCGCCGTCGACCCCAACCGGAACAGCATCGTGTACTACGGCGCCGAGGGTGGCAACGGGCTGTGGCGCAGCACCGACCACGGCGTGACCTGGGCCCGCGTCGCCGCCTTCCCCAACGTCGGCAACTACCGGGCGGACCCCAGCGACCCGAACGGCTACAACGGGCAGAACCAGGGCCTGACCTGGGTCAGTTTCGACAAGAACACCGGCACCGCCGGCTCCACCACGCAGACCATCTACGTCGGCGTGGCCGACAAGGAGAACCCGGTCTACCGCAGCACCGACGGCGGCGTCACCTGGGCGCGCATCCCCGGTCAGCCAACCGGCTACCTGGCCCACAAGGGGGTCGTCGACCCGGTCGGTGGTCACCTCTACATCGCCACCAGCGACACCGGCGGCCCGTACGACGGCGGCAAGGGCGACGTCTGGAAGTTCACCCGGTCGACCGGGGCCTGGACGCGGATCAGCCCGGTGCCCTCCACCAGCGCCGACGCCTACTTCGGCTACAGCGGGCTGACCATCGATCGGCTTCGCCCGAACACCCTGCTGGTGGCCACCCAGGTCTCCTGGTGGCCGGACGCCATCTTCTTCCGCAGCACCGACGGCGGAGCGAGCTGGACGCGGATCTGGGAGTTCAGCAACTACCCGGAGAGGTCCCGCCGCTACACGATGGACATCAGCTCGGTGCCCTGGTTGACCTTCGGCCTCAACCCGGCGCCTCCGGAGGACGCGCCCAAGCTCGGCTGGATGAACGAGTCGGTGGAGATCGACCCGCACGACTCCAACCGCATGATGTACGGCACCGGCGCCACCATCTACGGCACCACCGACCTGACCAAGTGGGACACCGGCGGTCAGTTCACCCTCCGGCCCATGGTCCGGGGGCTGGAGGAGACCGCCGTCCTCGACCTGATCAGCCCGCCCAGCGGTGCACCCCTGATCAGCGCGCTCGGCGACGTCGGCGGCTTCCGACACACCGACCTGGACGCGATTCCGTCGATGCTGTTCACCCAGCCGGTGTTCACGTCCACCACCAGCCTGGACCACGCTGAGAGCAAGCCCGCGGTGCTGGTGCGCGCCGGCAACTTCACCGACGCCGACCGACCCAATGACAGTCACGTCGCCTTCTCCACCGACGGCGGCGCCACCTGGTTCCAGGGCACCGAACCGTCCGGGGTCAACCTCGGCGGCACGGTGGCCGCCGCCGCCGACGGCAGCCGCTTCGTCTGGGCGCCCGGTGACGCGGGCCAACGCGTCGTCCACTCGGTCGGTTTCGGCAACTCCTGGGCAGCGTCAACCGGCATTCCGGCGAACGCCACTGTCGAGTCCGACCGGGTCGACCCCACCCGGTTCTACGGCTTCAGCGGCGGGCGTTTCTACCTGAGCACCGACGGCGGGGCCAGCTTCACCCCGACCGCGGCGACCGGGCTGCCCACCGCCGACGTGCGGTTCAAGGCCCTGCCGGGCCGGGCCGGCGAACTGTGGCTGGCGGGGCCGGGTGGTCTGTGGCGCTCCACCGACGCGGGCGCCAGCTTCACCAGGCTGGACGGCGTCAGCGCCTCCGGCAACGTCGGGTTCGGCAAGGCGGCACCCGGGCGGACCAACCCCGCCGTGTTCCTCTACGGCACTGTGAACGGTCAACCGGGCGTGCACCGCTCCGACGACACCGGCGCGACATGGGTACGCGTCAACGACGACCGCCACCAGTACGGCAATCCGACCGAGGCGCTGACCGGCGATCCGCGCGTCTACGGTCGGGTCTACCTCGGCACCAACGGTCGCGGCATCCTGGTCGCCGACCGCACGGGAGGCGAGCCCCCGACCACACCACCGCCGACCACACCACCGCCGACGACGCCACCGCCGACGCCGCCGCCCCCGACGACGCCGCCCCCGACCACTCCGCCCCCGACCACTCCGCCCCCGACCACTCCGCCGCCGTCCGCCGGCTGCACGGCGACGTACCGGGTGACCGGCTCCTGGTCCGGCGGTTTCCAGGCCGAGCTGCTGGTCCGCAACGCCGGAAGCGCCCCCATCGCCGGCTGGACCCTGGGCTGGACCTTCGCCGACGGCCAGCGGATCGACCAGCTCTGGGGCGGTACCCACACCCAGACCGGAGCCGCCGTGTCGGTCCGGGACACGGGCTGGAACGGCACGCTCGCCGCCGGGGCCAGCACCACGGCCGGTTTCCTCGGCTCGTGGACCGGTCGCAACACGTCCCCGGCCGCCATCACCTGCACGAGTCGATGAGCCGGTGATCCGGGTCGGGACCCCGGATCACCACCAGACACCGGTCCGCCGGGCCGCCTGAGGGGTCCGGCACCCGGCGGACCGGGTCCACCCCAACACCACCACGGGCCCCGCTCGACCTGAGTCGATCGGGGCCCGTGATGGTGCTGTCGTTCAGATGGCGGGGGAGTTGGGGCGGTCGACGTCGACGAACTCCACGTCGTCGACGGCACTGTCGTCCCGGCTGCCGGCGGCCCGCGCGGCGGAGCCGACGGCCCAGCCGACAGCCGCGCCGACGAGCGCGGCGCCGATCAGGAGCGTCCAGGGCAGTGCCGGCTGGCGCCCGGCGAGCGCGTCGAAGGCCAGCGAGGCTCGGCGTCGCGCCTCCTCGGCCGCGGATCCCACCAGGTCACCCGCCCCGTCGGCGAGGTCGCTGCTGTTCTGGCGGGCCGAACGGGCGGTGTCCCGCACACTGTCTCCGGCATAGCTGACGGCCGAGAGCAGGTGCTCCCAGGCCTGGTCCGCGATCCGCTCCGGCTTGCTGCGGCGGTCCAGCAGGTTGGTTCCGAACATCGTGGTTACCTCCTCGGGTGCCGAAGCCGCCGGCCACTTCGGACTTCGGCGTCTTTCCAGCGCGTCACGGTGTCGCCTACCCCGCAGTGCCCCGCGTCAGCCGGACGCAAACCCCGACCTCCGCGGAGCACCGGTAGCTCGGCGCGCCGGAACCCGGCGCGCCACCGACTCAGCGCACCGCTGACACGGCGACCCCGCGGGCGAAGTCGTCGTCATCGTCGTCATCGTCGCCCCCGCCACCGAAACCGCAGGCCAAGACGAGGGCGAGCAGAACACCGACGCCGGCCAGCCCGGCAAGTCGCTTGATCATCGAAGATCCTCTCCGTCGCGGTGGTGTCCCGGCCGATGCTAGGGCGCATCGGCAACCGGGGACGCGGATCGCGCCGGCCGGCGATGGGCGACACGCCGACGGCACACGGGGCAGGCGTACGTCATGGGCCGGTTGTCGGGCGCGCCGGGTCCGGACCGCTACCCTGGTTCGGCGGCGCGTCGGTCACGACCGATCGTCGATGGTCAGATAACGAAAAGTCTTGAGTAATCAGATACTGAAAAGTGCGGATATGGGCGGTTTTGTGGGCCCGGATCCGCGAATTGCTCATCCCGAGGGGTGGCGACCGAGGCCGTCGGAGGAATACTCTCGGTCGCGGCCCGCGTACTGATGAGGCGCCCGGGGGACGGGCGGGTGGAGGTGCTCGCGTGAGCCTGTCGATCGTGAAGTCGGTTCTGTCCGGTGGTGTCGTGGAAATCGCCCCAAGGGGTGAGATCGACGTCGACACAGCGTACGAGGTGCGCGAAGCGATCGCAGAGGTGCTGGCCAAGGGCCGCCCCCTGCGCATCGAACTCAACATGAGGTTGGTCACCTTCATCGACTCGGTCGGCATCAGCGCCATGGTCGCCGGCTTCCAGACAGCCGAGGTCAGCGACGTCAAGCTGGTGGTCACCGAGCCGAGCCGGTTCGTGCACCGGCAGCTCTGGGTGACCGGCCTGCTCGGCCTCTTCGGCGCCCCGGAGCCCTACTTCGCCGGTGCCGCCACCCCCGAGGTGCTGCCCGGCGCCTGAGCGCGCCGGGCGTCCCCGTCAGGGCTGCTCGTCCAGGCCGGTCAGGTCGATGTCGGTCGCCTCGGTGACCGCTCGGATGGCCGTCACCGACGCGTACCCGGCGGCCAGCAACGCCACGTCCGTGCCCGGCTGTGCGGCCTGCCCCGGCTCCTCCAGCGAGGTACGGACGAACCCGTGGCCGGATTCGGCCACCGTCATCTGCACCTGGCCGAAGCTGGCCAGGGTGCCGCGCCGCACCCCGCGCAACTGCCCGTGCGGCAGGTCCGGGGTGTTCACGTTGAGCACGCTCTCCATGGGCGCGGAGGTCAAGCGGGGGAGCAGGTCCAGGGCGACCCGCGCGGCGGTGCCCCAGTGCCGCTCGGCGTCGCGTACCCGGGCGGCGGCGTCCACGGCGGCGCCACCGCTCGCGGCCGTCGCCTCGCCGGCGGAGAGCACGTCGAGGGAGACCGCCATCGCCCGGCAGCCGTTGGTGGCGGCGGTGAACGCGGCGCCCACGGTCCCGGAGTGCAGCACCGCCCGGCCGGCGTTGGCGCCCCGGTTGACGCCGGAGAGCACCACCGACGGCGGTGGGCCGAACGCCCCGTGCAGGGCGATCAGCGTGATGAAGCCCGGGGACCCGGCGACCCCGTACGCCGGCACACCCGCCAGGTCCGGCAGCGGGTGGTCGTTCACGACGACCCGCCCGTCGCGCTCCATGGCGCTCATCGCGGCGCTGGTGCCGCTCGCCTCCTCCATCGGTGCGGCCACCACGACCTCCAGGCCCCGCTGCCGGGCAGCCCAGGCCAGCGCCTGGATGCCCGGCGCGGCGATCCCGTCGTCGTTGGTGATCAACACCCGCACTGTCATCGCTCGACCACCCGGCCGGCCAACTCGTCCGGAGTGGTCCGCTCCTGTTGCCGGCTGTCCGCCGGCACCAGCCGGACCCGGTCCACCAGGCCGGTGATCGAGTCCAGCCGCCCGGTGCCCAGGCCGTGCCGGGTCACGTTCAACGCCCCAGCGGCGGCGCCGGTGCGGATGGCGGTCCGAATGTCCCCGCCCCTGGCCACGACGGCCGCCACGCCGGCCGTCATCGAGTCGCCCGCGCCGCGCGGGTCGGCGGCCTCCAGCCGGGGCATCTCGACCTGGAACAGCTCCCCGTCGATGAGCGCCAACGCCGGCTGGTCGGCACGGCTCACCACCACCGTCTCGGCGCCGCCCGCGTGCAGCTCGTACATTGACCGGGTCAGCTCTTCGGTGTCGTCGCTGCGGGCGCGGCCGTCGCGGATCAACTCCTCGTGACTCACCTTGAGGAAGAACACCCCGCTCTCCAGCACCGAACCGAGGTGATCGCCGGAGAGGTCGACCACCACCCGTCCGCCGTTCGCGCCGAGGTCGGCGGCGAAGCGTCGGTACAGGTCGGCCGGTACGAGCCACGGTTCGTTCGGCCCACTGAGGATGCTCACCGAGGCGCGCAGGCCCTCGCCGAGGGCGAGGTTGTACAGCTCGTCGATCTCGTGCCGGCTCAGCGGCTGCCCGGGCACGTCGGCGATCTCCTGCCGGGAGCCCTCGCGGCGATCGTGCACGTACCCGCCGCTGCCGGAGTCACGGACCACCACCTTGAGGTCCACGCCCTCGCTGACCAGCAGCGGCTCCAGCACCTGGCCGATCTCACCGCCGAGGGCGGCGCAGAGCACCACGTCGACTCCGAGGGAGATCACCATCCGGGCCTGCCAGACGCCCTGCCCGCCAGGGTGCAGGTGCAGCTCGGGGTGGTCGTTGGGCTGGTCCACCGTCACCGTCAGCTGTGGAGTGGGCGCGAAGACCATCACGTGCCCACTCATCGCTCGTCGCCGTTCATGCTGGCCGCCCTCCGGCACCCTCGGAAGATTTTGTACTAACCGACCTTAATGGCGCAGGTGGTGACAGGTCGTCGCATCGGCCCGGTCCGGAGCGGCGCTGAGGGCCCGGGGGCGTTGCCAGCCAGACATCGGTACGGGACGATCGGGCGACCAACGACGGCGGGAGACGGTGTGCTCAGCAGCGATACCTTCAGCTACACCGTCCAGGCCCGGTGCTCACCCGCCGAGGCGGCCGCGTTGCTCAGCGACCTGACGCGGCAGGGCGAGCTGCATCCGCTGATCGTCCGGGTTCGCCGGGTGCCGCCCCGGCCCGGCGCCCAGGCCAGCTACACGATCAACGACCGGTTGGCGGCCGGTCCGCTGCGCTTCCGGACCACCTACCACGCGGACGTGCTGATCAGCGAGGCCGACGAGATCGTCATGGTTGCCCGCCAGTGGCCGGCCACCACCGTGCGAAACCACACCCGACTGCGCGCCGAGCCGGACGGTCTGGTCCGCATCGACGTCGAGATCACCCTGACCGCGCCGAGGCCCCTGTTCCGGTACGCGTTCCGCCAGGCCCAGGCCGCTCACCTCGCCCTCGCCACCCGGCTGGGCGCCGCCCTCGACCGCACCGGCAACCCCCCGCCCACCTGACCCGCGCCCGCGCCGCCCGCTGTAGCCCCGCGCCGCCCAGTGCCGCGCCGTGTTCGGCGCTGGCGCTGCACCATCCTGCTCAGGGCCTGGGTGTCACTGTCGTTTCAGCAGGCAGAGGTCGCCGTGGCGACATCCGTTTGGGCGGTGCTACTCCGGTGAGCGACATACCTCAGAGGTATAAATATGACTCCTTGGTATAACGCCTACCAGCGAGACTCCCCCGAGCAGCAAGGCGAGGTCGCTGCGGCGCCCGCGTGCAGCGGCCGCGGCGCCTAGACCGTGGTTCCGGCGCGATCACGGCTCGTGCGTGCGGGTCGGGTGGCGGGACGCCGGCCCCACGGCTTGTAGGTGGACAGCACCGTCGCGATGATCATCAGGCTGGTCGACACCGCCGGCGCGATGACCAGGTCGGCGCGATCCCGGGCGGGCAGGGCGGCGCCGACCGCTCCGGCGTGACGCAGGTTCGGGGTGAGCAGGAACAGCACCAGCCCGACCATCACCGTGGTGAGCACGAGCTTGACCAGCACCCAGCGGTGGCGCAGCAGACCCCACGGGGTGAGTAGCGAGCTGGCGACTCCGATCAGCCAGACCAGGACGCTCAGCGGCGCGAACAGCAGCGTGCCGACCAGGGCCGTGACCGGATAGACCACCGCCGGGTCGGCACCTCGCTCCACGGCGATGCCGAGGGTGAGCAGCACCAGGTCGGCGCCGAGCCAGCCGAGCGAGGTGACGAGGTGCAGGGTGAGCAGCGCCTTGCGGGTGGTGGGTCGGATCCGAGGCATACCGCGATGCTGCCCGCCGACCGCGGCCGGGTCGTCCGACGAGCGACGACATCAGGGGTACGCCCGGCGACGTAGCCCGACCCCGGACGCACGTGATGCCTGTGAGTCATCACGACGACTCACAGGCATCACGACGCGTGGGTCAGTAGACCGACAGGTGTACGTGGTTGGTGTGGTCGGTCGACGGGGTGCCGTGCGCCCCGCTGTACGACTTCCACCCGCTGCTGGGCAGCCAGATCTGCCTGTACCAGATCACGTAGAGCACGGCGAGCCGGTCCGCGTTGCGGATGAAGTACGCGGCCAGGTTGTTGCCGTACGTCTTGTCGCCGCCGGTGGCGTCCCCGCCGAAGCCGCCCTTCTGCGCCGCGAAGTCGCAGGCCCGGCCCTTCGGGTGTTCACCGGAGCCGCTGGGGCGGTGGCACGAGACGTACCGGGTGAATCCCGCGGCCTTGGCCTGGTTGAGCGCGTGCAGGGTGCGTGGGGTGATGCAGCCGCTGGCCGGGGTGGGGTCGTTGACGCTGCACGACTCGGAGGGCCAGGAGCCGTCGGAGTTGCGCGGCGCGGCCGTCGCGTTGGCGCTGGAGGTGCCCCGGTTGGAGCCGGTGTCGGCGGTGGTCTGCGGTTTGGGTGCGGTGGCCACGGTCAGGGCCCGTTCGGCCTGCTCCTTGCGCTTGGCCATCACCGCGACCTGCTTGCGCTGTTCGTTGATCTCGCCGTCCAGGCCGACGCGGGTGCGGTTGGCCTTGTCCTTGCTGTTCAGCAGGTCGCGCAGCACCCGGTCCTCGTTGGCGGCCACCGCGTCCAGCGCGGCCGCCCGGTCCATGAAGCCTTCCGGGGTGTTGCTGTTGAGCAGCGCCGACATCGCGCCGAGCCGACCGGTGCGGTAGGCCACTTCGGCGATCTCGCCGACCTTGCCGTTGCGCTGCTCGATCTCGACCTCAATGGTCTTCAGCTGGGTGGCGAGCTGCTTCTGCCGTTGCACGGAGGTGTCCAGGGCGCGCTTCGCGTCCAGGTAGCCCTTGCTGGCCGCCTCGAGTTGGGCCCGCAACGCCGGGGTGCCGCCCTCCTCGTCGGAGTCGGGTGCGGCGGCCCGCAGGCCGGTCGGGGGAGCGGCCGAGGCGGTGCCGGCCGGAAGCGCGACGCCGAGGGCGAACATCGCGACGATCAGGGCCGCCAGGCGGGCGGCGGGTGGTCGTGCTGGTGCCACTGCGCATGTCCTTCCGTCAGCCGCCGACCGGGTTAGCTGACGGGTTCGGGACGGAAGATCCCTACCGCTGACGCGGATACACCCCAGGAACATGGTTCCCCGGTTCGCCCAGTTGGGCGATTAGGCGGCGACCGCCACCGGCGCCGGGAGGGCGCCGCCTGGTGGAGGCCGGGACCGAGCCTACCGGTGCCAGTGGGGCCCCTGCAGCCGTTGTGACGGACGGTGCGTGCGTCACCACGGAAAATTACGGCTCCGTCACCATTCGATGGAGCCACAGGCTCCAGAAGCGGCGCCGGGCTCGATCTGCAACGTCGCGTGCTCGATGCGGAAGTCGTCATGCAGGGCCGTACGCGCTGCGGTGAGCACCGCGCCGACCTCCGCGCCGGGTGCCATGGTCAGGTGAGCGGAGGCGACCTCCATGCCCGAGGTGAGCGTCCAGACGTGCAGGTCGTGCACCTCGACGACACCGGGGACGGCGGCGAGCCGGTCGTGCACGGCCGTCACCTGGAGGTGCTCCGGGGCGGCCTGCACCAGGATGCGGATGGCGGCGCGGGCCAGCCGCCAGGTGCGCGGCAGGATGAACACGCCGATGGCGACCGCGACCAGGGGGTCGGCCCACCACCAGTCGGTGACGGTGATGAGCAGTGCCGCGCCGATGACGCCGAGCGAGCCGAGCAGGTCACCGAGCACCTCCAGGTAGGCACCCTGGAGGTTGATGCTCTCCCGGGCCCCGGCGCGCAGCAGCGCGAAGGCGGCGATGTTCGCGAGCAGGCCGAGCACGGCCACCGCGAGCATCGGGCCGGCGATGACCTGGTGCGGGTCGCCGAAACGGCGGATCGCCTCGATCACCACGTAGATCGCGACGCCGGAGAGCAGGACGGCGTTGGCCAGCGCGGCGAGCACCTCGAGCCGGTAGAGCCCGAAGGTGCGCTGCGGGTCGCCGGTGGCCCGCCGGGTCGCCGTGATGGCAGCGAGCGCCATCCCGATGCCGAGCACGTCGGTGAACATGTGCCCGGCGTCGGAGAGCAGGGCGAGCGAGCCGGTGTGCAGGGCGGCCACCGCCTCGACCACCATCAGGGTGGCGAGCAACCCGAAAGCCGCCCAGAGTCGACCTCGGTGCTGGTGTGCGGCATTGGCGACGGACCCATGGTGGTGGTCATGACCTGCGCCCACGAGAACCACCTTCCGCCGCTGGTCGGGACCCGGTCAAATGTATGCTCACATCGCTATGTGTGCAAGTGTACGGGCAGGGCCTTCCGCTGGCGGCAGTCCGCACACGTCAGCCGGTCGGGTCGATGGTGGTGAGCCGCTGGGTGGCTCGGGAGAGCGCCACGTACAGGGTGCGCACCCCGGCGCCCGGATCCGCCCGGATCTCGCTCGGGGCGACCAGCACCACCCCGTCGTACTCCATGCCCTTGGCCTCCAGGCTGGTCACCACCTGCAACCTCGGCGCGCCGAGCGCGCCCAGCCACCCGGCGACCTCGTCCCGGCGGGGGACCGGCGTGATCACCCCGACCGTGCCCTCCACCTCGGCCAGCAGGCCGGCGGCGGCCTCCACGGTCGCGGTCTCCAACCCCGTCGCGGGCACCACCAGCTCCACCGGCTCGACCCCGGTGGAGCGCACGGCGGTCGGCAGCGGCAGGTCCGGGTAGAGCCGACGGATCTCCGCCGCCGCCACCGCGAAGATCTCCGCCGAGTTGCGGTAGTTCGTGGTGAGCGTGAAGTCGTGTCGCTTGCGCCGGCCCAGCGCCTGGTCGCGGGCTCGGGTCAGCTCCTCCGGATCGCCGGTCCACGCGGTCTGCGCGGGGTCGCCCACCACGGTCCAGGAGGCCAGCCGGCCGCGTCGACCGATCATCCGCCACTGCATCGGCGAGACGTCCTGCGCCTCGTCCACCACCACGTGCGCGTACTCCCGGTAGTCCTCCGGACGCTCCCGGGCCGCCGCGCGGGCGGCCCGCTGCCGTTCACCGAGGGTGCTCAGCTCACGGACGCCGCCAGCGAGCTGGAACGGATCGCGTCGCGCGCGAGCCGGCTGCGCGGGCTTACCGAGCAGCGCGTCCAACTCGTCCAGCAACGCCACGTCGGCGATGGTCAGCCCAGCCGAGTCCAGGTTCCGGTAAGCGGCGTTGAGCAGCCGGATCTCCGCCGAGGAGAGGATCCCCCCGGCGTACCGGCGCAGCCGGTCCGGCTGCGCCAGCCAGCCGAGCACGTGCCGGGGGTGCAGCCGAGGCCACCACGCCTTGAGGAACTCCCGGAACTCCGACCGCTCGGCGATCTCCGCCTCGAAGGCCGGTTGCTCCGGCAGTCGACCGCTGCTCAGCTCACGGGCCTGCGCCCAGAGCGCGGCGAACACCCCGTCGAAACCGGCCCGGCGCACCTCGTTGCGTCGTGCGCCGCGTTGCAGCGCGCGGTCCCGGATCCGGTCCAGCGCGGCCCGGTCCAGCCGCAGCAGCGTGCCGCGGTAGAGCAGCCGCAGCTCACCCGGGCCGCCCGGCACCGCGTCGCGGGCCGCCCGCTCCAGCACCCGGCGCATCCGCAGCGAGCCCTTCACCGCCGCCACCTCGGGCGGGTCAGGGCGGGTGGCGGTCATCCCCGGGAAGAGGGTGCCCAGCGAGTGCAGGGTCGCGGTGTCCTCGCCGAGCGACGGCAGCACGGAGCCGATGTACTCGACGAAGACCGACGACGGGCCCACCACAAGGATGCCGCCGCCGGCGTAGCGGCTGCGGTCGGAGTACAGCAGGAACGCGGCCCGGTGCAGGGCGACAGCGGTCTTGCCGGTGCCGGGGCCGCCCGCGACGATCGTCACCCCGGAGCCGGGCGAGCGGATCGCCTCGTCCTGCTCCCGCTGGATGGTCGCCACGATGTCACGCATGCCCCGACCGGTGGCCTTGGACAGGGTGGCCAGCAACGCGCCGTCACCGACGACAGTCATCCCCTCCGGGGCGGCCGTCGGGTCCAGCAGGTCGTCCTCGATCCGGGTGACCCGCTCGGCGCGGGACTGGATGGTGCGGCGCCGTACCACGTCCAGCGGCTGCGCCGGGGTGGCCTGGTAGAAGGCGGCGGCGGCCGGCGCGCGCCAGTCGACGACAAGCGTGACGGCGTTCTCGTCGCGGATCCCCAGTCGCCCGACGTGCAGCACCTGACGGTCGCGCAGGTCCAGGCGGCCGAAGACCAGCCCCTCGTGCTCGGCGTCCAGGGTGTGCCGCCGCTGCGCCGCGTGGAAGACCATCGCGTCGCGCTCGACCAGGGCGCCGTGCGTGCCCACCCGGGCCATCCGGTAGCCGTCACGCTCGGCGCGGACGGCCGACTGCCGCAGCTCGGCCAGTCGGGCGTACACCCGGTCGAGGTGTCGTTGCTCGACGGCGATCTCCTGCTCCAGGCCGGTCTGGTCGGTCAACGCACGCTCCTTCAGAGGTCGCCGGCAGGCGGCGGGAACCGCGCGGGCCAACCGAGAAGAGTACGGCCCTGGGCCCGACCCGCCGCGCCCGAGGTGCGCGAACGTGCTCAGGCACCCGCCTCGGCGGGGGCCGTGCCACGGTGAGCCGGCGGCGATGCGCCACGGTGGGCCGGCGGCGATTCGGCGAGCACCCGTCGCAGCACGCCGGTGAGCGCGGCGTTGACCTCGTCCGGACGTTCCATCATCAGCATGTGCCCGGCACCCGGGCAGACGGTCAGCTCGGTGGCCGGCAGGGCCGCTGCGATCGACTCGGCGCACGGCGGTGGGGTCAGCCGGTCCCGGTCGCCGACCAGGGCGGCGGCCGGCAGGTGGGCCAACGCGGCGAGGGTGTCCAGTCGGTGCTGGGTGCCGATGGAGGCGCGGAACCCGCCGATCGAACGCAGCGAGGCCCGAGCCACCGCGGACGTCACCAGGCGGATGTCGGCCGGCTCGCAGCGGTCACCGAAGAGCATCCACCGGATGCTCGGTCGCAGCGCGTTCAGCAGTGCCCGGGGCGCGCGCCACGAGCCACACCGGGCCAGCACGCCGGCGCCGGTCGTCTCGGCCAGCCGGATCAACCGGGCGATCCGCGGCGAGAGCCCGTAGACGGTGTGCGTGTGCCCCTCGGCGGTGGTCGAGACGAAGACCAGGCCGGCGGTACGGGCGGCGAAGTGCGCGGGGTGGCGGTGGGCGTACTCCATGATCGTCATGCCGCCCATCGAGTGCCCGACCAGCACCAACGGGCCGGTCGGCGCGACCGCGTCGATCACCGCGGCCAGGTCGTCACCCAACTGGGCCACTGTGGCAGTGCGCAGCGCCATGCAGCTGGACCGGCCGTGCCCCCGCGCGTCGTAGGCGACCACCCGCACCGCACCGCCGAACGGGAGTGCCGTGAGCGCGTCGACCTGCCGGTGCCAGGCACGCCCGTCCAGCGTCCAGCCGTGCAGCAGGATGGCGGTGACCTGGGCGTCCGTCGGACCCGTCGCCTCGACGTTGAGCCGTACACCGTCCGGCAGACCGACCTCGAACCGCTCCGGCATCGCCACCTCCCCAGGGCCGCCCAGTACCACCAGCACCGGGATACCCGGCGGTAACACCGGCTACCCGCCATGACACCACGCCAATCGCCCCGTGGCGAACATTCCCGACCTCGCCCGTGCCGGACGGCGGCGGGCCAAGCTGAACGGCATGGTGTCGTCGGGAACGCCCATGGGTGCGACGTCCGGGCAGGGGCGGCAGGCCGGCGGTACGCCCCGCGCCGCGCTGGCCGACCTGCTCGCCGGCAATCGGCGGTTCGTCAGCGGCCAGCCGGTGCACGGACACGACGTCACGGCCGCCGCCGCGGCCTCCGGCGACCAGCAGCCGTACGCCGTGGTGCTGGGCTGCATCGACTCCCGGGTGCCGTTGGAGGCGATCTTCGACCAGACCTTCGGCGCGATCTGCGTGATCCGTACCGGGGGGCACGTGCTCGATCGCGCGGTCCGCGGCTCGATCGAGTACGTGGTCGGCCAGCTCGGCGTACCGCTGGTGATGGTCCTCGGCCACGAGCGGTGCGGCGCGGTGCAGGCCACGGTGGAGGCGCTGCGCACCGGGCAGCGTCCGGGTGGGTCGCTGGCGCACCTGGTGGACGAGATCGCCCCGGCGGTGACCGAGGCGGGGCTCGACGATCCGGCGGTGCAGCCGCTGGCGATCCGCCGGCACGTCCGGCGCACGGTGCGCACCCTGCGCCAGGACGATCTGCTGGCCGCGCCGGTGGCTGCCGGCCGGGTGGCCGTGGTCGGCGGCCTCTACGACCTGGCCAGCGGCGAGGTCGCCCTGCTCGATCCAGGCTGATCCGGCCCGGGACATGCGAAACCGCCCGCCGGGAACTCCCGGCGGGCGGTTGCGTTGGTGCGGTGGGGGAGGGCTCAGCCCTCGAAGACGCCGGCCGCGACCAGGCGCTTCTCGGTGGCCTCCCAGCCGTCACCCGGGTGGGTGGCAGCCAGGTTGTTGATCTCCGCCCGGATCTTGGCGGCGTGGCCGGCGGCGGCCAGAACGCGGATCTCCTCGACGAAGGCGTCGGAGTCCGTGCGCAGGTGCGCGGTCTTGCCGTTGGTCAGGTTCCGCACGTAGGCGTGCTTGCCGCCGTTGAGCGGGATGAGGTACTTGAACTCGCCCAGCACGCTGAGGGCGCCACCCTGGCCAGCCTGGCCGGCCCGGACGGACGCGCGCGCGGTCTTAGAGGTGTTGCTCGCCACGGAGGTACTCCTTGCAAGACGTACGGGAGGACTGGACGTCCGGGGGCTGTGTGCGGGTCGTACGTGACTCGACCCGCGAAGGTGTAACGCGGCATAAGCCGCCGGTGGAACTGTACAGGACCACGACATCATGCTGGTCGTCGCGGTGTCCTGAGAGGCAACGGCGACCACCCGTCCGGCTATTCCACCCGGCGTTTTTTCCGATTCCCTGGCGCACCATGCGTCACAGGAGTCATCATGTGTTGCAGCAGCCGCCTGGGTGGACGAGGTCGTAGGGGAAGACGCACCTCGCTCTCCGGGAGGTCACCGTGCCAACGCGTGGCGTCGTATACGTCCATTCGACCCCGCTCGCCGTGTGCTCACACGTCGAGTGGGCGATCGCGCGCGTCCTAGCCGCGCCGGTCAACCTGCAGTGGACGGCTCAGCCCGTCGACCCCGGCGCACGCCGGGCCGAGTGCGGGTGGACCGGTCGTCCGGGGACGGGCGCCGAGCTGGCTGCTGCCCTACGGCAGTGGCCCATGATCCGTTTCGAGGTCACCGAGGAGCCGAGTCCCGGCGCCGACGGTGAGCGCTTCATGTACGTGCCAGCTCGTGGCCTGTTCCGGGCGACGGTCGGTGTGGCCGGCGACATCCAGCTCGGCGAGGACCGCCTTCGGGCGCTGATGGCGGCCTCCCGGGCCCCCGAGGCGCTGGCGCACGCCCTCGACAAGGCGCTCGGCACGGCGTGGGACGCTGACCTGGAGCCCTACCGGTACGCCGGCGACGGCGCCCCGGTGACCTTGCTCACTCGGGTCGGCTGACCCGGCGGACGGGCCGCTGGCCGTACGCCGTGGCGCCGCCGACGACCGGTAAGGTCAAGTTGCCCCGATAAGGGAGAAGCTGGTGGGATGGGCGGCGTGTCGAATCGCCCGTGGCGCGCCAGTGTCGCTGTCGCCGCCCTGACCGCCCTGCTCGTCTCCGGCTGCTCAGGTGACCCGGAGCGCCCCACGCCGACGCCCAGCCCGGTCGGCACGTCCGCGGGCCCGAGCGTCCCGGCCGCGCCGCCGGCCAGCGACCCCGCCAGCCGGGCCTCCGCGCTGGTGGCGACGCTGTCCGACGAGGACCTGGTCGGCCAGGTGCTGATGCCGTACGCCTACGGCGACTCGGCGACGAAGGTCTCCGCCGGCTCGGCGGCCGGTAACCAGGCCCTCGCCGGGGTGGACACCCCCGCCGACATGATCGCCAAGTACCGACTGGGTGGCCTGATCCTGGTCGGCTTCAGCGCCGACGACCCGACCAAGGGCAACCAGGAGACCACTAACGTCGACAACCCCAAGCAGGTGCACGAGCTCACCACCGGGCTGCGTACCGCCGCCGGTCGGCTCGCCGCCGGTTCGGCGCCGCTGCTCATCGGCACCGACCAGGAGTACGGCGTCGTCACCCGCGTGACCGACGGGGTCACGGTGCTGCCCAGCGCCCTCGCGGCCGGCGCGGCCGGTGACCCGAAGCTCACCGAGGCCGCCTGGCGGGCCGCCGGCGCCGAGTTGGCCGCGATGGGCATCAACATCGACTTCGCCCCGGTGGCCGACGTGCTGGCCACCCGCAGCGCCGTGATCGGCTCCCGGTCGTACGGCGCCGACCCGAAGCAGGCCGCCGCGCAGGTGGGCGGCGCAGTCCGTGGCCTCCAGGCGGTCGGGGTCGCGGCCACCCTGAAGCACTTCCCTGGGCACGGCCACAGCGCCGACGACTCGCACCAGGACCTTCCGGTGCTCACCCAGTCAGCCGCGGCGTTGCAGAGCGGCGCGTGGCCGCCGTTCACCGCCGGGATGGACGCGGGCGCGATGGCCGTGATGTCCGGTCACCTGGACGCGCGCGCGATCGACCCGGGGACCCCGGCGACCTTCTCCCACAAGCTGCTCACCGACGTGCTGCGCGGCCAACTCGGCTTCAAGGGCGTGGTGATCACCGACGGGATGAACATGCCGCCCGCGATGCGCTGGGCTCCCGGCGAGGCGGCGGTCCGGGCGCTCAACGCCGGTAACGACCTCATCCTGATGACCCCGAACGTCGGTCAGGCGTACGACGGGCTGCTCGCCGCGCTGCGCGGCGGATCGCTGCCCCGGACCCGGCTGGTCGAGGCGGTCACCCGGGTGCTGACCATGAAGTTCCAGCTCGCGGCGCTGCCGGCGGCGCAGATGTCCACGCTGAACACCCCGGCACACCGGGCGGCGGCCGACGCGCTGGCCGCCGCCGCCGTCACCGTGCTGCGCGGCGCCTGCGGCAAAGCGGTACGCGGGCCGGTCACCGTCACCTCGTCCGGCGGTCGGGACGGCACCCGGGCCACGCTCACCGCCGCGCTGACCGCCGCCGGGGTGCAGGTCAAGCCCAGCGGCGGCACGATCGTGCACCTGGTGGGCTACGGTGACGGCGCCAAGGACCTGAGCCCCGGCGCGGCGGTCACTGTCGCCATGGACACCCCGTACGTGCTGGCCGACGCGAAGTCACCGACGCTGCTGGCGACGTACTCCTCCAGCCGGGCGTCGATGACCGCGCTGGCCGCCGTGCTCGCCGGCAAGGCCCGGCCGGGCGGCCGGTCCCCGGTGGCCGTTCCCGGACTGCCCGCGACGACCTGCGGTACCTGACCGTCCGGCACGGCCAGGTCAGCGCCCACCTCACTCGCCCTTCGCGAGCCCTCGCACCGCGAGTCGGTACGCCGGCAGCACGTCGGTCCGTTCGGTGATCAGCCCCTCGTTGACAGCGAAGACCAGCGTCTGCCCCGCCGACTGGACGGCCAGCGCCCAGTTCCGCGACTGTTCCTCCTCCTCGACCAGCGGGTTGGTGGCGAGCCAGGTCATCTCGGTGGCGTCGAAGCCGCCAGCCCGGAGGTCACGGAACTGTTGCCCGGCGACCGTCTCGCCGGCCCCGGCGGCGAAACCCTCCAGCGCGGCGCGCGGCGTGGCCGTCGGCGAGTCCGCCGCCCAGATCCGCAGGAATCCGCCGCCGGCCGAGCGGCCGTCCACCTCGCAGCGCACGGTCGTGCCGCCGCGCTTGGTGAGCGCCTCGCCGACCAGCTCGGCCAGCTCGCCCTCGGGAGGCTCGATCGCCTTCGCCGTCCACCCGTCGGCCAGCGGAAACGTCACCGGTACCGGGCAGGGGGAACCAGTGCCGCCGGTGGTGCCGCCGGGCGACGCCGGGGTCGTCTCGTCGTACCAGGGCTCACCAGTGGCCTGTGGGGCCGGGGGGCCGGCGGCGGGCCCGGCGGGAGCGGCGGCGTCGTCGCCACAGCCGGACAGCAGGCCGAGGGTGAGCGCCGCCGCCGACACGGCGACGCGGGTACGAGTGTCCATGGTGGTGATCCCCGTCAGTCGATCTTCAGTCGGCCCATCTAAGCCGTGCGGTCTCTCGACGTCAATCGGGATCGTGTGCCCGCGCGAGCGAAATCCGGTCGCCTCACCCCCGATCGGTCTGACAGCCTCACCCCATGGGAGCGGCAGCAGGATTCCGGCACGTGCAACGGGCGGACGGCACTGTGGTGATCACCCACCACGGCCGGGTCGCCGGCACGCTGCGCGGCGCTCGGGCCGCGGAGTTCCTCGCCGAGGTCGACGACGACCCGCAGTTGGTGATGGCCCGCTGGACGGGCAACTACCGCCACGGCAACGAGCGCACCGCGAAACAGCACCCCCGCAACCGAGGCTGAACGACGAAAGGGCCCCTCCTCTCGACGAGGAGGGGCCCTTCGCGGGATCTCAGGGGCGGGCGAAGACGAGCGCCACGTTGTGGCCGCCGAAGCCGAACGCGTTGTTCAACGCGGCCGGGATCTCCATGTGGCGGGCCTTGTGCGCGGCGACATCCAGGGTGAGGCCTGGCTCGGGGTCGTCGAGGTTGATCGTCGGAGGGACGACACTGTCGCGGATCGCCAGGATGGTGGCGATCGACTCCAGCGCACCGGCCGCACCGAGCAGGTGACCGGTCATCGACTTCGTCGCGGACAGCACCGGGTGGTCGCCGAGCGCCTTGTGCAGCCCGCCGATCTCCAGCATGTCCCCGACCGGGGTCGAGGTGGCGTGCGCGTTGACGTGCACGATGTCCCGCTTGGCCACGTCCGCGTCGGCGATCGCCTTGGCGATGGCCCGGATGGCGCCCTCGCCCTCGGCGTGCGGCTGCACGATGTCGTACGCGTCGGAGGTGATGCCGGCGCCGGCGAGGCGCGCGTACACCCGGGCGCCCCGGGCCGCGGCGTGCTCGGCCCGCTCCAGCACCACGATGCCGGCGCCCTCGCCGAGGACGAAGCCGTCCCGGCCCCGGTCCCACGGGCGGGAGGCCCGCTCCGGGTCGTCGTTGCGGGTCGACATGGCCCGCATCGAGCTGAAGCCGGCGATCGGCAGCGGGTGGATGACCGCCTCGGTACCGCCGGCCACCACCACGTCGGCCCGGCCGGAGCGGATGATGTCCAGACCGAGGGCGATCGCCTCGGCGCCGGTGGCGCAGGCGCTGGCCACCGAGTGCACGCCGGCCTTGGCGCCCAGCTCCAGCCCGACCCAGGCGGCCGGACCGTTCGGCATCAGCATCGGGATGGTGTGCGGGGATACCCGCCGTGGCCCGGAGGCCTCCAGGATGTCGTCCTGGGCGAGCAGGGTGGTGGCACCGCCGATGCCGGAGCCGACGCTGACGGCCAACCGCTCCCCGTCGAGGTCGGAGCCGGCGAGGCCGGCGTCCGCCCAGGCCTGCTGCGCCGCGATGATCGCGATTGCCTCGGAACGGTCCAGGCGGCGCAGGCGGACCCGGTCCAGCACCTCGGACGGCTCCACTGCCAACTGGGCGGCGATCCGGACCGGCAGTTGCGCGGCCCACTCCTGGGTGAGGGCACTCACCCCGGAGCGGCCGGCGAGCATTGCGTCCCAGGTCGACGCGACGTCCCCGCCAAGCGGGGTCGTCGCGCCGAGCCCGGTGACGACGACGTCAGGACGACTCATGATCAGGACTGCGCCGCGATGTAGCTGACAGCGTCGCCGACGGTCTTGAGGTTCTGCACCTCGTTGTCCGGGATCTTGACGCCGAACTTCTCCTCGGCCGCGACCACGACCTCAACCATGGAGAGCGAGTCGACGTCGAGGTCGTCGGTGAAGGACTTCCCCTCGGCCACGTCGTCCGGGTTCACCCCGGCAACCTCTTCGAGGATCTCGGCGAGGCCGGTGGTGATCTCGTCACGGGTCATTGCGGTTGGTTCCTTTCATCGGGGTTCTCCGGCGGCCGGCGTCGCCGACCGCCACTCCTGGACGCGTACGCGCCCGAGGGGGTCATCAGGGGCAGCGGACGACCTGACCGGCGTAGGTCAGGCCACCGCCGAAGCCGAACAGCAGCACCGGTGCGCCCGAGGGCACCTCCCGGCGCTCGACCAGCTTGGACAGGGCCAGCGGCACGCTCGCCGCGGAGGTGTTGCCGGACTCGACGATGTCCTTCGCGATGATCGCGTTGGGGATGTTGAGCCGCTTGGCGATGCCGTCGATGATCCGGGCGTTGGCCTGGTGCGGCACGAACGCGGCCAGCTCCGACGGGTCGACCCCGGCCCGCTCGCAGGCCTGTAGCGCGAGCGGCGCGATCGCGGTGGTGGCCCAGCGGAACACCGACTGCCCCTCCTGCTGGATGTACGGGCGCCAACCCTCGATGCGGACCGCGTCGCTCTTGTCCGGCACCGAACCCCAGACGACCGGGCCGATGCCGGTCGGCTCGTCGTCGGCGGTGGCGGAGACCACAGCGGCACCGGCACCGTCCGCGAAGATGATGCAGGTGGAGCGGTCGGTCCAGTCGGTGAAGTCGGACAGCTTCTCCGCGCCGATGACGATCGCGTTGCGCGACGCCCCGGCCCGGATGGCGTGGTCGACGGTGCCCAGCGCGTACGCGAAGCCCGAGCAGGCGGTGTTGAGGTCGAACGCGCCCGGCGCGGTGATGCCCAGCTTGGCGGCGACCCGGCAGGCCACGTTGGGGCTGCGGTCGATGGAGGAGCAGGTGGCGACCACGACCAGGTCGATGTCGGCGGCGGTCAGGCCCGAGTTGGCCAGCGCCTTGCCGGCAGCCGCGGCGGCCATGTCGGCGACCGTCTCACTGTCGGCGATCCGCCGGCTGACGATGCCGACCCGGTCGCGGATCCACTCGTCGTTGGTGTCGACGAGCTGGGCGATGTCGTCGTTGGTCACCACCCGGGAGGGCTGGTAGTGCCCCATCGAGACGATGCGACTGCCAGTCATGAACGACCTCCGATACGGGCGATCAGGTCCCGTGCGGCCGGCAGGTCGTCCGGGGTGTTGAGGGTGACGATCTCCGGGGCGCCGTCGCCCTTGAGTTCCCGCTTGACCAGGCCGGCGAGGGTGCCGGCCGGGGGCAGTTCGATCACGCCGGTGACCCCGAGGTCGGCCAGCGTGCGCATGCACAGGTCCCAGCGCACCGGCGCGGTGACCTGACGGACGAGACGCTGCACCATGGCCGCGCCGTCGTCGACAGCGGTGCCGTCGAGGTTCGACAGCAGGGTCCGGACCGGGGCGGCGGGGCTGATCCCGGCGGCCTCCGCGGCGAGCGCGGTCTCGGCCGGAGCCATGTACGGGGTGTGGAACGCACCGGCCACCTGGAGTCGGATGATCCGGGTCCGGGTGGGCGGCGCGGCGGCGAGCTTGTCCAGCCCGTCCAGGGCGCCCGCGGCGACGATCTGCCCGGCGCCGTTGCGGTTGGCCGGGTAGAGCCCGTTCGCCTCGATCGCGGCGATCACCTCGTCGGGGTCGCCACCGAGCACCGCGGCCATTCCGGTCGGCTCCAGCGCGCACGCGGCGGCCATCTCCCGGCCGCGGACGCCGGCCAGGGTGATCGCGGCGTCGGCCGACAGCACACCCGCGAGGGCGGCGGCACCCAACTCGCCCACGCTGTGGCCGGCGGTGAGCGCGACGTCGTCCAGCGGCAGGTGCTCGGCCGCGAGCAACGCCGCGGCAACCAGCAACGGCTGGGTGCGGGCGGTGTCCTTGATCTCGTCGGCGTCGGCGGCGGTGCCCAGGTGCAGCAGGTCGACCCCGGCCAACGCCGACCAGTCGCGCAGTCGCGCCTCAGTGCCGGGCAGGTCGAGCCAGGGGGTCAGGAAGCCGGGTTTCTGAGAACCCTGGCCGGGACTAAGTACGGCGAGCACGTCTATGACTCTCCCGGATAAAGGCGGGTAACGCGGTGCCGCCTTCGACCAAACCACACTAGGACCTTTAGAGGTTTCCTACAAAGATCGGCGGGGATCATCCTCGGTTTGGGCGGATTTCCGGGTAGCCGGGGTCATTGTCTGAGTCGGGACCGGCGAGGCCAGCGGGGCGACCGGATCCAACCGACCCACTGTCAGCGCGACCTGAAGGGCGAACGCGTCGCGCGGCGACAGTGGCGAGAACCCGGTCACCTCGGCGATCCGGCGCAACCGGTAGCGCACCGTGTTCGGGTGCACGAACAGTGCCCGGGCCGCGCTCTCCAGCGTGCCACCTGCGGCCAGGAAGGCGTCCAGGGTCGCCAGCAGTTCTCCACCGGCGCGCACCAGCGTCGCGTACACATCGTGACGCAGCCGCCGACGGGCCTCCGCGTCGCCGGCGAGGGCCCGCTCCGGCAGCAGGTCCGCGGCCGGCACCGGCCGCGGCGCGCTCGGCCAGGCCGGTGCGGCGCGAAAGCCGGACAGCGCGGCCCGCGCCGACTCGGTCGCCTCGTCGAGGCTCGGTACGGCGGGACCGACCACCACCGGGCCGTCCCCGAACGCGCTCAGGAGCTTCGCGGTGGCGGTCAGCGGGTCAGGTGCGCCGCCCAGCACGATCACCAGCCGGTCGCCGTGGACGCCGCCGATCACCTCCACACCGATCCGCCGGGCCTGGCGGTAGACCACGTGCAGCACCGCGGAGACCTCGCCGCCGGGCGACCGACCGACAGCCACCGCCACCGGCGGTGCGTCCGCCCAGCCGAGCGCGGCGGCCCGACTGGCCAGGACGTCCGGCGAGTCACCGCGCAACAGCGCGTCGACCAGCAGCGCCTGCAACCGGGCGTCCCAGGCGCCGCGCGACTCGGCGGCCCGCGCGTACACCCGGGCGGCGGAGAACGCGATCTCCCGGGAGAAGCGCAGCACCGCCTCGCGTAGCTGCTGCTCCTCACCCTCGGCGGCCAGGTGCGACACCTGCTCCTCGACCACGTCGATCGTCACCTTGATCAACGCCACGGTCTGCTGGAGGGTGATCGACCGGGCCAGCGCCTGCGGGGCGGCGGCGAAGACCTCGTCCGACACCTCCTGGGTGCTGTCCGCCGTGCCGCCGCCCTCGCGCAGCCACTGCACCAGCGAGCTCGCGCCCGCCTGGGCCACCAGCATCACCCAGGAACGCTGGTCGGCCGGCAGCGCCCGGAACCAGGGCAGCGTCTCATCCATCCGGGCCACGCTGGAGGTGGCCAACGCCCCCGCCGATCGTTCGATCCGGCGCAGCGTGGCCGACAGCTCCCCACCGCCCGGCGTGCTCACCGCCCTAGCCTGACACGTCGTGAGCAGGCCAACCACGCCGGCACCGGTCCGCCGACCGCTGCCGGCGCCCAGCCGGCCCGTCTCACGGCTGCGGGGGAGCGGGCAGGCCCACCTCCTGGGCCAGGATCGCGGCCTGCACCCGGCTGCGCAGGTCCAGCTTCGCCAGGATCCGGCTCACATGGGTCTTGGTGGTGCTCTCCGCGAGCACCAGTCGATCGGCGATCTGCTGGTTGGACAGGCCCAACCCGAGGCAGGCCAGCACGTCACGCTCACGCGGGGTGAGGGTGCCCAGCGCCGCCCGGGCGTCCGCCGACGCGCCCGGCGCGGTGGCCGCGAACGCGGTGATCAACCGGCGGGTCACAGTGGGCGCGATGAACCCGTCGCCCCGCGCCACCGTCCGCACGGCGCTGACCAGGCCGTCGGCGTCGGTGTCCTTGAGCAGGAACCCGGCCGCGCCGGCCCGCAACGCCCCGAAGACGTACTCGTCCAGGTCGAAGGTGGTGAGCACCAGCACGTCGGCGAGCCCGTCGCCGACGATCGCCCGGGTCGCGGAGATCCCGTCCCGGTGCGGCATCCGCACATCCAGCACCGCCACGTCGGGGCGCAGCTCCCGGCACAGGCGCACCGCGGCGTGGCCGTCGGCCGCCTCGCCGACCACCTCGATGCCCGCTGAGCTGTTCAGGATCAGGGCCAGTCCGGCCCGTACCGCCGGCTGGTCGTCGGCGAGCACCACCCGTACCGTCGCCGGGCCAGCGGTGTCCGGCGGCCGCGCCGGCCCGGTCACCCGACCTCCCCGGTGGGCAGGGCCGCCCGCACCTGCCAGCGGCCGTCGTGCGGCCCTGCGGTGAACCGGCCGGCCAGCAGCGTGGCCCGCTCCCGCATACCGATCAGCCCGGCCCCGGCGCCCGGCAGCCCGGCCCCGCCCCGGCGCACCGGGTTCTCCACCGTCAACACCACCTCGGCCGGCCGGTACGCGATCGTCAGCTCCGCCTCACCCGTACCGTGCTTGAGCGCGTTCGTCAGCGACTCCTGCACGATCCGGTACGCGGCGAGGTCCACCCCCACCGGCAACGCGCCCGGCGTGCCATCGGTCCGGACCCGCACCGCGAGGCCGGCCGCCCGGGCCCGGTCGACCAGTCCGTCCGCCTCGGCCAGCCGCGCGGTGACCACCTCCGGCGTGGCCGGGTCGGCGTTGGTCCCGGGCTCGCGCAGCACCTCGATCATCTGACGCATCTCGGCGAGGCCCTGCACGCTGCTCTCCCGGATCACCCGCAACGCCGACTCCACCTGACCGCTGTCCAACCCGGGCACGGAGAGCACGGCGGTGGCGTGGATGGCCACCGCGCTGAGGTGGTTCGCGACCACGTCGTGCAGTTCCCGGGCCATCCTGGCCCGTTCGGCGCTGACCGCCTGCCGACGGTCCAACTCGACCAGCCGGGCGGTCTGCTCGGCCCGCGCCCGCTCGGCGGCAGCCTGGTCGCGGTACTGCCGCACACTGATGCCGGTCAGGACCGGCAGCAGCCCGGCGAGCACCACCAGCACCCCGAGCGCCGCCCCGCGCCACTGGCCGTACGCGAGCACGCCGACGACCACTCCGACCAGGCTCAGCGCCACGGTGATCCGCAGCAACCACCGCCACAGCCGGGGCGGGCCGTACACGCAGGCGTCGTAGAGCACCTGCGTGTAGACCAGGACCGTGCCCAGCGAACTGCCCAGCGCCGTGTCGACCACCAGCGCTCCGGTCCCCACGGCCAGGCTGGCGCGTGGAGCGACCCGCCGTAGGCCGACGGCGACGCAGACCGCCACCAGCGGCGGCAGAAACAACGCCGACGGCACGTTCCCGTCCGGACGGACCTGCGGTTGCCACCCCAGGGCGTGCAGCACCAGACCACCGGCCAGCGACGCGCCGGCCAGCACGAGGTCGCGGCCGAGGGTGCCGGAGTCGAGCCACGGTGGCGCACGCATGCCCCGATCCCACCACAGTCGTCGCCCGCCGAACTCCCACCGGGGGAGGACCTCGACCGCACCGCCATGCGCCGAAAGGGGTACGCGGGCCCTTACCGACCGCCAGTACGGTCCTTGGCCGTGACGCGTTGGGCGAACGGCACGAAAAGAAGCTGTGAACTGCGTAACCGGCCCCCGCGCCCGGCGGCGTCTCCGAGGATCGGCCGGTCCGGACCCCGGGTACGCTGCGCGCGGCCCGTCAGTCCCGGCCAGTACGGTGACAGGGCACCTCGGGGAGAGCACCCGAGGGTGAGGCGAGCGTGAGGAGACCGGGGATGGCGCACGGGGAGGCCGAGCACGGCTGCGCCCAGGGCGAGCCCTGCCGGCCGGGGCACCACGACCCGCAGGCGGCTGGCAAGCACCGCCGGCCGGTCGGCGGCGCATCATCGCACCCGGTGGAGCCACTGCACGGGCGCGTCGATGACGAGCCGGTGCTGCCGCGTCAGCGCTCCGCCGAGCCCGCCGGGCTCGCCGAGCCCGACTCGGACGTTCCCGCTGGTTGCCTCAGCGAACTTCCCGGCTGGGCCGGGGCGCACCGGCACGGCGCGGTCCGACCGCGGCCGCGGGCCACCCGCCGGGAGCGCCCACCGCGCCGCTGGTGCTGAGCACCGCCGACGCACCCGCCGCCTGAGCGAGTGCGTCGGGTCAGCGCGTGCGCCGGCGGATCAGCAGGGCGATCCCGGCGAGGCCGACCGTGATGGTCAGCATCACGCCGACGTTGAGCAGCAGCAGGTGTTGCAGGTCGCCGATCGCCTCGTCGAGGTCCTTCGCGGGGTCGAGAGTGTCCTCCGGGAGCACGCGCTCGCCGCCGCCCGCGCCGCCACTGACCGTGTCGAACTGCCGCTCCAACGGCACACCGGCGGTGCGCAGGGTCTCGGACATGCTGAGCCGACCCAGGAACCAGCCGGCGCTGGACTTGCGGCCGTCCGGCTGCTTCGCCGGCCGGTAGACGCGGGGGCCACCGACAGCCTTGGGATACAGGTCGTAGGTCTGCTTCGGCGTCTCGCCGGCGAGCACCACGACAGTGTATTTCGGACCGAGGTTGGCTGCCTTCGGACCGGTCGGCATGCCGGTGCGAGCGAGGAAGTTGACCTGGTCGATGACCGCGCCCACGAGGGCGGGCTCCTTGTCCGCGTGCAACCGCAGCGGCTCGGACAGCCCCGTGCCGGTGATGTCCACTCCGGCGGGTGCCGGCTTCGGCGCCGCCGAGGCCGAGCCGGCGGTGCCAAGCGACAGCAGTGCCACCGCCAGCGTGCCCGCCAACACGGCGACCAACCGCCTCATGTGTCGGACCATCCCGCCTCCTCGCCCCGTTCGATGGATGGCTTCGTCGTGACGTCTGGACCGATCTGCCGGTGCGGCATCGACCGGATGGTCGCGTCCACTCCTACAGACTCCGCAGAACGTCGATGAGTTGCAGCTTTCGGAACAGTAATTGGAACTATCTGCGATCTCTGCTCGACTAATGAGGAGCCGTTTGATCAGCGGGCGGATCGTACCCTTACGGAGGGGTTCATGGGGGGCAGGGTTACACGTACGGTGCGGGTCATGCCAGTGGTGCTCGGCGTGGCGTTCGGTGTGTCGTTTCTGGTGCCGGCGACTCCGGCCGCCGCCCACAACCAACTGACCGGCAGCAACCCGCGCGACGGCGCCCGCGTGGCGACGGCACCCGCCCGCGTCGAGCTGCGGTTCCTCGCCACGCCGTCGCCGACTACGACGAAGATCACAATAACCGGACCGGACAATGTGGTCGCTGGCGGGACTCCCGCCTTCGACGGCAGTCGGGTGCGGGTGCCGTTCAAGCCGGCCGCCGCCGGGCTCTACATCGTCGGCTACCAGCTCGCGTCGTCCGACGGGCACCCGGTGAAGGGCGAGGTGCGGTTCACCCTCACCACCGGCACCGCGGCAGACCCGTCCGCCTCGCCGTCGGCCGCCGCCAGCACCAGCCCGGCCGGCGCGCCCTCGGCTGGCGCGTCGGCCGTCGGCGCACCCTCCGCCGGGCCCGCCTCGGCGACCCCCGGCAGCTCGACGGCCTCCACCGTGCCGGCGGCGTCGGAGCGGTCCGACTCCGGCAGCCGCTGGTGGATCTGGGCGCTCGGCGGCCTGTTGCTGCTCGCCGCACTCGGAGCCGGCCTCGTGTTCCGCCGCCGACGCGGAGCGCAGTGATCAGCGGAGCGCACTGATCAAACTGTTGTGCTTCGTCAGACCAGGCGCAGGCGGGCGGCGCGCATCCGGGTCAGGGTGCGCTCGCGACCGAGCACCTCCAGCGACTCGAACAGCGGCAGACCAACGGTGCGGCCGGTGACCGCGACCCGCACCGGCGCCTGCGTCTTGCCGAGCTTGAGGCCCCGCTCGGCGCCGACCGCCTCCAGCGTCGACTTCAACGACTCGGCGTCCCAGGACTCCAGCGCCTCGAACGCGGCGACGGCGTCGTCCAGCAGCTCGGCGGAACCGTCCTTCATCGTCTTGGTCCAGGCGGCCTCGTCGATCAGCGGCGAGGCCAGGAAGAGGAAGTCGACGTTCGGCACGATCTCGCTGAGCACCGCGATCCGCGTCTGGGCCAGCGGCGCCACGGCGGCGAACGCGTCGGCGTCGAACTCCTCCGGCTGCCACGGCGGCGGCGCGATGGTCCCGGTGCCGGTCAGCCACGGCTGGCAGGCGTCGATGAACTCGGCCACCGGCAGCGCGCGAATGTACTCGCCGTTGAAGGCGCGCAGCTTCTTCTCGTCGAAGAAGGCCGAGGAGAGGTTGACCTCGTCCAGCCGGAACTCGTCCTCGATGACCGACCAGGGAACGATCTCCCGGTCGCCGGAGGGGGCCCAGCCGAGCAGCATGAGGTAGTTGCGCATCGCGCCGGCGAGGTAACCCTCGTCGCGGTACGCCTCCAGGGCGACCTTGTCCCGGCGCTTGGAGAGCTTCTGCCGCTTCTCGTTGACCACCACCGGCACGTGCGCCCAGATCGGCGGCTTGACCCCGAGGGCTTCCCAGAGCAGTTGCTGCTTGGGGGTGTTGGGCAGGTGCTCCTCGGCCCGGATCACGTGGGTGATCCCCATGGTCATGTCGTCGACGACGTTGGCCAGCAGGAAGACCGGCGAGCCGTCGCCCCGGGCGATGACGAAGTCCTCGATGAGCTTGTTCTCGAAGGTGGGCTCACCACGGATCAGGTCGACCACCACTGTCGCGCCCTCGTCGGGCGTACGGAACCGCAGGGCGTTCCCCGGGCCGGGGCCGAGGCCACGGTCGCGGTGGTAGCCGTCGTAGCCCTGGTACTGCGAGCCGGTGCGGGCCTGCAGGTCCTCACGGGTGCAGTCGCAGTAGTAGGCGCGGCCCGACTCGTACAGGCGCGCGGCGGCGGCCCGGTGCTCGCCGGCGTTCGCCGACTGGAAGTACGGGCCCTCGTAGCTGCCCCGGGAGATGCCGATCCAGTCCAGCGCGGAGAGGATGCCCTCGGTCCACTCGGGCTTGTTGCGCGCCGCGTCGGTGTCCTCGATGCGCAGCACGAACACGCCGCCCTGCTGCTTGGCGTAGATCCAGTTCTGCAGCGCCGAGCGGGCACCGCCGACGTGGAACATACCGGTCGGGGAAGGGGCGAAGCGCACACGTACTGTCACGTCCCCCAGCCTACGGCGGTACGCGACTGCTTTCCGCCACCGCCCCCTGGCTCACGGCACCGAGCGGATCTTGACGACCAGCGCGCTGCCGAGCAGGGTGACCACGGCGGTGACCGCGTAGAGCGTGGGATAGCCGCCCAGGTACACCACGAGCGGGGCGGAGAGCGCCGGACCGAGCACCTGCGGCGCCGAGTTGGCGATGTTGATGACGCCAAGGTCCTTGGCGCGGTCGGTGGCCCGGGGCAGCACCTGGGTGATCAACGCGGCGTCGACCGAGAGGTAGACGCCGTAGCCAGCGCCGAGCAGCAGCGCGGCGACGATCGCCATCGGCCAGACCGGCGCGACAGCGAGCAGCAGCGCCGCCACCGCCATGATCAACCCGGAGACGATCACGTAGATCTTGCGGCGGCCGGAACGGTCGGACAGCCGGCCGGCGACCACAGCGGTCAGCATCATTCCGAGCGTGTAGAGCAGGATCAGCACCAGCAGCCCGCCCTCGGGGTCGGGGTGGCGCACCCCGTCGCTGAGGAAGTACAGCAGGTAGAGGGTGCCCAGGGCGTTGCCCAACTGGACCAGGAACCGGGTGATCCAGGCCCAGGCGAAATCCGGATGTCGGCGAGGGCTGATCCACATCGAGGCCAGCAGCGCCCGCGTCCGGATCGCCGGCCGATGGGTACGCGGCAGCGGTTCGTCGGGGGTGAGCAGCGCGAACGGCAGCGACAGCAGCAGGATGGCCACGGCGATGGCCAGGTAGCCGGCGGCGTTGCCGGTGACCACGGCGGTGACCAGCACCGCGCCGAGCACCAACCCGAGTGCCTGCGGGATGCCCACCCACCCGGAGACCCCGCCGCGCTGGCGCACCGGGACCCGGTCCGGGATGGCGGCGGTGAGGCTGGCCAGCATCGCGTTGAAGCAGACCTGCGCGGCGACCCAGCCGAGGGCGACGCCGAGGATGGTCCGTTGCTGGGCCAGCAGCACCAGGGCCGCCGCGCCGAGCACGGCCCCGCCCGCCGTCCAGACGTGCCGACGACCGAACTCGCGGCCGGCGATCCGCAGGCAGGTCCGGTCGGAGAACGCGCCCGCCAGGGGGTTGGCCAGCACCGCGGCCAGCGCACCGAGGCCGGTGACCACGGCCAGCATGTTCTCCTTGTCGCCGGGCGCGATCTGCTCGATCTGCTGTGGCAGCAGCACCTGGATGGGAGTGAAGAACGCCATCCACACGCCGAGGTTGGCCGCGAAGATCAGACCGATCCAGCCGCGCCGCACCGGCACCGTCGGCTCGGCGAGCGCCGCCGGCAGCGACGCCGGCGTCGGGTCGAGGGTGGTCACCGCGCCGACCCGGGCCGGCTGGCCGCGATCACGTCCCGCAACCAGGTGTACGACGACTTCGGCGTACGGGTCTGGGTGGCGTAGTCGACGTGCACCAGACCGAAGCGCTTGGTGAACCCCTCGGCCCACTCCCAGTTGTCCAGCAGCGACCAGACGAAGTACCCGCGGACGTCCACCCCGTCGTCGATGGCGGCTCGGACCGCCCGCAGGTGCCCGTCGAGGTACGCGATCCGCTCCGGGTCGGCCACCTGCCCGTCGGCGTCGGGTGCGTCGTCGTACGCGCAGCCGCTCTCGGTGATCTCGATGGGCGGCAGCGCGTCGCCGTACGTGTCGCGCAGCCAGCCGAGCAGTTCGCGTAGCCCGTCGGGGGCCACCGGCCAGTCGAAGGCGGTACGCGGGTAGCCGTCCAGCGGCACGAGGTCGAACGGCAGGGGCGAACCCTCCTCGGCCGCCCGTACCCCGGTGGGGTTGTAGTAGTTCACCCCGAGCACGTCGATCGGCGTGGCGATCGTGTCGAGGTCGCCGGGGTGGATGACGCTCGGGTCGAAGCCGGGCAGCTCCGGGTAGCCACGGCCGAGCAGTGGGTCGGTGAAGAGCCGGTTGTGCAGCGCCTCGTACGCCGCCCCGGCGGCCCGGTCGGCGTCGCGGTCGCCGAGCACCCGCACCGGCGAGTAGTTGTTGGCGATCGCCACTGGGCTGGCGGCGTGGGTCCGCAGCGCGGCGACCGCGAGCCCGTGCCCGAGCAGTTGGTGGTGGGCGACCGGGAAGGCGTCGAACAGCAGCATCCGGCCGGGGGCGTGCACACCCATGCCGTAGCCGAGGCTCATGTGGATGAACGGCTCGTTGAGGGTGATCCAGAGCCGGACCCGGTCGCCGAGGCGGGCG
The DNA here is from genome assembly GCF_003264475.1 of Micromonospora noduli. NCBI lineage: Bacteria > Bacillati > Actinomycetota > Actinomycetes > Micromonosporales > Micromonosporaceae > Micromonospora > Micromonospora noduli. Next base: position 96,757 of record NZ_PYAC01000004.1, on the reverse strand, counting down.
GCGGTCTTCTCGGCGTACTCGGCGAACCGGGCGGCGGTGTCGCGGTGCAGCCAGCCGCCGGCGTCTTCGAGGGGTTGCGGCAGGTCCCAGTGGTAGAGGGTGGCCACCGGGTCGACGCCGGCGGCCAGCAACTCGTCCACCAGGCGGTCGTAGAAGTCCAGGCCGGCCGGGTTGGCCGGGCCGGCGCCGGTGGGCTGGATGCGGGGCCAGGCGATGGAGAGCCGGTACGCGGAGACGCCCAGGCCGGCCAGCAGCGCCACGTCCTCGGTGTGCCGGTGGTAGTGGTCGCAGGCCACCTCCCCGCTGCTGCCGTCGCTGATCCGCCCGGGGGAGCGCGCAAAGGTGTCCCAGATGGACGGAGCCCGGCCGTCGGCAGTGGTGGCGCCCTCGATCTGGTGGGCCGATGTGGAGACGCCCCAGCGGAAGCCGGTGGGGAACTGGGGCATCGGTGCGGTTGACATGCGCCCTCCCGGTCAACGTGAAACGTGCTCGGGACTTTAGGGCGCTCTCGATGAATGCGCCATAGGCCGGCCTGGCGCAATGCGCAATGGTTGATCGGCGTGTCTTTTTCCGAACCCGTCCAGGTAAGTCCGATTTAGCGCATAGAGTGCCGATATCGTGGGATGTCCTCACCGGAGGAAAGACGGAAATGATCCTCGTGGAACGCAGTGCGCACGTGGCGGCGCCAATTGAAGTGGTCTGGGATGTCGTGCAGCGGGCCGAGCAGTTGCCGGCCTGGCTCGCCGGGGTCCGCGCGGCCGAAGTGCTCTCGGGAGAGGGCTTCGGGCGGCGACAACTGGTCCAGGCAGGGCGCGGCTCGGCGCATGAGGCCGAGGTGATCGCCTACCAGGAGCCGACGCTGATCGGCTGGCGGGAGCGGGCCAAGGGTGCCGGTGCTCGTGCGGAGGCGCGCACCGAAATCTACGTCCAGCTCACCGGAGACGAGGAGGAGGGCGGAACCATCGTGCGCCTCATCGTGGTCCGCTGGCCGGCCGGCCCGGTCAAGGCGGCCCTGCTGCGCCTCGGACTGCGTCGGGTCGGCGCCGACCTGGAGGACTCGCTGGCCCGGCTCACCGACCTGGCCGCCGTCGGCTGACGAGCGCCCATCCTCCCGGCGTCACCCGCGACGGCGGTGGTCCGGATCCCCGCCAGGGCCCCCGGACCACCGCCGCTCCGTACACCGAAAAGGGCCCGGCGCGGATGCGCCGGGCCCTCCTCAGTGGTGCTGGATCAGCTGTCGCCGCCGGTCTCGCCGACCGGGGCGGCGTTGACGTCGTCGATCGCGTACTTCTTGGCGGCCTCGGCCGGCACCGTGGTCGCCACCGCGCCGCTGCGGGCGAGCTGCCGCAGCGTGGCCACCACGATCGACTCCGCGTCGACGTGGAAGTGCCGGCGCAGCGCGTGCCGGGTGTCCGACATGCCGAAACCGTCGGTGCCGAGCGACGTGTAGTCGCCGGGTACCCAGCGGGCGATCAGATCCGGTACCGCGCGCATGAAGTCGCTGACCGCGATCTTCGGCCCGTCCGACTCGGCCAGCTTCTGCTGGATGTACGGAACCTTCGCCTCGGCACCCGGGTTGAGCAGGTTGTACTCCTCGGTCTCCACCGCGTCGCGGCGCAGCTCGGTCCAGGAGGTCACCGACCAGACGTCGGCACCCACCCCCCAGTCCTGGGCGAGGAGCTGCTGGGCCTTGAGCGCCCACTGCATCCCGGTGCCCGAGGCGAGCAGGTTGGCCTTCGGGCCGTCGACCTGCGGTGCCGGCGAGTAGCGGTAGATGCCCTTGAGCAGGCCCTCCACGTCCACGTCGGCCGGCTCGGCCGGCTGGAGAGTCGGCTCGTTGTAGACCGTCAGGTAGTAGAAGACGTTCTCCTGAGCGTCCCCGTACATCCGGTGCAGACCCTGCTCCAGGATGTGCGCGATCTCGTACGCGAACGCCGGGTCGTACGCCACCACGGCCGGGTTGGTAGCGGCGATCAGCAGCGAGTGCCCGTCCTCGTGCTGAAGGCCCTCACCGTTGAGCGTGGTCCGACCCGCGGTGGCGCCGAGCAGGAAGCCCCGGGCCATCTGGTCGGCCGCGGCCCACAGCCCGTCGGCGGTCCGCTGGAACCCGAACATCGAGTAGAAGATGTACATCGGGATCATCGGCTCGTCGTGCGTGGCGTACGCCGAGCCGGCTGCGGTGAACGAGGCCACCGAACCGGCCTCGTTGATCCCCTCGTGCAGGATCTGCCCGGTCGTCGACTCCTTGTACGACAGGAACAGCTCCCGGTCGACCGAGGTGTAGCGCTGGCCGTGCGGCGAGTAGATCTTCGCGGTCGGGAAGATCGAGTCGAGACCAAAGGTGCGGGCCTCGTCCGGGATGATCGGCACCCAACGCTTGCCGAACTCCTTGTCCTTCATCACGTCCTTGAGCAGACGGACGAAGGCCTGCGTGGTGGCCACCTTCTGCTTGCCGGAGCCGCGCTTGATGTCGGCGAACCGCTCCGGCCCGGGGATGGCCAGCCGCTTCGTGCTGGTCCGCCGGGACGGCAGGTACCCGCCGAGCTGCTCGCGCCGCTCCTTGAGGTACGCCATTTCCTCGGACTTCTCACCCGGGTGGAAGTACGGCGGCAGGTAGGGGTTGTCCTCCAGCGCCGAGTCCGGGATGTCCAGGTAGAGCCGGTCGCGGAAGGTCTTCAGGTCCTCCAGCGTCAGCTTCTTCATCTGGTGGGTCGCGTTGCGGCCCTCGAAGTGCGAGCCGAGGGTCCAGCCCTTGATCGTCTTCGCCAGGATGACGGTGGGCTGACCGGTGTGCTCGGTGGCCGCCTTGTAGGCCGCGTAGAGCTTGCGGTAGTCGTGCCCACCCCGCTTGAGGTTCCAGATCTCGTCGTCGCTGAGCGGCTCGACCATCTTGCGGGTCCGTGTGTCACGGCCGAAGAAGTGCTCCCGCACGTACGCGCCGGACTCCGCCTTGTAGGTCTGGTAGTCGCCGTCGGTCGTGGTGTTCATCAGGTTGACCAACGCGCCGTCGGTGTCCGCGGCGAGCAGCGGGTCCCACTCACGACCCCAGACGACCTTGATCACGTTCCAGCCGGCACCCCGGAAGAACGCCTCCAGCTCCTGCATGACCTTGCCGTTGCCCCGGACCGGGCCGTCCAGCCGCTGCAGGTTGCAGTTGATCACGAAGGTGAGGTTGTCCAGCTCCTCGCGGGCGGCGACGCCGATGGCGCCGAGCGTCTCCGGCTCGTCCATCTCGCCGTCGCCGAGGAACGCCCAGACGTGCTGCTGGGAGGTGTCCTTGATGCCGCGGTGCTGCAGGTACCGGTTGAACCGGGCCTGGTAGATCGCGTTCAGACCGCCGAGGCCCATCGAGACGGTGGGGAACTCCCAGAAGTCCGGCATCAGCCGAGGGTGCGGGTACGAGGGCAGCCCACCACCGGGGTGCGACAGCTCCTGGCGGAACCCGTCGAGCTGGTGCTCGCTGAGCCGCCCCTCCAGGAACGCCCGCGCGTACATGCCGGGGGAGGCGTGGCCCTGGTAGAAGATCTGGTCGCCACCGCCCGGGTGGTTCTTGCCCCGGAAGAAGTGGTTGAAGCCCACCTCGTAGAGCGACGCCGAGCTGGCGAAGGTGGAGATGTGCCCGCCGACGCCGATCTCCGGGCGCTGCGCCCGGTGCACCAGCATGGCGGCGTTCCACCGGACGTACGCCCGGATCCTCCGCTCGACGTGCTCGTCACCCGGGAACCAGGGCTCGCGCTCCGACGGGATGGTGTTGATGTAATCGGTGGTGGTCAGGGGCGGAACCCCGACCTGGCGCTCACGGGCCCGCTCCAGCAGGCGCAGCATGACGTAGCGGGCGCGTTTGGCGCCGCGTTCGTCGATGACACCGTCAAGCGACTCGACCCATTCGCTGGTCTCTTCAGGGTCGATGTCCGGAAGCTGGCTCGGTAGGCCGTCGCTGATCACCGGGCGCTTGCGTTCCGTAGCCACAGGCGTTCCCTCGGTTGTGTGTGGGATAGGTCTCTAGCGCCATCCTGCCCCCTGGTGGCACCCCTCGTCACGTCTAGGTCCCCCCGACGCGATGCTGAACACAGGTACTCGCCGGTAACTTAGCGCGACGGCCGGGTGAAAGCTGAGCGGTTTGACCGCCACTCCTACCGTTACCGCCATGAACGGACGCCGTGTCGCGGTCGCCGCGACCATGATCGTTGTCGGGGTGGTTGGCCTGGTCATCGGCGCCGTCGCCCTCGCCTCCGGCAACCTGCCGATGGTCGGACTGGTGGCCCTGGGCGCCCTGGTGGCAGTGCTCGGCGGGGGCCTGCTGCGCGACGCGATCCGCGCGGCCCGTCTGAGCGGCCAGGATGGCCGTCGCCGTCGTCCGGACGCGGACGGCGGCGGGTACGGGTTCTACCCGATGCCCGCCGGGGACGCCGGAAGCGGGCACGTCGGCCGCCAGCGGGACGGCGACCACGACAGCTCCGACAGCACGGAGCCGGCCGGCGGCAGCGGCGACTCCGGGGGAGGCTGGTCCGGCTGGGGCTGGTCCGGCGGTGACTCCGGTGGCGGCTGGTCCGGCGGTGACTCCGGTGGCGGGTGGTCCGGTGGCGGCGACTCTGGCGGCGGTGGCGGCAGCTCCTGACCGCACGCTGCGGCAGAATGCGACGTATGCGCAGCGACGTGATCACCGTCCAGACCGGGTCCCGGCCGACCGTCCGGGACATCACCGCGGAGGCCCAGCAGTTCGTCTCGGGCGAGGGCGACGGCCTGCTGCACGTCTTCGTGCCGCACGCCACCGCCGGCCTGGCGATCATCGAGACCGGTTCGGGCTCCGACGACGACCTGCTCAGCGCCGTGGACGACCTGCTCCCCACCGAGGACCGCTGGCGGCACCGACACGGCTCGCCCGGCCACGGCCGCGACCATGTGCTGCCGGCGTTCATCCCGCCGTACGCCACGCTGCCGGTGCTCGGCGGTCGGCTGGCGCTCGGCACCTGGCAGTCGATCTGCCTCGTCGACACCAACGGCGACAACCCGACCCGCCAGGTCCGCTTCTCCTTCCTCCCCGCCTGACCGCGCCTGCCCGGCCGTCGTCCCGGGACGCCGGCCCGCCTCAAGATCTGCACAACCTCCCCGGAACTGCTGGCTCAGCGCGTGGCGAGGCAACAAGTTCCCTGACGTTGCGCGGATCTTGAGGCGTCGGGCTGGTTACGGGCGGACGGTCTCCTGCTGGACGGTCTGCTGGCCGGGGTCCGCGGATGGCGCGGCAGTGCGGGCCGCTGACGGGACTGGATTGTCCGCCGTCTGGTGCAGGCCGGGCACCCGGTCCTCGATCACGAACGAGGCCCGGGTGTACGCGGGCGCGCCCGGCCGGCTGACGTACGGCAGCACGTCGAAGTCGGCAGTGAGCTGTCCCGGGGTGATCGTGGTGCGCACGTACCCCCGCAGGTTGTTCTGGAAGCGCAGGTGCGGGTTGAACGCGAACCACGGGTGCGAGCCGGACGCCGAGTCCGCGCCGTCACCTGTCGAGGTGATCGAGGAGCAGACCAGTTCGGTGCCGACGGTGCGCGAGGTCGGGTCGGCATAGTCCAGCTTGAGATCACTGGCCCAGTGCGCGTGCACGTCGCCGGTCAGCACCACCGGGTTGCGTACCCCGGCGGCCAACCAGCCCCGGGTGATGCGGTCCCGAGAGGCGACGTAGCCGTCCCAGGAGTCCATGCTGGTGACGGTGAGCGGGCCGGAGTTGTTGTCCCGTTGAGCGAAGAAGACCTGCTGGCCCAGGATGTCCCACTGGGCGTCCGAGCGGCGGAAGCCGTCCAGCAGCCACGCCTCCTGCTCGGCCCCGGTGATCGACCGGGCCGGGTCCGATGCCGCCGCGCAGTCCCGGTAGCCGTCGCCGCAGGCCTGGTCGTCGCGGTACTGCCGGGTGTCGAGCATGTGGAACGTGGCCAGCCGCCCCCAGCGCACCCGTCGGTAGAGCTGCATGTCGATGCCGCGGGGAATCGAGGTGCGCCGCAGCGGCATGTTCTCGTAGTACGCCTGGAACGCCGCCGCCCGCCGCGCGGGGAACTCCGGGTCCGGCGCCTCGGGCACCTCGTCGGCCCAGTTGTTCTCCACCTCGTGGTCGTCGAACACCACAGCCCACGGCGCCACCGCGTGCGCGGCCTGCAGGTCGGCGTCGGTCTTGTACTGAGCGTGCCGCTGCCGATAGTTGGCCAGCGTCCGCGTCTCCGGGCCCTCGTGGTCACGCGGGTTGCCACCGGGGACGTTGTACGTGTCCGGGGCGTACTCGTACTGGTAGTCGCCCAGGTGCAGGATGAGCTCCGGCTCGGTCTCGGCCAGCCGCCGGTAGGCGGTGAAGTAGCCGTGCTCGTACTGGGAACAGGAGGCGAAGCCCATTGCCAGGGCGGCTGGCATGGTCCACGGTGCCGGGGCGGTGCGGGTGCGTCCGGTCGGCGAGACGTGGCGCTCGGCCCGGAACCGGTAGAAGTACTCGCGTCCGGCCAGTAAACCGGCCAACTCCACGTGCACGCTGTGCGCCGAGCGGGTGCGGGCGACCGCGACCCCGCGGCGCACCACGTGCCGGAACCGCTCGTCGGCGGCCAACTCCCAGTGCACCGGCACGTCGCGGTCCGGCATGCCGCCGAGGCCGTCCTCGGCCAGTGGCTGTGGGGCCAGGCGGGTCCACAACACGAACCCGTCGTGGTCGGGGTCGCCGGAGGCCACACCGAGGGTGAAGGGGTAGGCCAGCGGCCGGCCCGGTGCCGCGCCGGCCGTCGCCGGCAGCCCGGTGACCGCGCCCGCGGCGCCGATCGCGGCGCCGGACAGCAGGATGGTACGTCGGGACAGTGACACGAATCCTCCCCAGAGTCCGATCTTCGTGACTCCGGGAGCCTCGCGAGCCCCGATGGCCGACAGATGACACTGAGTGGCCCTGCTTGTCGCCAGCAGTCGAACACCGATGACAGCTGTCGATCGGTGCTGACCGCCGTCCGACGGGTGTGATCCGGCCGGGCCCTGACCGACGACGCCCGTCTCTGCGTACCATGTGGCCGTGACGCAGGAGGTGGTTCCCGCGGCAGGTGAACGGGTGGATCGGGCCGGTCTCGCCGTCGATGTGGTGCGGCGGATGGCGCACGTCACGGCCGCGCTGCGACACCGGCAGGGTTCTGCGTTCGCCGAGTTGGGGCTCACCCCGGCGGCGGCCCGGGCGCTGCGGGAGTTGGACCCGGATCACCCGCTTCCGGCTCGGGATCTCGCCGGTCAGTTGGGTTGTGACCGGTCGAACGTGACGGTGCTGGTCGACAAGCTGGAGCAGGCCGGGCTGGTCGAGCGCCGCACCGACCCGACGGACCGGCGGCAGAAGACGCTGGTGGTGACCGGGGAGGGCCGCGTCGTGCGGGCGCGGGTGATCGAGGTGATGTCCGACTCCCGACTCCTGTCCGGGCTGAGCGACGAGGAGCTGAGCACCCTTCGTGACCTGGTCTGGAAGGTGTCCGACGGCGGCTGTCCGGAGTCCTTCGGGCCGGAGTGAGCGCACCCCCGCCGGCCGTGTCCCACTGGGCGAGCAGGGCTTCCGTCGGTAATGCTGTCCGACGTGACCACCCCGCAAGATCTCGACGACCGGTTCCGGGAGACGCTGGCGGCGCTGCCTGCCGCCGAGCGGCGGCGTGACCCCGCCGACCCGGTCACCGATGACGCCCCGCTGACCGGCGCGCAGGTGCTGGACCTCTTCGACGCGCAGGTGACCAGCCGGCAGCTCGACCTGGCCGGCCGCTGGTTGCGCAGCTTCGGGGAGGGCTTCTACACCATCGGCTCGGCCGGGCACGAGGGCAACGCCGCTGTCGCCGCCGCGCTGCGTCCCACCGATCCGGCGCTGCTGCACTACCGCTCGGGCGCCTTCTACTGTCTGCGTGCCGCCCAGGTCGCGGCCGACCCGACGCTGGCCACCGACTCCGTGCCGTCCGCCGTCCGGGCACGGACCGCCGACCCCGATCAGGACGCCGACCGAGCGCGGTCCGCCGACAGTGAGTTGACCGTCGACGGCGCAGCGACACGTGACCCGGAGACGACCTCCGATCCGCAGCTGTCCGAATCGGAGCCGGCCGGGACCGAGCCGACCGCGGCGACCGGGGCCGCGAACGCGTTCGCGGCGTACGCCGACGCGGCCCGGGACGTGCTGCGCGGGATGGCCGCGTCCAGCCTTGAACCGATCGCGGGGGGCCGGCACAAGGTGTTCGGGCGGGCGGACCTCGCCATCGTGCCGACCACCTCCACCATCGCCTCGCACCTGCCCCGCGCGGTCGGAATGGGACTGGCCGTGGAGCGGCTGCGCCGGCTGGACAGCGCCGGACGGCGTACCGGGGCCGGGGTGCGGGTCGGCAGTGGCGCGGGCGCCACGCACGCCCCCTGGCCGCCGGACGCGATAGTGGTCTGCTCCTTCGGCGACGCCTCGGTCAACCACGCCAGCGCCACAGCCGCCTTCAACACCGCCGGGTGGTACGACCACGCCGGGCTGCGGATTCCGGTGCTCTTCGTCTGCGAGGACAACGGGCTGGGCATCAGCGTCCGCTCGCCGGAGGGCTGGGTCGAGGCGACCCTGCGTGCCAAGCCGGGCATCCGCTACTTCAGCGCGGACGGAGCCGACCCGGTGCGGACGTACGAGGTGGCGGCGGAGGCCGCGGCCTGGGTACGCCGCAACCGGCGGCCGGCCGTGCTGCACCTGCGCACCGTACGGCTGATGGGGCACGCCGGGGCGGACGCGGAGTCGGCGTACCGGAGTCCGGCCGAGCTGGCCGAGGACCTGGACCGGGACCCGGTGGCCGCCACCGCGCGGCTGCTGGTCGACGCCGGGGTGGCGACCGGCGAGGAGCTGCTGGCCCGGTACGACGAGACCGGCTGGCAGGTACGCCGGCTGGCCGAGGAGGTGCTGGGCGAGCCGAAGCTGGCCTCTGCGGCCGACGTGGTGTCGGCGTTGGCCCCACGCCGTCCGGTGCGGGTGGCGCGGGCGGTGGCCGACGCCGCGGCGCGGGCCAGCGGGCCGGGCGCGGGCGCGCGGGCGGAGGCGTTCGGCGGCAAGCCGCCGGAGCTGGCCGGGCCAATGACCCTGGCGCAGAGCATCAACGCCGCGCTCGCCGACGGGATGCTCGACCATCCGCAGATGGCGCTCTTCGGTGAGGACGTGGCCGCCAAGGGCGGCGTGTACGGGGTGACGAAGGGGCTGCGCGACCGGTTCGGGGCCGCCCGGGTCTTCGACACCCTGCTCGACGAGACGTCGGTGCTCGGGCTGGGCCTCGGTGCCGGGCTGGCCGGGATGCTGCCGGTGCCGGAGATCCAGTACCTGGCGTACCTGCACAACGCCGAGGACCAGCTGCGCGGTGAGGCGGCCACCATGCGGTTCTTCTCGCAGGGGGCGTTCCGCAACCCGATGGTGGTGCGGGTGGCGGGCCTGGCGTACCAGGAGGGGTTCGGCGGGCACTTCCACAACGACAACTCGGTGGCCGTACTCCGGGATGTGCCCGGTCTGGTGGTCGCGGTGCCGGCGCGGCCGGACGACGCCGCGCCCATGCTGCGGACCTGTCTGGCGAGCGCGGCGGTGGACGGCAGTGTCTGCGTGTTCCTGGAACCGATCGCGCTCTACCACACCCGCGACCTGTACGCGGAGGGTGACGGGGAGTGGCTGGCCGGCTATCCGGAGCCGGGCGGGTGGGTGGCCGGCCATGTGCCGATCGGGCGGGCCCGGGTCTACCGGGTCGGGTCGGCGGACGACCTCACCATCATCACCTTCGGTAACGGGGTGCGGATGTCGCTGCGGGCCGCGGCCGTCCTCGCCGAGGAGGGGGTGGGCACCCGCGTGGTGGATCTGCGCTGGCTGGCTCCGCTGCCGGTGGCCGACATCATCCGGGAGTCCTCGGCGACCGGCCGGGTGCTGGTGGTGGACGAGACGCGCCGCTCCGGCGGGGTCGGCGAGGGCGTGATCGCCGCGCTGGTCGACGCCGGATATGTCGGTGCCGCACGTCGAGTGGCGGGAGTTGACTCGTTTGTACCATTAGGTCCGGCAGCACGTCACGTACTGGTCTCCGCGGAAGCCATTACCGACGGTGCCCGTACGCTGCTGGCACGGTAAATTCCGTTCCACCCGGTGCGCCACTTGCGCGCAGACCAACAACTGTGTGGACTTTGCCTGACGGCCGTCGCACCGACGCCGCGAGCAGGGACGAGATGAGGAGGCACGCGACAGTGAGCGCGACCGCTGGTCAGGCCGCCGACGGGGTACGCAGCCTGGCGGACCGGTTCGGAATCGAACCGGGGATGGTCGTCATGGAGATGGGGTACGACGATGACGTCGACCAGGATCTCCGAGACGCCCTGACCGACCGCTGTGGAGATCTGGTCGACGAGGACACCGACGAGGTGGTCGACGCGGTGCTGGTCTGGTACCGGGACGGCGACGGCGACCTTTTCGAGCTGCTCGTCGATGCCCTCGGCCCGCTGGCCGACAACGGCGTCGTGTGGCTGCTCACCCCGAAGGCGGGGCGCGAGGGGCACGTCGAGCCGAGTGAGGTCGCGGAGTCCGCGCCCACTGCCGGCCTTCAGCAGACCTCGACCGTCAACGCCGGCCGGGACTGGAGCGGCGCCCGTCTGGTGCTCCGTCGAGGGGCCAAGGCCAAGAAGTAACCAGCGCCGCTCCGCTCGCCCGACGGTCCGCCCACCGCCGGGTAGCAGGCTGGTGCCGTCACCCCGACTCGACGCGAGGAGAGTTCGCATGCCCATCGAGGTTGGTGCCGAAGCACCCGACTTCGTGCTCAAGGACCAGAACAACCAGGAGGTGCGTCTCTCGGACTTCCGGGGCAGGCGCGTCGTCCTGCTGGTCTTCTACCCGCTCGCTTTCACCGGCACCTGCCAGGGCGAGTTGGGCGAGGTGCGCGACAACCTCGGCGAGTACGTGAACGACGACGTCCAGGTGCTGACCATCAGCGTCGACTCGGCCTACAGCCACAAGATCTGGGCCGACCGCGAGGGCTACCAGTTCCCCATGCTGGCCGACTTCTGGCCGCACGGCGCCGTCGCCCAGGCGTACGGGGTCTTCAACGACGTGGCCGGCTTCGCCAACCGGGGCACCTTTGTCATCGACAGGACCGGCGTGGTCCGCTTCGCCGAGATGAACGGCCCGGGCGAGGCCCGCGACCAGCAGGGCTGGCGCAAGGCCATCGCCGAAGCGACCAACTGACCGGGGTACGCCGTGCGCCCGGGTCGGTGGCGGGCAGGTAAGCTTGCCAGCCACCGGCCCGCCACACGGGCGATCCGGGCGCGTAGCTCAGTGGGAGAGCACCCGCCTTACAAGCGGGGGGTCGCAGGTTCGAAACCTGCCGCGCCCACCCTTCATCACCAACGAAACCGTCCCGAGAGTCAGTTCCCGGGGCGGAGCACTCGGAGCAGGGCGGTACGCAGCGCTTCGGCCGCCTCGGCGCGGGTCATCCGGCCGGCGTCGACCTCCTCGCCTGCGGCGTGGCCGATCTTGATCGTGATCGCGGCGAGCCAGTCGGCGGGGAGTCCTCTGTCGAACTCGCCGCTCGCCTGACCGCGCTGGATTACCTGCTCTATCCGTTTGGCGACCGGGGCGTGGCGGGCCACGTCGATGTCGGGGCTCACCGGGAGTGCCGCGATCTGCTGGACCAGGACCGGATAGCGCGATGCGATCTGGGCGCCGGCCTCGAGCACCCGGATCAGCGCGTCCGCGGCGGCACCGGTGTCCGGCTCGGCGGCGTCCATCGCGGCGACGGCGTCGTCGGTGATCCGGTCGACGATGGCGGCCATCAGGTGCTCGCGGGACGGAAAGTGGGCGTAGACGGTCTGCCGGGTCAGCCCTGCGTCGGTGGCGATGGCGTCGAGGCTGGCATCGGGCTGCGCGTCGAGTAGCCGGATTGCCGCATCGAGGATCGCGCTGTAGTTGCGGCGGGCGTCGGCGCGACGGTTGCGCTCCGCTGAACGGTTCATCTCTTACACCTTGCCAAAGTTCTCGGAGATAGATATTTTACGAGTTGTAAAGGTTCGGCGGAGATCACTAGTTGATGGTGGTGAGATGGGCGCGCTCGATGACACCGATCCGAAGGAGTTCATCACCGACTTCTTCACCTCCTTCATGAGTGACCTGGTTCGCGGTGACGAGGATCCGGCGGTGATCGTCGATCGGTACCACACGCCCGACATTCTGCAGGTCGCCGACGGCCACCTGATGGACCGCGCCAAGCTCATCGCGCACACCCGCCCGGCGCGCAAGCACCAGACCGGCGCCCGGTGGGAGGTGCACGAGGCGATAGCGGACGGGGACCGGATCGCCGCCCGCTACACCCTGCACTTCCAGACCTCCAAGCGCGAGGGCAGTGTGGACGTCCACTTCTTCGGGCAGTTCGCTGACGACGGGCGGATGCGCCGGGCGCACATGCTCACCCGTTCCGTGCCCGTCGAGGTGAGCGACCGGGGGCGGGTGTCGACATGACCGTCAGCACCTATCGCGTGATCGGCATGGCCTGTGGGCACTGCGCAGGCTTCGTCACCGAGGAGATCGAGCGAATCCCCGGCGTCACCGCCGTGGCGGTGGACGTCGAACACGACACCGTCACGGTGAACAGCGACCGCCTCCTCGACCTCGTCGAAGTGCGGGCCGCAGTCGAGGAAGCCGGCTACGAACTGCACTGACACCTACCTGCGGGCGACGCTCGGCCCGTCGTCGATCCCCCTGGGTGGGGTGCTTCCTTCACCAGAGAAGACCCGCCTCGGCGGAGCCCGGAGTGAGTCACGCCATGATGGGCGGGTGCAGGACACCGTCGCCGTCGCGTTGATCACCTCTCTGTCCACCCTGGCCGCCGCCGCCCTGACCGGGCTGGTCGGCGCACTCAGCACCCGTCGGCAACTGGCTCACCAGCTCACCGTCGCCCGGCAGGAGAGTGCCGAGCGCCGGGCGACGCGTCGGGATGAGCTGCGGCGGGACGCGTACGTCGGGTTCCTGAGCGCCTGCGACCAGGCGTACCGGCAGTTGGACCGGCGGTGGCTGGACGTCGGTGGGGGCGTGCCAATGCCCGGCTACGACGAGGCGTACGCAGCGATGCGCACGGTGGACGAGGCGTACAACCTGGTGTTGCTGGAGGGCCCGGCGGAGGTCGCGGCGGCCGGCCGGGCCGTGTTGACCAGCCTCACCACGGAGTACGCCGACCAGCGCCGACTGGGTGACGAGTCGGGCGACGGGAGCGCGCCGCTGCGCGACCGGCACCGGGAGCGCTGGCTCGCGGCGATCGAGGTACGGACGAAGCGCCGGATCTCGTTCGTCGACACGGTACGCAAGGTGCTGGGTCACCCCGCCTGACGAGCCGGCGTTCCTGACCCACCGCGCCGTAGCGCCTGCCGATCGTTGAGGCCGGGCGGCGTCGGATGGCGCGTCGACGCCGCCCGGGCTCCTCAGCTGGTGAAGCCGCCGTCCACGTTGACCACCGCACCGGTCACGTAGCCGGCTTCGGCGCTGGCCAGGTGCGCGACGGTGGCCGCGATATCGGCCGGGCGAGCGTACCGGCCGACGGCGGTGAATCCGCTGATCGCCGCCGCGTTCGGTCCGTCCGCCGGGTTGGCGTCGGTGTCCGTCGGCCCGGGGTTGACCAGGTTGACGGTGATGGCCCGTGGGCCCAGTTCACGGGCCAGGCCCCGGGTCAGCCCGACCAGAGCGGTCTTGCTCATCGCGTAGAGCGTCAGCCCGGGAAAGACCGCCCGCTCACCGACGTTGCTGCCGATGCTGATGATCCGTCCGCCGTCGCCGAGGTGCCGCAGGGCTGCCCGCGCGGCGACGTACGGTGCCCGGATGTTGACCGCGATCGTCTGCTCCATCTCCGCCGAGCCGAGCTCGTCCAGGGCGCCGACCAGGAACACCGCGGCATTGTTCACCAGGATGTCCAGCCGACCCAGTTCGGCGGCTGCCCGGTCGACCGCGCCCCGCACCGCGTCCGGGTCGGCGCCGTCCGCCTGGATCGCCAGCGCCCTGCGGCCCAGCGCCTCGATCTGCTTCACCACGATCGCGGCCCGCGCGGCGTCCTGCCGGTAGGTCAGCGCCACGTCGGCGCCGTCCTGTGCCAGGCGCAGTGCGATACCGGCTCCGATGCCCCGGGAACCCCCGGTCACCAAGGCGACCTTGTCGTTGAGTGTCGTCGTCATGCAAACGATCATCTGGCCGCGCAGCCCTTCCGTCTGGCGGCCATCGGACGTCTCGCTCCGACCTCAAGGTCCGATACCCGCGATCCTCGACGGCCTGCGGACCCGGCGGCCGCCATGATCCGCGCAACTTCACGGATCCTGCTGCCTCACCAGGCGACGAGACAGCGGGGTCACCGAAGTTGCGCGGATCTTGCGAGGTGGGGGAGGGTGGGGCGAGCGATTCGGGGAGCGTGGTCGTGGAACTGGCAGGCATTGGCGCGGTGCTGTTCGACATGGATGGCACCCTGGTCGACTCCGACGCCGCCGTCGAGCGGGCCTGGGAGCGGTGGGCCGCCGAGTACGCCGTCGACCCGGCGGCGGCGTTGGCGATCGCGCACGGCAGCCCGGCCGACCGGACAATCCGCCGGCTACTGCCCGCGCTCGACGAGGCCGCGGTCGCCGCTGCCGCGGCCCGGCAGTTGGCGTTGCAGTACGACGACCTGTCCGACGTGACAGCCACCCCCGGGGCGCACGAGCTACTGAACGCGCTGGCCCGGCTGGCGTTGCAGTGGGCGGTGGTGACCAGCGCCGATCGGCGGCTCGCCGAGGCCCGGCTCGGCGCCGCCGGCATCAAGGCGCCGGTGCTGGTCACGGTGGAGGACGTCAGCGTGGGCAAGCCGGACCCGGAGGGCTATCTGCTGGGCGCGGCGCTGCTGGGCGTACCCGTGGGGCGGTGCCTGGTCGTCGAGGACGCCGAGGTGGGCCTGCGGGCCGGGCGGGCGGCCGGGGCGATGACCGCCGCGCTGAAGGGCCTCGACGGCGACCTGCGCCTGCGCGACCTGGCCCAACTGGCGCACCAACTGGAGTCCACGCCGTCGGCACCCTGACCACTGTCAACCAGTGCGCCGTTGAGTCAGGCGAACCGGCGGCGGGCCGACTGGTCGCTCCGACCTGGCCTCCGCGTCACCTCGACGCGCCTTGCCGATAGCAGCTCGCGCCGTGCCGACGGGCGGCAGCGACGCGTACAGCCTGACCAGCTCGGCCAGGTAGCGCTCCGCGGACCAGTCCGTCGCCGCCGCCCGGCCGTCCCGGATCACGGCCCCGCGTAACTCCCGCTCGGTCAGCAGCCGGGTGAGTAGCGCCCCGAACGCCGCCGGGCTGGGCTCGGCGACCGGTCGGGTGGTGGAGGCGAACGCGAGCAGGTCCGCCGCCCGGTAGTAGCCGCCGACCAGGTGGCGTGGCACCGGACGGAGCAGGTGCAGCGCGCCGGTGACGCCGTACCGGCGGGCCATCCGGCGGACCGAGAGCCGGTGCCGCCGGGCCCCGAGCAGCACCAACCGGGCGGCCGGCAACTCGCGGCGGACCTGGGCGAACGCGGCCAGCAGCAGCTCGGGGTTCTTCTCCGGCGTGGCCCGCCCGACCGCGAGCAGCACCGGCGCGTCCGCCGGGATGCCGAGCCGGGCCCGCAGCCGCCGCCGGTCGTCGGCGTCGGCGTGCGGCGCGGCGGCCGGGGTCGGCAGGACCAGGATCGGTGTACGCCCCGCCATCGTCGCCATCATCGCCGCGGTCTTCGCCGAAGGGGCGATGAGGACAGTGGTGTGGGCCAGGAGGGTTCGCCCGAGCGCCGCCAGTCGGGCCTGTCGACCCGGTCCGGGATGAGCGAGCGCCCACAGGTCGCCCGCCCGCCAGCGCAGGCCCAGCCGCAGGCCGGCGTACGCGGCCCCGATCGGGATCTCCGGGTAGTGCGCGGCGTACGCGACGAGGTCGGTGTGCCAGGTCAGCACGGTCGGTACGCCCCGGGTGGCGGCCCAACGCAGGCCGGCGACGCCGAGCGGGCCGGTGGTGTGCACGTGCACCACGTCGACCGGTGCGCTGGGCGCCCGGGGCAGCGCCAACCGGTACGGCCGGGTCGGCACCGACAGCGAGGGCACCTCGCCCGGTCGGCGGCGACACCGGGACAGTGGACCGGGGCAGTGCAGCACGACCCGGTGCCCGGCGGCGCGCAGCAGCGCCACTGTGGTGCCGACCGAGGTGGCCACCCCCTCCGGGTTGGTGAGGTGGCTGTCGCTGACGTGGGCGATCCGCACGTTGCCATCGTCGCCCGCCCGCGCACCCCCGGCCGTCCCGTCCGCCCCGGGCGGGGAAACGGTTGGCGTGCCCGGGCCGGTTCTGCTGCACTACCCGCTGGCGACGACGAAGGGGGAGACGCTGTGGAGTTGACGCTGACGCCGATGACGGCACAGGAGCTGGACCGCTTGCGGGGGCCACTGGTGCAGGGGTACGCCGAGGACCTGGTGGCGCACCGGGGGATGACCCCGGAGGCGGCCCTGGCACGGTCGGTCGACCAGATCCGGGAGTCGCTGCCGGCGGGCGTGGCCACCGAGAGGGCGTTGCTGCGGGTGGGCCGGGTCGGCGACACCGAGGTCGGCTGGATCTGGGTGACCCTGCCGGCGGCCGCCGCCCCGGACCAGGCGTGGATCCACAACATCGAGGTGCACGAGGAGCATCGGGGACACGGGTACGCGCGGCGGATGATCCAGCTCATCGAGGCCGAACTCGCCCAGCTCGGCGTGCCCGAGCTGGGTCTGAACGTCTTCGGTTCGAACACCGTGGCGATCGGCCTCTACCGCAGTCTGGGCTTCGAGGTCACCTCGCAGCAGATGGCGAAGCGCCTCACCCCGGCGAGCTGAGCCGGCGGCGGCCCAGGGACGGGTCCCCTCGGCAGGACTGTTCACCTGCCCAGCGGGAAACCGGCGCGGACCGCACCTGGGGAGGAGCGACGGATGACGCACGGCGCCGGACTGACCATCGGTGTGCTGGGCTCGTACGGTGGGCGAAACCTCGGCGACGAGGCGATCCTCACCGGCCTGCTCACCGATCTGCGTACGCAGGAACCGAACGCCAGGATCATCGTCTTCTCCAGGAACCCGGAGCACACCAGGGCCGCGCACCCGGACGTCGAAGCGGTGCCCTGGGAGGGCGTGAGCCGTACCGACTCGGCCCTGGTCCTGGCCCAGCTCGACCTGCTCATCCTGGGCGGCGGCGGCATCCTGTACGACCGGGAGGCCCGCCGTTACCTGCGGGTGGTCCGGGTGGCCCAGGAACGCGGCCTGCCGCTGCTCACGTACGCGGTGGGGGTCGGGCCGCTCAGCGACGGCGTGGACACCGGCATGGTCCGGGAAACGCTCTCCAGCGCGACCCAGGTGACAGTCCGGGACCAGGAGTCCCGGATGGTGCTGGAGGAGGCCGGCCTGCTCAACCCGATCACGGTCACCGCGGACCCGGCGTTCCTCCTGCAACCGGAGGAGTTCCCGGCCCACCTGCTGGCCGAGGAGGGCGTGCCGGTCGGTAAGCGCCTCGTCGGGATCAGCGTGCGGGAGCCGGGCCGGGCCGCCGAACGCCTCGACGTGGACGGCTACCACCGGCTGCTGGCCCAGATCGGTGACTTCCTGGTGCACCGGATCGACGCGTACGTGCTGTTCGTACCGATGGAGCGCGACGACATCCGACACTCGCACGGGGTGCTGTCGCACATGGTCGCCGCCGAGCGAGGTCGAATCCTGCACGGCACCTACTCTCCGCAGCAGGTGCTGGGGCTGATGCGCCACTTCGACCTGGCCGTGGGCATGCGCCTGCACTTCCTGATCTTCGCGGCGATGGTCGGTACGCCGTTCCTGCCCCTGCCGTACGCCGGCAAGGTCTTCGACCTGGCCCAGCGACTCGGCGTGCCGGCGCTACGCGGCGTGGAGCGGGAGGTCGAGGGGCCGCTGCTGGCCGAGGTCGACCGACTCTGGGACGAGCGGGAGCAACGCGCCGAGGCCACCGCACGACGGGTGGCGGAGGTGTGCGATCAGGCGCGGGGCACCTCGGAGGTCACCCGCGGCGTGTTGGAGAGCCTGCGAAGCCAGACCCTCACCCGGGTCTGAGCGGGCGGTCACACCGCCGGGCCTGTCCACCGGTAGCGCCACTCGCGGGCCTCCTCGCGGGCGGTCTCCAACTCGTAGATCTGCGCGTCGGCCAGCCCACCGGAGCCGAGGTGATGGTGGGTCAGCGGCGGACGGCCGTTGCTGTCCAGTTCGACGGTGATGGTCTGCCCGTCCGCCGTGCCGCCGACGAGAAGGATCTGCACGGATGAAGCCATGCGCCCATCCTGCCCGGCCTGACGTCCGCCCGCAGCGGATAGCGGGGCAGCGGGGCGCCCCGCCCGTGGCTAGGGTCGGCGGATGGAGCAGACGATCGATCCCACGCTCGGTCCGGTGCTCGCCCGCACCGGCGACGAACGCGCCGTCCTGACCTCGTTCCTCGACTTCCACCGGGCCGTGCTGCTGCGCAAACTGCGCGGTCTCTCCGACGCCGACGCCCGACGCCGGCTGGTGCCATCGGCAACCACGCTCGCCGGGCTGGTCAAGCACCTGACAATGGTCGAGCGGAACTGGTTTCCAACCCTGTTGGCCCCCGAGCCCGGCGACGTCTACCTGACCTCGGAGGAGGACGCAGTCGCCAGCTTCACGCTGAGCGACCAGGAAACCATCGTCGGGCTCACCGACGCGTACGAGCGAGCCTGCGCCCGCAGCCGGGCGGTCGCCGCGAGCATCGACCTCGACCACGTGGTGCCGCACCCGCAGCTCGGTGAGGTGTCGCTGCGGTGGATTCTGGTGCACATGATCGAGGAGACAGCCCGGCACGCGGGCCACGCCGACATCCTGCGCGAGCTGACCGACGGTGAGGCCGGCGCGCTCTGAGCCCCGGGTCGGCGCACGCCGTCGGCCGTCAACCGGTGGGCAACAGGCCCGGCGGATACTCCATCCCGTCATGCGTGCAGGCCGCAGCGGCAACCCGTGCCGCGTACCGGGCGGCACGCGCCAGTGGCTCACCGCGCAACCGGGCGGCGATCAGACCGGCCGCGAAGGCGTCGCCCGCCCCGTTGCTGTCCACCACCGGCTTTCCGGGGACGGCGGGCGGTACGGGCACCGTCGTGCCGTCGCCCGGGTACAGCTCGGCGCCGTCCGCGCCGCGGGTCACCATCACCGTCCGGGGCGCCAGCTCGCCGGCGAGCGACGCGGCCCGGTCGCCCAACCGCACCCCGCTCAGCAGAACCAGGTCGGCAACCTCCGCGAACGGCTGATGGTAGGTGTTCTCGCCGTCCCAGTCGTGCAGGTCGGTGGAGAGCGCCACGCCCGTCGTCACGGCAGCCCGCACCGCGGGCAGCAACGGCACCGTCCAGTCCATGATCGAGAGGTGGACGTGCCGGGCGTCGCGGACCAGTGCGGCCAAGTCGGTGGCGGGAAACGGTGGACCACCCTGCCATGGGCGCGGGTCGTACAGCGACGTGCGCCGTCCGCCCGGGTCCACCAGGTTCACCGACCGGCGGGTGCCGCCCCGGTGCTCGGCCAGCAACGCCGGCACCTCGGCCCGGGTCAACGCCGCCCGGACCAGCTCACCGGCCGGATCCGCGCCGAGGGTGTCGACAACCAGTACCCGCAGGCCGAGCGCCCGAGCGGCCAACGCCACCCCGGCGCCGGTGTTGCCGATCCGCAGCTCGATCGGCTCGACGGTGTGGGAATCGGCAGCCGGAAGCGGCAGCGCGGGCACCCGAACCCGTACGTCCACCCCAAGCCCGCCAAGAACCAGCAGATCGACCACAACGCCGACGCTAGCCCGTTGCCGCTCCCACCTCCAGCGCCCCGCGATCTTGTGCTTTCTGCGGCGACAAAAGGTGCACCGCTCGCAGAACACCGACAGGAACTGCAAGATCGCGCAGGTGGGGGGCGTCGGTCTGGTCAGCGGGGCCGCCTATCCTGGGGGCGGGCGGCGACTAGGGGGAGCAGGTGCTGGTCATCCACGGGCTGTGGTTGCCCGGCGGCAGCTCGACCGGCGGCCTCGCCGTCTGGGCCGAGGACAGCGCCGCACCGGTCCCCGCTGCGCGTTCGGGCCGGCCGGCCCGGGAACGCCCGCACCCCTTCGCCGCCGGGCACATCGACCTGGCCGCCGTCCTCGCCGATGCCGCCGAGCCGACCCGGCCGGACACCGCGTTGCTCACCCTGCCCACCCTGGCGGGCGCGCCGACCGACTCACCCGAGTTGATCCGGACCACCGTCGCACCTGCGGCCCGCGGCCGGCTCACAGTGGCCGGGTGGCGGGTCCCCACACTGGTGTACGCCCCGGACGACGCCCTTTCGCTGCTGCAAGCCCTGGACGACATCCCGGCGGTGGCCGGGGCCACTCTGCGGCACCTCGCCGAGCTGGCCGACTTCGCCGCCGACCTGGTGACCCGTGGCCGCGTCCTCCCCGGCGTGCGCGCGACAACGGCCGACCAGACGCCCGGCGCTGGAGTCACGGCGGCCGGCCAGATGCCCGGCGCTGGAGTCACGGCGGCCGGCCAGATGCCCGGCGCTGGAGTCACGGCGGCCGACTGGACGTCCGGCGCTGGAGCGACGACGGCGTCGGACGGTGCCGAGCAGGTGCCCGCGCAGGCGGTCTGGCGTCCGCTGCTGACCGGCACCGACGCCGCCTGGGCGCGCTCGCTGGCGCTGGCCCTGCCACCGGCCGCCCGAGCCGCCGTCCTGCCGCCCGCCACCGCCGCGTTGCCGCCCACCGCCGCCGCTGGTCAGGGGCCCACCGGGAGCGCGGCCACCTCCGCCGCGACGGCCGTTGGTTCGAGCGGGCCTGAGCTGACCGCTGCCGCCCTGGTCGCGGATGCGCTGGATGCGTTGACCGATGCTGCCGCACGGGCTGCGCTGGCGGCCACCACGCTGGCCCGGGGGCTGCGCCCCGGTGGTCCGGCGCCGGCCTGGCTGGCCGCGCTCGCCGGCCCGCAGCGGGACTTCACCATCGACCCGGCCGGGCTGGCCACCCTCTCCGCCGAACTGGACGCCTGGCAGCGCGACGCCGCAGGTGGCCCGGTGCGGGCCAGTTTCCGCCTGGTGGAACCAGCCCCCGACGAGGTCACCGAACCGATCCTGGCCACTCGGGCGGTGCCCGCCGACGGTGCGCCCGTGCCGGTGCCGGTCGGGTCGGTCGGTGCCGGACGCTGGCGGTTGGAGTTCGGGTTGCAGGCCGCTGACGAACCCGGCCTGCACGTCGACGCCGGGGACATCTGGCGAGCGCCGCAGACCCTCGGCGGCCTGGTTGGCCGGACGACCAGCCCGCAGGAGACGCTCCTCGCCGAGCTGGGCCGGGCCAGTCGGCTCTGGCCGGACCTGGACGCCGCGCTGCGTACCGCCGCCCCGGAGGCGATGGAACTCGATGTCGAGGGGGCGCACCGGTTCCTCAGTGCGGGCGCTCCGGTGCTGCACGCGGCCGGGTTCGGGGTGCTGCTGCCCTCCTGGTGGCAGCGTCCGTCGGCACGACTGGGCGCCCGGTTGCGGGCGCGCAGCCGCACCGCGCCGGGCACTGTGGGTGGCGCCGATGCCGGTGTCGGTCTGGACGCCCTGGTCGACTACCGCTGGGAGATCGCGCTCGGTGACCAGCCGCTGTCCGCCGAGGAGTTGGCGGCGTTGGCCGAGACGAAGACCCCGCTGGTTCGGCTCCGCGGCCGGTGGGTGGAGCTGGACCCGGGGCGGCTCGCGGCCGGGCTGCGCCTGCTCCGCTCCGCGGGCGAGTTGACCGTCGCCGACCTGCTCCGCCTCGGGCTGGCCGACGGCGAGGCCACCGGCGAGCTGCCGGTGCTGGAGGTGACCGCCGACGGGGCGTTGGGCGACCTGCTCGCCGGCGCGGTCGAGCGGCGGCTCACCCCGCTGGACCCGCCACCGGGCTTCCGGGGAACGCTGCGGCCGTACCAGCAGCGGGGACTGGCGTGGCTTGCCTTCCTGCGCTCACTGGGCCTGGGCGGTGTGCTCGCCGACGACATGGGGCTGGGCAAGACTGTGCAACTGCTCGCGCTGCTCGCCGGGGACCCCCCGGAGGCCGGGCCGACCCTGCTGGTCTGTCCGATGTCGCTGGTCGGCAACTGGCAGCGGGAGGCGGCACGGTTCACCCCGGAGCTGCGGGTGCACGTACACCATGGTGCCGAGCGGGCGCGGGGCGCGGAGTTCACAGCGGCCGCGCACGGCGCGGACCTGGTCCTCACCACCTACTCGGTGGCCGCCCGCGACGCCGTCGACCTGGCCGGCATCGACTGGCACCGGGTGGTGGTGGACGAGGCGCAGGCGATCAAGAACGCGTCGACCCGGCAGGCCGAGGCGGTTCGCGCGCTGCCCGCCCGGCAGCGGGTGGCGGTGACCGGTACGCCGGTGGAGAACCGCCTCGCCGACCTCTGGTCGATCATGCAGTTCGCCAACCCGGGTCTGCTCGGGCCGGCCGCGACGTTCCGCAAACGGTTTGCCGAGCCGATCGAGCGGCACGGCGACGCCGAGGCCGCCGAGCGGCTCCGCCGGATCACCGGCCCGTTCGTGTTGCGCCGACTCAAGACCGACTCGTCGATCATCTCCGACCTTCCGGAGAAGTTGGAGATGGAGGTGCTCTGCAACCTCACGGCGGAGCAGGCCGCGCTGTACCGGGTGGTGGTCGACGACATGCTGGCCCGGATCGAGACCAGCGACGGCATCGAACGACGCGGCCTGGTGCTGGCCACCATGACCCGCCTCAAGCAGGTCTGCAACCACCCCGCCCAGCTGCTGCGCGACGGCTCACCGCTGGAGGGCCGCTCCGGCAAGCTGGCTCGGCTCACCGAGATCCTGGAGGAGGTGCTGGCGGCGGGGGAGCGGGCACTGCTCTTCACCCAGTACGCCGAGTTCGGTGCGATGTTGCGGGGTCACCTGTCGGCGCGGTTCGGCCGGGAGGTGCTGTTCCTGCATGGTGGCCTCGGAAAGGCCGAGCGGGACGCCCTGGTGCAGCGTTTCCAGTCGGCGGAGGGCCCACCGCTGTTCGTCCTCTCCCTCAAGGCCGGCGGCACGGGGCTGACCCTGACCGCCGCGAACCACGTGGTGCATGTGGACCGGTGGTGGAACCCGGCGGTCGAGGACCAGGCCACCGACCGGGCGTTCCGGATCGGGCAGCGCCGACGGGTGCAGGTGCGCAAGTTCGTGTGTGCCGGCACTGTCGAGGAGAAGGTGGCCGCGCTGATCGCCGACAAGCGCAGCCTCGCCGAGCGGGTGGTCGGCACCGGCGAGCAGTGGATCACCGAGTTGTCCACCGGCCAGTTGCGGGACCTGTTCGCCCTGGAAGCCGGCGCGGTGGTGGAGTGACGGACTTCGCCGACTACGGGCGCCCGCGTCGGGTCGACGGGGGTCTGCGGGCGCGCAGTGCCCGGGGCGCGATCGGCCGGTCCTGGTGGTCGCGGCGTTTCCTGGAGGTGCTGGAGTCGTTCGCGCTCGGCACCCGGTTGACCCGGGGCCGGTCCTACGCGCGGGCCGGTCAGGTGCTCACGCTCGACATCACACCCGGGCGGGTCAGCGCG
Source organism: Micromonospora noduli (assembly GCF_003264475.1). Lineage (NCBI taxonomy): Bacteria > Bacillati > Actinomycetota > Actinomycetes > Micromonosporales > Micromonosporaceae > Micromonospora > Micromonospora noduli. The sequence goes on along the minus strand of NZ_PYAC01000004.1, from coordinate 73,206 downwards.
GTGGTGCAGGGTTCCCGGCCGCAGCCGTACCAGGTGTCGATCGCGCTGAAGCCGTTCCCGGCGGCGCTCTGGTCCCGAATCGAGGACGAGCTGGCAGGGCAGGCGTTCTTCAGCGCCCGGCTGCTCGCCGGGGACCTCCCCGACGAGTTGGAGGAGCTGTTCGCCGCCGCCGGCGCGCCGCTCTTCCCGTCCGCCGTGAACGAGTTGACCCAGCGCTGCAACTGCCCCGACTTCGCGGTGCCGTGCAAGCACCTCGCGGCGACGTTCTACCTGCTGGCCGAGGCGTTCGACGCGGACCCGTTCGAGCTGCTGCACTGGCGTGGTCGGTCCCGCGCGGAGTTGCTCGACGAACTCCGCGCCCGGCGGGCCGTGGCCACCGGTGCCACAGCACCGCCCCCACCGGTCGACCCACCGTCCGGACCGGACGGTGTGCTGTCGACAGTGGAGTCCGTGGCACCGGTCGGTGCCGCCCGGGCGCTCGCCGGGCTGTCGGCGACGCCGCTGGCGGATACGGCGGACCGTTTCTGGTCAGCGCCGGTGCCGCTGCCGGATCGGCCGCCCCGACTGGTGACCGGCACCGACCTGCTGCTGCGCCAGCTCGGAGCGCCGGCCCCGGCCATCGGTGGGCCGGGACTGCTCGAACGGTTGCGCCGCGCGTACCGGGCGTTCGGTCCGGCTGACAGGTGAGCTGTCACGTCCACCGGTTGACCCGTCCCGTTGAGCGGTTGAGCAGTCACGTCCAGCGGCGGCGGAACCGCCACATGATCGCGGCATTGGCCACCAGCACCACCGCGCAGATCGCGCCGGTGAGTCGACCGGCGAACACGGCTATCGCCGGCAGCGACGCCCACAGCACTATGGTCAACAACATCAGGTAGCGGCCCCTGCGGGCTCGGGCCCGATGGTCCAGCCGGTTGAAGAAGGCCGGATCACTTTCCCGGAGCTGACGGGTGATCTGGTCGAATCTGCGCTGATCCTCTTTGCTGAGCATGGCGCTGCCTTCCCCTCACGCGTTCAGCGGTTCGGCGGCATACCCGCTGCGGTGGCGGCTCACGCTCGCCCGCTACTGCTACTTTTCCTCCACGCGAGCACGCCTCATGTCCGGCTTACCTGAACCTTAAGTTTGCCTTTGGTGGTGAACGACGCCGAAACTGTCGCGTACGGCGGCCTGGTCCGATCCGTGCTCGGCTGCCGCGCGTACGCCCTGCTGGGAAGGTCGGCGGGCAGACCCATCCGGCCACCCACCGCCGACGTCGCACTGAGCGCTGTCTTAAGTGCCCTCACGAGTGGGTTCCGGCCACCTTGAAGGGCCCTGGGGCCTTGGTTACCTTGCCGTAGCAACCCCCTCAGGCAACAGTCGCCGCACCTGCCGCACCTGCCCGGTAGCAGCTTCCGGCGCTCATCAGAAATCGGGATTGGTACATGGCCGACCAGAATGTGCCACCACGTCGACCGCGGGACGACCGCGGTTGGGACGGACATCAGCACCCCAACGCTGACGGCTACGGCGACCCCCACACGCCAGCGCCCTACGGCTACGACTCGCCCCACCCCTACCAGGGCGGCTACGCCGCGCAGGCCGACCCGCGTGAGCAGTACGCCGGGCAGCCCGCGCCCGCCCCGCGCGGTCCGCAGTGGGTTGGCCCGGAGGGCCTTGGCCGCCCGGCCCCGGCACGACCGGCCGGTACCGGACTGCCCACCCTCGACGATGACAACGAGCCGGGTCGCAAGGTCGGCCGACGTAAGGCGATGGTGGCCCTCGGCGGCACCGCCGCCGTCGTCGCCGGTGGCGCGGCGCTCGCCATGACCCCGCAGATCCGTGGCCTCTTCGGCGACGAAGCGGCGGCCGGCGACGCGACCGGCAGCACGGTGACCGACGGCACCGCGGCGCGGCCCAGCGGCCAGCAGCCCAGCACCGTGCGTACCTACACCGAGCAGAACGAAAGCTACATGGGCTCCCGGGCCGGTGAGGCGTTGAAGAAGAACGCGCCGGCCGGTGGGCGGACCTTCTCCGGCCCGGCAGCGGCCGCGGCGGCGACCAAGGTGACAGTGAAGACGGTGCTGGCCAAGGACCCGATCCTGCACCTGGCCCGGCGCGCCACCTTCGGCGCGACGCCCGCAGTGATCGCCGACATCAAGCGCGAGGGCATGGACGCCTGGATCCGCGCCCAGCTGGACCCGGGAAAGTTGGAGCCGAGCAAGGGCGAGCTGAAGCTCGCCGAACTGCCGACCCAGAAGCTCTCCGTGCAGCAGCTGCGTGACCAGCGGGACAAGCTCAACGAGCAGGACGCCCACCCGGAGCGGGAGATGGTCGACGCCACCATCGCCCGACAGATCTGGTCCAAGCGCCAGTTGTTCGAGGTGATGGTCGACTTCTGGAACGACTTCCTGCACGTCGCCGCGGACTTCGACGGCGGCGAGGTGTACCGCAACTCGTTCGACCAGGACGTCGTGCGTAAGCACGCGCTGGGCAGCTACCCGGAGATGCTGGTCGCGGCGAACAAGCACCCGGCGTTGCTGATCTACCTGAACCAGAAGGACTCCCGCAAGGACGCGATCAACGAGAACCTCGCCCGGGAGAACCTCGAGCTCTACTCGGTCGGCGTCGACGGCGGCTACAAGGAGCCCGACGTCCGGCAGGCAGCCATGTTGCAGACCGGCCGCGGTGTGGACGACAAGGGCAAGTACGTCTTCCGCCCCGAGCAGCACTACGTCGGCAAGGTGAAGATCCTCGGCTTCACCCATCCGAACAACTCGGCCGACCCGAAGAAGGCCGAAGCGGCGATCGACGCGTACATCACCTACATCGCGACGCACCCGTCGACGGCGAAGTACGTGGCGCAGAGCCTGGCCACCCGGTTCGTCTCGGACACCCCGCCGAAGTCCCTGGTGGACCGGCTGGCCAAGACGTACACCACGAACAAGGGCATGATCAAGCCGGTCCTGATGACGCTGTTCTGCTCCTCCGAGTTCTGGGCCGGTGTGGGCCAGAAGGTGCGCCGGCCGATGGAGTACCTGGTCGCCACGTACCGCACCCTGGGTGTCTCGCCGGAGGCGTCGCCGAAGCACAACAACGGCGACAGCAAGCGCACCGCGTACGCCCGGGGCCTGCGCCAGATCCACGACAAGATGCGCGAGCTGGGTCAGTCCCCGATGGGTCATCCGACCCCGGACGGCTACCCGGACGTCTACGTCGCCTGGACCTCGGCCGGCACCATGGTCAACGGCTGGAACGAGGCGGGCGAGATCCTCGCCGGCTACCGCACCACCTTCACGTACACGGCGCCGGAGAAGCTGGTCGCCAAGCCACCGGCGACGGCCGGGGCGTACGTGGACGCGCTCTCCCTGCGGCTGGTCGGCCAGAAGTTGAGCACGCGGGAGAAGAACCTCATCCTCGGCGTGGCCGGTGTGGCGGCGACCACCAAGGTCGACGCCACGTTCAACGGGGCCATCACCGCCGTCGCGCGGGCGATCCTCGCTTCCCCCCAGCACCACCTCCGGTGAGGCACCCGATGGAGAAGACTGTGTACAACTCTTTCCCCCTGCACCCCGAATGCCCCGACGTGCGACGGCTGGCCGACAACCCGGCCGAGGCGTTGCTGCGCGCCGAGGCGGACATCGTCGCCGCCGAGAACGCCGCCGAGTTCGACAGGTACCGCACCCTGGAGAACCTGGAGGAGGCCCAGCAGGACGGTCGCGGCGTGACCCGGCGGACCTTCGTCGCCGGTGCCGCCGCCACCGCCACCGCGCTGGCCACCGCCCAGTTCGTCACCACCTCGGCGTCGTTCGCGGCGACCAAGACCGGCACCCTGATCCACGTCTTCCTCTACGGCGGTCTGGACGGCCTGAGCCTGATCGCGCCGGACAACGACGCGGTGCTCAACAAGGCCCGGCCCGACCTGCTGCTCGGCAACGACTCGCTGGCTCTGGGCCGCGGCTTCAAGCTGACCGGCGCGTTCAAGCCGTTGGAGAAGTGGCTCACTGCCGGTCAGCTGGGCTTCATCCCGGCGGTCTCCGACGAGCGGCTGTCCCGTAGCCACTTCCAGGCCGCCGACGCCTGCAACCTGGGCGGGCTGCCCAACGAGACCGGTGGCCGGGGTTGGCTCGACGGTCTGGTCGACAACCTGGGCAAGGGCACCGCGTTCCGCAGCGTCGGCATCGGCAGCACGCTGCCCCGTTCGCTGGTCGGCAACAACGGCGCGCTCTCGCTGAACAACGTCGGCTCCCTGCGGCTCAACGGTGACGAGCGGTTCCGGGCCGCCACCGAGAAGGCCATCAAGGGGCTCTTCACCGGGATCAACCACCCGGTCGAGGAGGCCGTGCAGGAGGGCATGGGCGCGCTGGCCACCGCCCAGAAGCTCGCCGCCAAGCCGTACCAGCCCGCCGAGGGCGTCAAGTACGAGGGCGTCGGCAACGCGTTCCAGCAACTCGCCCAGCTGATCAAGGGTGGTGCCAACGTTCGGGTCGCCACTGTCGGCATGGGTGGCTACGACACCCACGAGAACCAGGGCACCCGCGAGGGCGGCCAGCTGTACCGCCGCCTGAACGAGCTGGCCAGCGCGATGGCCGCCTTCTTCACCGACCTCGGCCCGAAGGCCGCCGACGTGACGATCATGGTGTCCAGCGAGTTCGGCCGTCGGGTCGGCTCCAACAACAACGGCACCGACCACGGGCACGGCGGCGTGGTCACCCTGCTGTCCGGCAAGAAGCTGGCCGGTTCGCTGCTGGGCACCTGGAACGGTCTGGACAAGCTGGACTCCGGTGACGTGCCGGAGTACAACAACATGTTCAACGTCTACGGCGCGGTGGCGCAGGGCCGGTTCGGGCTCACCAACGCGGAGGTCGACAAGGTCTTCCCCCGCCAGAAGTACGCCCCGATGAAGCTGTACGCGTGACGCATTCGCATACCCACGCCGCCGGCCGTCGTACCGGGACCTCGTCCCGGCACGGCGGCCGGTCGGCGGTACCCGTACCCCCGCAGATCCCGGACCGGCGCGGGCCCGGCGGCCGACGGCTGCTCGGCGTGCTGCTCCTGGTCGGCCTGCTCGCCAGCGTGCTGCCCTGGTGGCTGGGCACCCCCGCAGGATCGCTGCGGACCACCGCGGCAACCGTCACCTCGGCCGGCCGGATCACCGGCCTGGTCGCCGGCTATCTGCTGCTGGTGCAGGTGCTGATGATGAGCCGACTGCCGGTGCTGGAACGGTGGATCGGCGGCGAGCACATGGCCCGCTGGCACCGGGACGTCGGCGCCACCCTGCTGGTGACCGTGCTGGCGCACATGTCGCTGATCCTGGTCGGCTACGCCGACCTGCGTAAGCAGTCGATCCTCGCCGAGGTCGGCACGTTGCTCGGCGACTACGAGGACATGGTCTCGGCGTTCGTCGCGGCCGGCATCATGATGCTCGTCGGGTTCAGCAGCATCCGGGCGATCCGGCGGGCGTTGCCCTACGAGCTGTGGCATCTGCTGCACCTGTCCAGCTACCTGGTCCTGCTGCTCGGCTTCGGCCACCAGTTCACCCACGGCGCGCAGCTCTACCGGCCCGGCCCGGTGCGCACCGGCTGGATCGCGCTCTACCTGCTGGTGGTCGCCGCCCTGCTCTGGGGCCGCGTGATCGCGCCGCTGGCGTTCAACCTGCGCTACAAGCTGCGGGTCGCCGACGTGGTCGCCGAGAGCACCGACACCATCTCCATCTACCTCACCGGGGAGCGGCTCGGCCGGCTGGCCATGCTCGGCGGCCAACACTTCCGCTGGCGGTTCCTCACCCGGGGTTGCTGGTGGCAGTCGCACCCGTTCTCCGTCTCCGCCGCCGCCAACGGCCGCTGGCTGCGGGTCACCGTCAAGGTGGTCGGCACCCACACCGCCGACCTGCGCGACCTGGAACCGGGCACCCGGGTCTGGGCCGAAGGCCCGTCGGGCACCTTCACCGCCGCGCACCGGCTCGGCGAGCGGGCGCTGCTGATCGCCGGTGGCAGCGGCATCACGCCGATCCGGGCCATGCTGGAGGAGTTGCCGCCGGGCGCCGCGCTGATCTACCGGGCCCGCACACCGGCCGACGTGCTGCTCAGCCGCGAGTTGGACTGGCTGGCCCAGGAACGCGACACCTCCGTCTGGTACGTCATCGGCTCCCGCGACGACCCCGGCCCACGCCAGCTGATGAGCCCCGACGGGCTGCGGCAACTGGTGCCCGACGTGGCCCGGCGCGACGTCTACCTGTGCGGGCCGCCCGGTCTGGTGGAACAGTCGGTGCGTGCGCTGCGGCGGGCCGGCGTGCCCCGACGGCAGATCCACCTGGCCACGTTCGAGCTGTAGGAAGGGCATCCCCATGCGTCGCGCGCTCCTCGCGATCACCGGCCTGGCCGCCAGCACCACAGCGCTTGTGGTGTTCAAGGGCTCGCCGGGCACCAGTCAGGTCGCCCAGAACCTGCCGACCGCGCAGCCGGCCAACCCCTCCGGGCCGGGCACCGACCCCGGCGCCGCCGCGGGTGCGCCGGGCACCGACCCGGCCGGCGGCACGCCGACGTCATCGGGAAGCGCCAAACCGTCGACGTCGCCCAAGCCCGGCAAGACCACCGCGCGCCCGTCGGGCACCAAGACGACGAAGGCCCCCAGCGCTCCGCGGACCACCACCAAGGCACCCCAGTCGACCACCCGCCGGGTCACCGGCAACGGCTTCGACGCGATTGACGACAGCCAGAAGTACGGGTTCGTGCAGGTGCAGATCGTCGTCTCCGGCAACCGGATCGTCGACGCCGTCGCGCTGTCGCTGCCCAGCGGAGGTGAGTCCGACATCCACAGCGGTGACGTTCGTACCGCCTACGACGGCAGCGGTGCGGAGGTGGTGCAGAAACAGAGCGCCAACCTCAACACCGTCTCCGGTGCCACAGCCACCAGCGACGCCTACAAGAAGTCCCTGCGGTCCGCCATCGAGAAGGCATTCTGACGTGCGGGCCACGCTGACCCGACCCGGGCTGTGCCGGGTCGAACAGATCATGGGTACGACGATCACCCTGGACCTCGCCGACGATCTGCCACCGGCGACAGTGCGCGAGTTGGCGGACGAGGTCTTCGCCTGGATGCACGAGGTGGACGCGCGGTTCAGCACCTACAAGCCGGACAGCGAGGTGTGCCGCTTTGACAGGGGTGAGGTGCTGCTCTCCGAGGCGTCCGCGGACCTGCGGTACGTGCTGGAGACCTGCGCCGACCTGTGGGGCGCCACCGACGGGTTCTTCGACGCGTACGCCACCGGTCGGCTCGACCCGTCCGGCTTCGTCAAGGGCTGGGCCGCTCAGGTCGCCTCGGACCGCCTCGTCGCCGCCGGTGCCGTCAACCACTGCGTGAACGCCGGCGGCGACGTACGGGTGCGGGGCCTGTCGCCGTCCGGGGAGCCGTGGCGCATCGGCATCCGGCACCCGTGGGACGCGATGGCGGCCTGCCTGGTGCTCAGCGGGACCGACCTGGCCGTGGCCACGTCCGGCGTCTACGAGCGGGGCCGGCACGTGCTGGACCCGCGCCGGGGGGCACCGGCCAGTGGGCTGCGCTCGGTGACTGTGGTCGGCACCGACCTCGGGTTGGCCGACGCGTACGCCACCGCCGCCCTCGCCATGGGCACCCCAGGCCTCAACTGGCTGGCTCGCCTGGACGACCACACCCACGCGGCGATAACCGACAACGCCCGTCAGTACCACTCCGTCGACCTCCCCCTGACCGACTAGCGGAGGGGGCGGTGGGTGCCGGCTGGACGGGAGCCGGTGGGGCGTGGGCGGCCGGGGCGGGACCCGGACGGTCGGGTGCCGGCCCAGCGGCGCCCCGGGTGGCTGCGCCGGGGCGGCTCGGTGCCGCCGGGGTGAGGCGCTCTGTCGTTGGTGGACATCGTTCCCCCGTTCGTGGCGCGCGTTCGCACCGTCCCCCTGTCAACGAGGACCGACGCCTCGGCGACGCTGTCGGGCACCAGATCGAATCGCCGACCGGGCCGGTTTCACATGCCTCGTCGGGGCAGCGGCAGGTGACCGGGGAGCAGGTCGGGGGCGAGCGTCACCCCGGCGGCGCGCAGCGCCCCGATCAACGTGTTCTGCACGAGGTACGAATCCGGAAGCTGCCAGCGCGCCTGCTCCGGGGCGACCGCCCAGCGGACCGTGCCCTCCGGCAGCCGGGTGGGTGGCGCGGGGATCCACGAGCCAGGCCCGTGCCGGACCACGTGGAAGCAGTGCTCCAACTCCGGCCGCAGCGGGTCGCCGGGGCGGACCAGGAACATCCACCGTCCGGTGGGCGTGACCAGCACCGGTCCGCGTACGCCGGTGCCGGCTGGGTGGATCTGGACCGCGTCGAGCACGTGTCGGCCCAGGTGGGCGGGCACCTCCAGCACGTCGAAGGCCCGGCCGGTGGGCAGCAGCACCCCGTGTGGTCGGCTCCGCCACCAGGTCGCCACCCGGGCCGGGTCGGCGCTGGCGGCCAGCTCCCAGTTCTCCAGGGCGGGGTGACAGCCCACAGTGGGACAGCCGGCCCGGCCGCAGACGAAGCGGCTGCGGGCCAGACAGGCACCCGGTGTGACCTCCCAACCATGTACGGCGTACCGGATGGCGACCCGGCGCAGCCGGACCCGCTCCAGCGGCGACAGTTCGGCAACGCGCGGTACGACATTCCCCCACATGTGTGCCAACTCCTCTCGTCGGGCCCGGCGTTCGCCAGGTCGCATGTCGAGCACCGTCACTGCCGTAACCCACGATCGTTGAGGTTGACGAACGGCTCGTGCAACTTGCACGAAAAGTACGAGGACTGGCTGTACGGCTGACGTACATCCTGTGCGACCAGGCAAAACCTGAAAGTGAACGGCAGTCGCCGCACCCGCGGACATCGCCCCGACTCAATTGGTCGTCGGTGGCAGGGGAGGATGGGGAGATGGACGAGCTACCCATAGGACGGCGAGTTGCCTACTGGCGGGGGCGACGCAAGATGTCGCAGCAGGTCTTCGCGGACCGGCTGGGCAAGTCCAAGAGCTGGGTGGACAAGGTCGAACGCGGCGTCCGACGGTTGGACAAGTTCTCCGTCCTCTACGAGATCGCCGACATCCTCCAGATGGACGTCCAGCTGCTGATGGGCAAGGACCCGGAGCGGCGCGCCGACGCCCTCAACTGCATCGACCAGGTCGAGGTGCAGGAGATCCGGGCGGCGCTGGAACGCTACGACTCGATGAGCGCGTACTTCGACGCGGCGCCGTACCCGCCGCCGATGGACGACATGCGCAAGGCCGTCAACCACGCCTGGCTCACCTACCAGTACGGCCGCTACGGGATGCTCACCCGGGCGCTGCCGAAGCTGCTGCGCGACGCCCAGGCGGCCGACGCCGCCTACGGCGGTGGGCAGGCTGCCGAGGCGGCCCATCTGCTCGGCCAGGTCTACCAGATCGCCTCCTCGGTGCTGCGCAAGCTCGGCGAGTGCGAGCTCGCCTGGTTGGCCGCCGACAGGTCGATGGCGGTGGCCCAGCGGGCCGACGACCCGCTGCTCGCCGGGATCGCGACCACCCGGGTGTGCAACGCCCTGGTCGCGATGGGGCGGGCCCGCCCCGCGCTGGAGCTGAACGTCCAGATCGCCAACCGGCTGGCACCGGGTGGGAGCAACGAGGTCTCGCCGGCCCGCCTCTCCGTCTACGGGATGCTGCTGCTCCAAGGGGCGATGGCCGCGTCCCGCATCGGTGACTCGGCCAGCGTCGACGACCTGATCAACTGCGCGCAGGAGGCCGCCACCCTGCTCGGCGGCGACCACAACCACTACTGGACGTCGTTCGGCCCGACCAATGTCGAGCTGCACCGGGCCGCCGCCGCTGTGGAGCTGGGCGACGGGGGGCGGGCCGTGGAGGTGCACCAGCTGCGCATCGCGGAGCCCGCCTTCAACGCGCTGCTGCCCGAGCGCCGCGCCCACCACCTGCTCGACATCGCCCGCGGGTACGCCCAGATAGGTGACGTGGCGAACGCCGGCGAGATGCTGCTGCTCGGTGATCGGCTCGCCCCGTCGGAGATCCGCTGCCGGCCGATCGCGCACGAGGTGATGTCCGACATCCTCCGTCGCACACGTGGTGCGCCGCCTTCTCCGGTAGCGGAGTTGGCTGAGCACATGGGAGTAGGGGTATGAGCGCGGAGCCGGTCTGATGGCCGGTGCAGCGCACAACAGCGGGCACCGCGAGGTGCTCTACGTCATCGCCTGCGGTTCGCCGCTGGCCCGGCACGTCGGTCGTCTGGTCGACCTCGCTCAACAGGACGGTTGGGACGTCTGCGTGGTCACCACGCCGGACGGCGCGAAGTTCGTCGACCAGTCGGCCCTGATTCGGCAGACCGGCCACCCGGTGCGGACGCACTACAAGAACCCCGGTGACCCGGACGTGCTGCCGCCCGCCGACGCCATGATCGTCTGCCCGGCCACCGTCAACACTGTCAACAAGTGGGCCGCCGGGATCACCGACACCCTGGCGCTCGGGCTTCTGGTCGAGGCCCAGGGCAAGGGCGTCCCCATCGTGGCGGTGCCGTACACCAACGCGGCGATGGCCTGCCACCCGGCGTTTCGTGCCGGGGTGGCCCGGTTGGCCGAGTGGGGTGTCACTGTGCTCTTCGGCGACGATGTGATCGCTCTGCACCCGCCCGGGACGGGGGAACAGCACCTGCACGCCTTCCCCTGGGCGATGCCGCTGGCCGCATTGCAGACCGTCTCCTGGACCGCCGCCTAGCGCGTCCGGCAGATCTTCCACCCGACGCGGCCGGGCCGGGTGTCACCGCCCGGCCGCCCCGACGCCGGTAAGCTGGCCCGCCGTGAGCACAAGCGGATCCGCCCCCACAGTCAGCGACGTGGTGGCCGCACTGGAACGGCGCTTTCCGCCGGTCTGGGCGGAGGAGTGGGACCGGGTGGGCCTGGTGCTCGGTGAGCCGGCCGCCCCGGTCCGCCGGGTGCTCTGCGTGGTCGACGTGGTGCCCGAGACGGTCGACGAAGCCCTCGCCGCCAACGCGGACATGATCGTCGCGCATCACCCGCTGCTGCTGCGCGGGGTGTCGTCGGTCGCCGCGACGACCTTCAAGGGGCGGATCATCCACCAGTTGATCCGGGCCGGGGTGGCGCTCTACGCGGCGCACACCAACGCCGACGTGGCCTCCCCGGGCGTCTCCGACGCCCTCGCCGCCCGCTTCGGGCTCACCGGTCTGCGCCCACTTCAACGACCCGCGCCCGGCTCGCCCGCCCACGGCGACGACAGGGGGTTCGGCCGGATCGGCGAACTGCCCCAGCCGATGACCCTCGCCGAGCTGACCCGGCACGCGGCAGCGGTGCTCCCCGTCACGTCCTGGGGAGTTCGCGCGGCGGGGGATCCCGGGCGTATGGTTCGTACCCTCGCCGTCAGCGGCGGGTCGGGGGACAGCTTCCTCGGCGCCGCGACCGCCGCCGGGGTGGACGCGTTCCTCACCGCCGACCTGCGGCACCACCCGGCCGGCGAGCACCTCGCCGCCGATGGTCCCGCCCTGATCGACGCCGCCCACTGGGCGACCGAACGACCGTGGCTGGACGACCTGGCCGCCTTCCTCCGGGAGGCGGCGGACGTCGAGACGCTGGTGTCCGACCTGGACACCGACCCGTGGACCGTGCACGCCGCCGCACCCGCTGTGGACGACAAGGAGCCCGACCGTGAAGGCTGACCCTCAGGTGCAGCGCCGCCTGCTCGACCTCCAGGCGATCGACACCAACCTCGCCCAGCTCGCCCACCGCCGACGGTCGCTGCCCGAGCGGGCCGAGCTGGAGTCGCTGGCCCGGGAGCTGTCGTCGATGGAGGACGAGCGGGTCCGCGCGCAGGTGGCGGTGGACGACCTGGACCGGGACATCGCCCGGTTGGAGAAGGACGTCGAGCAGGTCCGGGCCCGCAAGGAGAAGGACGAGAACCGGCTTGCCGCCGGCACCGGCCCGGCCCGCGAGCTGGAGGCGCTCCAGCACGAGCTGGTCTCGCTCAAGCGCCGCCAGGGCGACCTGGAGGACGCCGAGCTGGAGCTGATGGAGCAGCGCGAGACCGCGCAGGGCGTACTGGACGGCGTGGAGCAGCGGCTGGCCGAGACCCGGGACAAGCGGGCCGCGACCGAACAGCGCCGCGACGAAGCGCTGGCCGAGATCGCCAAGGAGGAGGAGTTCAAGCGGGGCGCCCGTCAGCCGCTCGCCGCCGACCTCCCCAGCGATCTGGTCAACCTGTACGACAAGATCCGCGAGGACACCGGGTTGGGTGCCGCCCTGCTCACCGGGGGCCGCTGCGGCGGGTGCCGCCTGGACCTGTCCGGCGCCGACCTGGCCCGGATCCGCAAGGCCGCCCCCGACGACGTGGTCCGCTGCGAGGACTGCCGACGGATCATGGTCCGCACCAACGAGTCGGGCCTGTAGGTCGTGGCGCCGCGCGTGGTCTCCATGGAGGCCGACGGTGGGTCCCGGGGCAACCCCGGCCCCGCCGGCTACGGCGCGGTGGTCCGCGACCCGGAGACCGGCGAGGTGCTCGCCGAGCGCTCCGAGTCGCTCGGCACGGCCACCAACAACGTCGCCGAGTACCAGGGCCTGATCGCCGGGTTGACCGCCGCCGCCGAGCTGGGCGCCGCCGAGGTGGACGTCCGGATGGACTCCAAGCTGGTGGTCGAGCAGATGTGCGGCCGGTGGCAGATCAAGCACCCCGGCCTGCGGCCCCTCGCCGCCCAGGCCGCCGCGCTGGTGGGCCGGTTCACAGCGGTCCGGTTCAGCTGGATTCCGCGCGAGCAGAACCGGCACGCCGACGCCCTCGCCAACGCCGCCATGGACGCCGCCGCGGGCCGTCCGTCGGCGACCGCGGCCCCCGCCCGTCCTGCGACGACTGCGGCCGCCGGCCAGCCCTCGACGACGCCCGCCGCCCCGATCATCGGCAGCGACCCGGCGACCGCGCCAGCCTCCTGGGAGCCACGGCCGACCTTCACCGCCACCCGGCTCATCCTGGTCCGGCACGGCGAGACCCCGTACACCGAGCAGCGGCGCTACTCCGGGCGCGGCGACGTGCCGCTCTCCGAGCGTGGCCGGGCCCAGGCCCGCGCCACCGGCACCCGGGTGGCCGAGCTGGCCCCGTCCGTCGCGGCCGTGCTCAGCTCACCGTTGTCCCGGTGTACGGCCACCGCGGCGTCGATCGCCGAGGCGCTCGGCGGTGACGTGCCGGTCCGCACCGAGGACGACCTGATCGAGTGCGACTTCGGCCAGTGGGAGGGGCGCACCTTCGCCGAGGTACGCCAGCAGTGGCCGGGGGAGATGGACGCCTGGCTCGCCTCACCCCGGATCGCGCCGCCGGACGGGGAGTCGTTCACCCAGGTCGCCGAACGCGCGCACCGCGTCATCAGCGGGCTGCTCACCGCGTACCCAGGTGAGACAGTGGTGGTCGTCTCGCACGTCTCGCCGATCAAGCTGATGCTGCGCGACGCCCTCGCGGCCGGCGACGGTTTCCTGCACCGGCTCTTCCTGGACGCGGCCGGCATCTCGGTGCTCGACATGTGGCCCGACGGCGGCGTGGCAGTGCGCACTGTCAACGACACCGCCCACCTCGCCAGCCTCGACTGAGCCGCCGCACCCTTCGTTGGTAGGGCCGGTCGGCCGCGCCGTTCGGCGCAGCCGGCCGGCCGTTCGGCGCAGCACCCTCCGGGCGGGTCAGGTGACCGCCATCACAGAGTCGTAGCCTCCGGCCGTTACAGCCAATGCCTCGACTCCCCGGAGGTGTGTCAGATGACTGCACCCGAACCGGAGGCGCCCACCACGGCGCCGTCCAGGGCGAAGGACCACAGCCCCTGGAACTGGTTGCTCTTCATCCCCATCGTGGTGCCGCTGATCCCGGCGTTCTTCAATGGCGACTCGCCCCGGGTCTTCGGCTTCCCGCGCTTCTACTGGCTGCAACTGGCCTTCATCCTGCTCGGCGTCGGCACCACCACGTTGGTCTACCAGATGACGAAGAAGCGGGGAGGCCGCTGATGTGGCGCGACCATCTCACCGAGATCATCGTCTTCTCCCTGCTGTTCCTTCTGGTCAGCGTGATGGGCTTCGTGGCCGCCCGGTGGCGGGCACCGAAGGACATGGCGCACCTGGACGAGTGGGGGCTGGGCGGGCGGAGCTTCGGCGGCTGGATCACCTGGTTCCTGGTCGGCGGTGACCTCTACACCGCGTACACCTTCGTGGCGGTGCCGGCGTTGATGTTCGGTGCCGGCGCGGCCGGGTTCTTCGCCGTGCCGTACACCATCGTCATCTACCCGCTGGTCTTCCTGGTGCTGGTGCGGCTCTGGTCGGTGTCGCACCGGCACGGGTTCGTCACGCCTGCCGACTTCGTCCGCAACAGGTTCGACTCGCCGGTGCTGGCGCTGCTGATCGCGATCACCGGCATCGTCGCCACCATGCCGTACATCGCGTTGCAGCTGATCGGCATCGAGGCGGTGCTCAAGACGATGGGCGTCACCGGCGACAACGCGCTGGCCCGGCACCTGCCGATCATCATCGCGTTCGCCATCCTGGCCGCCTACACGTACCAGTCGGGGTTGCGCGCGCCAGCGCTGATCGCGTTCGTCAAGGACAGCCTGATCTACATCGTGATCCTGGTGGCGGTCATCTACCTGCCGTACAAGCTGGGCGGCTGGGGTGACATCTTCGCCGCCGCGGACGCGAAGTTCGACGCCTCGCCCAACCCGAACGACGGCATCCTGCTCAACGGCAACAACCAGCTTCAGTACGTGACGCTGGCGCTCGGCTCGGCGTTGGCGCTGTTCCTCTACCCGCACAGCATCACCGGTGTGCTGGCCAGCAGGAACCGCGACGTGATCAAGCGGAACATGTCGGCGCTGCCCGCGTACAGCCTGCTGCTCGGGTTGATCGCGCTGCTCGGCTACATGGCCATCGCCGCTGGCGTGAAGCCGCTGCCCGGTGCCAAGGAGGGCACTGTCGACAGCAACACCGTCGTGCCGTTGCTGTTCGACCAGCAGTTCCCGGACTGGTTCGCCGGTGTCGCGTACGCGGCGATCGGCATCGGCGCGCTGGTGCCCGCGGCGATCATGTCGATCGCTGCGGCGAACCTGTTCACCCGCAACATCTACAAGGAGTACCTGAAGCGGGACGCCTCCCCGGCCCAGGAGGCGACCGTCTCGAAGATCACCTCACTGGTGGTGAAGGTCGGCGCGGTGGCCTGCATCGTCTTCCTCGACCCGCAGTTCTCCATCGACCTCCAGCTGATCGGTGGCGTGATCATCCTGCAGACGCTGCCGGCGGTGGCGCTGGGCCTCTACACCCGCTGGTTCCACCGCACCGGCCTGATCGTCGGCTGGGTGGCCGGCATGGGGTTGGGCATGTGGATGCTCTACCAGGTGGCCAGCCCGACCCGGAAGCACTTCGGCGGCTCGGCGTTCCCGCTGTCGGAGTTCGGGTTCGACACCACCCGGACGATCTACGTCGGCATCGTGGCGGTGGCGGTCAACCTGGCCGTCGCGGCGCTGGTGACGCTGGCGCTGCGGGCCGCGAAGGTCGAGGAAGGAGTCGACGGCACCGAGCCGGACGACTACTTCGCCGACGAGGGCGACCCCCGGGTCACCCCGGGCACCGACCGCGACGCCGACTCGGCCCGCGAACCGGTCGCCTGACCTCGGGTACGCCTGGGCGCCGACGTCGGTCGGTGCCCGGGCGTACCTGTTCCGCCGTGGCGGCCGTGTGGTGCGTCCGCCGGACGCTGTAGAGCTGATGTCGCAGACGATTCAGGCACCGCCTGGCCTCGCCGACGGCCGTGGCGGGGCCTGGTGGCCGTGGCGGGGCCCGGTGGGCTGGCGGCTCCGGTGGGCCGGGCGGTTTTGCCGGCTTTGCCGCCAAGATCATGCTCGATCCTTGTTGTAGTGGTGTCGGACCGCGCGGGATGCCACTACAACAAGGATCTTGCGCGATCTTGGTGGATTCGGCGACGGGGGCCACGCCACCTGACTGGGTTAGCGGGGGCGGTTGCGGCTTATCAGGGCCTGGTTGAGGCGGCCCAGCAGGGCTGCCAGGGTGGAGCGGTCCTCGGGGCTCCAGTCGGCCAGCATGTCGCCGTAGAGCCGGGTGCGGGCGGCCTGGACGGCGGCCATCCGTTGCAGACCGGCCGGGGTGGGGGAGATGACAGTGCCGCGGCCGTCGGACGGGTCCGGGGTACGGGTGATCAGGCCGTCGCGCTGAAGCGCGGAGACCTGTCGGGTGACTGTCGAGCCGTCCAGGTTGAGTCGGGCGGCGAGCGCCGAGACGTTCTGCGGGCCGGCGTCGGCCAGGTGGCGCAGGATGACGTACGCCGCGCGGTCCAGCACCCGGTGCTCGGCGGTGCCGGTGGCCCGCCGGGTGGCCTCGCCGAAGCGCATCAGCAGGGCCACCTCGGTCTCGATCCGGCCGAGGGTGCTCTCGTCATGGTCGTCGCTCATAGCTGTATGATACAGAATAAGTACCTGTACGATACAGCTATCTGAGGAGTCGGAGTGGATCGGCGTTCCGAACCGAACCGCAGTGCCATCTACGCCACCACGCTGGTGGCCTTCCTCGCCATCGCCGGCATCGCCGTCGTCGACCCGATCCTGCCCGCCATCGGCGAGGCGATCGGAGTCACCGCATGGCAGGTCGAGCTGCTGTTCACCGCGTACATCGCGGTCATGGCCCTTGGCATGATCCCGGCGACGCTGGCCAGTGGCCGGTTCGGCTTCAAGCCGGTGCTCATCACCGGCGTCTCCGTGGTCGGCCTCGCCGCGATCCTCGCCTCGTTCAGCGACAACATCGTGCAGCTCTCCGTGCTGCGCGGCGTCTGGGGGCTGGGCAACGCGATGTTCTTCGCCACCGCCATGGTGGTGCTGGTCAACCTGGCCGTCGACCGGGAATGGGTGGTGGGCCTCTTCGAAACCGCCCTCGGTCTCGGCTTCGCCGTCGGACCGCTCATCGGTGGCCTGCTCGGTGAGGTCAGCTGGCGGCTGCCGTTCTTCGTCTGCGGCGTCTTCATGGTCCTCGCCCTCGGCGTGGCGTCCCGCAAACTTCGCGAGCCCACCAACCGGCAGGCCCCGGTACGCGTCGGCCAGATCTTCGCCACCTACCGCCGACCGGCGTTCATCGCCCTCTGTGTGGTGACCGCCGCGTACAACTTCGTGTTCTTTGTGGTGCTCGGCTACACGCCGCTCTTCCTCGGCCTGGACGTCATCCCGCTGGGGCTCGCCTTCACCGGCTGGGGGCTCGGCCTGGCCGCCGGCATCATGGTGATCGGTCACCGGCTGGCCCACCGCATCGGCGCGGTACAGACCGTCGGCGTGGCCATCGCCGGGCTGCTGGTCTGCATGGTCCTCTTCGCCACCTCCACCAGCACCACCGAGGCGCTCGTGGTGCTGGTGCTCGCCGGGCTCTGCATGGGGCTGGCCAACGCCAACCTCACCGACCTGGCGCTCGGCCTCGGCTCCAGCGACCGGCGCGTCGCCACCGGCGCGTTCAACCTGGTCCGCTGGGGCGCCGCCGCGCCGGCACCGATCATCTCCGGCAAGCTCGCCGAGCAGTCGCTGTCGCTGCCGTTCTGGGTCGGCTTCGGGGTGCTCGCCGTCGGCGTGCTCGTCTACCTGGCCTTCGCGCACCTGATGGCCGCCGGCTACGGCGAGCGGGTCCTCTGGTCCCGCTGGAACCGCGCCGCCGCGAAGACCGAACACAGCGCCGAGGAGCCGGTAGGCGAGGCCTACTGACCGTCCCGGTCCCGGCCCTGCCGCTCCGCGATGCGCCACCCAAGATCCGCGCAGTTTCGGGGAAAGTGCTGCCTCGCTGCCCGCTGAGGCAGCACTTTCCCTGAAGTTGCTTGGATCTTGGATGGCGCGTCGGTGTTTGCGGGCCGGGCGGCGTCAGTTCAGGGCGCGCCAGAGCAGGTAGAGGCCGATCGTCGTACCGAACACCACGATCACCGTCTTGAGCACCACCGACGGCAGCCGGCGGACGAGCCGGGCGCCCGCGTACCCCCCAATCAGGGTGGCCGGCGCGACCACCGCGACCGCCGCCCAGTTCAAGGGGCCGAACAGGGCGAACACCACGAGCGTCGTGAACCCCACCACCGCCGACAGCAGATTCTTGATCGCGCTCACCCGGGCCAGGGTCGCGTCCAGCACCAGGGCCAGCCCGGCCACCAGCATCACCCCGAGCGCCGCACCGAAGTAACCGCCGTACACCGCACCGAGCGCGACCATCGTCTGCACCGCGATCGTCCGCCGGCGTGGCGACAGGTCCCTGGGATGACCGACCAGCCGGCGCAGCGGGTCCTGGAAGGCCAGGACCGCCGTCGCGCCGAGGACCAGAAAGGGTACGACCAGCTCGAATGCGCGGGCCGGAGTGGCCAGCAGCAGCAACGCTCCGAGGATCGTGCCCACGATGGTGGTGGGCACCAGCGTGGCCAGCGCGCGGGGTCTCGGCAGGTCCTGCCGGCTGCCCGCCACGCTGGCCAGGTACCCGGGGAAGACGGCGACGGAGTTGCTGACGTTCGCCGGCACCGGGGGCAACCCGATCGCGATCATCGCCGGGAAGGTGATCAACGAACCGCCACCGGCCACCGCGTTGACAGTGCCAGCGGCGAGACCGGCGGCGAGCAGCAGCGCGGCGTGGGAGAGATCCATAGCCCCACGAGGCTAGCCGTTGCCCTACGGCACGCATTCGCCGGATCGTCCGTGAGCAGCGCGATCTTGCCCGGGCGGGGCGGCAATACCCGCAGCATGCTCGTCGTTAGGATGAGAGCGCGACGGACGAGTCGACCGGGCGGCCGCGTCGGCGGGCTTCGGCCCGCCGCCGAGGAACGTCCGGACTCCACAGGGCAGGGTGGTTGTTAACGGCAACCCGGGGCGACCCGCGGGAAAGTGCCACAGAAAACAGACCGCCGACCCCAACGGGGACGGTAAGGGTGAAACGGTGGGGTAAGAGCCCACCAGCACCCCGGGTGACCGGGGTGGCTCGGTAAACCCCACCCGGAGCAAGGCCAAGCAAGGGCCGTCACCGCAAGATGACGACCCGGCGCAGACGCTTGAGGGCTGCCCGCCCGATGTCTGCGGGTAGGCCGCTGGAGCCTGCCGGCAACGGCAGGCCGAGATGGATGGCCGCCGCCGGCGCAAACCCCTCGGGGTACGCGCCGCGCACTGAATCCGGCGTACAGGTCGACTCGTCCGTCGCCCACCAGCTCAGAAACCTGATCAAGGTTCTGATCTGGATCTATGTTCGGGTGTCGATGGTCGTTCATGGTCAACATTAAGCGGCGTTTGACGCCCTGACTGCGCCCTGACGCCCTGGAGACGCCCTGAGCGCCGGCTCAGTCGGGCAGCCGGAAGCCCCGACACACGGCCGCGGCCGACTCGCTGGCTTCCGTAGCGGTTTTGGTGGTCCCATTCGTGGATGAGGTGGGATGAGTGCGTGCCGGAGCTGCTGGAGCACCTGGGGGAGATGGGTCTGGTCGGGCTGGTCAAGATTGACGGGGAGCGGGAGCGCAAGCCCTGGACCGTGGTGATCTCGGGTCAGCGGCTCGATGGTGCGGCGATAAGGGTCGACGGCCACAGCCTCGATTACTGCCTGCGGCATGTGGTCGTCGCGCTTCACGAGCGCTTCCCAGACGAACTCGCGCTGAGCTGAGATCCGACTGTGGGGCGGTTTCCCGGCGGCTGTCGGTGGCTCACCGCCGGCCGGGCTTGCCGCCCCGCACCCGCGCGGAGCGCGGTGCCTTGATCCAGAACAGAGGAAATCGGCAGTAACAACACTGCTCACGGATGTCCCGTCACGGCTGATGCTTGACACTCGCGTCCCACCTGATGCTTGACATGATCACCGTTTGGCTTCTTGATCGCGTGTTGTTGCGGTAGGACTCGATCTGGGAGCCGAGATCGGCACTGGTGGAGATGTCGATCGTGGAACAGCGGTATCAGGCCGTGATGGCGGTCCTGGGACCAAAACCTAGTTAGGCCCAAGCGTCAGACGTTGAAGCGGAACTTAGACCGGCTCGCAGGTGACCTGCGGCGGCCTGGCCGGCGCGCTGCATACGCTCGTTCCGGGGCTCACGGTGTTGATGGCTCGTTGCCGACGTTTCGCTGCTTTGTGCCCCGTGTGTGCCCCGGCAGGCTCCGTGCCTCTATCTAGTCACCTGACTCCACTACGTCAACTGGTGAGAAATCAGCCCTTATCATCTTTTGATTCGGCCTCCTGCGGCCATTTTTTCGCCAAGAAAGTTTCGAAGTCCTCATTAAGGATGCGTGATTCGGAATTGCCCGCCAAGACCTCCAATCTCACTTCTTGAACCCAGGACTGCAGGTCATAGCAATGCTCCCCCAAAAATTCGACCCTCTCCGCGTATCCGCAGCAAAAATATTCACTGCTGGGCTTCGCGGTCAAAAATTCCTTCCACCCCCTGTGGGTATGTAGTCCGTAAAAAACGATCCCCTTATCGAGTGCTTTAATAACTACACTTGGGTAGTGAGTTTCGTGAACACTTATCGCCTCTTCGACCTCCTTGGCAGCGAGGCGCATTCCGAGGGTTTCGTCATCAAGAAATCTCACATTTCGCTGATCGTGATAGTCGCTATGTATTCTGCTAGCTTCGTCGAATGCACGTCCAGCTTTGTAGATCAAGCGAGAAAGCTGATTCAACGCATCGTAGCTCGCCTGATTTCTGGCAAATGCGACTTGCCGTTCATGTGCTAGGTCAACCTGGGCGATAGCAGTTCGAAAAGCTGAGCGTCCTTGCAGCCAAGCCCCAAAAGCGGTGAACGCGCCACCGATAACAGCACCCACGAGGGAACTGACGACACCTGCCCAGAATGCTGACATCACTCAACCTTGGCACGGCTCGTCAAGGCTATATTGACGCCTAGCAGTCCACGGTAGGCGGGTCTGAGGCCGGGGTGGGGATGCGGCGCGTGCAACCCGGGCAGGCCCCCGCCTGCGGTGGCCTCGCCCAGCGGTACCGTGCGATGGTCGACCTGGGTGCCGGCTGCGGGCTGCGCCAAGGCGAGATCCTGGGGCTCGGTGTTGACGACATCGACCTTGACGCGGGATGGGTGCACGTCTCGCGTCAGGTCAAGCTCGTCCGCTCCCGGCTCGTCTTCGGCCTGCCTAAGAACGACCAGGACCGCCAGGTGCCGCTGCCCGACTCCGTCGCCCTGGTGCTGCGTCAGCACATCAAGGACTGCGATTCGGTGGCGCTCACCCTGCCGTGGGAGAACCCGGCCGATGAGGAGCGGGTGACGGTGCCGCTGCTGTTCACCACCACTCGGCGGGGTGCGATCAACCGGCACACCTTCGACGACAGGAGTTGGCCCCGCCGTACGGACGGCCGGCATCACGCCGACCCGGGAACCCGGCATGCACGCGCTGCGCCATTTCTACGCCTCGTCGCTGCTCGACGCGGGGGAGAGCATCAAGGCCCTGGCGTCGTACCTCGGGCACGCCGATCCGGGCTTCACGCTCCGGGTCTACACGCACCTGGTGCCGGCCAGCGAGGAACGCACCCGCAATGCGATCGACAGCCTCTTCTCAGCGGCTCGGGGGCAATGAGGAACCAGCGTCACGGCGTGAGGCGCTGGGCCGTCAGGGGTGCCTTGTAGTCTCCGCCTATGCCTCGGTCTCGCCGGAAGAAGAAGAACCCAAGTCGCGGCCAACAAGGAATAGCGCTGTATTACGACATGCGCGTCGAGGATAATTTCGAGCGCTGCGCGCAGCGTTTGGTGGAAATCGTGGCATTCGCTGCTCGAACTCAACCCCGCAAGAAGCGATACTTGTACCTGGATGTTCAGGGGCACAAAAACGACGCGGGCGGTTACGATCGAGATGCATACGAAATTATTAAAGAGTTCTTGGCGGGCTTCCTGATGCCTTATCTTACAGAGGTTCACACGCCGCTCGGGACATTTCGAAATCCCGAGGGGCAGCGGAAGGACGTTCCTGAAGTCTTGGAGGTCAGAGACCCCGACGAGCGTCCGGACGAGTTGCTTGACCTGAAAATGCGAGTTAGAGGGCGGGTGCAAGATGGTCGCAGGACAAGGCCGCCGCTGTCGAGGATCGCCGACTATCTCGGAGTGAAGGAAGCGGCCTGCATAATCTGCTGGTCGACGCCGGTTCATCGTGCTCACGCCGTTCCGGATGGCTTAGGTGGTTCGAACGATGTCCGAAACTTCGCCCCTCTCTGCGAGGAGCATCATCGGCAAGCACCTGACGTGATCGATGCGGAATCCTTCTGGAATTGGATCGACTATGCCTGCGAAAAGGAGGCGGGAAAGCGCCTTGCGATCATGCATAAAGCAGCACCCGCGTTGATTCCAGATCCGGGCCCTGAGGTGGTTCGCTCTCCGGCCACATTCTTTGAGCAGATCAAGCGCGAGTTGGTCGAGCTGTACGGTTGGGTGGAAAGTGACTTTGAAGGGCTCGCCTGGACTCGGGTGCTTGATGATTTCTATGTCGTCCTAGAGCAGGCGACCGGCAAGCATTTCGGGGTTGATCGCAAGGTCTCCACCTATGCATGGGCCTACAACATGGCCAAGAAGCGAGTGCATCTGAGAGGCCTCGCAGGTGACGACACTTCCCACGCCTGACGCCCTGGCGACGCCCTGAGAGGGCGTCAGAAGGGTGAAGCGCCTACTCGGGGTGCGTATACCTTTCACAATCCGGCGTACAGGTCGACTCGTCCGTCGCCCACCAGGTCGGCCGCCATCACGCGGGGCCGACCTACTGTTTCGCCAGATGCTGCTGGTCGTCATTGGTCGGCGCTAGACGGCCCGGCGGCGGCCCAGACGGCCCACGGACAGCCGCGTGCTGCCGATTCTGATGGTTGACACCTGCCGGGGGACTCGGCGGATCATCTGGCGTGCTTGATCAAGCAGGACGGGGCCAAGCAGATGATCGACCCCGGACGACCGGCTGTCGCCAGTGGGTCCGGAGCCGCCGAGTTTCTTGAAGTTTTTCGGATCGGCGGCAACCTGCGGGTGGTGGATCGCATGTACCCGGATGTAAGCCAAGACAGCCACGATCCGGAGGACCTGAGATGTCTACGCGTCTACGTTCGCTGTTACCCGTCGCCACCGTCCTGTTCGGACTTGCCGCTTGTAGTTCCACGTCGTCTCCTACGCCGCCCGCCGCTGCTCCGCCCGCCGCTACGTCGACTCCCACTTCGGCTGCTCCGGTTGAGGTGGCCCCAGCCACTTCGCCCGCTGTGGCTGCGAAGGCGTCGGACCGTACGGCCGGGAGCGTCACGTGTCCCTCGGCGAAGGCCCTCGCGAAACTGGTAGCACTGCCGAAGGGCTGGTATTTCGTTCCGTCGAGCGTGGAGTGCTGGAAGGGATGGGCGACGGCCGAGCCGGACGGTCCGAGCACCGGCGACGGCGTCTACCTGTTCCAATACAAGGCCGGCGCGGGCTGGCGGTACCACAGCCAGGGCAGCGCTTACGACTGTAAGGATCTCGGTATCAACGAGCCTGCGCCGTTCTGCCAGTATCCCTAAGCCATGGTGACCGAGGGTAGCGCGCTGGTCCGTACCGGCGACGGTATACGGCATAGTCGGCCCGGGCCGCATCGACGGACAGCGCCGCCGGAACGAATTTCGGCACACGGGGGGCACGAGCGGAGCATGTCGAACTCCATAGACGAGCTTTTTCGCGAGTTCGTCCAGACCCGGTCGCCCGCGCTGCTGCGGACGGCGTTCCTGCTGACCGGTGACCGGCACCTCGCCGAGGATCTGGTACAGGATGCGCTGGCCCGCACTCATCGAGGCCGAAACCGGCTGGATGATCTCGGACACTTCGAGGCTTACACCCGCACGGCCATGTACCACCAGCATGTGAGCTGGTGGCGGCGCCGCAAGGTAGCCGAGTCCATGCCGGGCGATCTCACCGACATGGCGCAGCCCGGCAGTGACCACGCCCGGCGTACCGATCTCAAGCTCGCGCTGCACAAGGCCCTTGCCCAACTCACCCGGAGGCAACGCGCCGTGCTCGTGTTGCGGTTCTTCGAGGACCGCAGCGAGGCCGAGGCCGCGGATCTGCTGAACTGCTCAGTTGGCACGATCAAGAGCCAGACCAGCAAGGCGCTGGCCCGCATGCGAGAGATGGCACCCAACCTCCTCTCGGCCGTGATGGAGGAAGCCTGATGACCGACAACCTCGGGCCGATGCGTCAGGCCATGTCCGATCTGGCCGAGCACGGCGGCAGAACCGACATGTACGAACGCGCCCTGCGCAAGTCGCGGCAGTCGCAACGGCGTACCGCGTTCACCACCGGCGCCGCCGCGGTGGTGCTCGCCATCGGCGCCCCGGTCACCTTTGCCACCGTCAACCGGCCGGGACCGTCGACTCCGGTCGCGACCCAGCCGCCGGCACCCAGCGTCGCCCCGACCTCCGCGACTCCGAGCACGACGCCGTCGTCGACGCCGAGCACGACGCCGCCGTCGTCGTCGACGCCCTCATCCACGCGAACCAGTAACCGACCCCAGTATCCCGACTGTCCCTCGGCGAAGACCCTAGAGAAACTGGTGAAGCTGCCTAAGGATTGGTATTTCGTGCCGTCGAGCGTCAGTTGCTGGCGGGCCTGGGCGACGGCCGAACCGGACGGTCCGATCACCGGCGACGGCGTCTACCTGTTCCACTACAGGGCCGGCGGGGGCTGGCGGTACCACAGCCAGGGCAGCGCCTTCCATTGCGAAGACCTGGGGATCACTTCCGGCAACCCACCGTTCTGCGAGATGGACTGAAGCGTCGTGGACCAACTACCTGCGGCCCAGCGTGACGCTCGGCCGCGGGCTCCCGCCTTAGTCCGGTGAGGTCCAGGTCCGCCGGCCTCGCCGGCACATCGATGCTGAGAAAGAGATGCTCAAAGGGACTAGCCAACGAACCGGCCGGGTGGGTTGCCCCACCCGGCCGGTGTCCGGATCCCTGCAAGCAGGCTCTAGTGCTTCTTGAACACCGGCATGGTGTCCAGCGTGGTGGTGATGTTCTGCGTGGTGCCGCCCCGGTACGTCTTCCCGGTGAAGATGTCGGTCCAGCTGTTGCCCGGCGGGAACCACACCGACGTGGTGGCGGTGGTGCCTGGCGTCGTCACCGGTGCCACCAGGTAGTCCGGGCCGTAGAGGTACTGCGAACCGGCGGTGGCGTACGCGGCCTGCTCATTCGGGTAGGCCAGGTACATCGAGCGGACGATGGGCGTACCCGTGCGGGTGGCCTCCTTGGCGGCGGCGTAGGTGTACGGCAGCAGCTTTTCCCGCAGGTTCAGGAACTTCTTGGCCGACGCGTTCGCCTCCGGGCCGTACTGCCAGGGCAGCCGGTCGCTGTGATTGGAGTGCAGCCGGTCGATCGGCTGGAACGTGCCGAACTGCACCCACCGGGCGTAGAGGTCGTCGGGCAGCTTGGTGCTGCCCGGTTCGGTGCCCGGCTCCTGGAGGCCGCCGGTGTGCCCGCCGATGTCGTGGCTGACCGCGGCCAGCCCGGTCGCGGCCGACTCGCCCGGCGTGTAGCCGACCTCCATCTGCAGCGTTGACCAGTCGGAGGTGGTGTCGCCGGTGAAGTGCAGCGTGGTGCGCTTGTCGGCCCACGGCCCGGTCGACACCGGGGTCGGGCTGCTGTAGCCGCCGGCCTGCAACGAGCCGTACGCCCGGGAGAACGCGAAGCCGGTCTTGTCGGCGTACTGCTGGTTGATCCACGCGTCGGCGGTCACTCCGGCGAGCGAGGACTTCGTGTTGTCGCAGCACCAGTCCAGCCACCAGAGGTCCGGGCCCTTGGTGCCCTTCGGGATCATCCCGTCGTGGAGCTGCATGTACGCAGTGAGCTGGTCCGGGTCGCCGAAGTCGAACGCGTAGCAGTCGGGGCCGCCGTTGCAGCCGACGCGCTGTAGCTTGCCCTTCGCGGTGGCCTGCGCCTGCGCGAACTTCGGGTCCGAGCCGAGGATGCTCGGGTGGATGTTGATGCCGGTGTGCAGGCCCTGCTTCCTGGCCCAGTCGAAGAACGCCGTCGGGTCGGGGATGCGGGTGGGGTCGATGCTCCAGCCGTTCCACTTGTCCGGCGCCTTGACGTCGGTGTCGAGGACGAGCACGTCCAGCGGGACACCCTCGGCCTTGGCCCGGGTCACCAGGTTCTGGAACTCGGTGGCGGTGCGGTCGTAGTACTCGGAGTACCACACCCCGTACGCCCACTTCGGCAGTAGCTTCGTGGGCCCGGTCAGGGTCGACAGGTCCTTCAAAGCACGGGTGAAGTCCTGCCCGTACGCGAAGACGTAGCCGTCCTGCTTGGCGGCGGGCCGGGGCTTGGTGGTGCTCAGGGCCGAGGCCGAGTCGTCGAGCAGGTACCAGCCGTCCTGGTAGAGCAGGCCCGGAGCGGTGAGGGCGGAACCGGTCACGCCGTCCAGGCCCCGGCGGTAGCCGCCGAGCGGCGCGTGCGGGGCGAGCAGCGGGGAGCCCTTGCTCGTGACGGCGACCGTGTCCACGTTGACGTTGCAACTGGCGTCCGTGGGGCAGCCCAGCGTCACGGTGTTGGTGCCTCGGTCGAGGTGGACCGGGACGGAAACGGTGTTCCAGTAGTCCCACCCGCTGGTCGGCGGAAGGGTCGCCGTGACCGGCGCCGCCGTTCCCGCGGTGACCGACATGGTGCGCGTCTGGCTCGGCTGGGCACCGGCCTGGCCGTTGGCGTACCGGATCTGCACCTGGTAGTCACCGGCGGACGGAACATCCGTCACGGTGAGCGCGTCGGCGGACGTGGTGCTCTCCAGGCCGGCCAGGAATCCCGTACCGGAAGCGCCGTTGTGGTCGTTCGCGGGCCTCGCGCCGCCGGTCAGCGCGCCGGTCTCGGCCTCTCCCAGCGTGCCGAACCGCAGGGGCTGCGGCTGGGGCGGGGTCGGCGCCGGGAACGAATCGCCCGGGTTGACCACCGCGAGGCTGTCGACATTCACGTTGCCGGAGTCGTTGGGACCCCGTACGACGCTGATCTCGTGCCGGCCCGCGGTGAGGTCGACCGGCACGTTGGCCAGGCCCCAGGTGTCCCAGTTTGCGATGGGCGGCAGCGTCAGCGTGTGGCCGGCGTCGCCGTCGACCTGAACAGTAAGGGTGCGGTCCACGTTCTGGCCGTCGCCGCCGGTGCTGTTGGCGTAGCGGACGGCGAGCTGCTTTGTGCCGCCCTCGGGAGCGTCGAGCGCGAATTTGATCGAGTCGCCGGACGAGGCGAAGCCGGCCGCGAAGCCGCGTCCGGTGAATCCCCTGTGGTCGGTGGCCACACCGGGCCCGTTCAACTGCAGCGATTCGGCCTCGCAGAGCGCGCCGAACGCGCAGGCCGGGGCGGTGTGGCCGGCCCACGGTTGCCCCTGCACGGTCTGCTTGCCGGCCTTGAGCTGCACCGTGAGGTTATCGGCGGTGAACGCGCCCGAGCCGACCCGGTAACGCAACGTCATCGCGCCGGTGTCGAGGGTGAGCCAGCCGTGGTCGACGTGCTTGGTGAAACGCGTACGGGGGAAGTCATCGCGCCCGATGGCGTTGAACGTGGCGGCGTCGGTGAACCTGCCGTCCTTCTGGTACTCGGTGCGGATCAGGGTCGGGGACAGCACTTCGAAACGTGCGTCACCCGACCGTACGGCTCCGTCTTGCGCCCGGTGGCGACTGGCCTGGGCCGGCGCGGACGGGGCGAGCGCCAGCCCCGTGATGAGAATGCCGACTGCGGCGACTGCTGTCGCGCTACGGCGGGGTGAGTTCCGATAGAGCAAGATGCGCTCCTCGTCTCAAATGGAGGAAATGAGTCGATGACAACGCTGTCACTCGCTCGAAACGCATGTCAACGGGCCTCGGAGGGTGTCCCTTCTCTCTTTCGTCACCTGCCGTACTCGTCCGGCAGGCGTCGCTGCGCACGGTGACGAAGACGGGCCGCCAGGTTGGTGGGCTACCGCCCGACCACCAGCTCAGACGTACGGGGTCCAAGGCTCGGGCTGTTCGGCGTCCCAGCCCAGCTTGTCGAGTGCGCGCAGGACCGCGCCCGCGCGGGGAGTCCAGAAGAGCAGGATCTGGTCGCGTCCCTCGACGTCGAACCAGACGGCGGTCGCCGGCAGCGGGAACCGTCGGTGAAACGGATGGTGCGCCAGCGCGGCCACGTAAAAGTGCTCCAGGGTGTCCGATCCGGTGCGCGACGTGAAGGTCAGCGTGCTGCCGTCGGCGTGCAGCTGCACTGTCGGCCAGGCCATTCGTCGGACGGCTCTCAGGGGGTTGCCTCGGGTGAAGTCGAGGCGGTCAACGTAGGTGAGCCCGCCGCGCGCATCGAAGGTCTCCGAGATCATCGTGAGATGGTACGGCGGGTACCAAGGACGAGCCGCAGCGGCGGCAGCTACCAGATAGGCGCGCGCTCGTCGATGAATCGAGGCGGTTCACCGAGGAAGGTGTCGGCCGGAACCGCGCCATGTGCCAGGTTGAGCGTGTCCAAGCGGTACAGCCAGGCGCCGTCAGACGTCCCGGTGAAGCGGTAGTTGATCTGCCAGCGCAGCCATTCGCCGTGAGCGAGTCGCACCGCGGGCGGCCGGCGATCACGCCGCGGCCTACCCCAGGCCGACGCGAGCAGTTCAACCCGGAGTTGACCGTCCACCAGCCGGAGACGCACATCGCTCCGGTACGACACGCGTCGCAGGCCCTCGCGAGGCTCGAACCCATCGGCCTCCGCCATGTCCACCTCGTGGGCGAGCGGCGCGGCCCGTGCCGGCAGGGCGAACGCCACCGGTACGGCGTTACGCCGGGTCGCCTCGGCTCCGCCGCGCGAACGCTTGGTCCACGACGTGCGAACCCACTGCACGACAGCATCCACCCGGCGATACTCGGCCGCTACCTGTCCTGACGCAACCCGGATTCGCCCACCCAGCGTTTCAACACGACGGGCTCCTCACTCGGGGCTGGCCACACCTGCACGCGCAGCCGCTCCATCGTCTGCAGGGCTTCGTGAGGTGGTGGATCTGGTGGTAGTCCGCGAAAAGCTCCACGTCCAACGAATCCACGCCACGCTCCTCTGTCGATCTACCTGCGATGATCTGGTACCTGGCTCGACGACGCGCAGACAAGTTGGCGAATGCGGTCGGTCTCGTGACGCTCGGCTTCGGTGTGGTGTTGACGGCCATGCCACGACGCAGCGCGGCAGCCCTCGGCTGGGTGGTCGCCCCGTCCTGGCCCGAGGGGTCGGTTTGACTGATCTCGTCGTCGGTTCCGGCGTCTTGTGTGAGCGCCCCCGTTAACCGACGAGTCCGACAAGCGTTCCGGCAGAGTCCGCACTGCTGACAATGACGACGGCCCGAGAACAGGACGCGTCCGCCGTCGAGCGTCGGCTAGCCGACAGTCAATTGCCGAAGGCTGGTAAAGCACATCAAAAGGCGCTGTTGATCGACGTTAGGTGGGGCGGGCAAACCGAAGGGCTGGCTAGAACTGTGAACTCGACGGATATAGTCCTTTCGAGAGACACTCCATCGTAGAGGGAGCTGCTATGCCAGACGTCCCGCCTGCTCAGCCGAACTACGCCGAGGTTCGCAGGGCAGAGGATCAGAAAAAGTACGCCGAAGAGCAGCATCGCCTTCGCAAGAAAGAAGAGGAAGACCGTCAGAAGGCCCTTGTCGCCGAGTCTCGGCGCCGGGCAGCGGAAAACGGGCAGAGTCGCTAGCTGCGACATCGCCGCTCTCGTGAGATGACCCAAAAGGAGGCGTGACGCATCATGCAAACCGAGTCCGTCATCGTGGAGACCGCAATCCCTCTAGCCGAGGCGGCGGCAATACTCAACGTAGCGCTAGCCGGCCACAAGGCCACTATTGAACCCTTGACGGTCAGCAACAACCCCCTTGATCAGCTAGGCCATCAGCCCGACGTGGCATTGTTGGCCTCCCGTAAGGGCGCCATGGGGGCATGGGGCGTCCGGGTTTACCTGACAGATTACGGGGATCGTCGTGAGATCCACCTGGAGGCACTCGGCGACGGTGGTTTTTCCCGCGCCTTCCATGGCATCAAGAACACCTTTTCTCTGTCGAAGAGCCTGGCCAAGGCGCAGGCATTGGCCGCCAATGTCGTGAATTCCGACGCGACTGCGGTCGTTCGATAGCCGCGATTCGTATGGGCGGGCGGCAGCGAGGATGGCAGCCCTCCTCAGGGGGCGTCGGACAACCTGCCTGCCGCTAGCGGGGAAGGTAGTCCTCGCCCGGCACTCCGTCGGGGCACGACCGGCGCAGAGTCTCCCGTTCGGGACCGGGTCACTCAAGACCAGGCGGTCAGCAGCGGGGGCGGTCGAGTGGAGCGGCGGCACCCGCGAGCGCTTCGACTGTCGCCGTCGGTGCGACTGACTCCGTCGGCGTCGGTGCGGGCGCGGTGGTGGGGCTGGGCGGGGCAGAGGGTGAGCCGCTGGGCGTGGGGGAAGCCTGGGCAAGGGTGGCCGTGCTGCGTTGCACCTGCTTGGTGACCATGCGGATGCCGGTGGCGGTCGCCTGGCGTCCGTACACGTCGGTGACCCTGATGCTGTATGGCCCGGGGCCGATCCCGCCCTCGATGGTCCAGTGGTTGTCGCTCTGTCGGGCCGCCTTGCGGAAGCCGCCGCCCGGTCCCTTCGCCTCGACCGAGCGGAGTGGGTTGCCGTGGTTGCCGACCTGCACCGCGAACCAGTATTTCGAGGCGCCGCCCTTCACCCGGAAGGTGAGCCCTCCGTCGAGTGGCGGGTTCACCACCGCCCGGTACGTCACGGGCGCGATGCCCTGCGACCGGTCGGCGATCCTGGTGAACGCCTCGGTGGACAGGTCGATCTTGCTGGGCCCGCAGCCGCCGCACTGGTCCATCACCATGACCCGGACCTTCCCCTTCGGGCCACTCACCTCCAGGTAGCTGCCGCAGGCCGCCGATCCGGAGTACTGGGATGCGCCGAGGGCCACGTAGAGCCGGTCCGCCGGCGGGCCCGGGAAGGAACAGTTGCCGCCGGAGCGGCCCGCGTCGTAGAAGCTGGCGGTTCCCTTGTGGATGACGTTGCCCGTCGGCGGCGCGGCGCAGGCCGGGGTGGCGCCGCCGCGAACCGCGAGGGTGATGCCCAGGACGGCGGCCAGGGCGGTGACCCCGGCGCCGGCCAACCAGTGTCTGACCCGCCGACTCGACCGGGGCGTGCCGTCGTCGCCGGCCGGGATGTCGTTGTCGGGGGCCGTGCCTGGTGCCGTCACGGCGCCTGATGTTGCCGCACCGCGCTGTGGCAGCGCAAAGCCGTCCCACCGATCGTCACTGTCTGGATCGGCGGGGGCGCAATCCGTTGAGGGCGGTGCTGACGACCAGGTCGGCGTACTCGGCGGTGAGCGGCCCGCTGCGTTGCAGCCAGCGGTTGAGCACCGGCCCCCAGATCATGTCCACCGCCACGTTGAGGTCGATGTCGTCGGCGATCTGACCGGCTTGCTGGGCGCTGCGCAGGCGCTGCCGTTTGGCCTTTTTCAACGGCCCGTCCAACCGTTCGGCGTACGCCGCGGCCAGCTCGGGGTCGAGCGCGATCTCGGTGGCCAGCGCGCGCATTGGTTGCTCGTACCGGGGGTCGTTCATCTCCTCGACCGTCGCGCGCAGCACCACTGTCAGGTCCGCCGCGAGGTCTCCGGTGTCCGGCAGCGTCGGCGGCCCACCCTCGGTGGCCTCGCTGAGCATGAGGAAGGCGTCGAAGATGACAGCGCCCTTCGACGGCCACCAGCGGTAGATGGTCTGTTTGCCGACGCCGGCCCGCGCGGCGATGCCCTCGATGCTGAGCTTCGCGTACCCCGTTTCCTGAAGCAGGTCGAAGGCCGCGGTGAGGATGGCACGCCGGGAGGTCTCCCTCCGGCGGGCCGTGTTGGGCGTCATGGGCAGAACGATACCAGCGTACGAGACGAACCGTCTCGTCTTGACGGCGGCGGCGTGGCAGGCCTAGTCTCGGTCCATCACGAGACGGACCGTCTCGTCTTGAAATCCTTGGAGAGCACATGCGTACCTGGTTCATCACCGGTGCCAGCCGCGGCCTGGGCCGCGCCTTCGCCGACGCCGCGCTCGACCGGCGTGACCGGGTGGTCGCCGCCGCCCGGACCATCGCCACTGCCGACTTCGACGAGAAGTACGCCGACCGGCTGCTGGCCCTGACCCTCGACGTGACCGACCGCGCGGCGGTCATCGCGGCAGTGGACACCGCCGTCGAGCACTTCGGCCGGCTCGACATCGTCGTCAACAACGCCGGAACCCTGTCCATGGGCATGATCGAAGAGTTCACCGAGGCCGAAGCGCGCGCCCAGTTCGAGGTCAACCTCTTCGGCGCGCTCTGGGTCAGTCAGGCCGTGCTGCCGCACCTGCGCGCCCAGCGGTCCGGCCACATCGTGCAGGTCTCCAGCATCGCCGCGCTCGGCGGCTTCCCGAGCACCGGCCTCTACAGCGCGAGCAAGTTCGCCCTGGAGGGCATGAGCGAGGCGCTGGCGATGGAGGCGGCGGCCTTCGACATCACTGTCAGCATCGTGCAGCCGGGCGGATACTGGACCGACCTCTACACCAGCGTGCGCGCCACCACCCCGATGGACGCCTACGCGCCACTGCGCGCCGAACTGGAGCGCCAGTGGGCGGAAGGCTCGATCGACAGCGAGCCCCGTCTGGCCGCCGAGGCGCTGCTGCAACTGGTCGACAGCGACGAGCCGCCGCTGCGGCTCCTGCTCGGCAGCATGGTGTACGACCTGGCGTTCGACATCGCCCGCCGCCGGATGGACACCTGGGCGAGCTGGGAGCAGGTCAGCCGCGCCGCCGAACACGCCGTCGCCGCCCCCGGAGCTGACGGATGAGAGGGCTGCTCGTATCGCCACGAGCAACCGGTGCGGCGTTCTAGGCTCCGAGATATGGCGGCGGCGTGCCCATCGTTGGCACATAAGTCCGGGCAGAGCCTTTCACCCATGATTTCTCCTCGCGAGGCGCAAACCTAGACGGAGAGGAAACACGCATGGCTGTCAAAACCAAGACTCGTCCCGGCACCACGGAGATTCGGCCGTTCTCGGTCGACATTCCTCAGGCCGACCTCGATGACCTGAAGAGGCGCATCAAGGCCACCCGCTGGCCGGACAAGGAAACTGTGGACGACCAGTCGCAGGGCGTGCCACTCGCGACCATTCAGGCCGTCGCCCGCTATTGGGAGAAAGAGTACGACTGGCGCAAGGTCGAGGCGCGGCTGAACGCCGTACCGCAGTTCATGACCACCATCGACGGGGTGGACATCCACTTCATCCACGTGCGCTCGAAGCACGAGGACGCGCTGCCGCTCATCGTCACCCACGGGTGGCCGGGCTCGGTGATCGAGCAGATGAAGATCATCGAGCCGCTCACCGACCCGACGGCGCACGGCGGGAGCGAGTCGGACGCCTTCCACCTGGTCATCCCCTCGCTGCCCGGCCACGGCTTCTCCGGCAAGCCGACCGAGTCGGGGTGGAACCCGCAGAAGATCGCGACCGCCTGGACGGAGTTGATGAAGCGGCTCGGCTACAACCGGTTCGTCGCGCAGGGCGGCGACTGGGGTGCGGTCATCGTCGACCAGATGGGCATCCAGGCACCTCCGGAACTGCTCGGCATTCACACCAACATGCCCGGTGCGATCCCACCGGAGATCGACCTGCTGTTCCAGGGCGACACCACCGGCGCGAACAACGCCATGGGCTCGCTGCCATCCGGCCTCTCCGACGACGAAATGCGTGCCGCCGAGGAAGCCAACTACGTCTGGAAGCACGTCGCCTACGCCCTCATGATGGCGACACGTCCGCAGACGCTGACCGGGCTGGCGGATTCTCCGGTTGGCCTGGCGTCCTTCCTGCTCGACCACGACGCGAAGAGTCTGGCCCTGATCGCGCAGGTCTTCGATGGGGCCCAAGCGGGCCTCACCCGCGACGACATCCTGGACAACATCTCGCTCTACTGGTTGACGAACACCGCAATCTCCGCGTCCCGTCTGTACGCGGAGAACAAGCTGTCGTTCTTCGCCGCCAAGGGCGTGAACGTCCCGGTCGCCGTGAGCGTCTTCCCCGACGAGCTGTACGAGGCGCCGCAGAGCTGGGCCGAGCAGGCGTACTCCAACCTCATCTACTACAACAAGCTCGACGTGGGCGGGCACTTCGCGGCCTGGGAGCAGCCGAAGATCTTCTCCGAAGAGCTTCGCACCGCCTTCCGGTCACTGCGCTAGATGGCCGTGCACCTGCCCCCGCTGAACGGGGCGGCCGAGTGGCTCAACTCCGAGCCACTCGGCCCCGCCGACCTGGGTGGGCGCGTCGTCCTGGTCAACTTCTGGACGCTGACCTGTATCAACTGGTTGCGCCAGGAGCCGTACGTGCGTGCCTGGTCGCAGGCCTACCGCGATGACGGGCTGGTCGTCATCGGGGTGCACACGCCGGAGTTCGGATTCGAGCACGACGTCGACTGGGTGCGGCGGGCGGTCGCGGCCCGCTCGATCGACTACCCGGTGGCGGTCGACAACGACTACGCGATCTGGAGTGCGTTCGACAACCACTACTGGCCGGCGCTCTACTTCGTCGACACCGACGGCGTCATCCGCGACGAGCACTTCGGCGAGGGACGCTACGAGCAGTCCGAGCGGGTGCTCCAGCAACTGCTCGGCATCGAGCGGGAACCCGTACCCGTCCGCGGGCTCGGCCCGGAGGCGGAGGCCGACTGGACCAACCTGCGCACGCCCGAGACGTACCTCGGTTTCAGTCGCGGCGAACACTTCGCGTCGCCGAACGGCCCGGCGCTCGACGAACGCCGCGCCTACCAGGTGCCCGAGAGCCTCGGCCTGAACCAGTGGGCGCTGGCGGGGGAGTGGACGATCGGGTCGGAGAACGTCGTGCTGGACGCGGCCGGCGGCGGCATCGCCTTCCGGTTCCACGCCCGCGACGCGCATCTCGTGCTGGCCCCCGGGGCGGGAGCGTCGATCCCGTTCCGCGTGCTGCTCGACGGTGACGCTCCCGGCCCGTCACACGGCGTCGACGTCGACGAGCACGGCAACGGCGTACTCCAGGACGGCCGGCTCTACCAGCTCGTCCGCCAGGACGGTGCGGTCCGGGAGCGGACCCTGGAGATCACGTTCGGCGAGCCCGGCGCCGAGGCGTACGCCTTCACCTTCGGCTGACGCACAGATCGACAGTGTTCACAGTGCCGGAGACCGGTGAGAAGCTGCGTACCTGAGCGCCGGGACGCAGACGGCTGTCGGTCGCGTACCGGTCGGCGAGCGCCTTCTCCGCAGCCTCGTCGCCGTCGTCGGCTTCGAGCAGCAGGGCGGCGATCTCGTCGGCGAGCGTGAGGTCGGCGTTGGCGAGGTGGTCGGTCATCGCGCCGAAGCTGTCCCACAGCAGCAGCTCGTCCTTCTGCCGATGGGCCAGTTCGTGCAGGACGTAGTTGTAGATGAACCAGGCGCCGTGGACCGGCATGTCGGGGGCCACGCCGTAGACGTCGGGATCGATCGTCCCGGCCCGGTACGCCGACCACACCCGCGCTGCCGAGTCGAAGAGCCCTGCCGTCGGGTCGATGTCGTAGCCGTCGAACCGCCAGTCGCCGGCCGGGTCGAGCTCCGGGTCGGCCCAGACCCAGCGTTCGCCGTTCCAGTACTCCACCAGCACGTGATCGTGGTGCCAGCCGGGGGTGAAGTAGGAGGCGAAGCCGACCCGGCTGCGGCTGGGAATGCGGTGCTGACGAAGGATCGCGATGGAAAGCAGTGTGTGGTCCCGGCAGCAGCCGGCCACCCGGTCCACCGCCGGGCGCTCAGCGGTGAGTGGCACTGGAAAGCGGGACTGGTCGGTGTCGAGGATGCGGTCCACCCAGCGGCGGTTCACCTCGTCGAGCCGGTCGACGGGCAGGTCAACTCCACCGGCCCGGTAGTGGACGATCACGTTGCGGGCGGTCGCCGCCACGCTGGGGATGTCGGACGCCACGGCGTCGAGGAGCCCTCCGTGTCGACCGGGGTCGCTGTAGGGGGACTGTGTCCGGTAGTCATCGAGGTCCATGGGGTCAGTCTCGGGGCCGCCACCGTGTCAGGGTCAAGGCGCTTTTCCGGATAGTGTCGACTGCTGTGACAACGCCCGAGATCACCATCGCCACCCCAGCGGACCGCGACGCGGTGGTTCGTTCGCTGGTCGCCGCGTTCGTCAAGGATCCGATCCTGCGGTGCCTCTTCCCCGACGAGGAGACCTATCCGCGATACGCCGCCGCCTTCTTCGGGCACCTCTTCGACAAGCGCGTGCACCAGTCGTCGATCTGGACGCTCGGTGGGGGCGCGTCGGTCGCCATCTGGGAGCCACCGGCGGGGTCGCTGACCGGGTCACCGCAGGGCGGGCTCGCCGCTCACTACCCCGCCGACGTGCTGGCCCGCGTCCAGAGCTACGACGACGCCGTGCACGCCGCGCTGCCGACGTTCCCGTTCTGGTACCTCGGCGTCCTGGGCACCCACCCCGACAGCGCCGGACGCGGTTGGGGCCGTGCCGTCATGCGGGCCGGCCTGGCCCGTGCCGCCGCCGACGGCCTGCCGGCGATCCTGGAGACCAGCAACCCGGCCAACGTCGAGCTGTACCGCCGGGCCGGCTGGGAGGTGGCGGGCTTCCTGGCCGAGCCCGTGCCCACCTGGATCATGCAGCAGCCGCCGCGCTGAGAACGCTGATTGCGCGCCTCCTACGATCGGCGGCGTGCACACCACCCCTTCCAGCCCCATCGACGTGCCACAGATCTTTCCGGCGGTTGCGCCGTTGGCGCGGACGACCGTCCGGTTGCATCCCCGCCCGGGTGCGCCGACAGCGGAGCAGAGTTCGGTGGGCGGCCCG
The DNA here is from genome assembly GCF_003264475.1 of Micromonospora noduli. Lineage (NCBI taxonomy): Bacteria > Bacillati > Actinomycetota > Actinomycetes > Micromonosporales > Micromonosporaceae > Micromonospora > Micromonospora noduli. Next base: position 36,414 of record NZ_PYAC01000004.1, on the reverse strand, counting down.
CTGCTGTGGCCGGCCGACGAAGCCTGGCCGATGTGCGATGGACCGGAGCCCGGCGACCACTACCTCGATTCTCCGGGTGAACCGGCGGCGCCGCTGGTGCCGGTGGTGCAGTTGCTGGCCGAGGACGTGCCTGAGGTGCCGTTCCCGGCCGGCGCGGACGTCCTACAGGTGTTGTGGTGCCCATTCGAGCATGAACCGTGGACGTCACCTCGCCCCGAACTGCGCTGGCGTCGCCGCGCCGACATCGGTGCCCAGCTTCAGGAAATGCCCGTACCGGATGTGGAGTCAGATCCATCGCACGTCCCCCGCCGCTGTGTGCTCGACCCGGAGCGGGTTACCGAGTACCCATCCTGGGACCTCCCGCGTGCCGTCTGGCCGCAGATCGAGGACACGATAAGGCGGGTGACGCAGGAGACCGGTTGGAATTACGAAGGCGATCTGGCGGTCGCCTCGGGGATCAAGGTCGGCGGTTACCCCGGCTGGACGCAGTCTCCGGACTGGCCGGTCTGCGAGTGTGGCTCGTCCATGGACCATCTGCTGACGGTGGCCAGCTGGGAGTTCAGCCGCGGTGACGAGAAGAGATGGATCCCAGTAGAGGATCGTCCGGCGATGGCCGGTTGGGAAACGGCCACCACCGACGATCACCCGTGGTGGACGATCCAGAACCCCAGCGGGCTCATGCTGGGTGACGTCGGCGGGATCTACCTGTTTGTCTGCACGACCTGCCCCACCAGGCCGTTCGACTACCGCTTCGACTGTTCCTGACGAATCCGGATGGTCGCTGGCAGCTCACATCCCCGGTTTACGGCCGAATCTTGGACAGTTTCCGTTAGCTGATGACGGAAACTGTCCAAGATCTACTTGCGGCCGTCCGCGCCGAACACGCTGATAGCGCTCACCTGAGGGTGAGCGGGACCGGTTGCCCCTGGCGTATCTCGAGGACCGGCCGCCTGCCCAGCGGTTGGGCCAGATTGAGGGTTGCGGTACGCCGGAAGCCCGCAAGGGTGCACACCTCGCCGCTGTTGTGGTGCTGCGCGATGACGATGACCACGACGGCGTTGGCCGACTCGACCGACTCCGCGTGGTAGTCCGCGCCACAGCCGCGGGTCGCCGGCCCGAAGGCGCCGGTGAAGTCGACGGTCAGCTGCGTACCGGCCCCGGTTGTGGTCGCCGACTCAATGGCGATGCCCGGCGGGGAGTTCCACGGTGGTGGTGTCGGGGTGACGGCGCCAGCGCCACCTGCGTCGATGACGGCCTGGTCGTACCGGGCCAATGCCTCCCGTGCCTGCTGACGCAGCTCGCCGAGGCTCTCCCCGCGGGGTAGCGCGGCGTCGACAGGGGCGTTCGCGTCGGTGTCACAACCAGCGAGCATCGCCGCCGCCACCACCCCGACGACCCAATGCCATCGCACCATTGAAGACCCCTTTTCCGGCAGAGTGACCGCCAGGATTATCAACCGTCGGCCCGGGTGGTTCCGCCCGGCTGCTCGGCCTTGGCTGCTGACGCCGAGGCGGCGAAGATGCGCGCGTAGATCTCGTCGATGACGTCGTTCTTCGCCAGGCTGTAGTCGCGGGGCCGGTGCGCGGTGTCCCGCGCGAGGCGGCGCTTGGTCGCGGCGTACCGCTCCCGGTCGTGCGGATGCGAGCGCAGCCAGTCGCGGAACAGCAGGTGCCGGACCGGTTCCGGCGCACCCTGCGGCCAGACGTGCAGGTTGACGTCCTCGGCGGGGCTGAGAAGCATCCGGTGCCCGTGCCACCAGGGCTCCCGAAGGACGAGCCGGTACCCGAGCCGTTCCAGGGCGGGGAGATAGCCGGACTCCTCGGCGGTGTCCCCGATGACGAGGTCGACGTCGATGACGGGCTTGGCGGCCAGCCCCGGCACCGCCGTCGACCCGACGTGTTCCACACAGATGATCAGAGCACCCAGCGCCTCGGTGAGCGACGACCGGACGGCGATGAACCGCTGCGCCCAGGCCCTGTCGTACTCCTCGATGACGATGGACTCCCACGTCCGTGGCGGCTCGCCCACCAGGCCGGCGTCGACCTGTTCGGGGGTGCCGTGGAAGCGCTGCACGACGTTCTGCGGATACTCGGCCACGTCCAACCTCCTCGGGAAGCAAAGTCCGCCAGGCTACGACACGACGACCGGTGCGGCCGCACCCGACCGATGCGGGCATCGGATGTCGGGTGGGCGACCGACCCCGCGACCTAGCGTCGGTACTCGAAAGGGAAGGAGGCCCGGGTGCTGGATCGGCTCAACGAGGCCATGGCGTACATCGAGCGTCACCTCGACCAGAAGATCGAGGTGGCCGAGCTGGCGCGGATCGCGCTGACGTCGGAGTACCACTTCCGGCGGCTGTTCTCCGCACTGGCCGGAATGCCGCTGTCGGAGTACATCCGGCGGCGTCGGCTCACCGTCGCCGGTGCGGACGTGCTGGCGGGGGAGCGGACGTTGCTCGACGTCGCGGTGCACTACGGCTACGGCTCGGCGGAGGCGTTCGCCCGGGCGTTCCACGCCGTGCACGGCGTGGGGCCCGGAGAAGCCCGGCGTACGGGGGCAGCGCTGCGCGCCCAGCCCCGGATGTCCTTCCGACTCACAGTCGAAGGGAGCGGCAGCATGGAGTACCGAATCGTCGACAAGGACGCGTTCGCGCTGGTGGGGCGCAAGGCCCGGGTCCCGCTGGTGCACGAGGGGATGAACCCGGCGATCGTCGCGTTCATCCGGAGCATCGACAAGGAGACGACCGAGCGGATCGAGGCGCTCTCCGATCAGGAGCCGAAGGGAATCGTCAACGTCAGCGACAACCTCGCCGACAGTCGGCAGGAGGGCACCGAGCTGGACTACTGGCACGGGGTGGTGACCAGCGCCGCGCCGCCGGAGGACCTGGACGCGCTGCTCGTGCAGGCCGGGTCGTGGGCGGTGTTCACCACCTCCGGTGCGTTTCCGCAGGCGGTGCAGTACCTGTGGCGTGACGTGTTCACCCAGTGGTTTCCGTCCAACCCGTACCGCAGCCGACCTGGACCGGAGATCTCCCGGGTCCGGGTGTCGGCGGACGGCACCCAGGCGGACGCCGAGCTGTGGATCCCGGTGGAGCGGGTTCCGTCCTGAGCTGCGGCGCCGGGTCGACGTGCGCAACGTCGGCCCGGCGCCTGCCCGGCCTGCCGTTCACCGCCAGCGGCCCGGCGGATGGTCGGGCAGCCGCAGGTCCGCGAGTACGCCGAAATGGTCGCTGGCCCAGACCCCGTCGACCGGCTCGTCGAAGACCCGCTGGCAGTCCGCCACCGCCAGGTTCGGCCCGTGGGGGCCGCAGCGGACCATGACGTAGTCGATCCGACGTCCCGTCTCCAGTGGCATCGTGCCCGCTCGCACCAACGGGTTGCGCGGGGTGAAGGTGTGCCCGGGATCGTCCGGGTGCACCGTTGCCCAGGCGTCCTGGTAGGCGACGCTGCACCCGTGCAGCGACTGTTTGCCGCGCCAGAAGCGCACGCTGGCGGAGTCGGCGTCGTCGTCGAAGTCGCCGACGAGGACGACGGGCAGGTCCCGTCCGGCCAGCAGCGTCTCGATGAAGGTCGCGGACCGGACGGCCTGCAACTCCCGCTCGTGGGCGTACCCGTACTGGTAGGTGGGTTTGTGGTGGGCGACCAGCACGGTGCCGATGGGCGGTGGCACCTCTATTTCCGCCACGACCACCGCCGACCAGGGCATGTCGACCCGTTCGGTCACCTGTAGGTCGAGTTCGCGGACGGTCCCGACCGGCCAGCGGCTGACCAGTGCGGCGCCGACCCCGTCGGCGGAGCGCCCGCCGTGGCGTACCACGTGCAGGTCCGGGCCGAGCAGGTCGACCGCCTGGTCGTAGCCGTTGCCCCAGACGGTCTCCTGAAGGGCGACCACGTCCGGCCGCAGGCGGGGCAGGCCCGGTTTGAGGACGGCCCGGCGACTCTCCCAGTCGGCGAATTCGGGGGCGAGCAGGTTGAGGGTCAGCACCCGCAGCCCGGCGGGTTCGTCGTCCGTCGTCATGCCCTTGGTGCTTACCCGCGCCGGCCACGGTGGAACCCCGACATCCCCCACCCCTATGTAGAGTTCCGATACAGTGGTCGGATGCGGATGACCATTCCGGTCGCGAAGGTGCTCGCGGCGCTGCTCACCGAACCCGAGGAGCAGCGCTACGGGCTCGACCTGATGCGACTGACCGGCCTGCCCAGCGGCACCCTCTACCCGGTGCTGCACCGGTTGCAGGGGGCCGGCTGGCTGGCCGCCGACTGGGAGGCGATCGACCCCGTCGCGGCCGGCCGCCCGGCCCGGCGCTACTACCGACTGACCGCCGTCGGGGTGACGCAGGCCCGCCAGGCGCTCGCCGACCTGCGGGCAGCGATCCCCGACGGTGGCCGTCGCTCGTGGGGCGGCGCCGAGCCCACCGGGGCACCGTCGTGGTGACCCGCCGGGTCGCCGAGCTGCTGTTGGAGTTGGCCGCGCGTCGCTGGCCGGCCGAGGTTCGCGACGACCTGCGCCGCGAGTGGGCCGCCGAGCTGCACGTGCTCGCCGAGAGCGGCCGCCGGACGACGATGGTGGGCTTCGCGGCGAGCCTGGCCCTCAGTCGCGCCGGCGCCCCGATCGTCGACCGCACAGTGATGCGCGGTCGGGCCGGCCGCACCGTCGCCGCGCTACTGCTGTCCCCGATCGCCTGCGTCGGGATCGTGGCCCTCGGTGTGTTGGCGCTGTTCTCCGTCGACTCGTTGCTGGTGCGGGCGAGTTGGGTGGAGCGGGCGCAGAGGCCGATCTGGGCGGCGTTCACCATCGTGCTGGCGGTCGTGCTGGCGGTGTTCGCCGCCCGCTGGGCCCGGCACAACGCACTCGGCGGCCCACTGCGTATCGCGCTCGGCGTGGTGCTCCCGGTCGGTACGGCCGTCATCCTGTTCGTGTACGTCGTCAACTTCAGGTACGTCGTCAACGCCGAGGGCCTGGCCGACGCCGTACCCGGTCTGCTGCTCTGGTTGGCCGGCCTGACCCTTGCGCTCTGGGCCGCGGCGAGCCTCGCCGCCCGGGGTCGCGTCCGCGCCGCCTGGTGGGTGGGCGTCCTCGGGGCACTCGTCGCCGCGGACCTCGCGGTGATCCTCGTCATCGTCGATGCGTACCCCGCCGGATTCGGCGCTGGGCCGACGATCGAGGCACGGGAGCGCGTCGACCCGATCTCCGCGCCGCTGTGGCTCTTCGCCTGCTGGACGGACTGGAACTTCGGCCTGCCCCGGCCGATCGAGTGGGAGATCTTCCTGATCACCAACCGGGTGTTGATAGAGCCCATGCTCTACCTGGCCTGCACGCCGTACGCGCTCGCGTACACCATCCGGGCGGCCCGGTTCGCGCCGACCGCGCCGGTCGCTCTGGTCCAGACGCGCAGCGACACGGGCTGGACGTACAAGGCGAGCGGAAAGCCCCATCGGGGCACCCGATCGGCGAACGGGTGAGTGCGACGCGAGCAAACGCCGGAGCGCCGCCATGGTGACCCGTCGGATCGCCGAGCTGTTGCTGGATTTGGCCGCGCGCCGTTGGCCGACCGACGTCCGCGACGACCTGCGCCGCGAATGGGCCGCCGAGCTGCACGTCCTCGCCGAGAGCGGTCGCTGGACGAAGATGGTCGGCTTCGCCATGAGCCTGGCCGTGAGCCGGGCCGGCGCCCCACTCCTCGACCGCAGCATGATGCATCGGCGGGCCCGCCGCACCGCCGCCGCCCTGCTACTGGCCCCGCTCGCCTGCGCCGGGATCGTGGTCGTCAGCGCGCTGGCCATGAGTCAGGTCTACAACGTGCTGTCGATGCGGGTGAGCTGGTCGACAGCGGCGCAGTTGCCGCTCTGGTCGACGCTGACCGTCGGCTTCGCCGTGCTGTTGGCGAAGTACACGTCACGGTCGGCCCGGCACACCGCATTGCAGGGCCCGCTGCGTATCGCGCTCGGCGTGGTGCTCCCCGTCGGTGTGGCCGCACTCGGGCTCATGTCCGTCATCAACGGCAGTGTCCTCGGCCGCTTCGTACCCGGTGTGCTGCTCTGGTTGGCTGGCCTGACGCTGGCCCTCTGGGCTGCGGCGAGCCTCGCCGCCCGGGGTCGGGTTGGGGTCGCCTGGTTGGTTGGCCTCGTCGGCGCGCTCGTCGCGGCCGACCTGGCCGTGATTCTCTTCGTGCTCCAGACCATTCCGGGGCCCGGCGCCGGTCCGGTCGACCCGATGACACCCGACAGCGTCGACCGGATCTCCGCGCCGTTGTGGCTCCTGGTCTGCTGGACGGACTGGAACTTCGGCCTGCCCCGCCCCACGTCGTGGGAGATCTTCCTGATCACCGACCAGTTGTTGCTGGAGCCGATGTTCTACCTGGCCTGCACGCCGTACGCGCTCGCGTACACCATCCGGGCGGCCCGGTCGGCCCCCGCCGAGACGGTCGCTCTCGCGCCGACCCCGGTGTGAACCTCAGTCGGGTACGTCGTCCCACGTCGTACCCGGCTCCAGGTAACCGGCCAGCTGGTTCTCGCGCAACGCGTACGCGATGACCAACAGGGCGTGCTTGTCCAGCTCGGGCAGCCGGTCCAGCGGGAACCACCGCACGGCCAGCGACTCGTCGTCGTTGACGCGGGCGGTGCCGGCCACCAACCGGCACAGGAACCCCAGGTTCAGGTAGTCGCAGCGGTCCCCATTCGGGTACGTGTGCGGGTGCGACACGGCGCTGGACATCCGCACCGGCGCCACCTCCAGGCCCGTCTCCTCGCGCACCTCGCGGACCAGCGCGGTGGCCGGCTGCTCGCCCGGCTCGACGAAACCGCTGACCACCGACCAGCGCCCGTCGTCGGCTCGCTGGCCGAGCAGCAGCTCACCGGCGTCGTTGCGGACCACCGCGCTGACGCTCGGCAGCCACAGCAGGTCGTGACCGACGTGCTTGCGCAACCCCACGATGTAGTCCGGAATCGCCATCCGGCGATCATAGATGTGCCCTGGAGCGAGGCTCACCTGCGCATCTTCTGGTGTTCCAGTCCCACGCGTTTCGCCGTTCCGCCCCGACGAACGCAATGCATATCTACTGTGGAGATCGTCGGCGACTTGTGCGATCCGGTGGCGGCCGGCCGGTTCGCGGTGCACAGTGATTCCCATGAGCGACAGCGGACGTGGTGGGCAGTTCTACTGGTGCACCCGGCATCACCGGGTCGAGACGGACTCCAACGTGTGTCCGGCGAAGCACGTTCTCGGCCCGTACGACTCGGCGGCCGACGCGGAGAACGCCCTGCAACGAGTGCAGGAGCGGAACGAGGCGTGGGATGCCGAGGACGCTCGTTGGGCCGGGGACGACAGATAGGCGGCGCGGGACGGCTCGCGCCGAGGTATTTCGTGCTCCGCGAGGACGCACGCGAGAGCACGTCCCCCGAGGAGGGAACCACGATGGCCGAAGCACAGCAGGCCACCAAGCGCCCGGCCGCCCGACGCACCACCGCGAAGAAGACCGCCGCGGCGGAGCGGAACACGGCGGCGAGCCGGACCACCCCCGTGCGCAAGTCCACCACGGCTGCCGCGAAGGCACCGGCCCGCAAGGCCGCCGGCGGGGCGGGCCGCGCCCCGGCCAGGAAGACCACCACGGCGGCCACGAAGGCCCCCGCGAAGAAGGCCACGACCAAGACCACCGCCGCGGCCAAGAAGGCCCCCGCGAAGGCCTCGGCCACCACCCGCAAGACGACCACCGCCGCCAAGCGGGCCCCGGCGTCCACCGCGCGCAAGACCACCACCGCCGCGAAGAAGACCACCGGTACGGCGAAGAAGACGGTGGGCGCCGCGAAGAAGACCACCGCCGCGGCGGCGAAGAAGACCACCACCGCGGCGAAGGCCCCGGCGCGCAAGACCACCACCGCCGCCAAGGCCTCGGCGCGCAAGACCACCACCGCGGCGAAGGCCCCGGCGCGGAAGGTGGCGACCAAGGCGTCCGCCGCCAAGAAGACAGCGACGAAGAAGACGGCCGCGGCGAAGAAGACCGCGTCGACCCGCCCCAGCGGCGGCGCGCGCAAGGCTCCGGCCAAGAAGGCCCCGGCCGCGAAGGTGACGGGTACCTCGTCGACCACCGCCCGCAAGGCGGCGGCGAAGAAGGCCCCGGCGAAGAAGACCGTCGCGGCCAAGGCGCCGGCCCGCAAGGTGACCGCCCGCAAGACTCCGGCACGCCCGGTCGCCGCCCGAGCCACCGCTCCCAGGGGGGCCCGCAGCGCCGCCCGCAAGGCGACCGGCTGAGCGGGGAGCATCCCGTCACCGGGCGGATTTCCGGCCGGTCACCGGAAGCGGATCACCCGTGGCGCTGTCAGGATTGACCCGTGGTCATCCGACGCGTACTCGCGCCCCGCATCGACTTCGGCGCGTTGCGCCGCGAACTCGGCCTGTCCGAGGAGTTTCCGGCCGACGCCCAGCGTGAAGCCGACGAGGCGGCTGCGGCACCGCCGCAGCCGCCCGTCGACCGCACCGACATACCGTTCGTCACTGTCGACCCCGCCAGCTCGCGGGACCTGGACCAGGCGATGCACCTCAGCCGCCGCTCTGGTGGGGGCTACCGCGTGCGGTACGCGATCGCCGACGTCGCCGCGCACGTCGCCCCGGGCGGGGCGTTGGAGGCGGAGACCTGGCGGCGGGGGCAGACCATCTACCTGCCCGACGGCAACGTGCCGCTGCACCCGCACACCCTCAGCGAGGGTGCGGCCAGCCTGCTGCCCGACGACGACCGGGCCGCTGTGGTCTGGACCATCGACCTGGACGCCGACGGCGGCACCGTGGCCGTCGAGCTGGAACGCGCCCTGGTCCGCAGCCGCGCCAAACTCGACTACACCGGGGTGCAGGCGGCAGCCGAGGCCGGGCGGCTACCCGACCCGATCGCGCTGCTGCCGGAGATCGGCGACCGACTGACCGCCCGTGGGCTGAGCCGGGGCGCCATCAACCTGCCGCTGCCCGAGCAGGATCTGGAGCCCGACGGTGAGGGCTGGCGGCTGGTGCTGCGCGCGCCGGTGCCGATGGAAGAGCACAACGCGCAGATCTCCCTGCTGACCGGGATGGCTGCCGCCGACATCATGCTGGCCGGCCGGGTGGGTCTGCTGCGGACGATGCCGGCGCCCAAGCCGGACGCGGTGCAGCGGCTCCGGGCCGCCGCCGCGCCGCTGGGCGTGCACTGGCCGGACGACGTGGGCCCGGGGCAGGTCATCGCCGGTCTGGACGCCGCCCAGCCGCGCGCCGCCGCGTTCATCGACCAGGCGGCCGAGCTGATGCGCGGTGCCGCGTACACCGCCTTCGACGGGGAGCTGCCGGAGCAGCCGGAGCATGGTGGCGTGGCGGCCGCTTACGCCCACGTGACGGCCCCGCTTCGGCGGCTGGCCGACCGGTACGCCACCGAGGTCTGCCTGGCCCTGCACGCGGGTCAGGCGGTGCCCGACTGGGTCCGTGCCGCGTTGCCCCGGCTGCCCGAGGTGATGGCGAGCACCGACCGGGTCGCCTCGGCGGCCGCTCGTGGCGCCGTCGAGCTGGCCGAGGCGGCGGTGCTGGAGCACCGGGTGGGCGAGACCTTCGACGCGGCCGTCCTCGACGTCGACGCCCCACCCAATGGCAAGTCCCGGCCCCGACCGCCCGGTGGCACCGTCGCGCTTGACGCCCCGCCGGTACGCGCCCGCTGCCTCGGCCAACTGCCGCTCGGCGAACGGGTCCGGGTCCGTCTGGTCACCGCCGACCCGGCGGCCCGTACCGTCCTGTTCGAGCTGGCCTGACCGGGCCGCCGTCTGGCCCTGTTCTCGCCCGCTGGCGCGGTCGCTCACGTGCAGCGGGGATTCTCACAGCGCTCGGCGCTGCTGACCGGCCGAGCGGTTTGCGAGGATGAGGCCATGGCATACGACGCGAGCACGCTGCCCGACGTGTCCGGGCTGACGGTCGGCATCATCGGCGGCACCGGCGACCAGGGGAGGGGCCTTGCCTACCGGTTCGCGCGGGCCGGCCAGACGGTGCTGATCGGATCCCGGTCGGCTGAGCGGGCCGCCGAGTCCGCGGCCGAGATCGCCGCCCTGCCCGGGGTGCCGGCCGGCGGCAGCGTCGCCGGTGCGGCCAACGACGAGGTGGCCCGACGCAGCGACGTGGTGATCATCGCGGTGCCGTGGGACGGGCACGCTGCCACCGTCGCCGCCCTCGCCGAGCCGCTCGCCGGCCGGATCGTCGTCGACTGCGTCAACCCGCTCGGCTTCGACAAGCAGGGTCCGTACGCGCTGACCGTCGCCGAGGGCAGTGCCGTGCAGCAGGCCGCCGCGCTGCTGCCCGACTCCCGGGTCTGCGCCGCGTTCAACCACGTGAGCGCTCCGCTGCTGGCCGACCCCGAGGTCGACCGGATCGACCTGGACGTGCTGATCTGCACCGAGGACCGCGAGCTGGTCGACATCGTCGGCGCGCTGGCCGCCCGGATCCCCGGTATGCGGGGCATCTACGCCGGCCGGTTGCGCAACGCCCACCAGATCGAGGCGTTCACCGCCAACCTGATCGCCATCAACAAGCGCTACAAGGCGCACGCCGGCATCCGCGTCACCGATCTCTGACCCGAGCGGCGTGATCCACTCCGGTTTCATGAAAGCGGGGTGTCCCGGGCACCGGGACACCCCGCTTTTGGCAAAACCGAGTGGATCACGCCGTGCCCGGTCCTAGAAGGTGTGTTCAGCGGCGGGGAACTCGCCGCCGCGGACCTCGTCGGCGAAACGGCGGGTGGCGTCGGTGAGAGCGCCGGCCAGGTCCGCGTACCGCTTGACGAAACGGGGCGCCTTGCCCGTCCGCAGCCCGGCCATGTCCTGCCAGACCAGCACCTGCGCGTCGGTGTCCGGGCCCGCGCCGATGCCCACAGTGGGGATCGGCAGCTCGTGGGTGATCCGCTTGGCCACCTCGCCGGGCACCATCTCCAGCACCACCGCGAAGGCCCCCGCCTCCGCCACCGCCCGCGCGTCGGCCAGCACCTCGTCGGCGGCGTCGCCGCGACCCTGCACGCGGTAGCCGCCCAGTGTGTGCTCGCTCTGCGGCGTGAAACCGATGTGCGCCATCACCGGAATGCCGGCACCGACGATCGCGGCGATCTGTGCGGCGTTGCGGCGGCCGCCCTCCAACTTCACCGCGTGACAGCCGCCCTCCTTCATGAACCGGACGGCGGTACGCAGCGCCTGGGCCGGACCCTCCTCGTACGAGCCGAACGGCAGGTCACCGACGATCAGCGAGTGCCGGGTCGCCCGCACCACGGCCCGGACCAGCGGAAGCAGCTCGTCGGCGGTGATCGGCAGGGTGGTCTCGTAGCCGAACACGTTGTTCGCGGCCGAGTCGCCGACCAGCAGCACCGGAACACCGGCCTGGTCGAAGATCGACGCCGTGTACTGGTCGTACGAGGTGAGCATCGGCCACCGCTCGCCGCGCTCCTTGGCGGCCATCAGGTCGCGGGTGCGGACCCGTCGGGTGGCCGGGCCGCCGTACAACGCGGTCACCTCGTGCGGAGTGGACTCCACCATCTCTGTCTCCCTTCCTCGAGGCCGCCTGCGCGGTCCCCGGGTTCCGTCGCGATCGTCGCACCGCGAGACGGGCTGACGGCAGGGCCCAGTGCAAGATGTCACTCCACCAGCGCGGGGCCGCCCCACCTGGCCACCCGGGACCGCGCCGCGAGGTCACCGCCCGGCGGCGCCGGGCCGCCCCACCGACCCGGCACCCCCAGGGGTACGGCTCAGCCGTGCTCGCGCCACCGGTTGGTGATCGGCAGACGGCGGTCCCGGCCGAACGCCTTCATGGAGATCTTCGTGCCCGGCGCCGACTGCCGTCGCTTGTACTCGGCGGTATCCACCAGCCGCAGCACCTTGTCCACGATCGCCGGGTCGTGACCCGACTCGACCAGCCCGTCGCGGCCGAGGTCGCCGTCGACGTAGCCGATCAGGATCGGGTCCAGGACGTCGTAGTCGGGCAGGGTGTCGCTGTCGAGCTGGCCCGGGCTCAGCTCGGCGCTCGGCGGCTTGCCGATCGAGTTCTCCGGGATCGGGGCGGTCTCACCGCGCCGGGCCGCGTCCCTGTTGCGCCACTTCGCGAGCCGCCAGATCAGCGTCTTCCAGACGTCCTTGACCGGGTTGAAGCCGCCCACCGAGTCGCCGTACAGGGTGGAGTAGCCGACCGCCAGCTCACTCTTGTTGCCGGTGGTCAGCACCAGGTGGCCCTCCTGGTTCGACAGCGCCATCAGGATCACGCCACGGACCCGGGCCTGCAGGTTCTCCACTGCCACGCCGGACAGCGACAGGTTGGCCAGGAAACCGTCGACCATCGGCTGGATCGGCTCGACGCGGTAGTCCAGGCCGGTGCGCTTGGCCAGGTCGGCGGCGTCCTCCCGGGAGTGCTCCGAGGAGTGCTGGCTGGGCAGCGACACCCCCACCACCCGGTCCGGTCCGAGCGCGTCGACGGCGAGCGCCGCCACCACCGCCGAGTCGATGCCGCCGGAGAGACCGAGCACCACCGACGGGAACCGGTTCTTGTTGACGTAGTCGCGCAGACCCAGCACCAGCGCCTGCCACACCTCGGCCTCGTCGGCCACCGGCTCGATCAGCCCGCCGGTGGCGGCCGGGCCGGACGGCGTGGGCGGAATGCCGTCCGCCGTGCTGTGCACGATCCGCATGCCGTCGGCCACCGTCTCGCTGGTCGGCGGCCCGGCGGCGGCCGGCAACTCGACGTCGTGCACGAGCAGGTGTTCGACGAACTGCGGTGCCCGGGTGAGCAGCTCACCGTCGGCGCTCACGATCATCGAGTCGCCCTCGAAGACCAGCTCGTCCTGGCCGCCGGTCATGTTGACGTACGCGATGGCGGCGCCCGCCTCGGCGGCCCGGCGGCGGACCAGCGGCAGCCGGATGTCGTCCTTGTTCAGCTCGTACGGCGAGCCGTTGATGTTGACGACCAGGCCGACGCCGGCCCTCCGGGCGGCGGCGAACGGACCGCCGGCCTGCCACAGGTCCTCGCAGATGGTCAACGCGACGTCCACGCCGCCGATCCGCACCACTGTCAGCTCGTCACCGGAGACGAAGTACCGGTCCTCGTCGAAGACCCCGTAGTTGGGCAGGTGGTGCTTGAAGTAGCGGGCGGCCACGACGCCCCGGTGCAGCAGCGCGGCGGCGTTGCGGGCACCTCGGCCCGGCTCGGCGTCCCCGCTGACCTGCGGCGGACCGTCGGCGTCCAGGTAGCCGACCACGACCGGCAACTCGCCGAGACCGTCGGCGGCCAGGTCGGCGGCCAGCCGCTCCACGGCGGCCCGGGACGCGGCCACGAAGGAGCGCCGGAAGACGAGGTCCTCGACCGGGTACCCGGTCAGCATCATCTCCGGGAAGAGCACCAGCTGGGCACCGGCATCGGCGGCCTGGCGAGTCCAGCTGCGGACCAGGTCGGCGTTTCCGGCGATGTCGCCGACGCTCGGGTTGACCTGGGACAGGGCGAGACGCAGGGTGGGCATGCCTTCATCTTGCCCCAGCCTCGTCGCGACAATCCGTACCCTCCGACGAGATTGCCGCCACCCGCCGCGACGGGCGCCCGCGAGGCCGCGGCGGCAGGAGCTCGGCCGTCCTGACAGCGGACGCGGCGGCACCGTGGGGGCCCGCGCTCGCCGGGCGGGACACGAGGGGACGGCCGGCGGCAGTTCGCGTAACGTCTGCGTAACCAGGCCCGGGAACACTGGGCGATCAGGTCGGGTACAGCCCGGCCAAGGCGGACAAAAGAGTGTCGCGAGGGGTTGGGGAAGTGGACCGTCAGCAGGAGTTCGTCCTCCGCACGCTGGAAGAGCGGGACATCCGGTTCGTCCGGCTGTGGTTCACCGACGTTCTGGGCACGCTCAAGAGCGTTTCGGTGGCCCCCGCCGAGCTCGAGGCGGCCTTCGAGGAAGGCATCGGCTTCGACGGCTCGGCGATCGAGGGCTTCGCCCGGGTCTTCGAATCGGACATGGTGGCCATGCCCGACCCGACCACCTTCCAGGTCTTCCCCTTCGAAGGTGGGGTCAGCGGCGAGAGCGCCCGGATGTTCTGCGACATCCTGCTGCCCGACGGCGGGCCGTCCTGGGCAGACCCCCGGCACGTGCTGCGCCGCGCGCTGTCCAAGGCAGCCGAGAAGGGCTTCACCTTCTACACCCACCCCGAGATCGAGTTCTTCCTGCTCGAAAACGGTCCGCAGGACGGCTCGGTGCCCACCCCGGTCGACACCGGCGGCTACTTCGAGCACACCACCCACGCCGTCGCCCGGGACTTCCGTCGCCAGGGCGTACTGGCGCTGGAACGGATCGGCATCTCGGTCGAGTTCAGCCACCACGAGGTCGCGCCCGGCCAGCAGGAGATCGACCTGCGCTACGCCGACGCGCTCACCACCGCCGACAACATCATGACCTTCCGGCACGTGGTCAAGGAGGTCGCCCTCTCCACCGGTGTGCAGGCCAGCTTCATGCCGAAGCCGTTCACCGACCAACCGGGCAGCGGGATGCACACCCACCTGTCGCTGTTCGAGGGCGAGCGCAACGCCTTCCACGACAGCGGCGACCCGATGAAGCTGTCCAAGGTGGCAAAGTCGTTCATCGCCGGTCTGCTGGTGCACGCCCGGGAGTACACGGCGGTCACCAACCAGTGGGTCAACTCGTACAAGCGGCTCTTCCCGCAGCACCTGCCCGACCGGATCACCGAGAGCCCGGCGTACGTCTGCTGGGGTCACCTCAACCGGTCCGCGCTGGTCCGGGTCCCCGCGTACGGCAAGCCCAACTCGGCCCGGGTCGAGGTCCGCTCGCTGGACTCGGCGGCCAACCCGTACCTCGCCTTCGCGGTGCTGCTCGGCGCCGGCCTGAAGGGCATCGAGGAGGGGTACGAGCTGCCGCCGGGCGCCGAGGACGACGTCTGGTCGCTGACCAGCGCGGAGCGGCGCGCCATGGGCTACGAGGCGCTGCCGGAGAACCTCGCCGAGGCAATCGACGTGATGGCCGGCTCCGAACTGGTCGCCGAGGTGCTCGGCGAGCACGTCTTCGACTTCTTCCTGCGCAACAAGCGGGCCGAGTGGGAGCAGTACCGCCGCGAGGTCACCCCGTACGAGCGGCAGCGCTACCTGGCCCTGTAGACGCAGGGGCTGACGCCGTTGCGCGCTGCCGCTATCGTCTCGATCACCGCGCCGGTACCCCTCCGGGCGGAGAGTCGGGAGGCAAGTCGGTGCTGGAGGATCTGTTCAGCGGTGCCTGGCAGAGCGTCGTGTTCGGGATCGTCGGCGTCGGCCTCATGGCCGCCGGCTTCGTGCTCGTCGACCTGCTCACCCCGGGCCGGCTGCGAGACCTGATCTGGGTCGAGCGC
Source organism: Micromonospora noduli (assembly GCF_003264475.1). Classification (NCBI taxonomy): domain Bacteria; kingdom Bacillati; phylum Actinomycetota; class Actinomycetes; order Micromonosporales; family Micromonosporaceae; genus Micromonospora; species Micromonospora noduli. The sequence continues at coordinate 21,067 of NZ_PYAC01000004.1, read as the reverse complement.
AACGCCAACGCGGGGCTGCTGCTCGCCGCCAACCAGCTCGGCATCGCCGGGATCGTCTTCACCGCGATCCTGACCAGCTACAGCGACTTCGGCAAGGGCCTCGCCTCCACCGTGGTCTTCGGACTGGTCGGGTTGGCGATCATGGCGCTGGCCTTCGTGGTGCTGGACCTGCTCACCCCCGGCAAGCTCGGCGAGGTGATCTGCTCACCCGAGCCGCACCCGGCCGCCCGGGTCAGCGCCGCCACCCACTTCGGGGCCGCGCTGATCGTCTGCGCCTGCATCGCCTGAGGCGGCTGTCCGCGTCGCTGTGCTGGCGGCTGTCTGCGTCGCTGTGGCGGTTGTCCGCGTTGCCGCGCGGGCGGTTGCTGGAGGGCGTCGTACCCCGGTCGTAGCGTGCCGGGCATGAACCGCACGGATCGCCTCTACGCGCTGGTCGAGGAGCTGCGGGCGGTGTCACCACGGCCGCGCAGCGCCCGCTGGCTGGCCGCGCGCTTCGAGGTGAGCAGCCGGACCATCGAACGGGACCTCGGCGCGTTGCAGGAGGCCGGGGTGCCGATCTGGGCCGAGCCCGGGCGCACCGGCGGCTACGTCCTGGACCGCGCCCGCACCCTGCCGCCGGTCAACCTGACCGCCGCCGAGGCGGTGGCGATGGCCGTGGCGCTGCACCGGCTCGCCGGCTCGCCGTTCGCCGGGCCGGCCGCCACCGCGCTGCGCAAGCTGGTGGCGGTGCTGCCGGCCGCCGACGCCGCCGAGGCACACCGCCTCGCCGGCCGGGTGCACCTGATCGGCGACGGGCCGGCCACCCCCGTCCCGGCCACCGTCGCCGACGCGGTCGCCGCGCGGCGGGTGCTGCGCATCCGGTACGCCGACCGCGCCGGCGCCGACTCGACCCGTGACGTCGAGCCACTCGGCTACCTCGGCAATTCCCGACACTGGTACCTGGTCGCCTGGTGCCGTCTGCGCGACGAACTGCGGTGCTTCCGCACCGACCGGATCCGGAGCGTCGGGGCGCTGCCCGACGTGGTGGCCCGGGAGCTACGCCTGACAGATCTCGACATCCCGCACGAGCGGGTCCGCCCGCTGAGCCTGGTCTGAGACGGGCTCAGTGCGGCGGGCCTCGTCTGAACGGGGTTGGCGCGGCGGCCTGGTCTGAGCCAGGCTTGGTGGCGCGGCCTGGTCTGAGACGGGCTTGGTGGCGCGGCCTGGTCTGAACGAGGTCGGCGCGGTGGCCTGGGCTGAGACCCGTTCGCGGCCGGCCCGGTTGGGTCTTGTCGCTGGAAACCCCGCCGGGTGATCCGGAAACACCGACAGGACGCTGTCGCCAACGGCCCCGAGACTGCTCCAGACGACGGCCGAACGGCCGGCACGGAAATTCTGGAGGCAGTAGATGTCCAGGTCCACCACGCCCATCACCTGGTTCGAGATCGGCACCGACCGGCCCGAGGACGCGGAGCGGTTCTACGGGGAGCTGTTCGGCTGGACCTTCGAGGAGCAGGGCTCGACCAACGGCGGGTCCTACCGCGTGACCGGGGCCGGCGGCGACACCGGGATCGGCGGGGCGATCCGGGCGACCGACGGGACGTCGCCGAACTACGCCGTGTTCTACGCCGAAGTCGCCGACGTGGCGGAGACCTGCCGACAGGCCGAAGCAGCCGGCGGTCGGGTGCTGGTGCCAGCGCGTACGGCACCGAGCGGTCTCACGTTGGCCCACCTACTCGACCCGGCCGGCAACCACCTGGGCGTGTTCACGCCCCCGCCCCCGCAGCCCTGACCCCTTGCAGGGCCGGGCTGATGCCCCCAGGCTGGCCCCGCGCTATCGGTCAGGCTGGCTCCGGGTGGGCCTGGCTCTGGGGTGGCCTGGTCCGGGGTGGCCTGGTCCGGGGTGGCCTGGCCCTGGGGTGGCCTGGCTCTGGGGCCGTCACCCTGAGCGGGTGTGACGGCCGAGCCAGCCTGGCCGCACGCATCCGCGCGCGTGATCGACTCGGTTTTCATGATGTCGGGGTGTCCGAGCGCGCCGGATACCGCGACTTCACGGAAGTCGAGTGGATCAAGCTGGGGTAGGGCCTGACCTGCTCAGGTCGACCGGGGTAAACCCTGACCATTCGGACGTACCGGGGCTTGTTGGGGTTTGGCAGGGAGTGCTCGGCCTGACCGGCGGGCTCCGGGGCCGGTGATCGACTCGGTTTTCATGATGTCGGGGTGTCCGAGCGCGCCGTATACCGCGACTTCACGGAAACCGAGTGGATCAAGCCGCGACGGGCCCGGGCAGGCCCGACCCGACAGGCCGGCCCTCGGCCTGCCCGGGCGCGACAGGCTGGCCCTCGGCCTGCCCGGGGCGTACCGAGGCCGGCCCTCGATCTGCCCCGGGGCAGGACGAGGCCGGCCCCGGCCTGCTGGTGCCTGCCGGGGCCGGTCTCGTCGCACTACTTGCCGGGCGTACCGGCGCCGTGGTGGCCGCCCGGGCCGCGGTGACCGCCCGGGCCGGGGAAGACGCCGGCCTCGACGGCCTTGGTGATGGCGTCGGCCTGCTCCTGGGTGAGCTTGCCGTCCTTGACCGCCTGGTCCAGGCGCTGCTTGAGCGCGGCCTGCCGGTCCTCGGCGGACGGGCGCTGCGGGCGGTCGGCCGGCCGGTGCTGCTCGCGGATCTTCTCCAGTGCGGCGGTCACCTTGTCGGTGGGCACGCCCAGCTCCTTGGCGAGCGCCTCGGCGAACTCGCCCTGCCGGTCGGCCTTCGCACCCGGAGCCGTGCCGGGAGCCGGGGCGGTGCTGGCGCTCGGTGCCGGCGTGGGAGTGTCGGCGGCGAACGCGATCGTCGGGGCCGCGATCCCGACGCCGAGGACGCCGGCGGCGGCCAAACCGGCCAGCAGGTGCTTCCTACGGATGGTGCGGGACATGCTGTCCTCCAGAGGTTCGGTCATCCTGCGCTGTCATCACCGACAGTGACCGGGTTGTCTGGGGGGAAGCCGTGGCGACCCTGTCAGCGAGCTGACAATCAGGGGCCGGCGGTCGGCGAAATCGGTTGTGTGGTCGCTGGCCGAGCGGTCAGGGTGGACGATCCACCGACGGAAGGACACCGCGACATGACCGTCGAGATTCGGGAGATTCCAATCGGCGAGCCGGGCGCCGGACCGTACGGCATCACGTCTGGCCCGGACGGCGCGCTGTGGCTGACGTTGGCCCATGCCGGCGGCATCGCCCGGTTGTCGCCCAACGGTGCGGTCCGGACCTACCCGCTGGATCCGCCCGGCGGTCGCCCATTGATCATCACGGCCGGGCCGGACGGGGCGCTCTGGTTCACCCGCTCGGGAGACGACCGGATCGGTCGGATCACCGTCGACGGTGAGCAGCGCACCATTGCCCTGCCGGCCGGCACCGGGCCGGGCGGCATCGCGGCTGGGCCTGATGGCGCGCTCTGGTACGCCGGGATGACCTCCGACAGCATCGGCCGGGTGGAGATCGACGGCACCCACACCGCATTCCCGCTGCCGGTGACCGGCGGATTCGCCTCGATGATCACTGCTGGCGCGGACCAGGCTCTCTGGTTCACCCTCAATCAGGCGAACGCGATCGGTCGGATCGATCTCGACGGCAGGGTGACGCTGCATCCGTTGCCCACGATGAAGGCCGGCCCGGTCGGCATCACCTTGGGCGACGACGGCGTCATCTGGTTCGTGGAGATCGCCGCCGGTCAGCTTGGCCGGATCGACCCGGACGGCAAGATCGTGGAGTTCCCGCTGCCGGACCGGGCCGCCCGCCCGCACGCGATCGTGGCAGACCCGGACGGCGGCGCGTGGTTCACCGAGTGGGGTGCCAACCGGATCGGTCACCTCGACGCCACTCGACGGATTGAGGGCTACGCCCTACCCACTCCCAACGCCGAACCGCACGGCATCACCCGCACCCCCACCGGCATCTGGGCCGCCCTGGAAATCGGCGCAGTAGCCCACCTGACTCCACCCACCATCCCGCCCGCCCCCTGAACCTGGCCCCGGTTGATCAAGAGGTTTGCGTCAGGATCCGCTCCGAACATGACGCAAACCTCTTGATCACCGGGGAGGGCCGGGGCCGGGGGTTAGTGGACTGCTGGGGTTGCGGTGAGGGTGGCGGTGGTGGTGTCGAGGGTGGCGGTTGTGCCCACCGGGACTGTGAGCTGGTTGGGGCCGTGGCCGATGGGGAGGCCGCCGAGGACCGGTACGCCCAGGTCGCCGAGGCGTTCGGTGAGTACGTCGACGATGGTGGTGTCCCAGCCGTCGCCGCAGTCGGTGAACTGCCCGACCGCCACCCCGGCCAGTCCGTCCAGCACGCCGGCCCGGCGCAGGTGGGTGAGCATCCGGTCGACCTTGTACGGGGGTTCCTGCACGTCTTCGATCAACAGCACCGCACCGGTCAGGTCGGGCAGGTCCGGCGTGCCGATCGACGCGGCGATCATGCACAGGTTGCCGCCGAGCAGGGTGCCGGTGGCGCGACCCGGGACGCGTACGCCGAAGGTCTCCTCGGTGGGGACCGCGGTGATCGACACCGGTTCGGTAGTCATCAACGCCGCGTGCAGGGATTCGGCGGAGCGCAGTGGCGTCCGCTCGTCGCGCCAGGCTGCCCCGGGGCCGTGCACCCCGGCCAGGCGGGCGCCCCGCCACAGTGCGAACTGCAACGCGGTGATGTCCGAGAAGCCGGCCACCACCTTCGGGTCGCGGCGGACGGCGGCCATGTCGATGGCGTCCACGATCCGCTGGGCACCGTAGCCGCCGCGGGTGCAGATCACCCCGCGTACGTCAGGGTCGGCGAAGGCCGCGTTCAGGTCGGCGGCACGCAGGTCGTCGGTGCCGGCGAGGTAGCCGTGGCGGGCGTACGCGTTCGGCGCCGGCACCGGGCGCAGGCCCCAGCCGGTGAGCAGTTCCATGCCCCGGGCCACCCGCTCGGGCGAGGTCGGCCCGGACGGCGACACCAGCAGCACCGTGTCACCAGGGAGCAGCACGGGCGGGCGTACGGCGGCGCTGTCCTCGCTGATCACAACCGCAGAGCCTAACCACCCCGCCGTGGTCGGGACCCGGGCACGGGCGGCGGGAGCCGCGCGGCCCGTGCCGGGGCGTGGTGCCGTGCGGCGTACCGGCTAGCCTCGACGGGTGGCAACCGCGCTGGTGATCGAGAACGACCCGACGGACGACGCGCGCCGGCTGGGTGAGTGGCTGACCGAGGCTGGGCTGGAGCTGTGGGTGGTGCGTCCGCACGCCGGCGACGAGCTGCCCGCCGACCTGGAGGGGTACGCGGCGCTGGTGGTGCTCGGCGGCGACCAACAGGCGTACCCGTTGCCGGACGGCTCGCCCGGCGCGCCCTGGTTTCCCGCCGTGGAGGGCCTGCTGCGCAAGGCGGTCCGATACCGGGTGCCGACCCTGGCGGTCTGCCTGGGCGCGCAGTTGCTCGCGACCGCGCACGCCGGGTTGGTGGAGCGCAGCCCGTCCGGGCCGGAGATCGGCCCCGGCGTGGTCGGCCGGCGCGACGCCGCCGAGAACGACACGTTGTTCCGGTACGTGCCGTTGATCCCGGACGTGCTCCAGTGGCACGCCGACGAGATCACCGAGCTGCCTCGGGGCGCGACACTGCTCGCCGCCTCCACCCGCTATCCGCATCAGGCGTTCCGCCTCGGTGACCGGGCGTGGGGTTTGCAGTTCCACATCGAGTGCGACGCCGCGATGATCGCCGACTGGGCCACCGACTCGGCCCAACTCGCCGAGCTGGGCTACGACCCGGAGCTGGTGGTCGCGGCCTGCGCCTCGGTGCTGCCCGACGTCGAGGAGGTCTGGCAACCGTTCGCCGCCCGGTTCGCCGCGCTGGCCCTCGGCGAGCTGGACGACAGTACGACGCGGCGCGGTCTGCCGCTGCTCGGGCACTGATGAGCCGGCCGACCAGGGCACCGGGCCGGCTCGCCCGGTACGGCTTCGGCACCGCCGAAGGCGATGGCGGCGCGCGCGCCGCGGACCTGCTCGGCCCGGAGGGGCTGCGGCTGTGGCGGCCAGCCGAGCAGGAGCCGGTCGACGAGGCCGCCGCGGAGCTGCTCGCCGCGCTGTCCCGGGCCGCCGACCCGGACCTGGCGCTGCGCCAACTGCACCGCATCGTGGAGGCCGAGGGCCGCACCATCGAAGGCGGCACCGAATCGCCGCTGCTCGCGGATGTGCACGCCGATCCCGGGCTACGGCGGCGGCTGATCGCGGTGCTCGGCGCGTCGGCGGCGCTCGGCGACCACCTGGTGGCCCACCCCGAGCACTACCAGGCGCTGCGGACCGCCCCGGACGGGCTCGCCCCGACCGCTGAGGGGCGGCTGGAGCCGGCCGACGGCGGCAACGCGGTGGCGGCGCTGCGGGCCGCGTACCGCCTGGCGTTGCTGCGGATCGCGGCGGCCGACCTGACCGGCGGTCGCGGGCTGGAGCAGACGATGGCCGCGCTCTCCGCGTTGGCCGACGCGACGCTCTCCGCGGCGTACGAGATCGCTGTCGCGGAGCTGGCGGAGGGGACCGAGCGGCCCCGACTCGCGGTCGTGGCGATGGGCAAGTGCGGCGGCGGCGAGCTGAACTACGTCTCCGACGTGGACGTCATCTTCGTGGCCGCCGAGGACGCCGACCTGTCCGCCGCGACCCAGGTGGCGACCCGACTGATCTACATCTGCGGGCTGGTGGCCTGGCCGGTGGACGCCGCGCTGCGCCCCGAGGGCAGCCGCGGCCCGCTGGTGCGGACCCTCGCCAGCCACCTGGCCTACTACCGGCGGTGGGCGCGCACCTGGGAGTTCCAGGCGCTGCTCAAGGCCCGCCCGGCCGCCGGTGACCTGCCGCTGGCCCAGGAGTGGATCGACCAGCTCGCGCCGCTGGTCTGGCGGGCGGCCGAGCGGCCCGAGGCGGTCGAGGACGTCCGCGCCATGCGTCGCCGGATCATCGACCACATCCCGCCGAAGGAGCTGGAGCGCGAGATCAAGCGCGGTCCGGGCGGGCTGCGCGACATCGAGTTCGCCGTCCAGTTGCTGCAACTCGTGCACGGTCGCGGCGACGAGACGCTGCGCCCGCCCGGCACCATCCCGGCGTTGCGCGCGCTCGTCGCCGGCGGCTACGTCGGGCGGGCCGACGGCGAGGCCCTGTTGCGCGGCTACCGCTTCCTGCGCAGCGTCGAGCACCGGCTGCAACTCCAGGGCCTGCGTCGTACGCACACGGTGCCCGCCGAGCCGGGCGCGCTGCGCTGGCTCGCCGCCGCGCTGGGTTTCACTGCCTCGCCGGGGCGCAGCGCCGTGGAGAGCTTCCGGGCCGAGTGGGTCACCCACGCCACCGAGGTACGCCGACTGCACGCCAAACTGCTCTACCGGCCGCTGCTGGAGTCGGTGGCCCGGGTGCCGGCGGACGGGTTGCGGCTCACCCCGGAGGCGGCCAGGAACCGCCTGGAGATCCTCGGCTTCGCCGACCCGGCCGGGGCGCTGCGCCACCTCCAGGCGCTCACCGGCGGGGTGAGCCGCACGGCGGCCATCCAGCGCACCTTGCTGCCGGTGCTGCTCAGCGAGTTCGCTGACGCGCCGGAGCCGGACCGGGGGCTGCTCAACTACCGCAAGGTCTCCGACAAGCTGGGCAGCACCCCCTGGTACCTGCGGCTGCTGCGCGACGGCGGCCCGGTCGCCCGTCGGCTGGCCCGGGTCCTCGCGCTGTCCCGGTACGTCGCCGACCTGCTCGCCCGCGACCCGGAGGCGCTGCGGCTGCTGGCCGAGGAGAACGAGCTGGCGCCACGCGCGCCAGAGGTGCTGCGGGAGGGGTTCCTGGCGGCGGCGGCCCGGCACACCGACCCGGTCGAGGCCACCAGCGCCGTGCGCGCGCTGCGACGTCGCGAGCTGGTCCGGGTTGCCTGCGCGGACGTGCTCTGCCGGGCCGGCGCGCTCGCGCCCAGCCCCACCCGGGCGGACGGCGCGAACCGGCCCGCCCGCGGGCTGTCCGACATCACCGAGGTCGGTACGGCGCTCGCCGACGTCACCGACGCCACCCTGGCCGCCGCGCTGCGGGCCGCCCAGGCCAGCCAGCCGGCACCGGCAGGGCTGCGGTTCGCGGTGATCGGCATGGGCCGGCTCGGCGGGTACGAGTCGAACTACCTCTCCGACGCCGACGTGCTCTTCGTCTACGACCCGCCGCCGGGCACCAGCGAGAGTGCCGCCAGCGCCGCCGCGCACGCCGTCGCCGAGGAGCTGCGCCGGCTGCTCGGCGTACCCGCCCCCGACCCGCCGCTGGGCGTCGACGCCGACCTGCGGCCGGAGGGCCGCCAGGGTCCGCTGGTACGCAGCCTCGCCGCGTACGCGCAGTACTACGCCCGCTGGTCGCGGGTGTGGGAGGCGCAGGCACTGCTGCGCGCCCGGTTCGTCTGCGGTGACGCCGACCTGGGCGCCGAGTTCGAGGCGATGATCGAGCCGGTGCGCTACCCGGCCGACGGGCTGACCCGCGAGCAGGTCGTCGAGATCCGGCGGATCAAGGCCCGGGTGGAGACCGAACGGCTGCCCCGGGGCGCCGACCCGGCCACCCACACCAAGCTGGGTCGCGGTGGGCTCGCCGACGTGGAGTGGGCGGTGCAACTCGTCCAGCTCCGGCACGCCGGCGCGATCCCGGCGCTGCGCGGCACGCGTACCCTCGACGCCCTCGCGGCGGCCGAGCGGGCCGGCCTGATCGACGCGGCGGACGCCGCGGAGATGGCCGCCGGTTGGGCCCTGGCCGCGCAGGTCCGCAACGCGTTGATGCTGGTCCGGGGCCGGGCCGGCGACCAACTGCCCCGGCACGGGGTGGAGTTGGCCGGGGTGGCCCGGCTGCTCGGCCGCGACGATCCGGGGGAGTTCCTCGACGAGTACCTGCGCACCGGCCGCCGCTCCCGCGCCGCTGCCGAACGGGTCCTCGATGCCTGACGCGTCGCCGCGCCCAACCGGGCGGAGCGTCGCGGGCTGGGCGGCGGCGACCGGGGTGGCCGTGCTGCTCGCCGTCGCGTTCCTCCTCGCGCCGCCGATGGGCACCGACCTCGCCGCCCAGGTGGCCCGTGCCGGCTTCACCGAGCGGTACGGGGCCGCGCCGGTCGACTTCGGCTGGTACGGCGGCGTCAACCAGTACGGCTACAGCCTCTTCACGGCCAGGTTGGGCGCGCTGATCGGGGTGCGTCCGCTGGGGGCGATCGCCGCCGTGGTCGGCGCGGCCGCGCTGGGTTGGCTGTTCACCCGCAACCGGGCCCGCCGACCGCTGCTGGCCGGCGTCCTCGGCGCTGTGGTGCTGGTCGGCAACCTGGCGAGCGGCCGGATCACCTTCGCGGTCGGGTTGGCGTTCGGGCTGCTGGCGCTCTGCGCGGTCAGCGCGGAACGCCCACCGCGCTGGCTCCGGTTGACGCTCGCCGCCGTCTGCGCCGCCCTGGCGACGGCGGCCAGCCCGGTCGCCGGCCTGTTCACCGGGCTGGCCGGCGCGGCGCTGCTGCTGGGCGCCCTGCGCACCGGTGACGGGCCGGGCCGCCCGCTGCCCGGAGGCTGGCGAGCCGAGCGACCACTGGCCGAAGGGTTCGTCCTGGCCGTGGCGCCCGCCGTCACGCTCGCCCCGATGGCGTTCGTCTTCGGCAACGGCGGCACCCAGCCGTACTCGGCCGAGTCGATGCGCATCAACGTCGCGCTCGCGGTGCTGGTGGCGGTCGTGCTGCCGCGTCGCCGCCGGGTGCTGCGCGTCGGCGCGGTGCTCACCGTGCTGCTCCTGATCGGGGCGTACTACGTGCCCAGCCCGATCGGTTCCAACGCGCTACGGCTGCCGATGCTGTTCGCCCTGCCCCTGCTGGCCGGGTACGCCGCGTTGCGCGGGCCGTGGCTGGCCGGGCTGCTCGCCGCGACCGTCTGGTGGCAGTCCCCGGTGATGACGAGCGACGTGACCCGGGCCGGCGCACCGGAGAGCGCCGAACGTTTCTACCAACCGCTCGTCGCCGAACTCGACCGGCGGCAGCCGGCCGGGCGGGTCGAGGTGGTGCCGCTGCGCGACCACTGGGAGTCGGCGTACCTGCCGCCGACAGTGCCACTGGCCCGGGGTTGGGAACGCCAGGTCGACAGCGACCGCAACGCGCTGTTCTACGACGGCAACCTGAACGCGCAGACCTACGAGCAGTGGCTACGGCACGAGGCGGTGAGCTACGTGGTGCTCGCCCCGGACGCACCCGCCGACCGGTGGGGCCGCGACGAGGCCGCGCTGATCCGCGGCGGCCTGCCGTACCTGCGGGAGGTCTGGCGAGACTCCACCTGGCAGATGTACGCGGTGGTCGATCCGACCCCGCTGGTCGACGCCCCGGGTCAACTCGTCGCCGCCGACCGCGGTGCGGTCCGGCTGACCGCCACGCCCGGGGACGTGCCGGTCCGGGTTCGCTGGTCGCGCTGGCTCACGTTGAGCGGCCCGGACGGCTGCCTGCGACCGGGCGCGGACGGGTGGACCGAGGTGCGGGTCCGCGCCGCCGGCGACTACTCGATCTCCAGTGGGCTGGCACCGGCGCGCCACTGCTGACCCGTGCCTGCCGTCGGCCTCCCACCGACGGGCTGGCAGCATGTCCGGCGTGCCCTCCCACCTCGCGCGCTGGACCGGCCTGGCCGGCTCGATGCTGCTCGCGCTCTCCGCTTTCCTCGGCGGCGCGTTCCCCAGCGGCCCACTGCGAAGCACCCCGGTCAGCATCTGGCAGGGGCCCAACGGCCCGCTGATCCTCGCCGCCTGGCTGGTCGGCACCGGCCTGATGGCGTACGCCTGGTGGGCGCTGCGCGACGGAGGGCCCTCGACGCGGTGGGCCCTGGTCACCGTCGGGCTCTGGCTGCTGCCGCTGCTGATCGCGCCGCCCTTCGGCAGCCGGGACGTGTACGCCTACGCCTGCCAGGGCGCCAGCTTCGTCGGCGGTATCAGCCCGTACGAACAGGGCGTCTCCGCACTGCCCTGCCCCTGGCTGGACACCGTCTCGGTCATCTGGCGCGACACCCCGGCGCCGTACGGGCCGCTGTTCGTGCTCATCGCGGGCGCCGTGGTGAAGGCCACCGGCTCGCTGACCGCCAGCATCGTGCTGTTCCGTGCGCTGTCGCTGGTCGGCGTGGCCATCACCGCGTGGGCCCTGCCGGCGTTGGCGCGTCGGGCCGGCGTGCCGGCGAAGCGGGCGGTGTGGCTGGCGTTGGGTTCCCCGCTGGTCGCCGCGCACCTGGTCGGTGGCCCCCACAACGACGTGTTGATGCTCGCCGCGCTGGTCGGCGGGCTGGCCGTGGTGGCGGCGCACCCGGGCCGGCGCGGCATGCTGCTGGTCGGCGGGCTGCTCCTCGGAGTCGCGGTGGCGATCAAGGTGACCGCCGTGGTGGTGGTCCCGTTCGCCGCGCTGGCGGCCACCGCCGGGCCGTACCGGATCCGCACGCTGATCCGCGACGGCGGCTGGGTGGTCGGCGGCACGGTCGTCACAGTGGTCGGCGTGACCATCCTCGGTGGGCTGGACTTCGGCTGGATCGGCGGGCTGTCCCAGGGCGGCGCCGCCATCGCCTGGACCTCCCCGTCGACCGCCGTGGGGCAGACGGTCGGGTACGTCGCGGCGCTGTTCGGTGGTCACATCGACGCGCTGCCCGTCACCCGCGGGATCGCCGTGGTCCTCCTGGCCGTACTGCTCGTCTGGCTCTGGTGGCGGGCCCGTACCCGCGACCCGCTGTACCACGCCGGTCTCGCGCTCGCCCTCACCGTCGCGCTCGCCCCCGTCGTGCACCCCTGGTACTGGACCTGGCCGCTGTTCGTGCTGGCGGCCACCGCCCAGCGCACCAGATGGTTCACGGTGGTCGCCCTGGTCGCGTCCTTCCTTGTGCTGCCCGACGGCACCGGGTTTCCCCGGTACACCAAGACGGTCGGGGCGCCGCTGATGACGCTGTTGGTGATCGTGCTGGTCATCCGGTTGGTACGGTCGGCTCGAGCGGCCCGTCAGCCGGTCGCCGCCGATTGAGGGAAGGTGCGCCGGTGACCGCTCCCGGCCCGCCTGTTCCGCCGCCTGTGTCGTTGGCGGCATTGCGTGCCCGGTACGCGGGCCTGGTCGGCGCGGTCCTGCTCGCCGTGGCCGGCTACCTCGGCGGGGCGCTGCCCGACGCCCCGCTCGGCGCGACACCGACGTCGATCTGGCGAGCCCCGGACGGCCCGGCGACGCTGACCTGCTGGCTGATCGGCACCATGCTGCTGGTCGGGGCCTGGTGGTCGCTGCGCGAGGGTGCGCCGTCGACCCGTTGGGCGTACGTCACCGCCGGGCTGTGGGCTCTGCCGCTGCTGGTCGCGCCACCGATGGGCAGCCGGGACGTCTACTCGTACGCCTGCCAGGGCTGGACGTACGCGCACGGCGTCGACCCGTACACCGTGGGAGTGGCGGCGGCGGGCTGCCCCTGGCTGGACACTGTGGCGCCGATCTGGCGGGACACCCCGGCACCGTACGGGCCGGTGTTCATGCTGCTCGCGGCCCTCGCCGTCAGCCTCGGCGGCGGGCTCACCGGGACGATCGTGGCGCTGCGCGTGATCGCCGTGGCGGGGCTGCTGCTGGCCGCGCTCTGCCTGCCCGGTCTGGCGCGGGCGGCCGGGGTGCCGGCCCGGCGGGCGGTCTGGTTGGCGCTGGCCGGCCCGCTGGTCGGCGTGCACCTGGTGGCCGGCGCGCACAACGACGCCGTGATGCTGGGCCTGCTGCTGTGTGGGCTGCTGGTCGTGGTCCGTCGACCAGGTCGGCCGGCGGGGCTCCTGCTGGCCGGAGCGCTGCTCGGGCTGGCGGTCACGGTGAAGGCCAGCGCAGTGGTGGTGGTGCCGTTCGCGGTGCTGGCCGGGATGCCCGGCCGATACACCGTACGGGCGTTGCTGCGCCACTGTGGTTGGCTGGCCGGAGGGCTGCTCGCCGCGCTGCTGGTCACCTCGGCGGTGTCCGGCCTCGGCTTCGGCTGGGTGGGCGGGCTGACCCACAGCGGCGACTCGGAGCAGTGGACGTCACCACCCACCGCCGTGGGCTTCGTGATCGACTACGCCGGCGCGCTGGTCGGCCGGGACCCGCAGGCGGTGCCGGTGGTCCGGGCGGTGGCGCTGCTGCTGCTCGCCGGTGTGCTGGTGGTGCTCTGGTGGCGGGCCTGGCAGACCCTGTGCCGGTTGCCCGAGGATGCGGGTCCCGAACTGGCGGGTCCGGCGCTGGTGGCTTCCAAGCTGGTGGGTCCCGAGGGAGCGGGTCCTCGGGTGGCGCGTTCCCGGGTTGCGTTGCACGGCGCGGCGGTGGCGCTGGTCGCCACCGTCGTCCTGTCCCCGGTCTTTCACCCCTGGTACGCGACCTGGCCGCTGGCACTGCTGGCGCTCACCGCCGCCCGCACGACGTGGTTCGTGCTGCCCACCGCGGCGGCAGCCTTCCTCGCCCTGCCCGACGGCACCAACCTGGCCCGCGTCACCAAGGCACCCGGTGCCCTGGCGATGACCGCCCTGCTCCTGACCGTGCTCGTACGCACCGCCCGCCGCCGACCCCGCTGATCATGAGGTTGTCGGGGACCAAGTGGACAGAGCTTCCTGCTAACCCGTGATCACCGAGGCGGGTGGTCAAGATCGCGCTTGAACCTGGATGTAGTGAGCTGTCGGCGGGTTCGAGGCCCCTGCATTCAGGATCGAGCACGATCTCGGTTGAAGGTCTACGCCCAAGATCCGATCAACTGCAGGGAAAGTGCTGCCTCCGGGGCGCCGGAGGCAGCAACATCCCCGAAGTTGCGTGGATCTTGGTGCGTGGATCTTGGCGCGGGGCGCGGGGCGCGGGGCGCGGGGGCGCGGGGGCGCGGGGCGTTACGGGGGACGGTGTTGAAGGGGGAAGCGGGCCGGGCCGGCTCCGCGGTGAGCGGAGCCGGCCCGGCCGGTGTTCGAGCGACTGCTCAGCAGTCGTCGTGCATCTGACTGCTCAGCAGTCGTAGTACATGGCGAACTAACCGCCCATCGGGGCTGACCTGGGGGAGTGGCGTCGATCAAGCCCCTGAGCAGGTCGTACGTCGCATATCAACTTCCATCGTTATCCGGTGTTTCCTGGTGGCTCTTGTACCCGTCCTGTGCCTAACGATCATGGAGTCGTGTTGTGTGCGGGTGGCTCGGAAGTGGGCCGGTGGGGCATCCCGTCGCGCAGGCTCCGCCCGGCGCGGTCTGGTCGCCTCCGGTGCGCGACGGTACCCGGTCGCGGCCGGGGCATCCCAGAGTCGCCGAGGGTTCGGGGCGAGTAGCCCCGACCGCCGGAGGCCATCCCCGGGTCGTAGGGCCGGAGGCCCTGCCCGCCGGAGGCGAGGCCCTTGCTGCTCGGGAAGCCCCGGAGGGTTCCCATCACGATCGGTGCTTCCCCGCTCACATTGGCGTCGATACCTTGATGCCTATGGATGAACCGGACTGGGACGAACAGAAGCGGGGCGAACCCGATTGGGTCTACGACCCACCGGACGAGGAAGACGGATACGACCTGGCCGACGCAGGCGTCGGCCTCAAGAGCGACCCCGCTGGGATCGCCGAGATCCGGCAGCGTCACCCGAAGGCGTACGATCCGTGGACACCCCAGGCTGACTCCGAGCTGATGAAGGGCTACCTGGCCGGCCACAGCATTGACGAGCTGGCGGTGTCATTCGAGCGGCAGCCGAGCGCGATTCAGCGACGCCTTGAGCGGCTGGCCTTCGCCGAGATGAGTCGACATCGCGCTGTGCCAGGTGCGCCCGAGCCGGGCTGACTCAACCGATCCTCCATGCCCTGCGCCGAGTTCCAAGCGGCGTGGGGCATCGGTGCGTCCGACTGCCGGTCCGCCGTTGCCGCAGGCATAAGGCGGAACCGGCAGGGGTCCGACGACGCGGCCCGAAGGGCCGCCTTGAAGACGTATGGAAAGTTCTCACCCCCGGTCACTCACGTCTCTGTCGTACTCCGCTCGATCCGTTACAGATTGACTCCACATGATGCGTGACAGGCCGAGATACCTCAACCGTCACCCACCGCCGCGCCCGCCAGGCGACCGGCATCTTTGTGCCAATCTCGATGGACGGTCGGAGCCAGCGGAGGTAGCTTCACGCCGTGACGCGGCTCAGGCGGTATCGGTATGTCGGACCAGCAGAGATCTTGGCCCGGCAGGCAGCCGCGGTGGGAACCGTCATCGCCGACACGCGCAGCGCGCTCGATACGTGGCTCGATGATCGGCGCGGGACTGGGCTCGACGAGCCTGCCACGTTCGTTGTCGACCTTCACGGCGCGCTCCGGGTGGCACCCCGCCAAAGCGAGCACGTTGCCTGTGCTGCCGGGCAGGACGTCTTGGCTGCCGGAGAGATCACCTTCGCCGCGAGCGACAGCGGATACTTCGTCCAGGCGGTCAGCAACCACTCGACCGGCTACTGCCCAGACCCTGACTGCTGGCCAGCAGTCGCCGCAGCACTTGATCGTCTCAGCATGCCGCATCCCGGCGGCTTCACCGCCGCGCTGATCTTCAGACGTTGCACAGCCTGCGGGGAACGCAACATCGTACGAGACGACGACTTCGCATGCGCCCTCTGCGATGCGGCCCTGCTACCTCATTGGAACTTCTACCCGGCGTGACGACCCCGCGTGACTCGCCAGCATCTCTAGGCGGAGCTGTCACGCACCATCTGACGCTGAGACGTAACGCATCAAGTGGAGCCCGGCAGGTCACTTACGTCTCCCTGCACGGAAACTTGCCCGAGGCGAGGCGGGGATCATTCCTCCGGGGGATACAGGTAACCGCGCCGGAGCAATGCCCGACCAGCTGCTAGCGTACTGTGAATTTGCTGGGCAGTAATCGGAATCGAGTCTTCGCCGCTTCGACGGACGATGCTGATGTAAGCGCCCTCGGTACGGCCACCAACAATCGCACCGTGGACTAGGAATGGCTTTAGCTCTTCTTCCTGCCGTGGAATAGATACGATGATCAGGCCCTCGTGTGGATTGATCTCCACCGCCGTAATTTCGAGCCCAAAAGGAAACGGAAAGAGCCGGCTCTCGATAGCCTGGCGGTATCGCCGGATCGTTGTGCCGATGATCGGGACAGGCTTGATGGACCTGATAACTTCTCCGCCTGCGACCCGCTTGGTGTCCATGCCTACAATAACAATCCCGCCTTCCTCCGCATTGGCAAACCGGCTGACGGCCTCAGCGAGAGAAATTTTTCCACGATCTGTAGTCAAGTCATAGTGTTGTGATTTGACATCCAGCCACGGGCCTTCCGGGAGGCCTTGGAGTAGGTCGGCGCGTCCCCCGGCTACTAGGTCAGCGGCAGTCTCTCTGGTTAGTTCGCCGGTGACTGAGGCGTCGAATATTGCTTTGACGCCCTGCCCAACCTGATAAAGGTCGTGGAGGTTCCTTCCCCACGTGACAACGGAGAACTTGACTCTGTAATAGTAGGGCGCACTCGGCCGCCCTCCGTCACTAGCTACGCTCAATAGTCGACTATTAGTGCGCTGGAGGAGTGGTCCGATCAGGCGCTCGACGAGGGGGAAAAACTCATCGTCTTCATCAAAGTATTCATGAGAGGTGAGATCGCATTCAATGGCCAGCTTGCCGTCATCATGGAGCGTAAACGTGACAGGCTCTACGATGGCACCCTTTCCCCAATATTGATCCTCGGGAGCAACGTCAACGAGAATGGGCGGTGGCTCCCAATTAAGCTGGCGAGCTTTACGCAACTCACGAGATAGATCTGCGGCTTTTGTTGCGCTAAGATCGCTATGGGTGATTACGATGGAGCCCGAGCCGTCGTCATACCGGCGCTTACCGCCGAAAAACCACATACCAAGGCGCGGGTCGAATGAGACGGTGTTGGGCACGAAGAATAGAATCTCACAGAAGCTCCGACCATGATTGAGCTGGCGTACCAGACTTGCAGTCACCTTGGCGGCCATACGTCAGTCACTGCCGGCGGCCAGACCCGGCGGGGGCTGCGAACCGTCGACGCGGTAGTAACGTGCCGTGGTCCCCGGGGATGAGTGCGATGATCGCCTAATGCGGGCAGAATGGCGGACGTGACGAGCCCTGATCCCGACGCGGAGTGGTGGACGACCTCGGAGGTCGCCGCCTACCTCGGGGTGCGGGTCGGCACGGTGGCGACGTATCGGAAGCGGGGGCAGATGCCGGCGCCCGATCTGACCCTTGGGCGGACGCATGTGTGGCGGCCGGCGCACATTGTTAGCTGGCATGAGGCGCGACCGCGACCCGGTGTCGGCGGCAGGGCGCGGGCGGAGGTTCAATCGCCCTCGGGCGATGACGCTGAACGTTAGGCGTTCGGGCACAGCACGCCGACCGTCACGCTGAACACGTACGTACACGAGTGGCCGGACGTGGTCGACCGGACCCGCCTGCTCGTCGACAGCGCGCTCGGCGGACGCCAAACGGCGGCCACGCCGGCTGGGAGCCGAGCATGACCGCCGTTTTGTCAATCTGTACCCAACCTGTACCCAAGATCAGTAGCAATCCTGTTGGTGCAGGTCAGAGCCTTGATCAGGCTCAGCAGTCGTAGTACATGGCGAACTCGTGCGGGGTCGGGCGCAGACGCACCGGGTCGACCTCGTTGGCGCGCTTCCAGTCGACCCAGGTGGAGATCAGGTCGGGGGTGAAGACGCCACCGTCGAGCAGGTAGTCGTGGTCGGCCTCCAGCGAGTCGAGCACTGCCGACAGCGAGCCCGGCACCTGCTTGACGTCGCCCCACTCCTCCGGCGGGAGGTCGTAGAGGTCCTTGTCGATCGGCGTCGGCGGCTCGATCTTGCTCTTGATGCCGTCGAGGCCGGCCATCATCATGGCGGAGAAGGCCAGGTAGACGTTGGCCGACGGGTCCGGGACGCGGAACTCGACGCGCTTGGCCTTCGGGTTCGCGCCGGTGACCGGGATGCGGGTGCAGGCCGAGCGGTTGCGCTGGGAGTAGACCAGGTTGACCGGCGCCTCGAAGCCGGGCACCAGACGACGGTACGAGTTGATCGTGGGGTTGGTGAAGGCCAGCAGCGACGGGGCGTGGTGCAGCAGGCCGCCGATGTACCAGCGGGCCATGTCGGACAGGCCGGCGTAGCCGGTCTCGTCGTAGAACAGTGGTTCGCCGTTGAGCCAGAGGCTCTGGTGGGTGTGCATGCCGGAGCCGTTGTCGCCGAAGAGCGGCTTGGGCATGAAGGTTGCGGTTTTGCCGTTGGCCCAGGCCTCGTTCTTCACGATGTACTTGAAGAGTTGGAGTTGGTCGCCGGCGTGCAGCAGGGTGGAGAACCGGTAGTTGATCTCGGACTGGCCGGCGGTGCCGACCTCGTGGTGTGAGCGTTCGACGTTGAAGCCGGTGTCGACGAGGCGGCGCACGATCGAGTCACGCAGGTCGGCGTAGTGGTCGACCGGCGGGACGGGGAAGTAGCCGCCCTTGTAGGCGGTCTTGTAGCCGCGGTTGCCGCCGGGCTCTTCGCGGCCGGTGTTCCAGGCGCCCTCGATCGAGTCGATGTAGTAGAACGACTGGTGCGCCGAGGTTTCGTGGCGGATCGAGTCGAAGATGTAGAACTCCGCCTCGGCGCCGAAGTAGGCGGTGTCGGCGATGCCGCTGGCGGCGAGGTACGCCTCGGCCTTCTTCGCCACGTTACGCGGGTCGCGGCTGTAGGCCTCGCGGGTGAACGGGTCGTGGATGAAGAAGTTCAGCGCGAGTGTCTTCTGCGCGCGGAACGGGTCGATGAACGCGGTGGCGACATCCGGGAGCAGGAGCATGTCCGACTCGTGGATCGCCTGGAAACCGCGGATCGACGAACCGTCGAACGCGAGGCCGTCGGTGAAGAGGTCGTCGTTGACGGACTCGACCGGCAGATTGAAGTGCTGCATCACGCCGGGCAGGTCACAGAAACGAACGTCGACGAACTTCACGTCCTCGTTCTTGAGGTATCGCAGCAGTTCCTCGGGATTGGCGAACACACATCCT
Organism: Micromonospora noduli; assembly: GCF_003264475.1. NCBI lineage: Bacteria > Bacillati > Actinomycetota > Actinomycetes > Micromonosporales > Micromonosporaceae > Micromonospora > Micromonospora noduli. Next base: position 2,137 of record NZ_PYAC01000004.1, on the reverse strand, counting down.
CCTGGCACGTCCACGGGGTGGCTAGGCTTCTGGCGACGCTAGGGCCGGGGGGTTGCCCAGCCGTGTCTCCGTTGTTTCTGCCGTGTTACGTCCCTCGCGGAGCGTCAGCGACGCCCCGGTCCACGCCTCCGGCCCGCCAGGAACGCCGTACCGACTGTGCCAGTGTAATGACATCTGATCGCTTTAGCCTGAATCGGCACACAGCGGCGGCGGCACCCGGCAAGCCCTCATCCCGGCGCGGATACCCTTGACCGCTGTGACCAATCCGCACCTCCCGGCAGCGCCGGCCACCGACCCCACCTTCACCGCGCCGACCCTCGGTCGGCGATTCGGTGCGCTGATCATCGACTGGGTGCTCTGCCTGCTGGTGTCCAACTTCTTCGCCGACCCGGTACGCGACGGCTGGGCCCCGGTGCTGGTGCTTGTCCTGGTGTACGGCATCTTCCTCGGCCTGTTCGCCCAGACGCCGGGCATGTACATCACCAAGATCCGCTGTGTGAACTGGCACGACGGTGGCCGGATCGGCGTGCTCCGGGGGCTGATCCGTGGCCTGCTGCTGGCCCTCGTCGTCCCCGCACTGATCATGGACGAGCACCGGCGCGGCCTGCACGACCGAGTCGCCGGCTCGGTCATCGTCGACGCCCCCCGCAGCTGAGCCAACCCCGCCAAGGCCGGTCCGGGGCCACGCGAACCGCAAGATCGCACTCGATCCAGGATTTAGTGGCATCCTCCGCGCGCGAGGCCACTACATCCAGGATCGAGCACGATCATGCCGGGGCCGGGGCCGGGGCCGGGGCCGGGGCCGGGGCCGGGGCCAGGGCTGGAGCCAGGGCCAGGGCCGGGGACCTAGGCGGCGGGCTGGGCCGGGGCGGCAGGTCGATCCGGGCGGTCGCCAGACCAGGGCGTGGCGCGGGCCGGGCCAGGCCGGGGCGCGGGGCTGCGGGCGGCCAGGGACCGGAGGCGGACGGCGCGTCAGGGCCGGTGCACAAGAGGGTGTACGTAAAGGAGCCGGACCCGTGCGGGTCCGGCTCCTTCGCGTACACCTGAGGGGTCAGCGGCCCCGCGACTGGCGGAAGGCGCCTGGCGGCCGCATGTTCTTCGGGATCGCGCCCTTGGGCATCTGTGGCCGGGCGGTGAGCGCCTTGAGTCGCTTGTCCAGCGAGTTGACGTCCTTGCCGGAGAGGGCGCGGGGCAGGCGCAGCAGCGTCGTCCGCAGCTTGCGGATCGGCAGCTCGCCCTCCTCCTGCCCGATCACGTAGTCGTGCAGGGGGGCGGAGCCGATCACCTTGGAAAGCCGCCGCTTCTCCTGGCCGAGCAGGCCGCGCACCCGCTGCGGGTTGCCCTCGGCCAGCAGGATCACGCCCGGGCGGCCGATCACCAGGTGGACCATGTCCATCTGGGTGGTCGAGCTGACCGCCGGGGTCACCCGCCAGTCGCCGCGCATGTTCTCCATGATCTGCGCCGCCGCGCCGGGTTGCCCCTCGGCGGCGTTCATCATCGCCTTGTTGGACCGCAGGTTGAGCACGATCAGCACCGCGAGCAGGACGAACAGGATGCCGATCGGCAGCCAGATCCAGCTCCAGAGGATGACCGCGACCACGGTGAGGGCGAGCGGGATGAGCACCGCGGCGGCGACCAGCGGCGCGAACCACCGGTCCTGCTTGGCGGTGAACTGGAACACCATCCCGATCTGCTTCAGCCGCTGGCCGAACGAGACCTTCTCCTGGGGCTTTGCCATGCCGCAGAGTCTAGTGGTCGCCGCCGGCCCGGTTGATCCGCGTCCGGGTGCCGGGGCAGCTGAGTACCTTACGTCGCCGTACGCGCCTGGAGCGGCTGGGTAAGGAGGCTGTGGGCGGGGAAGATGAGGCGCCATGCCCATGCCCGGGTGGGGCCTTCGCGCGGAGAGTCGTCAGCAGAAGACGACGACCCCACGAAGGAGCCCGACATGTTCGGCAACGACGCAGATTTCCTGCTCACCCTGCACCGTACCCACGCCGCCGAGCTGCGCGCCGACGCGGCCGCGGACCGGCTCGCCCGGTCGCTGTCCCGTCCGGTCAGCCGCGGGTGGTTGGGCCGGCGCAGGCAGGCCGGTCGCACCGGCGACGCCCGCCGGTGACCGCGCCCAGCGCGACCGCCG
>NZ_PYAC01000039.1:0-70129 GCF_003264475.1 Micromonospora noduli | reverse complement strand
GGCCAGGCCGGCGGGGGCGACGGGCCGCATCCCCCAGTGAGCGGTATACCTGTGAGTCATAAATATGACTCACAGGTATACCGCTCATCAGGGAACGGCCCTGGTCGCCGGTGACGCGTCAGCCGCAGGTCTGTGTAGCAGGCGACGGCCGTCCAGTCGTGAATACGCCTCAGCGGTTTCGGCGACGGCCGGCGTGGTCCACCATCCCGGAATGCCACCCACTCGTCTCGCCGGCCTCCTCGGCACTGCCATCCGTGAGCAACGACAGTCGCGCGAGCTGAGCCAATGCGAGCTGGCCGAGTTGGCCGGAGTCAGCCAGGCAACGGTCGCCCGGATCGAAGGCGGCGGCCGAGGGCCCAGCATCGCCATGCTGGAGCGGTTGCTTGCCGCGATGGACGTGCAGTTGGTCATCGGGGTCGAGCCGCTCGACGCGCACCTCGACGCCCGGATCGACGACCTGGCCGGCCGGCCGATCGCCGAGCGGATCGACGAGCTTGGCCTGGATGAGCTGCTGGACCGGCTCACCGACTTTCCGCAGGCGATCACCGGGAGCACCGCGGCGCTGTTGCAGGGCGCGCCGGTGCCGGTCGACGCGCTGGAGATCGCCCTGCGCTGGCAGGACTCCAAACCGTTCACCCGCTGGCTGGAGACGAACTACGGGCAGCGGTGGAACGCCCGCTGGGGTGAGTTCGGCGGGGTGTGGTTGGAGCCCGAGGAACCGGGCGAACACCGGTGGTCGACCCGGTACGGGGAGATCAGAGCCACGATGTGCGACGAGCTGCCCGAGACGATCGAGGTGCGCCACGGCGGGCGAACTTACCAGGTGGTGCCGCTTGTCGAGCTGGAGCTGAGCGAGCCGCACGCCGCCGAACTGTTACGCCGCTACCGGAACCGGCAGTTGGCCAGCGACAGCTGAGCCAACTGCCGGTTCCGAGTGCCGGCTCAGCCGGCGGTGCGCTCCCAGTCGATGGTGGGCAGGCCGGCGTCGGCGAGTGCCTTGTTGGCGGCGCTGAACGGGCGGCTACCAAGGAAGCCGCGCGGGTTCATCGGGCTGGGGTGACCGGCCTCCAGCACCACGTGCTGGGGGTTGGTGACCAGCGCGGCCTTCTTGCGGGCGTAGCCACCCCAGAGCAGGAAGACCACCCGCTCCGGTGCCGCGTCCAGTGCCCGGATGGTCGCGTCGGTGAACTCTTCCCAGCCGGCGTTGGCGTGCGAGCCCGGGGTGGCCTGCCGGACGGTCAGCACGGCGTTGAGCAGCAGCACCCCCTGGGCGGCCCACCCGTCGAGGTTGCCGCTGCGCGGCTTGGGGACGCCCACGTCCTCGCCCAGCTCCTTGAAGACATTCCGCAACGACGGCGGCACCGTCACACCGTCGCGGACGCTGAAGCTCAACCCGTGTGCCTGCCCAGCCCGGTGGTAGGGATCCTGCCCGAGGATGAGCACCCGGGTGCCCTGCGGCGGGCAGAGCCGGTATGCCGAGAACAGATCCTCCAGCGGCGGGAAGACCGTCTGCGTCGCGTATTCCCGGGCGACGAACTCGCCCAGCGCGGCGGTGCGTGCCGGGTCGAGGTGCGGGGTGAGCACGGTGCGCCACTGCTCCGGCAGCAGAGCCAGCAGATCCAGGGCGGGAGCGTCGTCGGGCATCGGGAACCTCTCACAGCGCGGGTCGGTCCCCCGCACTCTAGGCACCGGGTACGACAGCCACCGACCTAGCCCAGGTCGGCGAGCCGCCGGGCCCAGTCGCCGCCGATCGGGTCCAGCTCGACGATGCGGGTGTCGTCGTCGCGGCGGTCGATGCGAACCCGCAGGTGCGCGTCCACCAACTGCTCCACCAGGCCCTCACCCCACTCCACCACGGTCACCGAGTCGTCCACCGACGCGTCGAGGTCCAGGTCGTCGATCTCGGCGCGCGGGTCGGTGGCGTCACCCAACCGGTACGCGTCGGCGTGCACCAGCGCCACCCGGCCGCCCCGGGCCGGATCGGGGCGGTGCACCCGGGCGATCACGAAGGTCGGCGAGGTGATGTCCCCGAGGACACCGAGCCCGGCGCCGATGCCCTGGGTGAGTGCGGTCTTGCCGGCGCCCAACGGGCCGGTCAACAGCACCAGGTCGCCGGCGCGCAGCAGCCCGGCCAGCCGCCGGCCGAAGTCCCGAGTGTCCTCGACGGTCGGCAGCTTGACGACGTGACTCACCGTTCCTCCACGCTCTGCAATTACTCCAGGAACCGCGCCAGGGCGGCGTTGACCTCGTCCGCGTGCTCCAACATCACCACGTGACCGCTGTCCTTGATCTTCACGAACTCGGCGTGTGGCAACCGGCGGACGATCTCCTCGGAGTGGGTCACCGGGGTGATCATGTCCTTGTCGCCGACCACCACCAGCACCGGAGTCGCCGCCAGCGCCGCCAGCGCCGGGAAGCGCGAGTGGGTGGCCAGGGTCCGCAGGTAGCGGGTCACCGTGTCAGCCGATGTCCGGGAGTTCATCGTCTCCACGTAGGACACCAGCGACGGGCTGGGCTTGCGGGTACCGAAGCCGTACTTGCGGGTCAGTAACCAGGCCACGTTCGACGTCGACTTGCGGGCCTTGTCGATCACCGGCCCGCCGTACCGGGTGGCGTTGCTGACCATGTAGAGCACCGGGCCACCGACCCGGCCGAGCAGCGCGGGCGCGACCAGCTTGGTCTCCGCGATGAGCCCGCCCGACGTGGCCATCAGAACGGTGCCCACCACCCGGTCACCGAACAGCTCCGGAAACAGCTCGGCGAACGCCATGATGGTCATGCCGCCCATCGAGTGGCCGACAAGCACCAGCGGCCCGTCCGGGGCGGTCCGGTCGATCACCTGGCGCAGCGTCCGGCCGAGCACCGCGAGGTCGTACTCGCCGGTCTCCAGTCGGCCGGACCGGCCGTGACCGGGCTGGTCGTACGCCACGATCCGGTAGTCACCGCGGGCGGCGAGCATCTGGCGCTGAAAGTGGAACGTCCCCATGTCCAGGCAGAAGCCGTGCACCAGCACCACCGTCGGTCGCCCCGGCACCGGCCGGGTCGGCTCGACCACCTCGACGTGGATGTCGGTGCCGTCCGGCAGCTCCAGGCGGAACGCCTCGTCGTACCGCTGCTGGTCGAACGTCTCGTGCGCGTAGCGGTCGGCCGGGTCGGCCTTGAGCCGGCGGACCAGGGTCCGTTCGGTCGCGACGCCGGCCGCCAGACCCGCCGCGGCCACCCCCACCGCCGCGCCGACGATCCCGGCGACCCGGCCCGCGGCCGTCCGCGGACGCGGAATGCGGTAACTCATGGTTTCTCGCCGTCGTAGACCCGGGGCACCCGCGTGCCGCCGAACCGGGTGACGATCTCGTAGTTGATCGTGCCGACCGCCTCGGCCCAGTCGTCAGCTGTCGGTTCGCCGTCGACGCCGCTGCCGAAGAGCGTCGCCACGTCGCCGTCGGCCACCGGGTCGTCGCCGCAGTCGAGCACGAACTGGTCCATGCAGACCCGCCCGGAGATCGTCCGGCGTACGCCGCCGAGTTGCACCGGGCCGGTGTTGGACGCGTGCCGGGGAACCCCGTCGGCGTACCCGAGCGGCACCACGGCCAGGTTCGCGTCGGCTTCCGTGGTGTAGGCGTGCCCGTAGGAGATACCGGTGCCGGCCGGCACCCGCTTGGTGAGCATCACCCGGGCGCGGGCGGTCATCGCCGGCCGCAACCCGTACGTCTCGCCGGCCACCGGGGACAGCCCGTAGATGGCCAGGCCGGGGCGGACCAGGTCGAAGTGGGTGTCCGGGCGGGTGAGGGTGGCGGCCGAGTTGGCGAGGTGCCGCCAGCGCGGTCGCAGCCCGGCCCGCTCGACCATGGCCAGCCCTTCGTGGAAGACGGCCAGTTGGCGGTCGGTGGTGGGGTGGCCGGGCGAGTCCGCGTACACGAAGTGGCTCCACACGCCGACCACCTCGACCAGGCCGTCGGCCTGGGCCTTCGCAGCGGCGTCCAGCAGCGCGGGCCAGTCGGCGACTGTCGCACCGCCCCGGGACAGCCCCGTATCGATCTTGAGGTGCAGGCGGGCGGGACGCCCGGCGAGGCGACTCGCCTCGATCATCTCGTCCAGTTGCGCCAGGCTGGCCGCGCCCAGGTCCACCCCGGCGGTGACCCCCTCGTGCAGCGGCAACCCGGGGGCGAGCAGCCAGGCCAGCACCGGCACTGTCACCCCGGCCCGCCGCAGGGTGAGCGCCTCGTCGAGGGTGCAGACACCGAGCCAGTCAGCGCCGGCGTCGAGCGCCGCGCGGGCGGCTGGAAGCATGCCGTGGCCGTACCCGTCGGCCTTCACCACTGCCATCAACTCGGCGGTGGTGCCGGAGCGGAGCCTGCTCACGTTCTCGCGGATGGCGTCAAGATCGACGCGTACCTCGGCCTGCCACATGCACCCAGCCTACTTTCCGCCGTGATCACCGCGGGCGGCGACGCACGTCCCGACGCGGCGATCCGGTCACCGCACCCGGAACCGCAGCGTTCAGCCCAGCCGGGCCAGCACCGGGCGCAGCGCGGTCGCCACGTCGGGCGCGGTCACCGGCCCACCCCGGGCCGCCTCCCGCCCGGCGAGCCCGTGCAGGTACGCGGCCGAGGCGGCGGCCCGATCGGCGGGTACCCCGGCCGCCAGCAGCGAGCCGAGCAGCCCGGCCAACACGTCGCCGGTGCCGCCGGTGGCCAGCGCCGGGGTGCCGGTCGGGTTGACGTACGCCCGACCGTCCGGCGTGCCGATCACAGTGCGATCGCCCTTGAGCAGCACCACCGCGTTCATCCAGGCGGCCAGCCGCAGCGCGGCGCCGACCCGGTCGGCGCCCGGCTCCTCACCGCAGAGACGGGTGAACTCGCGGTCGTGCGGGGTGACCACGATGGGCGCGTCGCGACCCCGCAGCCGGTCGGCGAGCGAGCCGTCCACGAGCAGGGTCAGGGCGTCGGCGTCGAGCACCACCGGCACCGGGGCGGCCAGTACGGCGCGCAGCTCGGCCGCCGCGTCGGCACCGGTGCCCAGCCCGGAGCCGCAGACCCAGGCCTGCACCCGGCCCGCGTCGGCGACCCGCCCGCTGGCGATCACCGACGGGTGCTGGTGCAGCACCTCGGCGCGGGCGCTGCCGGCGTAGCGGACCAGGCCGGTCGGCCCGGCCAGGGCGCCGCCCACGGAGAGCACCGCCGCACCGGGATAGGTCGCCGAGCCGGTCGCCACCCCCACCACGCCCCGGGTGTACTTCTCCGACGCCGGGCCCAGCTGGGGCCACCAGTCGACCAGGTCGGACCACTCGGTGACCCGCAGCGCCGGGGTGCCGCGCAGCCACGGCCGCAGCCCGATGTCAACCAGCTCGACGTGCCCGGCCATCGCGGCGGCCGGCCCGACCACCAGGGCGGGCTTCAGCGCGCCGAAGGCCACCGTCACGTCGGCGCGAACCGCTGTGGGCCGGCCGGACGCGGACAGCGGCACATTGCCGGTGTCGACCGCGACCCCGCTGGGCACGTCGACCGCCAGCACGGTGGCCCGTTCCCCGTCGCGTCCGCGCAGCTCGCCGAGGCGCTGGACCACCTCGTCCGCGTTCGCCCGCAGCCCGCCGGTGCCACCGATGCCGACGATGCCGTCGAGGACCAGATCAACCGGGCCGGCCGGATTCGGCACCACCCGGCCGCCAGCGGCTCGTAGCGCGGCCAGGCCGGCGGCGTGCGCCCGCCCGGGGGTGAGCAGCAGGGCGGACACCTGGACACCTCGGCGGGCCAACCGCTCCCCCGCGTACAGCGCGTCGCCGCCGTTGTCACCGGAGCCGACCAGCAGCAGCACCCGGCCTCCGTAGACTCCGCCCCGCTCGGCGAGCAGGAACGCAGCGCGGCGGGCCAGGCCGGCGGCGGCCCGCTGCATCAGCGTCCCCTCCGGCAGCGTGCCCATCAACCCCGCCTCGGCCGCCCGTACGTCGGCCACCCGCCACACCGCTCTCATGCCACCGTGTCCCATTCCGTTCGCGGGCGGACCTGACCGGCCCTCCCGGCCGACGTCATCGTTCCGCGACCACCATCGCCGACGCGATCCCGCCGTCGTGCGACAACGAGAGGTGCCAGTGGTTGACCCCGCGTGCGTCGGCCACCGCCGCGACCGTGCCGGAGACGGCCAGCCAGGGGCGGCCATCCGGGTCGGGCACGATCTCGCAGTCGTGCCAGTTGAGCCCGGCCGGGGCGCCGAGCGCCTTGGCCACCGCCTCCTTGGCGGCGAACCGGGCGGCGAGCGACTCGGGCGAGCGCGGGCTGCCGGAGCGGGTGTGCCGCTCGGCCTCGGTGAAGAGCCGGTCGGCGAGCAGCGGCGTCCGTGCCAGGGCCCGGGCGAACCGGTCGACCAGGACGACGTCGATGCCGACAGCGACGATCACCACACCACCCTACCGGCGGTCGAGGCCGCAGATTAGCCGTCGGGCTCGCGCTGGGCAACGCCTGTGGACACCCCGGGGTACGCCTCGACGTCGGCTGTCCACAGGGCACCGCGCGACCTCCGGTACGTGCCTAGCGTCAGCGCGTCGATGCCGATCGTCCACGGGGGTGTGGTCATGACCGACGAGCCGTTCGCCGTCCAGCCGGAGGAGTTGCGGGCGGTCGCCGTCCTGCTCGACGACGAGGCACGCCGGTTGGCGTTGGGCCTCGCGGGGTTGCCCGGGCTGGTGGTGGCGGCGCCCGAGTGGCGAGCCGGCGCGGCGCTGGCCGGGTTGGAGGCGGCGGGGCACGCCTGGTTCTGCCGGCTGGGTGCCCGGGTCGCGGCGACCTCCGGCGGGGTCCGGGCGGCGGCCGAGGCGTACGAGACGGTGGACGACCGGGCCGCCGGCCGGTTCGCCTCCCTACCCCGGTGAGCAGCGTCGGTTACCGACAGCTGTGGGCTGTCGATCCCGGCGGGTGGCGGGCCGCCGGGGCGGCGTGGGCGGGGTTGGCCGGGCCACTCGATCGGCACCTCGGCGAGCTTCGCACGGCCACCGGGCGGTTGCGGGGCGGTTGGTCGGGTGCGGCAGCCACGGCGGCGGACACTCGACTCAGCGGTCTGCGTGACGAGCTGACCTCGATCGCACCCGCGCTGATCGAGGTCGACCAGGTGCTGGCCGAGTTGGCCGGTGGGCTGGCGGTGGCGAAGGCGCGGCTCTCCCAGGCGGTCGCCCAGGCCGAGGCGGCCGGCCTGCTGGTGGACCGCTCGGGTGGGGTGCGGGTCGATCCCGCCCGGTTTCGTCCCACCGAGCGGGCCGGGGTCGCTGCGGCCGGAGTGGCCGCGGCCCTGCGGGCCGCGCTCGACGGGGCAGCCGCCGCGGACCGGGCCGCCGCCGACCGGTTGGATGACTTGGCCAGAGCCGCCGGCACCGGTTGGGCGTCCCCGCCCCCGCCGGGCCGACCGGCCCTCGGTGCCGCGCCCGCGCTGGTCAGCGCCTGGTGGTCCGGGTTGACCCCGGCGCAGCGACGGTGGCTGATCGCGCGCGAGCCGGCGATGGTCGGCCGGTTGGACGGGCTGCCGGTGGCCGCCCGCGACCAGGCCAACCGGTTACGGCTCGACGCCTGGCGTACGGAACTGCTGGCCGAGCGGCAACGGCTGCTGTCCCGGGTGCCGTCCGGGCCGCTCGCGTTGATCCGGTTGCGCGGGGTGGCCGGACGGCTGGCCGGTCTGGACGCGCTGGTCGCGCGGCTGACGGCCGGCGAGGCGCCGCGGGCGTACCTGCTCGGGTTGGATCCGGCGGGTGAGGGCCGGGCGGTGGTGGCGCTCGGCGACCCGGACCACGCCGACCGGGTGCTGACCTACGTGCCGGGGATGACCGCCGGTCTGGACGACGCCTCCGGCGAGCTGGGCAGGGCGGCCCGGGTGCTGGAGCGGTGCGCCGCGCTCGCCCCGGATGAGCGCAGCGCGGCGGTGCTCTGGTTGGACTACGACGCTCCGGATCTGCTGACCGAGGCGGCCTCGGCGGGTCAGGCCCGGGACGCCGGCCCGGCGTTGCACCGCTTCCAGGATGGGCTGCGCGTCAGCCACGACGGGCCGCCGGCCCGGCAGACGGTGCTCGGGCACAGCTACGGGTCGCTGGTGGTGGGGGTGGCCGCCCGGGAGCACGGCCTGGCCGCTGACGCGCTGGTCTTCGTCGGCTCCCCCGGTGTCGGCGCGTCGCACGCCACCGAGCTGGGCGTGCCATCCGGGGAGGTCTGGGCGAGCAGCGCCCCCGACGACGTGATCCGGGCGGCCCGGTCGCCGGAGGAGCTGGGCCGACGGGTCCTGCTGCGTACGGCTCCGCTGGCCGCCGTGCTGGGCTGGCCGGGCCAGACCGGGCACGAACTGTGGTTCGGGCACGACCCGTCGGATCCCGGGTTCGGCGGTCGGGTCTTCGGCAGTGGGCGAGGCGGGCACACCGGTTACTGGGACCCGGGCAATCCCGCGCTGGACGGGATGGCCCGGGTCGTGCTGGGCCGCTGAGGCTTACTCGACGGTGACCGACTTGGCCAGGTTGCGGGGCTGGTCCACGTCGTGCCCCCGGGCGGCGGCGATCTCGGCGGCGAGCACCTGCAACGGCACCGTGGTGACGAGCGGGGCCAGCAGGGTGGGCGTACGCGGCACGTAGATCAGGTGGTCGGCGTACCGGACGACCGCCTCGTCGCCCTCCTCCGCGATCACGATGGTCCGCGCGCCCCGCGCCCGGACCTCCTGGATGTTGGAGACGACCTTGTCGTGCAGCATGCCCCGGCCCACCGGCGAGGGCACCACGCAGATCACCGGGGTGCCCTTGTCGATCAGGGCGATCGGGCCGTGCTTCAGCTCGCCGGCGGCGAAGCCCTCGGCGTGCATGTACGCCAGCTCCTTGAGCTTCAGCGCGCCCTCCAGGGCCACCGGGTAGCCGACGTGTCGGCCGATGAACAGCACTGTCGGCTCGGACTTGAGGTCCCGGGCCAGCTCGCGGACGGGCTCGATCCGGTCGAGCAGCTCACGGAGCTTGCCGGGAATCTCCTGCAACTGCGCGACCACCGCGCCCACCTCGTCCGCGAACTTGATCCCGCGCACCTGGGCCAGGTGCAGGCCGATCAGGTAGCAGGCGACGACCTGGGTGAGGAACGCCTTGGTGGAGGCGACGGCGATCTCCGGCCCGCCGTGGGTGTAGAGCACGGCGTCGGACTCCCGGGGGATGGTCGAGCCGTTGGTGTTGCAGATCGCCAGCACCCGGGCCTTCTGCTCCTTGGCGTGGCGCAGCGCCATCAGGGTGTCCATCGTCTCGCCGGACTGCGAGATGACCACGATAAGCGTGGACCGGTCGAGCACCGGGTCGCGGTAGCGGAACTCGCTGGCCAGCTCCACCTCGCACGGGATCCGGGTCCAGTGCTCGATGGCGTACTTGGCGACCATGCCGGCGTGGTACGCCGTGCCGCAGGCCACGATGAAGATCTTGTCGACGTCGCGCAGATCCTGGTCGCTGAGGCGGACCTCGTCGAGGGCGATCTCACCGCTCTCGGTAAGCCGGCCCAGCAGCGTGTCGGCGATGGCCTGCGGCTGCTCCTCGATTTCCTTGAGCATGAACCAGTCGTAGCCGCCCTTCTCCGCGGCCGAGGAGTCCCAGTCGATGTGGAAGTCCTTGCCGGCGGCGGGCTGGCCCTCGAAGTCGGTGATCTCGATGCTGTCACCGGTGATCAGCACGATCTGGTCCTGGCCCAGCTCGACCGCTTCCCGGGTGTGCTCGATGAACGCGGCCACGTCGCTGGCCAGGTAGTTCTCCCCGTCGCCCCGGCCGACCACCAGCGGCGAGTTGCGCCGGGCGCCGACGACCGCACCGGGCACGGCGGCGTCCACCGCGAGCAGGGTGAACGCGCCCTCCAGTCGCTGGCAGACCACGCGCATGCCGGCGGCGAGCAGTTGCGGGCTGTCCGGCTGGCCGGCGGCGCGCAGGTCGGCCAGCGCGGCGGCGAGCAGGTGTGCGGCGCACTCGGTGTCGGTGTCGCTGGTGAACTGGACGCCGTCGGCCTCCAGCTCGGCGCGGAGCTTGGCGAAGTTCTCGATGATGCCGTTGTGGATCACCGCGACCCGCCCGTCGGGGGCGACGTGTGGGTGGGCGTTGCGGTCGGTCGGGCCGCCGTGGGTGGCCCACCGGGTGTGCCCGATGCCGGTGGTGCCGTCACCGATGCCGATCGGGCTGGCCGCGCAGGAGGTCGGGTCGTCGGCGGCCCGCTCGGACAGCACCTTTTCCAGGTTGGCCAGCTTGCCGGCCTTCTTCTCGGTCAGCAGCTGATCGGCGCAGACGATCGCGACGCCTGCCGAGTCGTAGCCACGGTATTCCAGCCGCCGCAGCCCGTCGAGGACGATGCCGAGTGCGGGGCGCGCGCCCGCGTATCCCACGATTCCACACATGGCCCGCAGCCTAACCCAGTTTCACTCATGTTGGTTGCTCGAAAGTCGGGTTATCAATCACGGAATCTGAGCGATCAGGGCCTGCGCGGCCACAACGGGACGAGCGTCACAGCTCGTTCGCGCCCGCTGTGGAGGGCGGGGTTGCGACGCGCCTTCGGGTGCGACAGTCTCTCGGCGGGTTTGGCGCTCCCGTCCACGGCCCGTTCGTCCCATACCCACTCCTGCCCGGAGCAGCCATGTCCGACGCGCCGTCGCCCGACCCGACCCCCTCATCCGCTCCGGACCCGGCCTCCCCCACACCCCCGCCGGATCCGACGGCGCCGCCGTCCTCGGCTCCGTTTCCGGCCTCCGACCCGCTGGCTCCAGGCCAGCCGTGGGCGCCGCAGGCCCCCTGGTCACCACCCCCGCCGGCCGCGCCGTGGGCGCCGTCTCCGCCCGCCACCCAGTGGACGCCACAACCGTCCCCGACGCCGTGGACGCCCGACCCGCAGACGCCCCCGTGGTCGCCCGACGCGTCAGGCCCGCCGTCGGCCGGATCGCCACCGCCAGCGGGGTGGCCGATGCCCTACCAGCAGCCGCCGGCCGCTGGCTGGGCGCCGCCCGGCTATCCGCCGCCCGGCACCGGCTGGCCGCCACCCGGCTATCCGCCGCCGTACGCCTACCCCGGGTATCCGCCAGTCCCCGGCAAGCCGGCCACGAGCAGCGGGCGGATCGTCGGGATCGTCGTCGCGGCCGTCGTGGTACTCGTCCTGCTCGTGTGTGGCTGCCTCTGCGTGGGTGGCCTGTGGCTCGACCCAACCAACTCGGACCCGATCGCTGAGGAGCCGTGGGTAGTCCCCGACGACGACGGCTGGACGGAGCCCACCACTGGGCCGATCATCCCGGAGCGACCCACCGCACCGCAGCCGCCCACCGCGTCTCCGACCCCCAGCAAGAAGCCGATCACCCGACCGACCTCAGGACCGGCACCCGTCACTGTGGTCTACGAGCTCAGCGGGTCGGGTGTCGTCGACCTCGCGTACTTCGACGCCGAGAGTGACCTCATCCACGTCGACGGTCAGAAGCTGCCCTGGCGGACCACCATCCGCACCAACGGCAAGACCAGGGTGATGGTGGAGGCCAGATGGGCCGACGATGAGGGCGAGAGACCACTCGACTGCACCGTCACGGTCACCGGAGCCGGCAAGCCGGTCGTCAACAAGACCCGGGGGTACTGGTCGACCAGTTGCGGGCCAGAGTGAGGCTGGGGTCCGAGCCGGGTATGGCCGTAGGCTGGCGCAGGTGACGACGAGCACCGATGTCGACCCGCTGGTGGCCCGGATGCGGCCGTTCGGCACGACGATCTTCGCCGAGATGTCCGCCCTCGCCGTACGCACCGGCGCGGTCAACCTCGGCCAGGGCTTTCCCGACACCGACGGCCCGCCGGAGATGCTGGCCGCCGCCGCCGAGGCGTTGCGCGGCGGGCAGAACCAGTACCCGCCCGGCCCGGGGATCCCCGCCCTGCGCGCGGCCGTCGCGGCGCATCAGCGGCGGTTCTACGACCTGGCGTACGACCCGGACAGCGAGATCGTGATCACGGCGGGTGCGACGGAGGCGGTCGCGGCGAGCATCCTCGCGCTCTGCGAGCAGGGTGACGAGGTGGTCTGCTTCGAGCCGTACTACGACTCGTACGCCGCCTCGATCGCGCTGGCCGGCGCGGTCCGCCGGCCGGTGACGCTGCGCCCCACGGCCGACGGCCGGTACGCCTTCGACCCGGCGGCACTGCGTGCGGCGTTCGGCCCACGCACCCGGCTGGTGCTGCTGAACTCGCCGCACAATCCGACCGGCAAGGTCTTCACCCCGGCCGAGTTGGCGCAGGTCGCCGAGTTGTGCCAGAAGTTCGGCGCGTACGCGGTCACCGACGAGGTGTACGAGCACCTGGTCTTCACCGACGCGGCGAGCCCGCACGTGCCGCTGGCCAGCCTGCCCGGGATGCGGGAGCGGACGCTGCGCATCTCGTCGGCCGGCAAGACGTTCTCCTGCACGGGGTGGAAGGTCGGCTGGGCGAGCGGCCCGGCGGCGCTGGTCTCGGCGGTGCTCCGGGTCAAGCAGTTCCTCACCTATGTCAACGCCGCGCCGCTGCAACCGGCGGTGGCCGTGGCGCTGGCCCTGCCGGACAACTACTACACCGGTTTCCGGGACGGTCTCCAGCAGCGGCGTGACCAGCTCGTGGGAGGTCTGACCGACGCCGGGTTCGAGGTGCTCGACTCCGAGGGGACGTACTTCGTCACCGCCGACATCACGGCCCTCGGCGGCCGGGACGGGGTCGAGTTCTGCCGCTCGTTGCCGGAGCGCTGCGGTGTGGTGGCGGTGCCCACCCAGGTCTTCTACGACGACACCGACGCGGGCCGGCGGCTGGTCCGGTTCGCCTTCTGCAAGCGCCCGGAGGTGCTGACCGAGGCGGTCACCCGGCTGCACGCTCTGGGCCGGAGTCGCTGACCCGCCCGGAGCCGGTCGCCCCCGGACCGGTCGCTGACTGATCCGCCGTCGACGCCGCGAGTCGGGTGAGCAGTTGGCCCTCGTCACCGAGCAGCACCGCCTCGGCGTCGTCCACGAAGGACAGGTCCGCTGTCACGTGCCGGCTGGCCGCGGTGAGCAGCAACCCGACCACCGGGTCCTCGGCAGCCCGCCGCAGGCCGTCCAGATTGCGCAGCTCGCGCAGCAGGTGCCCACGCTGGTTGCTCAGCACCGCGCGAACCGTGGCCGCAGAGCCTGACCGGGCGGCGGCGGTGACCTTGAGGAAGAAGTCGTCCCGGAATCCGCCGCTGCGCGGGCTCGGCTCGGCCAGCCACCGCGCCAACTCCGCGCGGCCGGCCGGGGTGATCTCGTAGACCACCCGATCCGGCTTGATCGGCTGTGGCTGCCGTTCGGCGACCACCAGGTCGTCCCGGGAGAGCCGGTCGAGGATCTGGTAGAGGTGGCCGATGTTCAGCGGCCCCCACTGCGGGCCGACGGCGGCCTCGAACGCGCCCTTGAGCTGGTAGCCGTGGCTGGGGCCACCAGCGAGCAGGGCGAGGACAGCGTGCTGGATCGCCATGTCACCTCCGGTACGGGTCTTGCATTGTCACAATGTATCGCGCAGAGTGGGAGCCAGCACACGGGGAGGCGCGATGCTCGGCTTCATCTGGAGACAGCTGCGCGGCCGTGCGGGGCGGTCGGTGGCGCTGCTGGTCGGCGTGCTGGTGGCCACCACCGGCTTCGTGGTCCTGACCGGCGCCACCACCACCTCTCGTCTGGACGTCACCGGCACTGTCGAGCGCAACACCCAGGTCGCCTACGAGATCCTGGTCCGTCCGAAGGGGACGCGCACGCCACTGGAAGCCGAGCGCGGGCTGGTCCGCCCCAACTATCTCTCCGGGCTCTTCGGCGGCATCACCTCCCAGCAGTACGAGCAGGTGACCACAGTCCCCGGCGTCGAGGTGGCGGCCCCGATCGCGATGCTCGGCTATTCCACCACCCTGCTACCGACGCCGCTCGACCTCACCGACGCCGTCGACCGCTCGCTGGACCAGCAGGTCATTCGGGTCGATCCGACCTTCCACGCCGAACGCGACCTCTCCAGCGCATCGGGCAAACCCCGGTACGTCTACGTGACCAAGAAGCCGTTGATCTACCCCCGGATCGACTGGGAAACCGACAGCGACGCCGTGCCGTACTCCGATGGGCGGTCCTACTCCTGGTCGGACACCTGCGGGCCGACCCCCCGCGAGGTACAGCCGGACGGGCGCAGCCTGCCCATCTGCGATCCGGGATACGCGCTGCTGGGCAACCCGGGCACCTACTCCGAGCGCGAGGACTGGTCCCTGCACGCCGTCCAACTGCTGCCCGACGGCCGGTTCCAAGCCGACTCCTACATCCTCGCGACCGACCGGGACGGGTCCGCCACACCCACCGACCGGCTGGTGATGGCGTACGACCTGACCGTGCCGTTCCTCCTGGCGGCGGTGGACCCGGCGGCCGAGGAACAACTCGTCGGACTCGACGATGCCGTAGTCACCGGTCGGGCCGTCCGCACTGACGACAAGGTCGCCGTCAACCCCCGGGGTTCAGCGGACAACCACGAGGTCCCGGTCCTCGTCACCAACCGACCCTTCATCGACGAGTCGCTGGCGGCCAGGTTCACCCGGCTCGCGATCAGCCCCGCAGGGGTGGAGGCGATCGACCTGGAGAAGACGTTGAGCCGCCCCGGGGGGACTCCCGCCGGGTCCGGTCGGTACGACCTCACCGCCGGGCACCAGGCGATGCTCACCGAGGAGCTTTCCCTGGCCGGGTGCTGCCACGGCCAACTTCAGACGGTCGTGCAGTCGGCCGAGGTGCAGTACGACCATCTGCCCGACGGCAGCCTGCGGGCCCGCCAGCAACCGCCCGGCGACCCCGAGGTGTACGGCAAGATGGAGGCGTTCAACCCGCTGCCCCGACCCTGGCTCGCCGACGACATCGGTTCCCGATCGATACGGGCGCTGCCGCTACCAGTGGGCGCCAACACCGCCAATCGTTTCTGGCGGGCCGTCGGCGTCTTCGATCCTGGCCGGCTGGCCGGGTTCAGTGACCTCGGCCAACTGCCGCTGGAGACCTACCAGGCGCCGACGGCAGAGGGTGCCGACGACCGCAGCCGGGCAGCGCTGGGCGGTCAACCGCTGGCGCCCAGCGGCAACCCCGCCGGCTACCTCTCGGCGCCGCCGCTGCTCCTCACCAACCTCGGCAGCGTGCCGAAGATCCTGGAGGGTGGCGGCGGGCCACAGGCCAAGGCCCCGATCAGCGCGATCCGGGTACGGGTGGCCGACGTGGACGGCTACAGCGAGCGGTCGGCCGAGCGGGTCCGACTGGTCGCCGAGCAGATCGCGGCACGCACCGGGCTGGACGTCGACATCACCCTCGGCTCGTCGGGGGCGCCGCAGACCGTGGAGCTGCCGGCCGGCTCGTTCGGCCGGCCGATGCTGCGACTGACCGAGAACTGGTCGGCACTCGGCGTGGCCTCGATCATCACCCAGGCGGTGGACCGTAAGAGCCTGGTGCTCTTCGTGCTGGTGCTGGTGGTCTGCGTCCTCTTCCTCGGCAACGCGGTCAGCGCCGCCGTCCGGGACCGGCGCTCAGAACTGGCGGTGCTCTCCTGTCTCGGCTGGCCGGTCCGCCGCATCGCGGCGCTGATCCTGGGCGAGGTCGCAGTGCTCGGGCTCATCGCCGGTCTGCTCTCGCTGACCCTCGCGGTGCCGCTCGGGATCGCGCTCGGCATCGACGTCGACTGGCGGCGGTCCGCCCTGGCCGTACCCATCGCCCTGCTGCTCGCGGTGGCCGCGGGCCTGGTGCCGGCGCTGCGGGCCGCGCGCACCCACCCGGCCGCCGCCCTCCGCCCGATCGTCGCTCCCGCCGGCTGGGTACGCCGGCCACGCACCCTCTTCGGGTTGGCGCTGGTGAATCTGGCCCGCACCCCCGGGCGCACGTTCCTCGGCGCCGGCGCGCTGGCCATCGGAGTGGCCGCGCTGACGCTGGTCACCGCCGCCGCGTGGGCGTTCCGGGGCGCGATCGTCGGCAGTCTGCTCGGCGACGTGGTCTCGCTGAGCGTGCGCGGCGCGGACACCGTGGCCGCTGCGGCCACCGTGCTGCTCGGTGCCGCCGCGGTGGCGGACGTGCTCTACCTGAACATCCGCGACCGGGCCGCTGAGTTGGCCACCCTGCGGGCGATCGGCTGGACCGACGCCGAACTCGGCCGGCTGGTCGGCTACGAGGGGCTGACGCTGGGGCTCGCCGGTTCGACGACCGGCGCGGCGGTCGGCCTGGCCAGCGCGGGTTGGCTGATCGGCGCCCTACCCGGCGCGCTGCTCCTGGTGGCCGCGCTGGTCGCGCTGGCGGGCGCGCTGGTCAGCGCCGTCGCCGCGCTGGTGCCCGCCGCCCTGTTGCCGCGCCTACGACCCGCCCGACTTCTGGCAGAGGAGTAGCAGTCATGAGCGAGCAGAGCGGCAGCGCGATCTCGGTCGACCACCTGACACGGCGATTCGGCACCGGCGCGGACCAGCTGACCGCTGTCGACGACGTGTCCCTGACCGTCGCGGCCGGCTCGGTGGTGGCGTTGACCGGGCCGAGCGGGTCGGCCAAGTCGACGCTGCTGCATCTCATCGGCGCGATCGAGCAGTCCGACGAGGGCACCGTGACCGTCGACGACGTGGTGGTCAGCGACCTACGTCGGGCCGCACTGGCCCGCTACCGGCAACGGGTCGGGTTCGTGTTCCAGCGCTACCACCTGCTGCCCGCACTCACCGTGCTGGACAACGTGATCGCGCCGGTCCTCCCCCGCCGGGGTCGGGCCGATCACGCGACCCGAGCCCGCGAGTTGCTCGACGCGGTCGGCCTGGCCGGGCGGGAGCGCGCCCTGCCCGCGCAGCTCTCCGGTGGCCAGCAGCAACGAGTCGCCATCGCCCGCGCCCTGATGGGGGCACCGGGCCTGCTGCTGGCCGACGAACCCACCGGCAACCTCGACTCCACCACCGGCGGGCAGATCCTCGACCTGCTGCTCGACCTCCGTGAACGGCACGGCATGACCATCCTGCTCGCCACCCACGAACAGGCCATCGCTGCCCGCTGCGACCGACTGGTCAGACTGACCGACGGACGTGTCACCGAGGACCTCGACCTCACCGACGGCGAGGACCCCGCCGACACGTACGAGCGGGCAGCCCGACTGCGGTTGTGACGCCGCCCCGAGGTGGTCTCAGGCGACCGGGCTCGCGGTGCGGACCAGCTCGGCGATCCGCTCGGCGACCTCACGGGCGGTCGCCTCGGTGGCCGCCTCGACCATCACCCGAACCAGCGGTTCGGTGCCCGACGGGCGCAGCAGCACCCGACCGGTCTCGCCCAGCTCCGCCTCGGCCCGTTCGACCTCGGCGCGTACGGCGGGTGCGGCAGCGCCGATGGTCCGGTCGCCGACCGGCACGTTGATCAGCACCTGGGGCAGCTTCGTGACCACCGAAGCCAACTCGGCGAGGGACTGGCCGGTGGCCGCCATCCGAGCCATCAGGTGCAGGCCGGTGAGCACACCGTCGCCGGTGGTGGCGTGCGCGGGCATCACGATGTGGCCGCTCTGCTCACCGCCGAGCGCCAGCCCGGACGCGCGCAGCTCCTCCAGCACGTACCGGTCGCCGACCTTGGTCTCGATCAGCCGGATGCCCTGCGCGGACATCGCGAGCCGCAGCCCGAGGTTGCTCATCACGGTGGCCACCAGGGTGTCCTGGGTGAGCGTGCCGGCGTCCCGCATGGCGAGCGCGAGGATCGCCATGACCTGGTCGCCGTCCACCTCGTCGCCGTCGGCGGTGACCGCCAGGCAGCGGTCGGCGTCGCCGTCGTGGGCGATGCCCAGGTGGGCGCCGTGCTCGACCACTGCGGCGCGCAGCGCCTCGATGTGGTTGGAACCACAGTCGTCGTTGATGTTCAGCCCGTCGGGCTCCGCGTGGATGGCGATGACCTCCGCGCCGGCCTCCCGGTAGGCGACGGGGGCGACCTCGGCGGCGGCGCCGTTGGCGCAGTCGACCACGACCTTGATCCCGTCGAGCCGATGCGGAACGGTGCCCACCAGGTGCTGGACGTAGTGGTCGGCACCGTCGAGCAGGTCGTGCACCCGACCGACGCCGGCACCGATCGGCCGGTCCCAGGCGGTGGTGGCGTTCGTCTCGACGGCCGCCTCGATCTGCATCTCGATCTCGTCGGGCAACTTGTGGCCGCCGGCGGCGAAGAGCTTGATGCCGTTGTCCGGCATCGGGTTGTGCGATGCGGAAAGCATCACACCCAGGTCGGCCTTGGCCTCTGCGGTGAGGAACGCCACCGCCGGGGTGGGCAGCACGCCGACCCGCACCACGTTGGCGCCGGCACTGGTCAGCCCGGCGACCACTGCGGCCTCCAGCATCTCGCCGCTGGCGCGGGTGTCGCGGCCGACGACGGCGAGCGGCGGATGACTGCGGTCCGTCTCGGCGAGTGTGTGTGCGGCGGCCACCGCGAGTGCCAGCGCCAATTCCGGGGTGAGATCCGCGTTCGCCCGCCCGCGTACGCCGTCCGTGCCGAACAACCGACCCATACCCGCCAACCTCCGAGAGAGCACTGCCAGTGAGGAGAAAGCGGAACGGCCGACCCGCCTCCCCCGAGGAGGGGTAGGCGGACCGGCCGTCCGTCAGAAGTACAACGCGCTGGAAAAGATCAGCGCTTCGAGTACTGGGGAGCCTTACGGGCCTTCTTGAGGCCGTACTTCTTGCTCTCCTTGACCCGGGCGTCACGGGTGAGGAAGCCGGCCTTCTTCAGGGCCGGGCGGTCGTCCGGCTCGTTGATGATCAGCGCACGGGCGATGCCCAGCCGGAGCGCACCGGCCTGGCCGGTGGTGCCGCCGCCACGCAGGTTGGCGATGACGTCGAACTGCTCGGGCTTCTCGGCGGTGACCAGCGGGTCCTTGATGAGCTGCTGGTGCACCTTGCTCGGGAAGTACGCCTCGAGGTCCTGGCCGTTGCAGGTGATCTTGCCGGTGCCCGGGACGAGGCGAACCCGGACGATGGCCTCCTTGCGGCGGCCCACGGTCTGGATCGGCCGGTCACCACGAGGCGCGCGGGCAACGGGCGCCGGCGCCTCGGTGGCCTCGGGGGCCTCCGGGGCTTCCGGGGCGACCTCGGTCTCGATGATGTCGGTCATGCTGCTTCCTTCGCCCGCGCTCACTGCGCGATCTGCTTGATCTCGAACGGCACCGGCTGCTGCGCGAGGTGCGGGTGCTCGGCACCGGCGTAGACCTTCAGCTTCTTGATCAGCTGACGGCCGAGCTTGTTGTGCGGGAGCATCCCCTTCACGGCCAGCTCGATGGCCCGCTCGGGACGCTTGGTCAGCAGCTCGTCGTAGCCGATCTGCTTCAGACCACCCGGGTAACCGGAGTGGCGGTAAGCGACCTTGGTCTGGCGCTTGTTGCCGGTCAACGCAACCTTGCCCGCGTTCACGATGACGACAAAGTCGCCCGTGTCGACGTGCGGCGCGAAAGTCGGCTTGTGCTTACCACGCAGCAACGTGGCGGCGTGGGTGGCCAGGCGGCCCAGCACGACATCAGAGGCGTCGATGACGTGCCACTGACGCTCGATCTCACCCGGCTTCGGGCTGTACGTACGCACAGGTCTACCTTGTCTCGTCGTCGGTCTGGGGTCGCGCGCCGAGGTGACCAGATCTAGCAGGCCGGACCAGCGCGCACGAACGACCAAGCGTACCTGATGGGGCACGCCTCTGGATGTCGTACAACAGCAGGCAACGATACCCGGCGCCCCGTCCGCAGGTCAAAACGGGGGTGCGGTCCCGCGCGGCGACGCGCCGAGGGTGGCTCAGCTCACACGTTGGCGAGTCGACCGGCCCTCGGACGGCGGTACATCACCCAGGTGACCGCGAAGCACAACGCGTACCAGCCGATGAAGGCCAGGTAGGCGGCGTCGGCGTTGCCCGAGCTGAGGAACGACTGGCGGAACGCGATGTTGACCAGCACCCCGCCGAAGGCGCCGATCGCGCCCGCGATGCCGATCAACGCGCCGGTCATCCGCCGCGCCCACCGCGCGGCGGCCTCCGGATCACGCTGACCGGTGGCCACCGCGTCCGCCGACCGGGCCCGGAAGATCGCCGGGATCATCTTGTAGGTGGATCCGTTGCCGACGCCGGAGAAGACGAAGAGGGCGAGAAACCCGGCGAGGTAGAGCCCGAACGAACGCTCCCGCGCCGCGTACAGCACGGTGCTCGCGCCGGCCGCCATCGCCACGAAGTTCCAGAAGGTCACCCGCGCCCCGCCCAACCGGTCGGCGAGGTGCCCGCCCAGCGGTCGGATCAGCGAGCCGACCAGCGGGCCCAGGAAGGTCAGCCAGGCGGCGTCGACCGGGGTGGGGAACCGCTCGGCGAACTGGAGCTGGAGCACCTGACCGAAGGCGAAACCGAAGCCGATGAACGAGCCGAAGGTGCCGATGTAGAGCAGCGACATCACCCAGGTGTGCGGATCGCGGGCCGCCTCCCGCAACGCGCCCGGCTCGTTGCGCGCCCCGGGCACGGTGTCCAACCAGCGGGCCGCCGCCAGCGCGGCCAGCACGATCAGCGGCAGGTAGACCGCCGGCACCAACCGGGGGTACGCGGCGCCCGCGGTGGCGAGGACCGCCAGGCCGACCAGCTGCACGGCGGGTACTCCCAGGTTGCCGCCACCGGCGTTGAGCCCGAGCGCCCGTCCCTTGAGCCGCTGTGGGTAGAACAGGTTGATGTTCGCCATCGAGGAGGCGAAGTTGCCGCCGCCGACCCCGGTGAGGCAGGCGAGCACCATCAGGGTGGTGTAGGACACCCCGGGCTCCAGCAGCACCGTCATCGGAACCGCGGGCACCAGCAACAGCAGTGCGCTGATGATCGTCCAGCGTCGTCCGCCGAAGCGGGCCACCGCCAGCGTGTACGGCAGCCGCAGCACCGCGCCCAGGGCGGCCGGCACGGCGGTGAGCAGGAACTTCCCGGCCGGATCGATGCCGTACGCGGGGCCGAGGAAGAGCACGGTGACCGACCAGAGACTCCATACCGAGAAGCCGACGTGCTCCGCGAAGATCGAGACCCAGAGGTTGCGTCGGGCGATCGGCGCGCCGGTGGCCTGCCAGAAGTCCGGGTCCTCGGGGCGCCAGTCGTGCAGCTGTCGCCGGCGACCGGTGACGGCAGGCGGCTCGGCGGTGACTACGGTGCTGGTGAGCGTGCTCACGGCGGCTCCTCCTCGTCGATGTGACGAGGGGAAACGCTAGGAACACCCGGTTACCTGGCAGTGCCCGTCGCGGGTCGGGCCGGAAACGGGGATCGCACCACGGCCCGGCGGCGATGGTGAGCACGCCACCGGGGCGCTCAGAGCCGCCTTACGGTCAGAGCTGCTGGAGGATCCGCAGCGCGCGCCCCACCCGGAGCATGGTGTCGGTGTCGGCGACGTCCACGCACGCGGTGAACCACTTCTTCATGGGCGAGGAGATCCGGTCGGGCATCACCACGTACCGGCCCATCGACACGGCGAGTGGCGAGTCCCGCAGGAGCGACTCCTCGACCACCTCGACCACGATCACGATGGGCACGTCGGTGGAGTTGTAGACGTCCGAGCTGATCACGAGGCCGAGGCGTTCCCGGGCGCCCTCGATGCGCCAGATCTCACCCCTACGCAGCACGCGGCCGTCCGCCGGAGAACAGGTCGTTGACCATGCCCACCTCGCGGGCGTCGGCGAGCGCGGCGGACTCCAGATCCAGGCTGGCGCGGCCCACGGCGGCGGCGTGCGCGGTGAAAACCTCGCGCAGCGCCTTTTCCCGGGCGGCCTGGTCCATCCACGCGGAGAGCGACAGCCCCTCGCGCTTGGCGAACCGCCGCGCCTCCTCGATCGTCTCGTCCGTGAACGAGAGAGTCACCTTGGCAGTCATGCCGAGCAGATTACCCACCGGTGTGACCAACAGTCATCCCCGCGCTCACCTGCTCGCCCCCGGGCGACGAAACGCACATTCCGTCGGGCTTACCCGGCCCGGCCACCGAACACCGCGAAGCGCCACTCCTTGAAGTAGCAGTCGACGTCGACCAGGCCCGCCTCAGCGAGCCACCGGCACTGGTCGGCCACCGTGGCCGGGCGGTCGTGGCGCATCCGCTCCCGGGAAGCCGCGATCTCGTCGGGGGACGCACCCAGCTCGGCGATCCGCTCCAGCCACACCTCGTCGTACCGCCGGTCCAGCTCCGTGGTCGGGCCGGCGACCTGCTCGGCGTTGACGAACACCCCGCCCGGTGCCAACGCGGCGGCGGCCCGTCGGTAGAGCGCACGCTTGCCGGCGTCGTCCAGGTGGTGGATCGCCAGCGCGCTGACCACCGCGTCGTACCGGCCCGGCGGCAGCTCGTCAGCCAGGTCGGCGTGGACCGTTCGGTGTGGCACGGACCGCGCGTCCAACTGGTCGGTGGCGCGGGCGAGCATCGCCGGCGCTCCGTCCACCAGGGTCAGCCGGACTCCGGGCACCGCTGCGGACAGCAGCAGGGAGAGCAGGCCGGTGCCGGCGCCCAGATCCAACACCTCCGGGGTACGACCGGCGGCGAGCGCGGCCCGCAACGGCGGCGCGGCCACCTGGACGGCGGTGCCGTAGAAGGCGTCGAAGCACGGAATCAACCGCCTGCGCGCCTCGTCGTACGTGCCGG
The DNA here is from genome assembly GCF_003264475.1 of Micromonospora noduli. Lineage (NCBI taxonomy): Bacteria > Bacillati > Actinomycetota > Actinomycetes > Micromonosporales > Micromonosporaceae > Micromonospora > Micromonospora noduli. Next base: position 47,553 of record NZ_PYAC01000039.1, on the reverse strand, counting down.
CCACCGCGTCGAAGACGTCCGTCACGCTCATCGAGGGCTCCCATCTATTGAGACATATTTCCCATATTATAGGCTACGGAACGACGATGATGTCATCAGCGATTCAGCTCCAAAGGCCTCCGGCTCGCACCTGCCATCGCACGCGAACAACGGATTCCGCCGAGGCCGTCGCGAACGATCCGTGCGGTCGATCTGGCCACGCTTGCGCTGCCCGGCGAGTGGTTGATCCCGGACATACGAAAGGCCCCCGGCGCTCTCCTTGGGTCTTAGGAGCCGGGGGCCTGCTGCGTCATGCTGGTCAGGCCGGGTCGTGCGCCTTCGCCATACCGACGAACGCCCGCCAGGCCACTGACCCGAAGACCAATGCCGGCCCTGCCGGGTCCTTCGAGTCCCGCACGCCAACGATGCCAGGCAGGTTGTCCGCAACCTCGACGCAGTCGCCGCCATTGCCGCTGCTGCGGGTGCTCTTACGCCACTGCGCGCCGGTCAGTTCCATGTCTTCGCCATCTCCGTAAGTAAATCGACGGATTGCCAGTGGGACAACGCCTCGCCGCGTACGTTCTCCCACGCGGCCAGCATCGCCGCTATGTCCTCGGCACCGGTAACGACTTGTCCCTGAAGCTGATTGTCGAGGTAGCCGGCAATTCGATGCTCGGGCCCCACTGCGATCACGAAGGGACCGTTCAGGCCAGCGTACGCGCCGACGGTTGAGGGGACGATGTGCACGCGGATGTGCGGAGCCCCGCACGCGGTGATGAGCGCCTGCACCTGCTCACGCATGGTGGCCCGTCCGCCGACTGGCCGCCGCAGCACGGCTTCGTCAACAACGGCGGTGAAGTGTGGCGGGTCGTCACGGGTCAGGATGCTTTGCCGGGCCAGTCGTGAGGCTAGGTGCCGCTCGACGTCGCTGCGGGCGATGACGTCGGCTCCGGCGAGCACGGCGCGAGCGTATGCCTCGGTCTGAAGCAGGCCGGGGAGGACGGTCGACTGAAACGACCGCAGCGAGATCGCCTCGCGCTCGATCTCTTGCCAAGGTCGGAACCAAATTGGCTCACGGCGTCTCGAAGTGTCCGGCCAGATGTCCCCTATGGGCCGTCGGAGCGCGCTCGCCGCCGCCTCCCGGTGTCGGGGGTGGGGAATGTGGTCGTGATTCAGCCACCGCGCGACGGTCTTGCGATCGACGCCGACCATCCCTGCCAGGGATTCGATCGAGTGCCCCGTCTCGGCTAGCGCGGCGCGTAGCGCATCGTTCACGATCTCCCCCATTGGATGCGCGGAATGTCTTGCGACCATATCGCTACGGGCTGTTCTTGTCCCATCACCCCCCGCAAGGTGGGATCAGACGGCGCGGCCGGTAGGTACCACACGGAACCCGGCGGACGCGCTCGTGCCGGGGCCACCCTCGACCTGCCCAGATCTTGGACAGTTTCCGTTACGTCAGAACGGAAACTGTCCAAGATCTCCCGGGCGAGCACTGACGGGCTGACCCCTTCCCAAAGTGACGACGAGGGGAGAGCGCCGGTGCTGGACGAGCCGCCCGATCGGCGACCCGAGCCGAAGCCCAAACCGCGGGAGCCGCGCACGGGTGACGTCCTGCACCTGAGCCGCGCCGCGAGTGTGCAGTTCCTGCGCCCGATCCTCGTCCGCGTGATTCGCGTTCTGGACTGGCCGACGTACGACGGGTGGCTGTGGATTGACGGTTACGAGCTGGCCGCGAACGGCGACGCGGTCGCCCGCCGGTCCCTGTTCGTGATGCCGGCGGGCCTGACCTGGCCGGACCCGCCCGCCCCGGCGGCCCGTCGTCGCCCAACCACCCGCAAGCCCGTCAAGCGCGGTCCGGTGAGGGTCGGATGACCCGCCGCCCTCGTCCGCACTATCCGATGCGCCCGGCGTGGCTCTGCCGTAACTGCGCCGCGCCGTGGCCGTGTGCGCCAGCTCAGCTTCACCTCGCGACCGAGTTCTACGGCCATTCGATAGCCCTGGCGTTCTATTTGGCAGCGCACATGCAAGACGCGGTTGACGACCTGTACTCCCTGGGCGTTCGCCCTGACCCGCGAGCACTTCACGCCCGGTTCCTGGGCTGGTTGTCCCTGACCCGCCGACCACACCGCGCCGACTTGCGCTGACCGCCCCCGCGAGTTGAAGTGCGCTCCCGCTTTGGAACTGATGTCGCAAACGAATCAACCGCCGATGTCGTCAGCGATTCAGCTCCACAGGCTCCGACTCGCACCCTCCAACACGCTCGCTGCCCCGGTGCGGTGTGAGCCCCACTTGACAGGACCGAAACAGAAGGGACCCGGACCGGAAACCGCCCGGCGGCACGCTTTCCCGACATGACAGACGGTGCACGGTCGGCGACTCCGCCGGGGCTGACGCCCCGGGAAGTGGCGACGCACTGCCCGTACTGCGCACTGCAGTGCGGGATGACGCTGCGCGCGGACGACGCCGGGGTGACGGTCCACCCGCGCCAGTTCCCCACCAACCGGGGCGGGCTCTGCCAGAAGGGTTGGACCGCCGCCGAACTGCTCGACCACCCGGATCGGCTGACCACTCCGCTGGTGCGCGACGCGGCCACCGGCGAACTGCACCCGGCGAGCTGGGACACCGCGCTCGACCGGGTGGTCGCCGGCATCCGCGCCGTCCAGGACGACGCCGGCCGGGACGCGGTCGCCGTCTTCGGCGGCGGTGGCCTGACCAACGAGAAGGCGTACGCGTTGGGGAAGTTCGCCCGGATCGGGCTGCGCACCCGGAACATCGACTACAACGGACGGTTCTGTATGTCCTCGGCGGCAGCCGCCGGGATGCGCGCCTTCGGCATCGACCGCGGGCTGCCGTTCCCCCTCGCCGACCTGGGCCGGGCCGACACCCTGCTGCTGGTCGGAGCGAACCCCGCGGAGACCATGCCGCCGCTGGTGCGCTGGCTCACCGAGCAGCGGCGCAACGGCGGAAAACTGATCGTCATCGACCCCCGGGTCACCGCCACCGCCCGCCAGGCCGACCTGCACCTGCAACCGCTGCCCGGCACCGATCTCGCGGTGGCCAACGCGCTGCTGCACATCGCCCTCACCGAGGGTTGGGTCGACCGGGCCTACGTGGCCGACCGCACCACCGGATTCGACGCGGTCCGCCGAGGCGTCGCCGCCTGGTGGCCGGCCCGCGCGGAACAGCTCTCCGGGGTGCCGGTGGCCGACCTGGAGGCGACCGCCCGAGCGCTGGGCACCGGCGGTCGCGTGATCATCCTGACCGCGCGCGGGGCCGAGCAGCACGCCAAGGGGGTGGACACCGTCACCGCGTACGTCAATCTCGCCCTCGCCCTCGGTCTGCCCGGCCGCGACGGTTCCGGGTACGGCTGCCTCACCGGCCAGGGCAACGGCCAGGGCGGGCGGGAGCACGGGCAGAAGGCCGACCAGCTGCCCGGCTACCGGCGGATCGACGACCCGGCGGCCCGCGAGCACGTGGCCGGGGTCTGGGGCGTGCCGGCCGACGAACTACCCGGCCCGGGAGTGCCCGCCTACCAACTGCTCGACTCGCTCGGCACCCCGGGTGGCCCGCGCGCGTTGCTGGTGTTCGGGTCGAACCCGGTGGTCTCGGCACCCCGGGCGGCCCGGATCGAGGGCCGGCTGCGCGATCTCGACCTGCTGGTCGTCGCGGATCTCCTGCTCTCCGAGACGGCCGCGCTGGCGGACGTGGTGCTGCCCACCGCGCAGTGGGCCGAGGAGGACGGCACCATGACCAACCTGGAAGGTCGGGTGCTGCGTCGGCGCGCGCTACGGCCACCCCCGCCGGGCGTCCGGACCGACCTCGCCATCATCTCCGACCTGGCGGCACGGCTGGCCGAGGCGGACGTCGACCCGGCCGACGCCAACCCGGTCAGTGTCCGACCGGCCGCCGTCGCGGCGGCTCGGTTCCCGGCCGACCCGGCTGCCGTCTTCGCCGAGCTGCGCCGCGCCTCCGCCGGTGGGGCCGCCGACTACGCCGGCATCAGCTGGGACCGGATCGACGCCGACGACGGGGTCTACTGGCCCTGCCCGACCGAGGACGGGCCGGACACGCCCCGACTCTTCGCCGACCGGTTCGCCACCCCGGACGGCCGGGCCCGCTTCCACCCCGTCGACCATCGGCCCGCCGCCGAAGAGGTCTGCGTCACGTACCCGCTGCACTTCACCACCGGTCGGGTGCTGGCGCAGTACCAGTCGGGCACCCAGACCCGACGGGTGGCCGCGCTACGCCGCGCCGCCCCGGAGGCGTTCGTCGAACTGCACCCCGATCTGGCCACCCGGCTGGGCATCGACGACGGCGACCCGGTGCGGGTCACCTCCCGCCGAGGTGAGTTCCGCGCGCCGGCCCGGCTCAGCGCCGGGATCCGACCCGACACCGTGTTCGCCCCGTTCCACTACGCGGGAGCGGGACGCGCCAACTCGGTGACCAACGACGCGGTGGACCCGATCTCGGGGATGCCCGAGTTCAAGATCTGCGCGGTCCGGGTGGAGAAGGCATGACCGCCCGGGTGGTCATCGTCGGCAACGGGATGGCTGGCGCGCGCCTCGCCGGGGAGCTGCACGCCCGGGAGGGAGACCGGAAGGTCACAGTGCTCGGGGCCGAGCCGCACCGCGCGTACAACCGGATCCTGCTCTCCACCCTGCTGGCCGGCCGGATCGACGAGCCGGACGTGGAGCTGACCGAAGCCGCCGGGCACGGCGTCGACCTGCGCAGCGGCGTACCGGTGATCGCCGTCGACCGGTCCGCCCGGGAGGTCCGCACCGACGACGGCGAACGAATCGGATACGACCACCTGGTGCTCGCCACCGGCGCCCGGGCGGTGGTGCCGACGCTGCCCGGCCTCGACCCGGCGAACCTGCCGGAGCGGGTGGTCCCCTTCCGGACCCTGGACGACTGCCGGCGGATCCTCGCCGCCGCGGACGGCGCCCGCAGCGCTCTGGTGCTCGGCGGCGGGCTGCTCGGTCTGGAGGCCGCCCGAGGGCTGGCCGCCCGGGGGCTGGCCACCACAGTGGTGCACCCGCGAGAGCACCTGATGGAACGGCAGCTGGACCCGACGGCCGGCGCGGTGCTCGCGGGCACGCTCGCCGGTTTCGGTGTCAGCGTCCAACTGGGGGTGTCGACGACCGGCGTGGCCGCGGACGCCAGCGGTGTCCGCCTCGACCTGGCCGACGGCCGGTCGCTCCACGCCGACCTGCTGGTGCTCTCCTGCGGCGTACGCCCGGACACCGCCCTCGCGCAGGCCGCCGGCCTGACCGTACGGCGCGGCGTGGTGGTGGACGACCGGCTTCGCACCAGCGACCGGTCCATCTCGGCGATCGGCGACTGCGCCGAGCACGACGGCGTGCTCACCGGGCTGGTCGCGCCCGCCTGGGCCCAGGCCCAGGTGCTCGCGGACGTGCTGACCGGGACGGACCCGCTGGCCCGTTACCGGCCCCGGCCGGTGGTGACCCGGCTGAAGGCCGCCGGGATCGACCTGGCGTCGATGGGTGACGCGTCCAGTGGCGGGCCGGGCGAGGAGTTGACCTTCGCCGACCCGACCCGGGGCACCTACGCCCGTTTGCGGATCCGGGACGAGCGGCTGATCGGGGCGATCCTGCTCGGCGACAACCCGGCGGTCGGGACTGTGATCCAACTCTTCGACCGTGGTCAGCCGGTGCCGAGTGACCGACGGGCGCTGCTGCTCGGCCGGGCACTCGGTGCGATCGGCGCGACCCCGGCCGCCTCACCGGCGCTGATGCCGGACGCGGCCACGGTCTGTCAGTGCAACACGGTGAGCAAGGGCGCCCTGGTCAGAAGCTGGCGCTCCGGCGCCCGGACGGTCGATGCGGTGGTGGCCGCGACCCGGGCCGGCACCGGATGCGGCGGATGCCGGGACGCGGTGAGCGGCATCGTCGACTGGCTGAGCCAGGCGGAATCGGTGGAGGTGACGCGATGAGCGGCGGCGAACTGGTCGTCATCGGCAACGGCATGGTCGGGCAGCGTTTCGTGGACGCGCTGCACGCCCGTGACCCAGAGGGCACCTGGCGGGTGACAGTGCTGGCCGAGGAGGGGCGCCCGGCGTACGACCGGGTGCGACTCTCGGCGTACTTCGACGGGGTCAGTGAGAGCGAACTCAACCTGCACACCCCGCACGACGGGGTGCGGCTGCGACTCGGCGAGCCGGCCACCGCCGTCGACCGGGACCGACAGGTGGTGACCACCGCAGTCGGCGAATACCGCTACGACGCGCTGGTGCTCGCCACCGGGTCGTACGCGTTCGTGCCGCCGGTGGCCGGCACGGAGCTGCCCGGGGTCTTCGTCTACCGGACCCTGGACGACCTGGCGGCGATCCGGGCGTACGCGCGGGGCCGCCGGGTCGGCGCGGTGATCGGTGGCGGGCTGCTCGGGCTGGAGGCCGCCAACGCCCTGCGGCTGCTCGGCCTGAGCACCGACGTGGTCGAGTTCGCGCCCCGGCTGATGCCGGTGCAGGTGGACCAGGCCGGCGGCGCGATGCTCCGCCGCTACGTCGACGAGTTGGGCGTACGGACCCATCTGGGGGTGGCGACCACCGCGATCCTTCCCGGCCCGGACGGCGGCGTCGCGGCCCTGGAACTGTCCGACGGCACCGCCCTCGACGCCGAGCTGGTCGTGGTGGCCGCCGGCATCCGGCCCCGGGACCAGTTGGCCCGGGACGCCGGTCTGCCGCTGGGCCCGCGCGGCGGGGTGCTTGTCGACGCGACCTGTCGTACCGCCGACGAGCGGATCTGGGCTGTCGGAGAGTGCGCGGCTGTCGACGGCACCTGCCACGGGCTGGTCGCGCCGGGGTACGCGACGGCCGAGGTGGTGGCCGATCGACTGGTCGGCGGCGCGGCGACCTTCCCGGGCGCGGACACCGCCACCAAACTCAAGCTGCTCGGCGTCGACGTGGCCTCGTTCGGCGACGCCCACGGCACCACCGAGGGCTGCCTGGACGTCACGTTCACCGACCCGGCCACCCGGGTCTACGCGAAGCTGGTCCTCTCCGACGACGCGCACACCCTGCTCGGCGGGGTGCTGGTGGGTGACGCCAGCGCGTACCCGACGCTGCGGGCCAGTGTGGGCGGCCCGCTGCCGGCCGCGCCGCTGGCGTTGCTCGCCCCGGACGGCGGCGGCGCGGACGCCGGGGCGCTGCCCGCCGCCGCGCAGGTCTGCTCCTGCAACGCGGTGACCCGGGGCGACGTGGACGCCGCCATCGCCGACGGTTGCGCGGACGTGCCGGCGTTGAAGGCGTGCACCCGGGCCGGCACCAGCTGCGGCTCCTGCGTGCCGATGCTGAAGCAGCTCCTGGACGCGGCCGGGGTGGCACAGTCCAGCGCGCTCTGCGAGCACTTCGACGTCAGCCGGCGGGAGCTGTTCGAGATCGTTCGCGTCCGCGGCATCCGCACCTTCTCCCGGCTGGTCGCCGAGCACGGTCGGGGCCGCGGCTGCGACATCTGCAAGCCGGTGGTGGCGTCCATCCTCGCCTCGCTGGGCGGCGGGCACGTGCTCGACGGCGAGCAGGCGTCGTTGCAGGACACCAACGACCACTTCCTGGCCAACCTGCAACGCGACGGCAGCTACTCGGTGGTGCCCCGGATCCCGGGCGGCGAGATCACCCCGGAGAAGCTGATCGTGATCGGCGAGGTCGCCCGGGACTTCCAGCTCTACACGAAGATCACCGGTGGGCAGCGGATCGACCTGTTCGGGGCGCGGGTGGAGCAGCTGCCGCAGATCTGGCGGCGGCTGGTCGACGCCGGCTTCGAGTCCGGGCACGCGTACGGCAAGGCGCTGCGCACCGTGAAGTCGTGCGTGGGCGAGACCTGGTGCCGGTACGGGGTGCAGGACTCGGTGGGGCTGGCCGTCGCGCTGGAGCTGCGCTACCGCGGGCTGCGTGCGCCGCACAAGCTCAAGTCGGCGGTCTCCGGTTGCGCCCGGGAGTGCGCGGAGGCGCGCAGCAAGGACTTCGGCATCATCGCCACCGAGACCGGTTGGAATCTCTACGTCGGCGGCAACGGTGGTTTCCGGCCCCGGCACGCCGACCTGTTCGCCACTGATTTGTCGACGGAAGCACTGATTCGACTAATCGATAGATTTCTTATCTATTACATCCGCACCGCCGACCGGCTGCAACGCACCGCCGGCTGGATTGAGGCGATGGACGGCGGCCTGGACCACCTGCGCTCGGTGATCGTGGACGACTCGCTCGGGCTCTGCGAGGACCTCGACGCGGCGATGGCCCGGCACGTGTCGTCGTACTCCGACGAGTGGCGCGACGTCCTGGACGACCCGGATCGGCTGCGCCGCTACACCTCCTTCGTCAACGCCCCCGACGTACCGGACCCGTCGATCACCTTCACCCGGGAACGCGGCCAGCCGGTGCCCGTACGCGACCAGTCCCCGACCGGATCCGAGCCGACCAACAATCAACGTCGGCAACCGGTCACCCTCGGCCTACCGGAGGTACGGCGATGACCCAGACCCTCACGCTGACCTGGACCACCGTCTGCCTGCTCGACCGGTTGGAACCGGACCGGGGCGTCGCCGCCCTGGTCGACGGGGTGCAGATCGCCCTCTTCCGGACCGCCGACGAGCTGTTCGCGATCGACAACCGCGATCCGGTCTCCGGGGCGTACGTGCTGTCCCGGGGCATCGTCGGCAGCCGTGGCGGAGTGCCGACGGTCGCCTCACCGCTGCACAAGCAGGTGTACGACCTGCGCAGCGGGCACTGTCTCGACCTGCCCGGGGTGGCCGTGGCCCGACACGACGCACGTTGCCGCAACGGGCTGGTCGAGGTGCGGCTGCGACAGGAGGGTTGATGCGGGAAGAACTGGCGGGCTTCACCATCGGGGTGACCGCCGACCGGCGGCGCGACGAGTTGGCCGCGCTGCTCGAACGACGGGGCGCCCGGGTGGTGCTCGCTCCGGCGCTGCGGATCGTGCCGCTGTCCGACGACACCGAGCTGCGCGAGGCGACCCGCGCCTGCCTCGACCAGCCGCCGGACATCCTGATGGCCAACACTGGCATCGGCATGCGCGGCTGGTTGGAGGCGGCCGAGGGCTGGGGGCTGGCCGAGCCGCTGCGCTCCGTGCTGGCCAGCTCGTACGTGGTGGCGCGCGGCCCGAAGGCACGCGGCGCGATCCGGGCTGCCGGGCTGCACGACCAGTGGTCGCCCGCCTCGGAAAGCTGCGACGAGGTGGTGGACCACCTGCGCCGGCGCGGCGTGGCCGGGCAGGTCATCGCCATGCAGCTGCACGGCGAGCGGCAGCCGGAGTGCACGCTCGCGCTGGAGGCGGCGGGCGCCACTGTCATCGAGGTGCCGGTCTACCGCTGGGCGCCGCCGACCGATCCGGCACCGCTGCACCGGCTGATCGACCTGATCGCCGGTCGGCTGGTGGACGCGGTGACGTTCACCTCGGCGCCGGCGGTCGAAGCGTTGCTGCGGGCCGCCGGTGACCGCACCGACGCGGTGCTGTCCGCGTTGCGCAGCGACGTCCTGGCCAGCTGCGTCGGGGCGGTGACCGCCGAGCCGCTGCTGCGGCGCGGGGTGCCGGTGAGCGCGCCCGGTCGGGCCCGGTTGGGCGCGCTGGTGCGGACCATCGTCGACGAGCTGCCCCGCCGGACCGTGACGTTCAAGGCCGGCGGGCATCTGCTCACGTTGCGCGGGCACGCCGCGGTGATCGACGGCGAGCTACGGCCACTCGCGCCCGCGCCGATGGCGGTGCTGCGGGCGCTGGCCCAGTCCCCGGGTCGGGTGTTGTCCCGCACGGCGTTGCTGCGGACGCTGCCCCGGGGCGCGGACGAGCACGCCGTGGAGATGGCCGTCGCCCGGCTACGGGCCGGCTTGCGCGCACCCCGCGTGGTGCAGACAGTGGTAAAGCGCGGCTACCGGCTCCGGGTCGACTGAACGCGTCACGGCCGGCCGTCGCGAGCCGGCCGTGACGCGGCGTTTCAGCCGACCGGCGTCGGGAAGCCCCGCCCGTGCTCGGACTGGAGCCGGAGCATGGCGTGCTCGACCACAGTCACCAGCACCTGCTTGACCGAGTCCCGCTGCCGGGCGTCGGTCATCACCAGCGGCACCTGCGGCGAGATGGCCAGCGCCTCGCGGACCTCCTCGGCCTCGTACTGCGGTGCGCCGTCGAACTTGTTCAGCGCCACCACGTACGGCAGGTTGCGGTTCTCGAAGTAGTCCAGTGGGGCGAAGGCGTCGGTGATCCGGCGGGTGTCCACCAGCACGGCGGCACCCACCGCCCCCCGGATGATCTCGTCCCACATGAACCAGAACCGGGTCTGACCCGGTGTACCGAAGAGGTACAGGATCAGGTCCTGGGCCATGGTGATCCGGCCGAAGTCCATGGCGACCGTGGTGGTCTCCTTGCCCGGCACCTTGGACGGATCGTCGATGCCGACACCCGCCGCGGTCATCAACGCCTCGGTGGTCAGCGGTGTGATCTCGGAGATCGCCCCGACCAGTGTCGTCTTACCGACGCCGAAGCCGCCCGCGACGACGATCTTCGCGGATACGATTCCCCGGCCCGGCCGCCCCCCTGCGGGGTCATAGCCTGCGAAGTCCACTTAGCACCCTTCCAAGCAGTTCCATCCGCTCCTCGAACCCCTCGGCGGGAGCAGCAGTGTGTAACGTCAGCAGGCTCTCGGCCACCATGTCGGCGACCAACACCCGGGCGACGCCCAGCGGCATCCGGGTATACGCGGCGATCTCCGCCAGCGACTGTGCTCGGCCCTCACAGACCGTGGCGATGCGGTGCTTGTCGTGCCCGGCGAACCGGGACTCGGCGACCTGGGTGGGAGAGGCGGTGAGGACTGCCTCGAGGGCGATGTCCTGCCGGGGCTCGGTACGACCACGGGTGACCGCGTACGGACGCACCAGCGCGCCACGCGGGTCAGCGCGTCGTTGGTCCATTCCCGATCACCTCCTCGTCCCCTGCGGAGCCGGACTGTGCCGCCTCTCGTCCCTGGTCCGGCGCTCGGAATGAGCGCCGCCTTCCGGTGCTAAGAACGCACCGCGTCGCGCGGCAGCGGCACCAGCGCGGCGCCCACCCGCTCGACCAGCAGTGCCATCTCGTAGCCCACCTGGCCCACGTCGCAGCTCCGCGCGGCCAGCACGGCCATCGAGGAGCCGTCGCTGATCGACATCAGGAAGAGATACCCGCTGTCCATCTCGATGACTGTCTGCAACACCCCGCCCGCGCTGAACATGCGGGCCGCGCCCTCGGTCAGGCTCACCACCCCGGAGGTGATCGCGGCGAGCTGGTCCGCCCGGTCCCCCGGCAGATCCCGGGAGGACGCGAGCAGCAGCCCGTCAGCGGACACCGCCACCACGTGGGCGATGCCCGCCACGCTGTCGGCGAAGTTGGTGAGCAGCCAACCCATGTCCTGCATGGCAGCTGGCCTGTTCATCGGCTCTCCTTGGTCGAGGTGCTGTTCAGGTCCGTTCCGGCCGTCCGACCGCGCTGCACACCGCGGTGGTAGGCCGACAGCAGACCACGTACTTCATCCGGTGTCCGCCGGCTGCGGTCCCGTCCGCTCTTCGGTTCGATGCCACCCGGCACGAGCTGTTGCTGCGGCACCCGCTTGGGCAACCCGGAGCGGGTGGTCCCGGCGGGAGCCGGCTCGGCAGCCCGGCTGGCCCGGGACCAGCCCTCGTCCGCCGCCGTACGCCAGGCCCCCGGGTCGGGGGCGGGTGCGGCCGGAGCCGGCCGGGCGGCCGGAGGCGGGGCGTACGTCGGCGGCGCCGACGGCCGTGCCCCGAACCCGTCCATGGTGGCGCCGAGGCCGTCGGCGCCCGGGGTGGCCGTCCCGTCGGTGCCGGAGCTGCCCGGGGTACGGGTCGGCAGTTTCGGGCGGGCCGGCGACGCGGCCGGCGCCGACCCGGTGCTCGGCTGGCCGCCGTTGCCGGTGCGCAGGCCGGTGTCGGCCGCAGCGGTCGTGGCGGGCGCGGGCGGCTCGTCGAAGTTGGGCCGGGTGAAGATCGCGGTGGCGTCGTCGCCGTGCGACCGGAACCAGACCGCCTCCATCTCCCGGAAGATCGGAGCCTCGGCCGGGAAGTCGGGCCGGGTGCTGACCGGTGCGGCGGGCACCGACGGAGCGGCCGGCGTTGCCACCGCGCCCGGCCCGGCGACCGGCCCGACCGGGAGGCCCTGGGCTGCACGCCCATCCGCGGTGTCCGGGGCGTCCGGGGTGGAGCCACGCCGAGGCAGCGGATCGACGGTCGGGTAGGCCACTGTCGGGCTGCCCAGCGAAGCGCCCGCGCCGTTGCTGTAGGCCGGCCGGGCCGGCGGGAGCGGGGCGGCGGGCGCGGGGGCGGCGGGTGCCGGTGGCATGGCCGAGCGCGGACCGGTGTAGCCACCCGCCTGTACGGCCGGGGTGGTGTCCCGCGAGTCCAGCGGCGACTGCCACTGGGCGGGTGCCGGCGGGCTGGTCCGCCACTGGTCAGGCAACGTCGCCGCCGTCGTCGCGGCGCCGGCGAACTGCTCGGCGTGACCGGCCGGGGTGAGTGGCGCCTGCTCCACTGCCATCGGCTGACGCGGCCGGGTGAGCACCTGCTCGCGGCCCCGGTTGCTGGGCAGCACCACGGTGGCGGCGGGCAACGTCACCTGGGCGACGGTGCCGCCCTCGACGTTGCGGCGCAACTCCACCCGGATGCCGTAGCGGGAGGCGAGCCGGCTCACAACGGCCAGACCCATCAGTCGGAACGCGGCGACGTCCACACTCGGCGGGGCGGCCAGACGCCGGTTGAGCGAGTCGAGCTGGTCGTCGGTGAGGCCGAGCCCGCGGTCCTCGATCTGGATCAGCACGTAATCGCGGATCCGGCGACCGTCGGCGACCACGGTGGTGTTCGGCGGCGAGAATCGGGTGGCGTTGTCGAGCAGCTCGGCGACGAGGCGTACCACGTCGTTGACAGCGTGCGCGGCCACCGAGATGTCGGTGTCGACCGTGCCGAACTCGATGCGGTTGTAGAGCTCCACCTCGGACTGGGCGGCGCGCAGCACGTCCACCACCAGCGCGTTGTCGTGACGCGGTGCGGCGGAGTCGGCGCCGGCCAGGACGAGCAGGTTCTCGTCGTTGCGGCGCATTCGGGTGGCCAGGTGGTCCAGTTCGAAGAGCTGCGCGAGCCGCTTCGGGTCCTCCTCGCCGCGCTCGATCGCGTCCAGCTCGCCGATCATCCGGTCGACCAGGGTCTGACTACGGCGCGCCAGGTTGAGGAACATGGCCGAGACGCTCGTGCGCAGTGCCGCCTGCTCGGCGGCGACCCGCACCGCCTCCCGGTGTACGACGTTGAAGGCCAGCGCCACCTGACCGACCTCGTCGCGGGTGTTGAGCTGGATGGGGTCCCGGACCTGGCGGACGATCTCGTCCACCCCGCCGTCACCAACGCTGCCCATGTTCTGCAGCCGCTGCACGGCATCGGGCAGGTCGTGGTTGGCCACGGAGAGGGCGCCCTCGCGCAGTCGGCGCAGCGAGTGGTTGAGCGAGCGGGCCAGCACCACGGCCAGCGACACGGCGATGATCAGGGTCAGCAGCACCAGGATCGACTCGACCACTGCCTGCCGGATGACGTCCGAGCGGGCCTGGTCGGCCTGCTGGAACAGTCGGTCCTGCAGTTGGATCTCGGCCCAGCGCATCAGGTCGTTCACAGCGCCGATCGCCGCGGTGGCGTCCTGTGCGGTGACCAGCGGGCGCTGCCCGACCGAGCGGGTGATGTCGGTGGCCACCCGGTCGGCCAGGCCGACCGCGTCGCCGGAAACGGTGCTGTCGACCAGGGCGCGCTGCACCGGGTCGGCGGCCAGCGAGAAGGCGACCAGGGCCTCCTGCTGACCGGTCAACGTTGCCACGAAGGAGGAGAACTGCTCCGAGTCGAGCTGGCCGGCCGTCAGCGCGGTGAAGGCGACGGCCTCTTCCTCCGCGACGGAAGCCTTGGCGCGGGCGAAGGCGGCGACCGCGCGGCGGCTGTCCGCCAGGCTCTCGTCGCCGGGCAGCTGGGCCAGGCCGTCACCGTACGAGACCAGGTCGGTAAGGATGACCCCGTAGCGGAGCACCGCCTCGGCGACCGCCATCTGCCGGCGGTCCAGCACCTCCTGACGGGTGCCGTCCAGGGTGGCCAGGTGGTCGTCGATGGCGGCCAGCCGGTCCCGCAGGGCGGTCGGCACGTCGCCGATCCGGCCCCGCTCGGCGCGGTACTCGTCCACCCGCTGCTGCGTCTGGCGGACCCGCAGGTTGTACGCGTCGGCCGGCTGCTGTGGAGCGGCGAGGTAGGCGGCCGCGGCCATCCGTTCGGCCTGGAGGTCCTGGGTGAGAGCGCTGACGTCGACGGAGAGGGCCGTCAGTGACCGGGCCCGCGTGGCGTCGAACGCGCCTTCGCCGACGGAGATCAGGCGGACCGTGGCCAGCGCGATCACCGCCGCCACCGGGACGACCAGAATCAACGCCAACTTGGACCGGATCCGGGCGTCACGCAGTCTCGGCATCCGTCGGCGCGCAGGCCGACCGCTGTCGCCGAGCGCGGGCAGGGTCGTCGGTCCGGTGCTCACGACATCGCCTCCGTCGTTTCTTCCCCGCCTGAGCCGCCGAGCCATGCCGTAAGCGGAGGGGACCACGCGCGGCACGGCCGCGATTTCATCAGAGATGATCGTGTTTGGGAAGCCGCAGTGAGGTAGGAAACGGTCGGACGGAGCGCATCCCGTGATCCGGGCAACTGATACCTTCATTTCCGCAAGCCCCTGAACAGGGCATGTAACTCCAGAGTGGTCACGCGTGTATGCAAAGTGAGATTTTGCAAACATTGCGTTACCCCAGCATGTGGGATGGCCGTCCCGAAAATGCCGCCGGGGTCCGCGCTTGACCACAGCGCCGGCCATTGGCAAGGTTTTGCAGGCTTCGCGCACACCGTACGGCAGAGGAGATCCCGTCCTCCACTGAGGACGGATTAGCGGCGGTGACCGGGCAGCGCCCGCGCCCGCACCTGGAGGACTGAGTTGAGCCCCATCCGCTCCGCGACCATCGCGGCGCTCGCATCGGCCGTAGTGGCCACCACGCTCACCGGCTGCCAGTTTGGCGAGGCGGAGCAGGACACGAGTCCGATCGTGATCGCTGCCGATCTCGAACTCTCCGGCGCCGCAGCCACGGTTGGCCGGACATACCAGCGCGCCCTCGAACTCAAGGTCGATCAGTTGAACGCCTCCGGAGCACTGAACGGCCGGAAGATCGACCTGAAGGTGAAGGACAACCGTTCCGACTCGGCCGAGTCACTTCGCAACATCGTCGACTTCAGCAGCGATTCGAAGGTCAGCGCCATCATCATGGGCGGCTGCAACGAATGCGCGGTCGGAGCGGTCGGGACCATCAACGAGAAGCGGATTCCCACCATTGCGCTAGCCGCTTCCGGCGCGATCGCCGCGCCGGCCGCTGAACGGCGCTACGTGTTCAAGCTCGGCCCTAACGCCGCGGACAGCGCCGCCGCACTGACCACCGAACTGCGCCGCAACAACATCCGTAAGGTGGGGATGCTGGTCAGCGACGACGACTACGGCCAGGAGGGCGCGACCGCGCTCAAGAGCGAACTGGACAAGGCCAAGATCACGCTCCGACAGCAGCGGATCAAAACCACCGACACCGACGTCAGCCAGCAGGTCCAGCAGCTCGCGTCGGGCAAGCCCGACGCGATGGTCTTCTGGACCCCGCCGGAGCAGGCGACACTGGCCGCGACCAGCGTCCAGCAGACCATCTTCCGTGGGTCGATCTACTTCGACGCGGCAGCGGCCGGGGACCTCTTCCTCGGCGCGGCGGCCAAGGCGACCGAGAAGGCCACGCTGATCTTCACGCAGACCATGGTGATCGATGACGTGATCGCGACCACCCCGGCCAAGGCGGCGCGGCGGCAGTGGTTCCAGGACTACACGGCCCGCTTCGGCGGCTACAACGGGTCCTCGTCGTTCGCCGCGGACGCCGTCCAGCTGATCGCCGACGCCGAACTGCGCGCCGGTGGTGAGATCGGGAAGGTGGACCGCAACGGCATCCGGGACGTGCTGGAGACGTCCCAGATGGACGGCCTCTCCGGCCCGATCCGCATGACGCCGGACAACCACAGCGGCCTGATGCCGCAGGCGCTCACCACGCTGGTCGCCCGCAATGGTCGCTGGCGGTTGGCGGGGTAAACGCTCGGGCCTGCTGTGTTCTTTCGTCCCGGCGCTCTTCGCCGTGTGCCGGGCAGGGGGTGTGGCCGACCGTGCCCGGATCCGGGCGGTCAGGCTTGATCCCTCCGCCGGGCACGGTCGGCCACACCCTTCGCGCCAGCAGCGTCGACAAGACGGGCCGGCCTCCCACTGGGAGGCCGGCCCTGCGCGTTTCTTGGTGTTGATCTTTATCTGTGTCTTCGGTGCTGCTCTGTGATCTCTTCGTTGGGTTAGCGGCTGCTGGTGGTTTCTCGTACCCAGGGGAGGGCGAACCGCTCGATCAGCAGGAGCGCCGAGTAGAGCAGGATGCTCACCAGTGCCACCAGCATGATCGCCGCCCAGGCGGTGGCGGCGTCGCCGATGCCGGCGTACTGCGTGATGACGTAGCCGAGGCCGCTCTCGCCGGCCTGGAACTCACCGATCACCGCGCCGATCGCGGCCAGTGGCATGGCCACCTTGAGCCCGACGAAGATCTGCGGCAGCGCGGCCGGGAAGCGCACCTTGCGGAACGCCTGCCAGCGGGAGGCGTTCCAGGACCGCACCAGTTCGGCCAGGTCGGCCGGCGTGGTGGTCAACCCGGTCGCGGTGGAGAGCACGATCGGGAAGAAGCAGAGCAGGAACACCATGGTCAGGATCGGCTTCTGGCCCCAGCCGAGCGCCACCACCAGCAGCGGGCCCAGCGTGATCTTCGGTACCGCGTTCACCGCGACCAGCAGCGGCGTGAACATCCGCTCCACAGTGCGGGAGCTGGCCAGGGAGAGCCCGATCAGCACACCGGCGACCACCGAGAGGGCGAACCCGATCAGGATCTCCAGCGTGGTGTCCCAGGTGTGCTCCAGCATCCGAGCGGGCTTGTCGACGAACGCGCTGAGCACGTCGCCGGGCGGCGGCAGGGCGAAAGGGTGGACCAGTTCCAGCCGGGCGATCAGCCACCACGCCGCCAGCGCGACCAGGATGCCGACCGCGGGCAGCGCCGCGCCAGCCCCGGCCCGGAGACCGGCACCTCGACCCGTGCGTCCCGCTTCGGGGCCGGCACCCGGGGGCGGGGGCTCCGCCACCGCCGGGTCCGCTGACCGGACGTCGGTCATCTCTGTCCTCCTCGAAATCCCACGGCCCGCCGGGGGCCGACGAGCGACGGGGGTACGCCCCACCGGGATCGGCGGGACGTACCCCCTGATGACGACCGGACGATCAGGCCTTCGGCGCGAGGCTGAAGTCGATGATCTGCTCGGGGGTGATGTTCTGCTTCAGCGCGCCGGCGCCCTGCAGGATGGCGATGCTCTTGGCGACCCGACCGCTGTCCAGGGTGCCGATCGCGGTGCCGGTGTTGCCGGAACGGACGTACGCGGCCATCAGCTCCAGCTCGGCGGCGGCGGAGACCGGGTTGGTGGCGTCGACGTTCTTCTTCAGGATGTCGGCGGCCTCCTTGGAGTTCGCCAGGCTGTACTCCAGGCCCTTGAGCAGCGCCGCGGTGAACTTCTTCACCATCTCGGGCTTCTCCTTGGCGATCTTCGAGGAGGTGATCAGCACGTTGCCGTAGAGGTCCTGCATCACGTTGCTGTACGGCAGCATGACGGCCTTCTTCTTGGCCACCGCCTCGATGGTCGGCTGACCGACGACGAACTGACCGATGCCGTCCACCGAGCCGGAGGCCAGCGTGCCGATCAGGTTCTGCGCCTCACCGTTGACCCAGGTCACCTTGGTCGCGTCCACACCGGCGAGCCGGGCGTACGTCGGGAAGAGGTTGCGGACCACCGACCCGGGGGTGTCGGCGAGCTTCTTGCCCTCCAGGTCCTTCGGCGAGCTGATGTTCTTGCCCTCGACGGTGGCGATGCCCGCCATGGTGCGCTGCTGGATCGCGGCCACCGCGGTGAAGTCCTTCGCCTGGCCGTTGCCGAGCTGGAGCAGACCGCCGGTGAGGTCGATCGGGCCGAAGTCCGCCTGGCCGCCGACGATGGTCTGGATCACGCCACCGGTGCCCTGACCCGCCTTGATCTCGACGTCGAAGCCGGCTTCCTTGAAGAAGCCCTTGTCCTTCGCCACCCAGGCGTAGGAGTCACGGCCGAAGTTACCGAACGAGGTGAGGTAGGTCACCTTTTCCAGCGTCTTGCCGTCGCCGCCCTTGGCATCGTCGGCCGAATCCGACCCGCTGCTGCAGGCGGAGACAAGGGCGAGGGCGGTGGCCAGCGCGGCCGTAGCGACCGTACGGGTCAGCCTTCTCATCAGTGCACCATGTCCTTTCCGACCGGGGCCGGCAGGCCACCGGAGGGGGTTGTCGTGACGGGCCGGCGGGAGGGGTGGAAGCCGGGCGCCGCCGTCGTGGGGGGACTCTTCGCGGGCACAGCGTACGAGAAACCCACAGTTGCGACGCCAGGCGTATCGGGTTGCGGAACGGATACAACCTGACGACCACCCCAGCCGGTGCCATACCTCGACAGGGCGGCTAGCCTTTGTCGGATTCCTGACCGTCCACTCAGCGGAGGTACGCCGGAGATGATCCGACTGTCCGGGGTGTCCCGTACCTTCGAGGGCCGATCCGGCCGGGTGGAGGCGCTGCGCGGCATCGACCTCGACGTCGCCGAGGGGGAGTTCGTCGCCGTGCTCGGCCGCTCCGGCTGCGGCAAGTCCACACTGCTGCGGCTGATCGCCGGGCTGCTCCCACTGAGCGCCGGTGAGATCACCGTCGCCGGTACGCCGATCACCCGCCCCCGCCAGGACATCGCCATGCTGTTCCAGAAGCCGGCGCTGCTGCCCTGGCGCACCGTGCTGGACAACGTCCTGCTGCCCGTGGAGATCTTCGGCTGGAGCCGCGCCAAGCACCGGGAGCGGGCCCGGCAACTGCTCGACGTGGCCGGGTTGGCCGGCTTCGAGAAGCGGCTGCCCCACGAGCTCTCCGGCGGCATGCAGCAGCGGGTGTCGCTGTGCCGGTCGTTGATCGGTGAGCCCCGGGTGATGCTGATGGACGAGCCGTTCTCCGCGCTGGACGCGCTCACCCGCGAGGAACTCTCCGGTGAACTCCAGCGGGTGCACATGGAGAACAAGCCGACCATCGTCTTCGTCACCCACTCGATCGACGAGGCGGTGCTGCTCGCCGACCGGGTGGTCGTGCTGAGCCCCCGCCCCGGCCGGATCCGCAAGGTCGTCGATGTGACCATCCCCCGGCCCCGGACCCTGGGCCGCAACGCTCACCTGGCCGACGTCGCCCAGGTCAGCGCCGACCTGCACGAACTGCTCATGGAACGCGAACAGCCGGCCACCGCCGGCGCGGAAGGACACTGACCATGCGGGTGTCGGTCTTCACCGAGCCGAACCGTGGCGCCAGCTACGACACCCAGCTCCGGTTCGCCCGGCTCGTCGAGGCCTGCGGCTACGAGGGTTTCCTCCGCGCCGACCACTACCAGTCGATGGGTGCCGACCCGGGCCTGCCCGGCCCCACTGACGCCTGGCTGACCCTCGCCGCGCTGGCCCGGGAAACCGAGCGGATCCGACTCGGCACCCTGGTGACGTCGGCCACGTTCCGCCTGCCCGGCCCCCTCGCGGTGATGGTCGCGCAGGTCGACCAGATGAGCGGTGGCCGGGTCGACCTCGGCATCGGCGCCGGCTGGTACGAGCGCGAGCACACCTCGTACGGAATCCCGTTCCCGTCGGTCGGCGAGCGCTTCGACCGGCTGGCCGAACAGCTTGAGGTGATCACCGGGTTGTGGGCAACCCCGCCCGGCGAGACCTACAGCTTCACCGGCGACCACTACCGGCTGGTGGACGCCCCCGCCCTGCCCAAGCCGGTGCAGGTGCCCGGGCCGCCGATCATCGTGGGCGGGCGTGGCCCCAAGCGCACACCCGAACTGGCCGCCCGGTACGCCGACGAGTTCAACATGCCGTTCAAGTCCGTGGCCGCCACCTCCGAGGCGTACGACCGGGTGCGCGAGACGTGTGAGCGCACCGGACGGACGGAGTCCGGGCGCGCCCCGTTGGTGCTGTCCGCCGGGATCGTCGTCGCCATCGGCCGGACCGACGCGGAGGCCCAGCGTCGGGCCGCGCCCCTGCACGAGAAGAGCGCTCTGCCACCGGAGGACCCGGTGGTCGGCTCCCCCGCGCAGCTCGCGCAGCGGCTCGGTGAGTTCGCCGCGATCGGCACCACCCGGGTCCACCTGCGCCTGATCGACTTCGATGATCTCGACCACCTCGAGCTGATCGCCGCCGAGGTGCTGCCCCAACTGGACGGAGCACGATGACCGACGTGATCGACGGAACCGAACTCGGACCGGTGGGTCAGGAAATCGTGTACGAGAACGACCGGGTCCGGGTCTGGCACATCCGCCTCGAGCCGGGCGAGCGGCAACCGCTGCACCGGCACGACCACCCCTACCTGGTGGTGGCGATCGAGGGCGCCAAGAACGTCGTACAGACCATCGACGGCACCCGGATCGACGCCGACGAGCCCACCGGCGGAGTGGTCTACCGGGACCCGGGCGCGGTGCACATGCTGACCAATGTCGGGGATACGACTTACCTGGCCCGGCTGGTCGAACTCAAGTAGGCACGCCGATGGCCACCGGCGTGCCTCGCGGCGCGCCGGTGGCGATCGGGTGTACCAGGTGCGTAACGTGCCGGACATGGCCTTTCGGACCTGGGGCAGACTGCTGCTCACGGCGCTCGGGGTGAGCGTGCTGGCCGGAGCCGGCCAGCTCGGCGTCGCGTACGGTTTCGGCATCGTCCGGCTGACCGGCGCATTCACCGGTACGACCGTCAACCAGTGGCCGGCCCAGCTCGTCTGGGTGGGCTGGTTCGCCGCGAACGCAGCCGTCGCCGGCGCTGTCCTGACCGGACGCCTCGCTCGCCGCGACGCCCCGGCGGTCAGCACCGGCCGGCAGTTGGCGGTCGCCGGCGCGGCGGCGCTCGGCGCCACCGTCATCGCCCCGCTCTGCATGCAGCCCGCCCGCGCCGCGGAGCTGATCTCCGTCGACCCGGTCTGGGCGGTGGGCATCTGCGCCATGGTCGGTGCGGTGATCGGGGCGGGCGCGGCGATCGCCGTCCTGTTCCGGCCCGAGCTGGGATGGAACGTGTCGGCCGTGGCCGGCGCGGTCTGGCTGCTGGCGCTGATCTCCGTCCTACCGTCGCTCGGCACGGCCGGCCCACTGCCGACCGTCCGGCTCGGCGTACTGGAGCCGAGCTGGCTCGACAACGCCGCCGCACAGCGGCTGGCGCTGCTCCTGCTGCCCATCGTTGCGCTGCTGGCCGGCGCGGCGACCGCCGGGCTGGCTCGCTGGCGGGGTCAGGCTCCACTGGTCAGCGCCGCCACCGGGGTGGCCGGTCCGGTGCTGGTGGCGTTCGCCTACCTGACCGCCGGTCCGGGCGACGCGGTGGACCGCTACCAGGCCGCCCCCTACTACGGCTCGTTGATCGCGATCCTCGCCGGAGCGCTCGGCGCGGCCGCCGCCGCGCTGCTGCGCTGGCCGACGGGCACCCGTACCGCCGATCCGCAGGTGATCGAGCCCACCGCCATCCTGCGCCCGCTGCCCGCCGGCCCGGCGCTGCCCGGCGCTGCGAAGGACCGGGACAGCGCGGCGAACGACCAGGACAGCGCCGAGCGCACCGAC
Source organism: Micromonospora noduli (assembly GCF_003264475.1). Taxonomy (NCBI): domain Bacteria; kingdom Bacillati; phylum Actinomycetota; class Actinomycetes; order Micromonosporales; family Micromonosporaceae; genus Micromonospora; species Micromonospora noduli. Next base: position 25,772 of record NZ_PYAC01000039.1, on the reverse strand, counting down.
ACGGAGACGACCAACGCCGAGCTGGCCACCGGCACGAAGCCCGTCGGTGTCGTTGCGGGTCCGTGGGCGACGGGCGACCCCGATGCCGTACGCACCGTCCCGGCCCACTGGGACTGGCCGGAGACCACAGCGAGCGGACAGCACGGTCCGGCTCCCGCCACTGCGGCTCCCGCCCCGACTCCCGCCGCTCCGACTCAGCCCGCGGCCTGGGTGACCGCGCCGACCGGTGAGTTCACCGCCGCAGGGCAGACGCCCCCGCGCCACGATGACGTCCTGGCCACGACCGAGCCCTCGGCCAGCACCGACGTCAGCAACGTCACCGACGCCACCGCGACCGCCACCACGGCCGGACGCGCCGACGCCGCGACCCCGACGGGCGGCCGAGCGGTCGACGACGAGCCCACCGGCAGCACCGCGACGGACACGAGCAGCAGCACGGCGACCAGCGGCAGGCCGACCGGTGGACGCACCACCCGCAAGTCCGCCGCCATCCCGGGCGGCACGGGTGCACCCGGTTCCGACACGACCAGCGCGGCCGCGACCAGCGCTCCGACCACCTCGGACGCGCCCATCCCCGCGACCGGCACGGCCCCGACCAACGCAGCCGCGACCAGTACGACCCCGACCAGTACGGGCAGCGCCACCGAGGCGACCAGCACAGCACCGACTGGCACCGACGCTCCCAGTCCCGCCGCCACGGCCTCGACGGGCACGGGCACGGGGGCAGGCACGAGCACGGGGGCGAGCAGCGCGGGCACGGCCGACCACGACACGCCCGAGGCGCCGCTGACGATCAAGCCGCGACGCGGCCGCAAGTCGAAAGCCAACTCGGACGCCACCGCCTCCGACGCGGCTGACGACACGTCCCGTGCCGGTTCGGCAACCACCAGCGAGACGACCACCAACGAGACGACCACTCGCGAGACGACCACCGGCCGCGCCACGAAGGGCACCCGGCCGGGCAGGTCCGCCGACAGCATCGCCTCCGACGCGGCCACCGACACTCCGGCGCCCAGCCGGGGCAGCCTGGGTGAGCGGTCGAGTTCGACCGCCGAGGTCGCCTCGGCTGCCGCCTCCGACACGGCAGCAGCCCGGACCACGGCTACCGGCGCGAAGCGAGCACCTGCCACCCCCGCCACCGGCTCGAAGCGAGCACCGGCCGCCTCGACGACCGCCGGAACCGGCGCGACGCAGGTGCCCGTCAACCCGGACTCCTCGACCACGGCAACCGACGACGCACAGAGCCCGACCACCGGGACCGGGGCGACACCAGCACCGACCACCGGGACGGGGGAAACACCAGCACCGACCGCCGCAACCGGCGCGACGCGAGCAGCGGCGGCGGCGCCGACCACCGCGGCCGGCCAGGTTGGCCCGGAAGCCACCCCGCGCGTCCCGACGGCCGGCACGGGCAGCAAGGCAGCACCTGCCGACACGACCAGCGATTCCGTAATCGCCGGGGCTCGTGGCACCGACAGCGCGCAGCCCGCCGCCGAGGACGTTCCCACCGCCGGGTTGTTTGGGGCCACCGCCGCCAGTGACCCGGACACGGACCGGTGGACGCCCGCGCCGTCGGCCTGGCCGGTCACCTCGACCTGGACGGTGCCACCGCAGGCCTCCGAGCCGGAGGCAACGGCATCGGAGGGGTCGAGCAGGCCCGACGAGCCGACCGGGCCGACGCCCAGGCCGCGGCATCGGGCACCGTTGCCGGACCTGAGCCGGGCCGGCACCTGGAACGCGTTCGACACCTCTCGGCGTCGCGGGTCGGCGGGATCGCAGGACAGTTCGACGGCACGCACAGCGCCACCCGAAGCCGGCGAGACGACCGCTCCGGCGGAGCACCCGGGCCGGCCGGAATTCCCGGGCACGCTGGGCACGCCCTCCGGTGCCGCCGCAACCAGCGCCACCACCGACAGCACCACCACCGGCACCACCACCGGCGATGTGGCGCCTACCGACACCACGTCGGCAAAACCGACGCAGCCGAAGGTGGCAGAGCAGCCCTCCCGGCGAGGCCGGCTCGGCGGGCTGTTCCGCCGTAACCGGTCCCGCGCCGACGAGGAGAGCCCGACGACGTCGGATGAAGCGGAGCCGCTGGCGTCCCAGGATGAGGAATTCGTCGACTGGGTCGCCGGTCTGAGCAAGCCGGTGTCGGACAACGAGCCCGAACAGGAGAACGGCCGCCGGTCGTTGCGCTCCACCGGTCGACACCACCGCGACTGACCCACACCACACAGCGCACCGAACGTACCGACCGGTCGCTTGATCGACTCGGGTTCACTGATACCGGGCTATCCCACGCGGCCGGACACCCCGACATCAATGAACCCGAGTCGATCACCCCGCAGGTGGGTCAGGCGAGCGGTAGGTAGACCCGACTCCCGCCGGAGACGAACTCCTCCGACTTGTCCTTCATGCCGCGCGCCGCGTACTCCTTGAGCTCCTGGGTGATCTTCATGGAGCAGAACTTCGGGCCGCACATCGAGCAGAAGTGCGCGGTCTTCGCCGGCTCCGCGGGCAGGGTCGCGTCGTGATACGAGCGCGCCGTCTCCGGGTCCAGCGAGAGGTTGAACTGATCCTCCCAGCGGAACTCGAACCGCGCCTTCGACAGGGCGTCGTCCCAGGCCTGCGCGCCGGGGTGACCCTTGGCCAGGTCCGCCGCGTGTGCCGCGATCTTGTACGCGATCACGCCCGCCTTCACGTCGTCCCGGTCCGGCAGGCCGAGGTGCTCCTTCGGCGTGACGTAGCAGAGCATCGCGGTGCCGAACATGCCGATCATCGCGGCGCCGATCGCCGAGGTGATGTGGTCGTACGCGGGCGCGATGTCGGTGGTCAGCGGACCGAGCGTGTAGAAGGGCGCCTCGTGGCACCACTCCTGCTGAAGGTCCACGTTCTCCTTGATCTTGTGCATCGGTACGTGACCGGGCCCCTCGATCATCACCTGGACGTCGTACGCCCAGGCGATCTTCGTCAGCTCACCGAGGGTGCGCAGCTCGGCGAACTGCGCCTCGTCGTTGGCGTCGGCGATCGACCCAGGACGCAGCCCGTCGCCGAGGGAGAACGTCACGTCGTAGCGCGCGAGCAGCGCGCACAACTCCTCGAAGTTGGTGTAGAGGAAGTTCTCCTCGTGGTGCGCCAGGCACCACGCCGCCATGATCGAACCGCCGCGGGACACGATCCCGGTCACCCGGTCCACGGCCAGCGGCACGTACGGCAGGAGCACACCGGCGTGCACAGTCATGTAGTCCACGCCCTGCTCGGCCTGCTCGATCACGGTCTCCCGGAACACCTCCCAGCTCAACTTCACCGGGTCGCCGCCGACCTTCTCCAGCGCCTGGTAGATCGGCACCGTCCCGATCGGCACCGGCGAGTTGCGCACGATCGCCTCACGGGTCTCGTGGATCCGCTTACCCGTGGACAGGTCCATCACGGTGTCCGCGCCCCAGCGGGTGGCCCAGGTCAGCTTCTCCACCTCCTCCGCGACCGACGAGCTGACCGCCGAGGTGCCGATGTTGGCGTTCACCTTGACCAGGAACGCCTTGCCGATGATCGCCGGCTCGCACTCCGGGTGGTTGACGTTGAGCGGGAGCACCGCCCGACCGGCGGCGATCTCGGTCCGCACGAGTTCCGGTTCGACGTTCTCCCGGATCGCCACGAACTCCATCTCCGGCGTCACCACCCCGGCCCGCGCGTACGCGAGCTGGGTGGGCCGACGACCGTCCACCCCGGCCAGTGGCGTGCCCGCACCCCGCACCGGGGCCACGTCACCCCGCTCGGCGATCCACGGCCCGCGCAGCGGCGGCAGCCCCACCTCCGGGTCCGAACCAGGGCCGGACGTGTCGTAGAGCCGCACCGGCGGCAGGTCCCCGGTCAGCCCCACCTCCGCGAACGGCACCCGGACATCCGGCCGCGAACCCTCGACGTACACCTTGCCTCGTGCGTGCATGACAGCCTCCCTGGTGATCAAGCGGACCAGCCGAAGTGGTTCAGCGGCCCGCGTCCCGCGCCCAGCTCCCAGCCCCGCGCGCCGGTCAGCGCACGGAGCACGTACTCCTTGGCGGCCCCCACGGCGGCCGGCACCGGATCGCCCAGACCGAGCCGCACCGCGATCGCCGCCGAGAACGAGCACCCGGTGCCGTGGGTGTGCCGGGTGGTCACCCGGGGTGCGCGCAACACTGTGGTGACGCCGCCGCCGTGCAGCACGTCGACCGCCTCGCCCCCGTCCAGGTCACCACCGGTGACCACCACGTACTCCGGGCCGCCGGCCACCAGGGCCTCGGCGGCCACGACCATCGCGGCCACGTCGTCGACCGGGCGTCCGGTTATCGCCGCGGCCTCCGCGCAGTTCGGGGTCGCCACAGTGGCGTACGGCAGCAGCCGCTCCACAGCGCCCACCACGCCCAGCCGATGACCGCTCGTGGCGACGAGCACCGGGTCGACGACGAGTTGAGGCAGCCGGCCGTCCCGGGCAGCCTCGGCCACCACGTCCGCGATCGCCGGGGTGCCGAGCATCCCCGTCTTCACGGCACAGACGGTGAAATCGGTGAGCACGCTGTCCAACTGCTCGGTGACAGTGCGCGGGGGCAGCGGCAACACCGCGTCGACACCCCGGGTGTTCTGCGCGGTGACCGCCGTGAGGACGCTGGTGCCGTACGCGCCCAGCGCGGCGAAGACCTTGAGGTCGGCCTGGATGCCTGCGCCGCCGCCGGAGTCCGAGCCGGCGATGGTGAGCAGTGTTCGCGGGGTCATTTTCTTTCCTTGGTCGCGGTTGGGGGCTGCGGCGGGCCGTCGCTGGTTGCGGTTTGGGGCTGCGGCCGACCGTGCCCACTCCGGGCGGTCAGGCTTGATCCCTGCGTGGGCACGGTCGGCCGCAGCCCTGACGTGGAGACCTTGGTGACCCCGCGCCGGGTTTGGGTCAGCACAGGGGTGACCGCCTCGACATACGCGCTGGTCAGACTCGCTGCTGTTTCGGTTGGGTCTTCGGCTCGCATGAGTGCGCCGAGCACTGCTACCCCGACGGCTCCCGCCTGGACGCAGGCGGTTACCTGTTCTGGGGTCTCGACCCCGCCCAGGGCCAGCAGGGGTATCGGGCTGGCGCGCACCAGGCTGCCCAGCCCCGCAATGTCCAGGGGTGGGCCGTAACCCGGTTTGGTCTTTGTGGGCCAGACCGGGGAGATCGTGGCGTAGTGCTCGGTGGTCAGGCGGTCCAGCTCGGGTTGGTGGTGGCAGGAGCGGCCAACCAGGCCGTGGGGCGGCGGTGGGTACGGGCCGGCGGCGGGCAGGTGCACGGCGTCACCGCCGAGTGGGTCGGGGCCGGCCACGATGAGGGTTCCGCCGACGTCGGCGAGGATCGCGCGCAGGTCGGCGGCGAGGGCGGCGCGTTCGGCGCGCGGCAGGTCCTTCTCCCGCAGCACCACCCAGCGCACTCCCCCGGCCACAGCTCCCGCGATAGCCAGGTCGAGCCGAGCGCGAGCGACCAGCCGATCGGTAAGAACAACAACCCCAGACGGGATCTTGGAAGGAATGGGCCTTTCCAGGGGCAGATTGCTTCCAAGATCTGCGGGCGGCACCAACCCGGTCACAGCTCGGGTCTCCCCTCGTCGGGGGTGGAGGCGAGCGCGTGGAAGCGGCGCTCGATCCGGCCGGCCTGGGCTGCCAGTCGGCCCGCCTCGACCGCGTACCGCATCGCGGTGGCCATCGCCACCGGGTCGGCCGCCCGGGTGACAGCGCTCGCCAGCAGCACCCCGTCACAGCCCAGCTCCATGGCCAGCGCCGCGTCGGACGCGGTGCCGATACCGGCGTCGAGGATCACCGGCACGTCCACACCCTGCCGGATGAGTCGAATGTGGTGCGGGTTGCCGATGCCGAGCCCCGAACCGATCGGGGATCCGGCCGGCATCACCGCGGCGCAGCCCACGTCGGCGAGGCGGCGGGCGAGCACGGGGTCGTCGCTGGTGTACGGCAGCACTGTGAAGCCGTCGGAGACCAACTCCTCGGCGGCGCGGAGCAGCTCCACCCCGTCGGGCAGCAGCGTCCGCTCGTCGCCGATCACCTCCAGCTTGACCCAGTCGGTGTCGAACGCGTCCCGGGCCATCCGGGCCACCTTCACCGCCTCGGTGGCGGTGTGACAGCCGGCGGTGTTCGGCAGCAGGCGGACGCCGCACCGGTCCAGCAGCTCCAGCAGCCCACCCGTGGAGCCCGGCGCCGTGCCCACCCGGCGCAACGCCACTGTGACCAGCTCGGTGCCGGAAGCCCGAATCGCCTGCTCCAGGACGTGCAGGTTCGCGGCACCACCGGTGCCGAGGATCAGCCGTGAGGTGAAGGTCTGCCCACCCAGCTCGAAGGGCACGGCGCTCACCCGCCCTGCGCCGCGGTGAGCACCTCGACCCGGTCACCGTCGCGCAGTGCCCGCGCCGGCCAGCCGGTCCGGGGCACCACCTCGCCGTTGACCGCGACCGCCACCCCACGTGGCTGCGCCACGATGTCGCGGACCAGGTCCGCCACGGACGCGCCGGCGGCGACGCTGCGCCCGGCCCCGTTCACCGTCAACTCCACAGGTCCCCCTCCGTCGTCGGTTCAGGTCCGCCCGACGCGGCCGCCGCGGCGGCACCGCCGAAGCGGTCGGCCCGGAAGGGCGCGAGCAGCGGGTCGGGTACGCCGCCGAGCACCAGGTCGGCGATCAGGTCGGCGGTGATCGGGGTGAGCACGATGCCGTGCCGGTGGTGCCCGGTGGCGGCCAGGACGTCCGGTCGGTCGGGCAGCGGCCCGAGGATCGGCGCGTTGTCCGGGGTGCCCGGGCGCAGCCCGGCGACCGCCTCGACCAGGTCGTACTCGGCCAGCTCGGGCAGCAGGTCGACCCCGGCGCGCAGCAGCCGTTGCACAGCACCGGCGGTGACAGTGGTGTCCGAGCGCTCCTCGACCGTCGCGCCGAGCACGACCTCACCGTCGGCGCGGGGCACCAGGTAGACGTGCTCGCCGTCGGCGTACCCCCGGATCACGTGCCGGAAGCCCGGCGCGACGCCGTCGGGCGCGCGGAGCCGGAGGATCTGGCCCTTCACCGGCCGCACGGGCAGGCCGGTGAGCGCGGCGGCCCCGCAGCCGGCGGCGACCACAATGACCGGTGCATCCACATCGGACAGGAACCGGACCGGCTGCGGCACGAGCACCGCGCCGGCCCGCTGCGCGGCCGCGCGCAGCGCCGGCACCAGCAGCCGGGGGTCGACCTGGTGATCGGTGGGCGCGAGCGCGCCGCCGCGCACCCGTGGGGCGAGCGCCGGTTCGCTGTCGCGCAGCTCGCTGGGGCGCAGCGGCGTCACGGGCAGACCCAACCCCTGCTGGTACGCCCACAGCCGGCGCGCCTCGGCCAGGTCGTCGCCGGTGAGCCCGACCATCAGGGTGCCCTCGGTCCGGTAGCCGATCTCGACTCCGGTCGCCTCGGTCAACTCAGCGGCGAACGCCGGCCAGCGGGCGGCGGACGCCAGCAGCAACCCGGTCAGCTGCCGCTCACCGAAGTACGCCTCGGCGACCGGGGAGAGCATGCCGGCGGCCACCGCCGACGCCCCCGAGCCGGGCGCCGGATCGTGCACCACCACCCGCAGCCCACGCGCGGCGCAACGCCAGGCGATCGCCAGCCCGATCGGCCCCGCCCCCACCACTGCCACGTCCGGCCGGACCCGGTCGCTCGACAGCGCTGACGGGGACCGGCCGGTCAGCACGTCAGGGCCTCGATCAGCTCGGCGGTAGCCCGTGCCGGGTCGGCTGCGGTGGAGACGGCACCGACCACCGCCACCCCGTACGCCCCGGCGGCCCGCAGCGCCGGCACCCGGGCGGCGGTCACTCCGCCGATCGCGATGACCGGAACGTCGACGGCGTCGACGACGGCGCGCACCCCGGCGGGCCCGATGGGGTCCGGCAGGCCGGTCTTTGTGCTGGTGGTGTGACACGGCCCGACGCCCAGGTAACTGGCGCCCGCCGCGACGGCCTCGCACGCCGGGCCCGGCGCCCGAGCGGTGGCGCCCAGCACACCGGTGGGGCCGAGCACCCGGCGGGCGGCGGCGACCGGCAGGTCGTCGACACCGACGTGCCCACCGGCGGCGCCCACCGCCAGCGCCACGTGCAACCGGTCGTTGACCAGGCAGGTCGCCCGGTACGACGCGCAGAGCGCGAGCACCCGCCGGGTCAGGTCGTACGCCTCGCGGTCGGTGGCGGAATCCTCGACCCGGACCTGCACCACCAGGTCGGCGTGGGCCACTGTGAGGGCGGCGCGAACCACGGCGAGTGGGTCGCGACCTTCTCGGGTGTCGGTGATGAGATGCAATCGCCCCAGGGACGGCACGGCAACGCTCCTCCCTGCGCCGGCATTACCCGGATCAGGTTCGACGGTCGGGGGCTGTCAGCCCCCCTCTCAGCCCGGTACACCGGGCTCCCGTGGGTTACTTGCGTGTCACCGTACGACAGATCCGCCGGCCTGCCAAGGCACGGGGTCGGCGGTGGCCGGCCGGTCGGGCCGCGCCAAAACGAGCGAGATCCAATGGGGCACTTCATACGGTCCTGTTCGGAATGTCGCCCCCCGTTGCAGAACCGTTACCCGTCCGCATCTTGCCCGACATCGAGCGAGCCGAATTAATTTGTTCAGCGATTCGACAAAATGTCGGTGGGGGCACCCTGGCAGGGTGCGACCACCGGCTCCATCAGGGAGGGCCTTCGGCGAGCCGACTCCCGCGAGCTCTGTCACTACGACACAGGAGGCGGCGTGTCCCGTTCTCGTCGTGCCCGCTTACCCATCACCGCAACCCTGATCTCCCTGGCCATGGCCTCGACCACCCTGTTCGGCGCGCCCGCGCAGGCGGCCGCCCAGGTTCCCCCACGGGATGCGAAAGCCGCAGCCCCGGTCAGCCAGGTGGCGCCGAAGGCGCCAAAGGCCGCGGCCGATCCCTTCTCCGTCCTCGTCTTCTCCAAGACCGCCGGCTTCCGGCACGACTCCATCCCCACCGGCATCGCCGCCATCCAGCAACTCGGCGTCGACAACGGATTCACTGTGGACAACTCCGAGGACGGCGCCGCATTCAACGACGCCAACCTGGCGAAGTACAAGGCGGTGATCTGGCTCTCCACCACCGGTGACGTGCTCAACGCCGACCAGCAGGCCGCGTTCGAGCGGTACGTGAAGGCCGGTGGCGGCTACGTCGGCATCCACGCCGCGTCGGACACCGAGTACAGCTGGGCCTGGTACGGCGACCTGGTCGGCGCGTACTTCGCCAACCACCCGCAGAACCAGCAGGCCACGGTCAAGGTGGAGGACCACGCCCACCCGTCCACGGCCGGGTTGCCGGACCGGTGGTCCCGGTTCGACGAGTGGTACAACTACCAGACCAACCCCCGGCCGGACGTGCACGTGCTGGCCAGCCTGGACGAGAAGAGCTACACCGCCGGCGCCGGCGCGATGGGTGCGGACCACCCGATCGCCTGGTGTCAGGACTACGACGGTGGCCGCTCCTGGTACACCGGTGGCGGGCACACCCGGGAGTCGTACGCCGAGCCCGAGTTCCTCTCCCACCTGCTCGGCGGCATCCGCACCGCAGCCGGCGTCGAGAACGCCGACTGCGGCGCCTCGAAGACCTCGAACTTCGAGAAGGTCACGCTGGACAGCAACACCAGCAACCCGATGGAGCTGGACGTCGCCCCCGACGGGCGGGTCTTCTACATCGAGCGCGACGGTCGCGTGCAGATCGTGAAGCCGGACACCGGCAACACCGTCACCGCCGTCGACCTGGACGTCTTCACCGGTAACGAGGACGGCCTCATCGGCATCCGGCTCGACCCGGACTTCGCCACCAACAAGTGGGTGTACCTGTACTACGCCCCGAACGACGGGGTCACCCGCAACCTGCTGTCCCGGTTCACGGTGACCGGCGACACCATCGACCTGGCCAGCGAGAAGCAGGTGCTACGGGTCGACACCCAGCGCAACACCTGCTGCCACGCCGGCGGCAGCATGGCCTTCGACGGCGACGGCAACCTCTACCTGGCCACCGGTGACAACACCAACCCGTTCGAGTCGAACTCGTACTCGCCGCTCGACGAGCGGTCGGGCCGCCAGGACTACGACGCGCAGCGCACCTCCGCCAACACCAACGACCTGCGCGGCAAGGTGATCCGGATCCACCCGGAGGACGACGGGACGTACACCGTTCCGGCGGGCAACCTCTTCGCGGCGGGCACCGAGAAGACCCGCCCCGAGATCTACGCGATGGGCTTCCGCAACCCGTTCCGGATCGGCACCGACCCGAAGACCAACACGCTGTACGTCGCGGACTACGGACCGGACGCCAACGCGGACAACCCGAACCGGGGCCCCCGCGGTCTGGTCGAGTGGAACGTCGTCACCCCGGGCAACTACGGCTGGCCGTACTGCACGGGCACGAATGAGGCGTACAACGACTACACGTTCCCGTCCGGCCCGAGCGGTCCGAAGTTCGACTGCGCGGCGCCGGTGAACAACTCGCCCAACAACACGGGCCTGACCAACCTCCCGCCGGTGGTCCCGGCGACCGTCGACTACGGGTACGCCGGTGACGCGCGTTACCCGGAGATCGGCGGCGGCGGCGCCCCGATGGGCGGCCCGGTCTACCGCTACGACGCCGACCTGAACTCGAACCGCAAGTGGCCGGCGTACTACGACGGCAAGGCTCTGCTCGGCGAGTGGAACCAGAACAAGATGTACACCATGCAGCTGACCCCCGACGGCAAGTCGTTGGTGGACATCAACCAGCTGCTGACCGGCATGAGCATGGTCCGGCCGATGGACTTCGAGTTCGGCCCGGACGGGGCGCTGTACCTGATCGAGTGGGGCAGCGGCTTCGGCGGCAACAACGACAACTCGGGCGTCTACCGGATCGACTACACCGCCGGTGACCGCGCCCCGATCGCCGCGGCGTCCGCCAACCCGACCTCGGGTCCGGCGCCGTTGACGGTGACCTTCTCCAGCGCCGGCTCCCGGGACCCGGACGGTGGCACGCTCACCTACGCCTGGACGTTCGGCGACGGGCAGACCTCGACCGAGGCCAACCCGACCCACACGTACGCCACGGCGGGCAACTACACCGCCCAGCTCACCGTCACCAACCCCAAGGGCCGGACCGCGGTGGCCAACGTGCCGGTCACCGTGGGCAACACCGCGCCGACGGTCTCCATCGAGTTCCCACCGGACGGCGGTTTCTTCAACTGGGGTGACCAGGTCCGCTACTCGATCAAGGTGACCGACCCCGAGGACGGGCAGATCGACTGTGACCGGGTGGGGCTTCAGGTGCTGCTCGGTCACGACGAGCACGCCCACCCGTTGGAGCAGCACACCGGCTGCACCGGCACCGTCCAGACGTCGCTCGCCTCCGGGCACGGCGCCGAGGCGAACGTCTTCGCGGTCTTCGAGGCGACCTACACCGACGAGGGTGGTGCCGGCGGTGCCGGTGCCCTGACCGGTCGGCAGATCGAGGTTCTCCAGCCGAAGCAGAAGCAGGCCGAGTACTTCACCGCCACCGGGCGTGCCCCGGTGAGCACCGGCGGTGGCGACCCTGGCGTGCAGCGGGAGGCCGGCGCCGACACCGCCGGTGGCGGCCAGAGCATCGCGTTCATCGAGGACGGTGACTGGTGGTCGGTCGCTCCGGCGGACCTGACCAACATCACCGAGATCCGCTTCCGGGCAGCCTCCGCCGCCGCCGGCGGTCGGATCGAGGTTCGCGCGGGTGCGGTTGACGGACCGGTGGTCGCCACGGCCGTCGTACCGTCGACCGGCGCGTGGCAGACGTACACGGACGTGAGCGCACCGGTCACCGGCGCCGCGAGCGGCTCGCTGTACTTCGTGGCCCGCGATCCGAACGGCGGAACGGGTTCGCTGTTCAACGTCAACTGGATGGACTTCGTCGGCCGCGGTGTCACCGAGAACGGGCCGCCGGTGGTCAGCGCCACTGCCACCCCGGCCACCGGCACCGCACCGGTCACCGTCGCCTTCGACGGCACGGCCACCGACGCCGAGGGCGACACCCCGTTGACGTACGCCTGGGACTTCGGTGACGGGGGCTCGGCGACCACACTGGACGCCAGCCACACCTACACCAGCCCGGGCACCTTCACGGCCACCCTCACGGTGACCGACAGCAAGGGCGCCAAGTCGTACGCCACGGTGCCGGTGCGGGTCGACGCGCCGGACACGTCCTGCTTCGGGGCGCGTTCGGACGACTTCAACGGCAACAGCCTCGACAAGGAGCGCTGGACCAGCATCGTTCGGGAGAACCAGCTCTACTCGCTCAGCGGCGGCGCGCTGCGGCTGCCCACTGGCGTGGGTGACCTCTACGGCGCTCGCAACGACGCCACCAACCTGGTGCTCCAGGCGGCCCCGACCGGCGCGTGGGAGATGACCACCAAGGTCACCCTGCCGGTGACGGCCAACTACCAGCAGGCCGGCGTCCTGGTGTACGGCGACGACGACAACTACGCCAAGCTGGACCTGCTGTACAACGGCAGCCGGCGGGTGGAGTTCATCCGGGAGACGGCGGCCACTCCTCGCAACGAGGCCGCCGACAGCGCCGCCGCACCGGCGGGTGACACCGTGTACCTGCGGATCACCAGCGACGGGACGAACCTGACCGCGTCCGCCTCGGGCGACGGGCAGACCTTCACCCCGGTCGGCCGTTCGGCCGCGCTCGCCGGCATCACCAACCCGCGGATCGGGGTCTTCGCGCTCAACGGAGGCACCGAGGCGCCGGTTGTCGACGCCGCGTTCGACTCGTTCCAGGTCACGCCGGACGCTCCGGCCGGCCCGGTCGACCCGTCGGACGAGTTCACCGGCAGCACGTTGGACAAGTGCCGGTGGGACGCCGTGACGCGGGAGGACCCGAGCGGTTACCGGGTCACCGATGGCGCGCTGCGGATCGACGTGCCCAACGGTGACATCTACGGCACCGACAACACCGGGCCGAAGAACTTCATCCTCCAGACCGCGCCGTCCGGCGACTGGACCCTGGAGACGAAGGTCGACGGCAGCCTGCTGAACGAGCAGTACCAGCAGGCCGGTCTGCTCGTGCAGGCGGACGACGACAACTACCTGAAGCTCGACTTCATCGCGGACAACCAGGCCGGCCAGGCGGTGACGCGGCGGATCGAGTTCCGCAGCGAGATCGCCGGGGTGGTCCAGAACCCGCAGCCCGAGGCGGGCAACCTGACCTCGGCGGTGTGGCACCTGCGGCTGGCCCGCACGGGCGACACGTTCACCGCGTCGTACTCGGCCGACGGGACGACCTGGACCGCGTTGACGGCGCTGACCAACAGCGCGGTCGGGGCAACCCCGAAGGTCGGGCTGTTCACCCTCGGCGCCAACCAGACGGCGTCGAAGACCGCCTCGTTCGACTACTTCCGGCTCAGCACGAAGGTGGCCGACGAGACGGCGCCGGTGACCACCGCGGCGGTTTCCGGCACCCCGACCGACGGGTGGCACACCGGGCCGGTGACGATCACGCTCACCGGTGCCGACGAGGCCGGCGGTAGCGGGCTCGCCGGTACGGAGTACCAGCTGGACGGTGCCACCACCTGGACGGCGTACACCGCTCCGGTGGCGGTCAGCGGGGACGGCGAGCACGAGCTCCGGTTCCGCTCGACGGACAAGGCCGGCAACGTGGAGGCGACCAAGACCGTCTCGGTCAAGATCGACACCACCGCGCCGGTGACCTCGGCGACGTTCGCTCCGGCGAACGACGCCGGTTGGCACAACGGGACCATCCCGGTCGTGCTGGCCGCTACCGATGCCGGTTCCGGCGTCAAGACGGTGGAGTGGTCGCTGGACGGTGGTGCGTGGGCGCCGTACTCGACGCCGATCGAGGTGACCGGTGACGGGCAGCACGAGCTGCTGTTCCGCTCGGCGGACAAGGCGGGCAACGTCGAGACGCTGAAGTCGGCGGTGCTGCGCATCGACGGCACCAAGCCGACGCTGCTGGTGTCCGGGCTGGCCGACGGCCAGCTCTACGGCGACAGCCAGGACGTCCGGGTGGCCTGGCAGGCCGTTGACCCGACCTCGGGCATCGCGAGCGTGGTCGGTCAGCTCGACGGCCAGGCGTACACCAGTGGCACTCTGCAGGCCATGTACGACCTGTCGCTCGGCCTGCACGAGCTGACCGTTACCGCGACCGACAAGGCGGGCAACAAGACCACCTCGACGGTCCGGTTCTTCGTCACCACCTCGTTCCGGGACATGCAGAGTCTGCTGGACCGGTTCAAGGCGACGGGGCGGCTCTCGACCAAGGCGCACAAGCAGCTGTCGAACAAGCTCGACGCTGTTCGCGCGTCCGAGGCGGCCGGCGACGACAAGGCTGCCGTCCGGCAGCTGACCGCGTTCCGGACGCTCGCCAGCGACGCCACGCTGGTGCCCGAGGCGGAGGTTCGGGACGTCCTGATCCGGGACGCCGACGCCATGATCGTTCGGCTCGGCGGCGCGGCCAGCAAGGCCGGGGTCAAGGCGAACGGCGGCGACTCGGTCAAGGGCACCGGGCGGCTCGGTGGCGATGCCACCCGGCTGGCACCCGGTCGCCAGCTCTGATCCGACGAGGCCCCTCTCCGGCGCTGCGGCGTCGGGGAGGGGCCTCCCTCATCGGTAGGGAGGAGATGTCCGTGACGGGTATCCGCAAGGTGCTGGCCGCCGTGTTCGTCGGACTGGCCCTGACCCTGTCCGCCGCCGCCCCGGCGGCGCAGGCCGCTCAGGCCGCCCCAGCGGCGCAGGCCGACAAGCTCAAGCTCACTGTGGCCGGCGACGGGGCTCAGGGCGTCACCATCCAGGCCACCTACGCCGATGGCCGCCGGCTGGAGCAGGTGGTGCGGTTGGTCCTCACCGCCACCGGCCCGGACGGGCAGCGGGTCGGGCCGGTGCAGCTCGAACCGCAGCCCGAGGGGCAGGGTTTCTACAGCAGCGGCCCGGTGCTCTCCACCGGGACGTGGAAGGTGTCGGTGAACTCCCCCGCTCCGCTTCAGAGCAAGGCCACCGCCACGGTGCAGGCGAAGGCGGCACAGTCACCGCCGGCGCCCGCGCCGGTCGCGGTGACCAAGCCAGCGGACGGCGGGGCGGGCACCGGTTGGTGGCCGTTCGCCGCGGCCGGTCTCGTGCTCGTCGCCGCGGCGATGGGGGTGGCCATGCTCTTCGGCCGCCGCCGCACCGACTGACCACACAGCATTCAACGAGACCGGGCCGGGCCGCGACGAGCGGCCCGGCCCGGCGTCGTCTGATCGACTGTGATCGACTCGGCATCCTGGAAGTCGGGGCTTCCCGGACCGCAGGTCACCCCGACTTCAAGGAACGCGAGTGGATCAGGCCCCTCAGAGGACGGCGCGCAGCGCCACCAGATCGTCGTCGCTGGGCTCCCAGGTGCCGGCGGCGGCGTTGGCACGCACCTGCTCGGGCGTGGTGGCACCGGCGATCACCGAGGTCACCGCCGGCTGGGCGGCCAGACCGCCGATGGCCACCTGGAGCATCGTCAGACCCCGCTCGGCCGCGTACGCCTCGATCGCCTCGATGGTGTCCCAGTCGGCAGCGGCGAGCCGCTCCGCGTACCGGCCACCGCCGGAGAGCCGGCTGCCGGCGGGCGGCTGAGCCTCGCGCTTGTACTTGCCGGTGAGCAGACCGTTGGCCAGCGGGAAGAACGGCAGCATGCCGAGGCCGAACCGCTCGCACGCCGGGATCACCTCGGCCTCCACCGAGCGCTCCAGCAGGCTGTAGTGGTTCTGGGCGCTGATGAAGCGGGACCGACCGTTGGACGAGGCGACCCAGTCAGCGTCGGCGATCTGCCAGCCGGCGAAGTTCGAGTTGCCCAGGTAGCGGACCTTTCCGTCCCGGACCAGGTCGTCCAGGGCGGCGAGGGTCTCGTCGATCGGGGTGCCCGGGTCGGGCTCGTGCATCTGGTACAGGTCGATGTGGTCGGTGCCGAGCCGGCGCAGCGACGCCTCCACAGCGCGGGCGATGTAGCGCCGCGCACCACGCGCGCCGTAGTCCGGCCCGTTGAGGCCGTTCATGTCCATGCCGAACTTGGTGGCCACCACCACGTCGTCCCGACGTCCCTTGAGCGCCTGCCCGAGCAGCTCCTCGGAACCGCCCTGCGGCTCGCCGTAGATGTCGGCGGTGTCGAAGAGGGTGATCCCGGCGTCCAGCGCGGCGTCCACCACCGCCCGGGTGCCGTCGAGGTCGAGTTTGCGGCCGAAGTTGTTGCAGCCGATGCCGACCACGGACACCACGAGCCCGGAGTCGCCCAGCCGGCGATAGGTCATCTCAGTCACGAGATCCACCCTATGCCCGCCCGGCGCGGACCACCTCGGCGGCGGCTCAGCCGACCACCTCGGTGACCAGCTCGCGGGCGGCGTCGATGGTCGCGACCAGCTCGGCGGGGCTACGTCCGACGGCTCCGAGCAACGCCTGCGCCCGCTGGGTGAAGTTCGGCGGAGCACCGGGCAGTCGCCCCGCGGCGGCGATCATCCCCTTCTCGTTGACCAGCCACCGGCCCGTCCGGGCGTGCAGAACCTGGGCGAGCACCCCGACCGTCCGGAACAGGCAGCCGGCGACGTACCCGCTGTCTCCGCCGACGGCGGCCTTGGCCGCGCCGGTGAGCAGAAAACCGGCCTCCCAGCCGCCAGCGACCAGCGCGTCGCCCAGCGCGGGCGGATAGTCCCGGGTCTGCTCCTTCAGCCGGGTCAGCTGGCCGGTCGGGTCCGCCAACACCTGACACAACGCCACCTCGCCGACGTGGGCGGACGAGTAGAACCCGAGTGGGTGCCCGGCCTGCACCCCGACCTCGTACCGGCCGGCCCGACAGTCCGCCCAGACGCGGTGCACGCGGTCGAGGTCCCGGTAGATCCAGTCCACGGCGACCCCGCCGATCCGCAGCCAACCACCCCCGTCGACCCAGGGACCCCAACCACCGGGGGCGGTGAGCGCGACGTCGGTGTCGTCGGCGACCGTCGCGGCGACCGCACGCAGCGCCGGCACGTCCAGCTCACCCCGGTAGTAGAGACCCAGGTCCCAGTCGGAGTCCGGGCGCTGCTCGCCGCGTGCCCGACTACCGCCGAGCGCCACGGCGACCACCCCGTCGACGCCGCACAGCCGGTCGGGCAGGTCGGCGGGGATCACCCGACGTCCCAGACCGGTTCCGGGGTCTCCACCACCTCGCTGTCGCCTCGGAACAGCACGAACCGGTCGAACGAGCGGGTGAACCAACGATCGTGGGTAACCGCGATCACCGTCCCCTCGAAGGCGGTCAGGCCCGCTTCGAGCGCTTCCGCGCTGGCCAGGTCAAGGTTGTCGGTGGGCTCGTCGAGCAGCAGCAGGGTCGCCCCGGAGAGCTCCAGCAGCAGCACCAGGAACCGGGCCTGCTGCCCGCCGGAGAGCGTGCCGAAGCGCTGGTCGCCCTGCGCGGCCAGCTCGTAGCGACTGAGCACACCCATCGCCGCGTGCCGGTCCATCCCGGTGCGGTGCTCGTCACCCCGCCAGAGGATCTCGACGAGCGTCTTCGACATCAGCTCCGGCCGGTCGTGGGTCTGGGAGAAGTGCCCGGGGCGGACTCGGGCACCGAGGCGAGCCGTGCCCTCGTGCGCCACCGGAGCGAGCGCGCCCGCGCCGTCGACCGGCCCGTTCGCCGGGTCCGGGTCGGTGCCGCCGCGGGCCAACAGTCGCAGGAAGTGCGACTTGCCGGTGCCGTTGGCACCGAGCACCGCCACCCGGTCGCCGTACCAGATCTCCAGGTCGAAGGGGAATGTCAGGCCGTCGAGCTCCAGCTGCTCGCAGACGACCGCGCGCTTGCCGGTCCGCCCGCCGCTGAGCCGCATCCGGATGTCCTGGTCCTTCGGCGGTACGGGCGGCGGCCCGGCCTCCTCGAACTTGCGCAACCGGGTCTGCGCGGCCTGGTAACGCGAGGCCAACCCGTCGTTGTACGCGGCCTTCTGCTTGTACATCAGCATCAGCTCGCGCAGCTTCTGGTGCTCCTCGTCCCAGCGCCGGCGCAGCTCGTCGAGGCGGGCGTGCCGAGCCACCCGGGCCTCGTGCCAGCTGGCGAAGCCGCCCGGGTGCACCCAGGCGCTGCCACCCTCGACGGCGACCACCCGGTCGGCGCTCTGGGCCAGCAGCTCGCGGTCGTGCGAGACGTAGAGCACCGACTTCGTCGACTCGCGCAGTCGCGCCTCCAGCCAGCGTTTGCCGGGCACGTCGAGGAAGTTGTCCGGTTCGTCGAGCAGCAGCACCTCGTCCGGGCCGCGCAGCAGCAACTCAAGGGCGAAGCGCTTCTGCTGGCCGCCGGAGAGGGTACGCACCGGACGGTCCCGTACGGCGTCCCACGGCTGGCCGAGCACGATGGTCGCGACGGTGTCGAAGAGCACCTCGGCGTCGTACCCGCCGGCCTCGCCCCAGGCGCCGAGCGCATCGGCGTACGCCAGCTGGGCCTTGCCCGCGGCGTTGCTGAACTTGCCGAGGGCCTCGGCAGCCCGCATGGCCGCCTCGGTCTCGCCGAGCCGCCGGCCGGCATCGCGAAGCGCCGGCGGGGCCAGCGACAACGCCAGGTCGGCGAGGGTCGACTCGTCACCGATCATGCCGATGAACTGACGCATCACACCCAGCCCGCCGGCGCGCGCGACGACGCCGCTGCGCACCGGCAGGTCGCCGGCGACCATCCTCAGCAGCGTCGTCTTTCCCGCGCCGTTCGGCCCGACCAGGGCAACCTTGCTGCCCTCCCCGACCCGGAACGACACGTCGGCGAAGAGTTCCCGACCGTCGGGCAGGATGTGCCCGACCGCTGCCACGTCCACGTATCCCACGCCGGGATCCTGCCCCAGTGAGGGTCGGGGGGTACATCCAATTACCGGGTGACGCGCAGCACCCGGAAGCCCTTTTGGCTGGCGTACCGCTCGACCTGCCAGCTCTGCTCGGTGAGCCAGCGTTGCAGCGAGTCGCCGCCGAGGTGCCGGGCGACGACCAACCAGCCGACGCCGTCCGGGGCGAGTCGGGGCAGCCAGCGCAGCAACAGGTCGTGCAGCCCGTCCTTGCCGATCCGGATGGGCGGGTTCGACCAGATCTGGGCGAAGCGGACGTCGTCCGGAACGTCGTCCGGCGCGCTGACCCGGACCCGGTCGGCGGCGCCGACCCGGGCCGCATTGGCGGCGGTCAGCTCGCGGGCCCGGGCGTTGACGTCGACGGCCCAGATGGTGGTGGTGGGCGCGAGGTCGGCCAGCACGCAGCTGATCGGCCCGAACCCGCAGCCGAGGTCGAGCAGGTCGCCGGCGGTGTCGGCGGCGGGCAGCTCGGCCTTGCGCAGCAGCACCGCGGTGCCCGGGTCGAGCCGGCTGGCGGAGAACACCCCGCCCGCCGAGGAGAGCCGGTAGTCGCGGTCGGCGACGGAGAACTCGACCTCGCGCGCCGGGGCGTCGCTGGTGGGCTGAGCGGTGAAGTAGTGGTCGCCGGTCACCCCGCAATTCTCGCACCGGTCCGGGGCGGACCTGACACGGCCCACACGCACATTTCCCCGATATTACCCCCTAAAGGGACAATGGCTCCTACTCTGGGCGACATGGTGTATCGGTACCAGTCCGATGAGGACGCTTTCGAGGAGTACCCGGAGCCCGGGTCCGACCTGTCGGTGCTCGCCGCCGGTCCGCCCCCGGCGGCCGGACCCTCTCCGTCGCGCTTCCCCACGCCGTCGCTGCCCCGGCCGAACCAGCTCTCGCTGCCCTCGTCGCAGCCGGCGCCGGCTCGTGCCAATGTGCCGCAACCCGGTCCGGCCGCCCGCGCCGATGCGTCGCAGCCGCTGCCGACACGTGGCGACATCCCGCCCGCCCCGCCGCGCAGCCAGATCTACACCTCGGCGACGTCGGCGGAGCCGCCCACCCGGCGCGGCGGCGGCCGACTCTGGCAGGTACTGATCGGCGGTGCAGCCGTCCTGGTGCTGCTCGCCCTCTGCGGCCTCGGCGCCGCCGCGCTGCTCATTGACCGCGGCGAGCAGCCGCAGAGCAACCCGACGTACCAGCCGAACGCCGCCCCGACGTCGGCACCGGCGGAACGGCTGGCCCTCGACTCCCGGGACACCGACCAGGCCCCGCTCACCGCCAAGGAGCTCTTCCCCGGCAAGGAGCTGAAGCTCACCGACGGCCAGCCGAGCTACCAGGTGCTCAAGACCCAGTCCAGCGGCAGTTGCGCCGTCGCCTCCACCGACGAGGTGGCCGACCTGCTGGTCCGGCTCGGCTGCAACCAGGTCGTCCGGGCCACGCTGAGTACGCCCGACGACAGCCACCTGGTCACCGCCGGCCTGTTCAACCTCACCGACAAGGTCAGCGCGGAACGAGCCCGAGACCGGCTCCGGCAACTGCTCGACGATCGGCAGGGCCGTTTCCGTGGCCTCACCGCCGACGACGCCGACGGCACCGATGTCCTGGCCAGCGCTCCGGCACGCGTCGGCTGGCAGGTCCGTGGCCACTACCTGGCGTACGCGCTGGTGGTCCGCAAGGACGGGGCGGCGGTCAAGGCGGGTGACGCCAAGGTCCGCGAGATCCTGTTCGACATGATCGAGCTGCACCTCAGCCGGGGCGTGCTGCAGAGCCGGGCCGACGGTGGCACCGCCGCGCAACCGACGGCGGCACCTACCGGCAGCAACGCCAACCAGGGCGATCTGCCGGGCGACTGACCCTGCGGACGGTCAACCCTCGACCGGGACCCGCAACCGGCGGGTGAGGGTGGCGCGGTGGGCGTACTCGGCCGGATCTGCCGGGTAGCCGACGGCGACCAGGGTCAGCCCGCGTGCGGGGGCCACTGTCACCTCGCTGGACCGCTCCCGCTGGGTGAGCAGAGTGCCCGGCCACTCGACCGGGCGGCGGCCGTCCCCGGCCACCAGCATGGCTCCCACCAGGCTGCGCACCATCGCCTGGCAGAACGCGTCGGCCTGCACCGTGGCGACCAGGATGCCGTCCGGGTCGCGACGCCAGTCCAGCCGTGTCACCTCGCGCAGCGTGGTGGCGTGCTCCTTGCGCCGGCAGTACGCGGCGAAGTCGTGCTCCCCCACCAGGCCGGTCGCGGCGGCGTTCAGCGCGGCCAGGTCCAACGGCTTCGGCCAGGCCAGGACCTCGTGGCGGCGCAACGGCTCGGCACCGAAGGGCGCATCGGTGACCCGGTACTCGTAGCGCCGAAAGGTGGCCGAGAACCGGGCGTCGAAGTCTGCCGGTACCTCGGTCATCGCCCGTACCCGCACGTCGGTGGGGAGCAGCCGGGCCAGGCGACGCAGCAGCCGTCCCTCGTGCTGCCGCCACACGTCCACGGGCAGGTCCACGTGGCACACCTGCCCCGTGGCGTGCACTCCCGCGTCGGTCCGCCCGGCCACCGTCAACCCGGTGGCCGTACCGGCGCCCAGGACCAGGTCAAGGGTCTCGACGAGCACCCCCGCGACGGTGCGCCTGGTCGGCTGGGCGGCCCAGCCGGAGAAGTCGGTGCCGTCGTACGAGACGTCCAGCCGCAGCCGGATCCGCTCGTCCACCTTGTACCTCCTGTTACGGGTCGGGCCCGACACCCCGATGGGGTGCCGGGCCCGACAATGCCCTTGATCAGGCCTTGTTCTCGGTGGCCTCGTCGCTGTCCTCGCGGGCGGCGTCGGTGTCACCGGACGCCGACACCGGCGCCTCGGAGTCCTGGTCGGCCGGAGCCGACTTCGGGGCATCCTCGGCCGGGGCGAGCGCCTCGACCTTGTCCTGCTGCGCGGCCTTGCGGGCGGCGGTCTTCTTGTTCGCCTTCGGCTCGGCGACCTGAAGCTCCTCCACCAGCTCGATGATGGCCATCGGCGCGTTGTCACCCTTGCGCGGACCGGTCTTCACGATCCGGGTGTAACCGCCGGGGCGGTTGGAGTACCGGGGCGCGATCTGGTCGAACAGGGCGTAGACCACGTCCTTGTCCTTGACGACACCCAGCACCCGACGCCGCGATGCGAGGTCACCGCGCTTGGCCTTGGTGATGAGCTGCTCGGCCAGCGGGCGCAGCCGCCGGGCCTTCGTCTCGGTGGTCTGGATCTTCCCGTGCTGGAACAGCGCGGTCGCCAGGTTGGCCAGCATCAGCCGCTCGTGCGAGGGGCTGCCGCCGAGGCGGGGGCCCTTGGTGGGCGTGGGCATTTTTGGTGCTCCTCAGTTGTGGCGGCAGCGCGGACTAGAGCTGCTCGGTCTCGCGGTAGTCGTCGGTGTCGTAGTCGGCCTCGCCGAAGGTGTCCACGACGTGCGCCGGGTCGAAGTTCGGAGCCGAGTCCTTCAGCCCGAGACCCATCCCGGCGAGCTTCATCTTGACCTCGTCGATCGACTTCTGACCGAAGTTGCGAATGTCGAGGAGGTCGGCCTCGGTACGCCCGATGAGCTCACCAACGGAGTTGATGCCCTCGCGCTTGAGGCAGTTGTAGGAGCGGACGGTGAGGTCCAGCTCCTCGATCGGCAGAGCGAGGTCCGCCGCCAGCTGGGCGTCCTGCGGGGACGGCCCGATGTCGATGCCCTCGGCGGTCTCGTCCAGCTCCCGGGCGAGCCCGAACAGCTCCACCAGCGTCGAACCGGCGGAGGCCAGCGCGGTACGCGGACCCATCGACGGCTTGGTCTCGACGTCGATGATCAACCGGTCGAAGTCGGTGCGCTGCTCGACACGGGTCGCCTCGACGCGGTACGTCACCTTCAGCACCGGCGAGTAGATCGAGTCGACCGGGATCCGGCCGATCTCGGCGCCGGACTGCTTGTTCTGCGCCGCCGTCACGTAGCCCCGGCCCCGCTCGACGGTCAGCTCCATGTCGAGCCGGCCCTTGCCGTTCAGGGTGGCGAGCTTGAGATCCGGGTTGTGCACCGAGACGCCGGCCGGGGGCTGGATGTCGCCCGCGGTCACGTCGCCCGGGCCCTGCTTACGCAGGTACATGCTGACCGGCTCGTCGTGCTCGGAGCTGACGCACAGCTCCTTGATGTTCATGACGAGCTCGACCACGTCCTCCTTGACACCGGGGATCGTGGTGAACTCGTGCAGCACACCGTCGATCTTGATCGAGGTGACGGCCGCGCCCGGGATCGACGACAGCAGCGTACGCCGCAGCGAGTTACCCAGGGTGTAGCCGAAGCCCGGCTCCAGCGGCTCGATGGCGAACCGGGAACGGGTCTCGTTGATCGACTCCTCGGAGAGGGAGGGTCGCTGGCTGATGAGCATCTTTTCTCTTCTCTTCCGGGGCGCCCGCTATTTGACGCCCACGACACAAACTGTTCCGGTGGCCCGCCCCGAGGGGCGGGCCACCGAACGAGCTCGGACTACTTGGAGTAGAGCTCGACGATCAACTGCTCCTGGACCTGCGTGTCGATGACCTGCCGGGCCGGGAGGGAGTGCACGAGCACCTTCATCTGGCTCGGGATGGCCTCAAGCCACGCCGGAACCGCCCGCGAGCCGGCCTGAGCCTGCGCGACGATGAACGGGGTGAGCTCCTTGCTCTTGCCCCGAACCTCGATGATGTCGTGCTCCTTGACGCGGTACGACGGGATGTCGACCTTCTTGCCGTTCACCGTGAAGTGACCGTGCTTGACCAGCTGGCGGGCCATGTCCCGCGAGTGGGCGTAGCCGGCCCGGTAAACGACGTTGTCCAGCCGCGACTCGAGGATCTGCAGGAGGACCTCACCGGTCTTGGCCTGCTTGCCAACGGCTTCCTCGTAGTAACCGCGGAACTGCTTCTCCAGCACGCCGTAAACCCGGCGGGCCTTCTGCTTCTCACGGAGCTGGAGCAGGTACTCCGTCTCCTTGGTGCGGCCGCGGCCGTGCTGCCCGGGCGGGAACGGCCGGGACTCGAACGGGCACTTCGGACCATCGCACTTGCTGCCCTTGAGGAACAGCTTCATCTTCTCCCGCCGGCAACGGCGGCAGTCTGCACCGGTGTAACGAGCCATCTCTCTCTACCTCTCAGACCCGGCGACGCTTCGGCGGACGGCATCCGTTGTGCGGCTGCGGGGTGACGTCGGCGATCTGCCCGACCTCAAGGCCCACGGCCTGCAGCGAACGAATGGCGGTTTCCCGGCCGGAGCCGGGGCCCTTGACGAACACGTCGACCTTGCGCATGCCGTGCTCCATGGCGCGACGCGCGGCAGCCTCGGCGGCCAGCTGCGCAGCGAACGGAGTCGACTTGCGGGAGCCCTTGAAGCCGACCTGGCCAGCGGAGGCCCAGGAGATGACCGCACCGGTCGGGTCCGTGATGGACACGATGGTGTTGTTGAACGTGCTCTTGATGTGCGCCTGCCCGTGGGCGACGTTCTTGCGTTCCTTGCGCCGGACCTTCTTTACAGCGGCTCCGGCACGAGCCTTCGGTGGCATAAGTCTGTGCGCTCCTAGTTGACTTTCCGGATTGGGTTGCGGCCTGACCCACCTCGGCGGCGGCCGACCCCGTCATCCGGTTAAGAACTACTTCTTGCCGGGCTTCTTCTTGCCGGCGACGGTCCGCTTCGGGCCCTTGCGGGTCCGGGCGTTGGTCTTGGTCCGCTGGCCACGCACGGGCAGGCCCCGGCGGTGCCGGATGCCGGCGTAGCAGCCGATCTCAACCTTGCGGCGGATGTCAGCGGCGACCTCGCGGCGCAGGTCGCCTTCAACCTTGTAGTTGCCCTCGATGTGGTCGCGGAGCTGCACGAGCTCCTCGTCCGTGAGGTCCCGAGCGCGCTTGTCCGGCGAGATGCCGGTGGCGGCGAGTGTCTCCAGGGCGCGGGTGCGACCGACCCCGAAGATGTAGGTGAGCGCGATCTCCAACCGCTTTTCGCGGGGGAGATCCACGCCGACTAGACGTGCCATGTGCGGGCGTACTCCTCGTGATGTGTGGCGGAGGTGTGGACCCGTCCCACCCCGCTACCGGCCGTCCCGTCTTTCCGACGCGGTGAGCGCCGGCGACCGGGATCGGTCGCTGCCCGAGCGGGCCCCGGCCTCCGACCGGGGGTCAGCCACGCAGAGGTACGTCTCGCGTACCGCTCGCGGCTGGGACGAGCATGTGTGATGTGTGTGTCGCTGGGGATCTGCCTGGACCAACGCCACCCGGCCGTGCTCCGGCCGGACGGGCTGAGTCAGCCCTGGCGCTGCTTGTGGCGCGGGTCGCTGCAGATGACCATGACCCGGCCGTGCCGGCGGATAACCCGGCACTTCTGGCAGATCCTCTTGACGCTCGGCTTGACCTTCACGGTTGCCTTACTTCCCATCTGGCCCGGCTACGCGCTCTGCGCGACGCCGGACGTCGAAGACGGACACGGGACTTCCCGGCCGCCGTCAGGACTACTTGTAGCGGTAGACGATGCGCCCGCGGGTCAGGTCGTACGGCGAGAGTTCGACGACGACCCGGTCCTCCGGAAGAATGCGGATGTAGTGCTGCCGCATCTTGCCGCTGATGTGAGCCAACACCTTGTGGCCGTTCGCGAGCTCCACCCGGAACATGGCGTTCGGCAGGGGCTCGATGACCCGACCCTCGATCTCAATGGCTCCGTCTTTTTTCGGCATGTCCTCCGCTGTCCTGACGTCGATTGCTCCGGGCGGCCCACAACGTCTTACACGGAAATCTGATCAGAATCAGAAGCCCGCGCCAGCCGCGGCTCCAGCTCCCACCGAAGCGCAGGGTGGGCATGCCGGAGTGGACGCTGTGCGCCGATCTGAAAGTGTACGCCGGCCTGCAGTCCCCCGCCAAACCGACCACCCACCCCACGGCGCGGCAATCCAAACGGCCCCGTCCCCGGCCCTGTTGATCATGAAG
>NZ_PYAC01000038.1:0-2668 GCF_003264475.1 Micromonospora noduli | reverse complement strand
GGCGCGGCTTCACGGCGCGGCGCGGCGAGCGCGGCCGCGCAAGCGGGCACGGCAGGGGGCACTGCACGCGGGCACGGCAAGCGGGCACGGCAAGCGGGCAGCTCACGATGATCGACGAAGGTAGTTTCGCTGATTGATCAAGCCGAATCGAAAGTGTCGTACGCCAGTTCTATTCTGCTTTCATGTTGGAGGTGTTGGCGCAGGTGGACGGGGCAGTTGACGACTGCGTCGAGACCGCGCTCTGGGCGCTCTCCGATGACGACTTGCTTGCTTCTCTCGACGCGACTCAGATGTTGGCGCAGCGGTTGGCCGCCGTTCAGCTCGGTCTGGTCCGCGAGTTGGACGGTCGCGGGGTGGCGGTCACCCAGGGCGCCTCGTCCACCGCCGTCTGGCTTCGAGAGCGGCTGCGGCTCTCGGGTCGCAGCGCCCGCCAGCTGGTCCAGCTCGCCGCCACCATCGACGCCGCCCCGCCAGCGGTGCGCGACGCGCTGCTCAGCGGTGCCATCACCGTCGAGCAGGGTCGGGTGGTGGCCGAGACGATCGCCGCCCTCCCGGTCGAAGCCGGTCCCGAGGTGGCGGACAAGGCCACCCAACTACTGGTCGCCTGGGCCGACCGTTTCGACCCGACAAGCCTGAGCCGGCTCGGGGAGCGCGTCCTCGCGCACGTCGCCCCGGAGTTGGCCGACCAGGCCGAGTTGAAGGCTCTGGAGCGGGCCACCGAGCGGGCCGAGGCCCGCCGGCACGTCACGCTCTCCGAGCAACAGCACGGCCAGGTACGCCTCAGCGGCAACCTCGACACCGAAACCGCGAGCCTGCTGCGCGAGGCGATCGATCCGCTCTGCGCCCCAGCCGGTGAGCATGATGACCGCAGTCCTGGTCAGCGCCGCGCCGACGCGTTGGGCGAGATCTGCCGACTGGCGCTACGCACCGGTCAGCTGCCCGACAACGGCGGCGACCGTCCTCAGCTGGTGGTGACCGTTTCGCTGGAGGAACTGGTCAACGGCGTACGCGCCGGAACACTGGAAACCGGCACGCCCCTCACCCCCGGTGCGGTCCGCCGCCTGGCCTGCGATGCGGGCGTGCTGCCGGTCGTGCTGGACGGCAACAGTCAGGTCATGGACGTCGGCCGGCAGCGTCGGCTCTTCACCGGCCCGTTGCGGCGCGCGCTGGTCCTGCGGGACGGCGGTTGTGCCTTCCCTGGTTGCGATCGACCGCCGAGATGGTGCGACGGTCACCACATCCGACACTGGGCCGACGGTGGAATGACGGCGCTGGGCAATGCGGTGCTGCTCTGCGGCTACCACCACCGTTTCATCCACCGCGGCGACTGGACGGTCCGTCTCGCGGCGGACGGTCGACCTGAATTCCTCCCGCCCAGCTGGCTCGACCCGCTGCGCACCCCGCGTCGCAACCTCTACCACCTGCGCTGCTGATGCCGCCCACCACGCCCACGCCACCCGCGACCGCGCCTTGCGACCGCCACCGCCACCGCCACCGCGGCCGGCACCGCCACCGCGACCGCCCCACCACCACCACCACCACCACCGCCACCGCCACAGCCCCGCCACCACCACCGCCACAGCCACAGCCCCACCACCGCCACCGCCACTGCGGCCGCGACCGCGACCGCGACCGCGACAACCTGCTGTCCCTGCCGCACCAAGCCGCGTCTCCCGGTGATTGATCGACTCGGCTTCCTGGAAACCGGGGCGTCGCATCGGCCCAAACACCGCAACTTCCTGAAAGCCGAGTCGATCACCGGCGTCGCGGCGGTCACGGCGTCGCGGGCGTCGCGGCGATCACGGCGTCACGGGCGTCGCGGCGATCACGGCGTCACGGGCGTCGCGGCGATCGCGGGGGTGCGGCGATCGCGGGGGTCGCGGCCATCGCGGCGATCACAGGCGTCGCGGCGGTCGCGGCCATCGCGGCGATCACGGGCGTCGCGGCGGTCGCGGCCATCGCGGCGATCACGGGCGTCGCGGCATGAGAAGGCACGGCGCGAGGCGGGGCGTGATCGCCCATTGACACCCGGGCGGGCAACACGCCGCCCCGGATGGGTGGTCGCGTCGGTAATTCGCTGGATGCGTCGGGTTGGGGAGCGTAAGGTGGCAGGCCGCTTGACGGCCAAGGTGAGCTGCACCGGAACGGACGTCTTCGCGCCGGGCGGCCGGCCATCCGCCCCCGGACACGCGAGCGCGCAGCAGATGTGAACGATGGGACGTCAGCATGCCCGCACTTGACCTCGGCACCCAGCTCGACACCAACACCGACCTTGACCTCGACGCGGACTTGGCCGCCGAACGCGCACACCTCACCACCTCGCGGGCGGCGCTGGGTCGGATGCGGGAGCGGGCCGAGTCTCTCTTCGCCACCGGTGATCAGGTGGCCGGCGACGCGTACGCGGCCGAGACGCTCGGCCGTACCCTGGCCCGCCGGGTCGCCGAGCTGGCCGACGACCCGACCACTCCGCTCTTCTTCGGCCGCCTCGACTTCGCCGGCGCCCCGGACAACAGCGCCACGGACACCGGGACCGCGGACAACAGGACCACGAACACCGGGACCACGAACAACAGCACCACGGACACCGGGACCACGAACACCGGGACCACGAACAACAGCACCACGAACAACAGCACCACGAACACCGGGACCACGAACACCGGGACCA
>NZ_PYAC01000037.1:0-19561 GCF_003264475.1 Micromonospora noduli | reverse complement strand
GCCACTACATCCCTGATGTTGTGCGGATCTTGCCGGCAGCCGGCAGCCGGCGGGCGGCGGGCGGCGAGCGGCGGGCGGCGGGCGGCCGGCGGCGGGCAGCCGGCGAGCGGCCGGCGGGGTGGGACTCAGCTGATCAGGGGGCGGAAGGTGCCCAGGAGGACGCTCGTGGTCAGGGCGGCGGCGGCGAGGACGACCGCGCCGGCGATGAGGAGGACGTCGGCGCGGGTGAAGTGCTGCTGACGGGCGACGGTACGAGGTGTGCCGGCGTCGAAGCCACGCGCGTCCATCGCCACCGCCAACCGGGTGCCTCGGCGGATCGCCCCGACGAGCAACGCGAACGCGGTGGAGGCGAAGAGCTGCAGCTTCGCCACCGGGTTGCGTCCCGCGTCGACGCCCCGCGCGCGTCGAGCCATGCTGATCATCTGCCACTCCTGACCGAGCAGCGGCACCAGCCGGAACGCGGCCAGCGCCCCGATGGCGAACCGGGCCGGCGCCTTCGCGTTCTGGATCAACGCGTCGGCCAGGTCGGTGGGGTCGGTGGTCGCGAAGACGATCACACCGGGCAGGGCCACCGCGAACACCCGCAGCACCAGGCCGAGCGCGGTGAGCAGGACGCCGGTGCTCACCAGCACCGGTCCTACGTCCAGCAGGACCCGGCCGGACCGGTCGGCCGCGAACAGCACCAGGGTGACCAGGATGCCGGCGGCACTGAGCAGCAGCGGCCAGGCCCGCCGGGCCAGCACCCGGTAGCGGATGCCGAACAGCGGCAGGACGGCCAGTTCGAGGGCGATGGCGATCGCCGGGGCCACCGGGTCCAGGGTCGCCAGCAGGGTGAACGAGAAGACGAGTGCGGCGGCGACCTTCGCCACCGGGTTGCGGCGGGCCAACGGCGCGTCCGGTGCCGCGACCGGCTCGATGCTGATCATCGGTGGTCGTCCGGGGCGCGGTGCAGGGTGACGGTGCGGTCGGCGAGCGCGGCGACGAAGTCCGCGTCGTGGGTGACAGTGACCACGCCGTGCCCGGCGTCGCGCAGGTCGGCGAAGAGGTCGACCAGCTCCCGCCAGGTCCGCCGGTCCTGGCCGAAGGTGGGTTCGTCGCAGATCAGCAGGCGTGGCGCGGTGGCCAGGGCGGTCGCGACGCTCAGCCGCCGCGCCTCACCACCCGAGAGGGTGTACGGGTTGGCAGCGGCGAGCCGGGCCAGCCGTAGCCGGTCCAGCAGCCCGGCCACTGTCTCCTTGACGGCCGCCTCGGGTTGACCGGTGCGGCGCGGGCCCAGCGCCAGCTCGTCGAAGACCGTGCTGGTGACGAACTGGTGCTCCGGATCCTGAAAGACCGACCCGATCCGTCGGGCCAGCGCGGGCGCCCGCCACCGGTGCGGGGGAGTGCGGTGGTCCGCGCCGGCCAACTCGGCGGACGCGGTGACCCGACCGTCGCCGGGCCGGAGCAGACCGCCGAGCAGCAACGCCAGGGTGGACTTGCCGGCACCGTTGGGTCCGCGTACGGCGAGTGCCTCACCGGCGCGTACCGCCAGGTCGGTGGAGCCCAGCCGGGGCGGCAGGCCGAGCCGGTCGGCGGTGAGCAACACCTCCCCGGGGTCGGCGGTGGCCGCTCGGGGCGAGATGGGGTGACCGGGCACCCAGACCCCCTCGGCGGCCAGGGCTGCGCCGTGGGCGGCGAAGACCGCCTCGGGTGTGCCGTCCGCGCGGACGCCGCCGCCCGGTTCCAGGACGACCACCCGGTCGACCAGCGGCAGTGCCTCGGCGACCCGGTGCTCGACCAGGATCAGCGTGGTGTCGGCGTCCAGCGCGCCGGCCACCGCGTGCCGGACCAGCTCGGCTCCGGCCGGGTCGAGGTTGGCTGTCGGCTCGTCGAGCAGCAGCAGGGCGGGGCGCAGGGCCAGCGCGCCGGCCAGGGCGAGGCGTTGCTGTTCGCCGCCGGAGAGCGCCGCGGTGTGGCGGTCCCGGGAGTACGGGAAGCCGACCCGGTGCAGCGCCTCGTCCACCCGGGGCCAGATCTCGTCGGCCGGCACGCCCCGGTTCTCCAGCCCGAACGCGACGTCGTCGCCGCAGCGCGCCATCACCAGTTGGGTCTCCGGGTCCTGGAAGACGATGCCGACCCGTTCCCGCCCCTTGCGCGGGTCGAGCCCGTCGATCTCGACGGTGCCCTCCTGCTCGCCGGAGTCCTCGGGAAGCAGCCCGGCCAGCGCGCTGAGCAGTGTGCTCTTACCAGCCCCGGAGGGCCCGAGCAGCAAAACCCGCTCCCCAGCCTCAACCCGCAGATCAACCCCGCGCACGGCCCAGGCGCGCCGCCCAGCGTGCCGCCACCCGAACCCCCGCAGCAGTACCCCGCCCACCAACCCACCCCCTCCCACCCAACCGGCCCCGTCCACCCCGGTTGATCAAGAGGTTTGCGTCAGGAAATCGCCTTCCGTTGACGCAAACCTCTTGATCAACGCGCGAGTGGGTGGGGTTAGACCAGGGCTCGGTTTCGGCCTGCGGGGAAGCGGTCCAGGACGCCGGTGTTGGCCAGTGCGTTCGTGAGCAGCCAGCCGCCGAGGCCGGCGATCACTGTGGCGCTGACGATGGTGAGCAGCGCGTACGGGATGCGGTAGTCGGTCAGCGCGTAGTCGACGTTCCAGACGAAAAAGTCGAACAGCGCGGCGCTGAGGCCGGTCAGCGCGCCCGCGAACACCGCGGTCGGCAGCCGGAACGACCGGTACCGGAAGGCGGCGAAGGCCAGCTCGGCACCGATGCCCTGCACGATGCCCTGCGGGATCACCGTGCCGGCCCACTGGCTGCCCAGCAGCGCGGACAGGACCGCGGCCACCGTCTCGCAGTACAGCGCGGCGCCGGGCTTGCGGATGACCAGCCCACCGATCACCGCCGGCATCAGCCAGACGCCGTAGAGCAGCGTCTGCGCCGGCGGGAAGAAGGCGAACGCGCCCTCGGTGGCGCTCCAGACCAGGCCCCAGGCCCAGAAGATGACGCCGAAGGCGACCGCGATCACCGAGGCGACCACGATGTCGATGGTGCGCCAACGGTGTGTGTCGGTGGTGGATTTCATGTGTTGCTCCCAGTTCGTGAGTGCGAACCAGGAGAAGACGCACGCCGCGTCCGGTGGCACCGGACTGCGGCGCGGCTGGAGGTCGACCGAACTCCCTGCGCTGGCATTACCCAGATCAGGTTCGAGGGTCTGCGGGCGTGCCCGCACTCTCAGCGCTGTGCGCTCCCCTGTCGGATATGAAGTTGTCTCGCTGACGCTAACACCGACCGGGGGCACGGGCCCAGCAGGGCGTCCGCCTGACCTGCGGGAGCGACCGGCCGACCGCGGGCTGGGTACGCTTCCGATCATGCGGGTTGACGCGCGAGGCTTCACGTTCGAGGTGACCGTCGGCGGTCCGACGGACGGCGTACCCGTCCTGCTGCTGCACGGTTTCCCTCAGCACAGTGGCGAGTGGGACGACGTGGTGCCGGCGCTGCACGCGGGTGGGCTGCGCACGTACGCGCTGGACCAGCGCGGTTACTCACCCGGCGCCCGGCCCACGGCGGTGGCCGACTACCGGATCCCCGAACTGGTCACCGACGTGGTCGCGGTGCTCGACGGGCTCGGGCTGGACGCCGTGCACCTGGTCGGCCACGACTGGGGCGCGATCGTGGCCTGGGCGGTTGCCGCCCGGCACCCCGAGCGGGTGCACACGCTGACCGCGGTGTCCGTACCGCATCCGGCGGCCATGGCGCACGCCCTGAGCACCGACGCCCAACAGAAGGCCCGCTCGTCGTACATCGCGCTGTTCCGCAAGCCCGACAAGGCGGAGAAGGTGCTGCTGGCGTGGCACGCCACCGCGTTGCGCAAGCTGCTCGGCGGGGTGGGCGACACGTCCCGGGTGAACCGGTACGCCGACCCGATGCGTGAGCCGGGGGCGCTCACCGCCGCGCTGAACTGGTACCGGGCGATGTCCCGCGCCGACCTGGCCGGCGTCGGCCCGGTCGAGGTGCCCACCACGTACGTCTGGAGTGACCGGGACGTCGCCATCGGCCGGACCGCCGCCGAGGCGTGCGCGCAGAACGTCACTGGGGACTACCGCTTCGTGCAGCTGCCCGGGGTGAGTCACTGGATCCCGGACGCGGCGCCGGCCCCGCTCGCCGAGGCGATCCTGGCCCGAGCCGGCGGAACGGCCTGAGCCGTGCGGGTCCGCGAGGTGAACCGGTGGCAGGACGTACGACTCGACGCGGACGACTTCGCCGCGTTGGGCGGGGACCTGGAGGCCACCGGAGCGGTACGCACCGCACCGGTCGGCACCGGGACCGGCAGGTTGATGCGCCAGCGGGCGGCGGTCGACTTCGCGGTTCGCTGGCTGGCTCGTAATCGAACGACGGAGGACGTATGACGGTGAGTGCCGAGGACTACCTGGCCGTGGTGACCGAGACGATCGGGCGGGTGGCCGCCAGTCAGCGGGAGGCGGTGGGGCGGGCCGCCGACCTGATCGCCGAGGCCGTCCGAGCCGACGGCGTGGTGCACGCGTTCGGCACCGGGCACTCGGAGGCCCTCGCCATGGAGATCGCCGGACGGGCCGGCGGGCTGGTGCCGACCAACCGGATCGCGCTACGCGACCTGGTGCTGCTCGGCGGCGAACCGGCCGACCGGCTGGGCCCGCTGCTGGAACGGGACCCGGCCGTCGCGCACCGCCTCTACGAGCTGGCCCCGGTGCGCCCCACCGACGTCTTCGTGCTGGCCTCGAACTCCGGGGTCAACGGCGCGATGGTGGAGTTCGCCACGCTGGTGAAGGAGCACGGTCACGGGTTGGTGGCGATCACCTCGGCGCAGCACTCCGGCCGGATGACCTCCCGGCACCCGTCCGGGCGCAAGCTGAGCGACCTCGCCGACGTGGTGCTCGACAACGGCGCACCGTACGGCGACGCGACGCTGCCCCTGCCCGGTGGCGGCGCGGTCGGCGCGGTCTCCTCGATCACAGCGGCGCTGCTGGCGCAGCAGGTGACCGTGGAGGTCGTGGCGCGGTTGCTGGCGGCGGGGGAGCGGCCCCCGGTCTACCTGTCGGCGAACATCCCGGACGGCGACGCGCACAACAACGAGCTGGAAGCGCGGTACGCGGGCCGGATCCGACGCGGGTCCTGACACGGTGCCGGCGGCCGACCTGCGTCGCCGAATTGAACGGCCGGTGTCGTGAACCTGTTTCGCGCTCGGCCGGGTGGGGCATTTGCGTTGCTGCCGGCGGCCGGGACCGCCGGCAGTAGCGTCTCACCGGAGGTAGCGCGTGTCCAAGGAGACCGAGAAGCAGCGCTGGCAGCGCAACTTCGCCGACCTGCTGCAGGAGTTGCGGGTCGCCCAGACCGGCGTGCAGATCCTCTTCGCCTTCCTGCTCACCCTGCCGTTCAGCAACGGGTTCACCGAGACCACGGAGTTCCAGCGCGACGTCTACATCGTGGCGCTGCTCGCGGCGGCCGCCGCCACCGCACTGATCATCTCGCCGGTGGCGTTCCACCGGGCGCTGTTCCGGCAGGGGCGCAAACCGGAGCTGGTCCGCTTCGCACACCGGATGGCCACCGGCGGCCTCGCCTTCATGCTGATCGCGATGGTCAGCGCGGTGCTGCTGATCACCGACTTCGTGTTGGACCGGCCGATCGCCTTCGTGCTCAGCGCCCTGGCCGGAATCTGGTTCCTCACGTTCTGGGTGGCCCTGCCGTTCGCCCGACGCAACTGGGGTGAGGACGACATCGACGACGATGACGACGACCCGGACACCATCAACGGTCGCTGACCGCGCCGATCTTCACGCAGCGCTACCCCTGGGTAACAACCGGGGGTAGCGTGGCGGTAGTCGCGCACGTCGAACAGCCGCACCGAGCTTCGAGGGGGCAGCCGTGACCACGACGCAGGATGGCCGACCGGCACCGGACGGCCCCGACTCCGAAATCACCGCCGGTGCCGCCGCGCCACTGCCCGCGGAAGCCGGGCAGGTCACCGAGAAGGAGGCCCGGCAGGTCGCCGAGGCCGCCCGGGAGTCCACCTGGGACCGACCCAGCTTCGGCAAGGAGTTGTTCCTCGGCCGGTTCCGGCTCGACCTGATCGACCCGTGGCCCCGATCCGATCCGGACGACGTGGCTCGCGCGGAGGAGTTCCTCGGTCGGTTCCGCGCCTTCCTGACCTCCGAGGTGGATGGTGAGGCCATCGAGCGGGACGCGTCGATACCCGACTCGGTGTTCCACGGCCTGGCCGACCTCGGCGCGTTCGGCATGAAGATCGACCGCAAGTACGGCGGGCTCGGGCTGAGCAACCTGCACTACTGCCGGGCGCTCATGCTGGCCGGCTCGGTCAGCCCGGCCATCGGCGCGCTGCTCTCGGCGCACCAGTCGATCGGGGTGCCGCAGCCACTGAAGATGTTCGGCACCGCCGAGCAGAAGCAACGCTTCCTGCCCCGGCTCGCCGCCGGCGAGGTGTCCGCGTTCCTGCTCACCGAGCCGGACGTCGGCTCCGACCCGGCCCGGCTGGCCACCATCGCGGAGCCGACCGAGGACGGCACCGGTTACCGGCTCAACGGGGTGAAGCTCTGGGCCACCAACGGCATCGTGGCCACCCTGCTGGTGGTGATGGCCCGGGTGCCGGCCACCGAGGGACGTCGGGGCGGGATCACCGCGTTCGTGGTGGACGGCGACAGTCCCGGCATCACCGTCGAGCGACGCAACGAGTTCATCGGCCTGCGCGGCCTGGAGAACAGCCTGACCCGGTTCCACGACGTGATCGTCCCCGCCGAGAACGTCATCGGTGGCGAGGGCAAGGGGCTGAAGATCGCCCTGACCACTCTGAACACCGGCCGGCTCTCACTGCCGGCCATGTGTGTGGGCGCGGGCAAGTGGGCGTTGAACGTGGCCCGGGGGTGGGCCGCCGACCGGGTCCAGTGGGGACGGCCGGTGGGCGAGCACGAGGCGGTCGCGCAGAAGCTCTCCTTCATCGCCGCCACCACGTACGGCATGGAGACGATGCTCGACCTCTGCTGCCTGCTCGCCGACGACGACCGCAACGACATCCGGATCGAGGCGGCACTGGTCAAGCTGTACGCCAGCGAGATGGCCTGGAAGATCGCCGACGAGCTGATCCAGATCCGGGGTGGGCGCGGCTACGAGACGGCCGACTCACTGGCCGCCCGCGGCGAACGCCCGGCCGCCGTCGAGCAGATGCTGCGCGACCTGCGGATCAACCGGATCTTCGAGGGCTCCACCGAGATCATGCACCTGCTGATCGCGCGGGAGGCGGTCGACGCCCACCTGTCGGTGGCCGGCGACATCATCGACCCGGACGCGGGGCTGGGCCGCAAGGCCCGAGCCGGCGCGCGAGCGGGCGCCTTCTACGCGAAGTGGCTGCCCACCCTCGCCGTCGGTCGGGGGCAGAGCCCTTCGGCGTACGCCGAGTTCGGCCCGCTCGCCGCGCACCTGCGCCAGGTGGAGCGTTCGTCGCGCAAGCTGGCCCGGTCGACGTTCTACGCGATGTCCCGCTGGCAGGGAAAGATGGAGCGTAAGCAGGCGTTCCTCGGCCGGGTGGTGGACATCGGCGCCGAGTTGTTCGCGATGTCCGCGGTCTGCGTCCGGGCCAACGCCGAACGGGACAGCCGCCCGGAGAACGTCGAGTTGGCCGACCTGTTCTGCCGGCAGGCGCGGGTGCGGGTGGACGCCCTGTTCACCGCACTCTGGGACAACACCGACTCGGTCGACACCGCCGCCGCGAAGCGCATCCTCGCCGGCCGCTACGCGGGCCTGGAAGAGGGCGTGCTCACCCCGTCCGAGGAGCTGCCCTGGGTGGCCCGCTGGTCGCCCGGCCCGTCCACCGCCGAGGACGTCCGCCGCCGCATCCCACCAAAGCCGTAAACCGCGCCGCGCGGGCTCGCCGCCGCGCGGGCTGACGGTCGCGCGGATCGGCCGCCGCGCGGTCGCGCAGATCGGCCGCCGCGCGGTCGCGCAGATCGGCCGCCGCGCGGTCGCGCAGATCGGCGCTGTCGGTCAGCGGGAGACCGCCCAGGCCAGCACTCCCGCCAGGATCAGACCGTTGAGCGCGGCCAGGGCCAGGTACGCCGCGGGTGGGATCTTCTTGCCCCGGCGGAGGAAGGAGACCAGGACGGCGGCGTAGCCGAGCAGCAGGACGGCGATGACGACGAGGAAGTAGAACACCCGACGACCTTAACGACACCCGCGTCGGGCTGGACCTGCGCCCGGCCGGCTCTCGGTGCCCTTTCGGGTGGACAAGTACTCGTGAGCCGTATACCAGGGAGTCATATTTATACCTCTGAGGTATATCGCTTACCGGAGTGGCGCTGCCCCGACGGGCGGGCGTGCCGGCGAACGACCTCAGCGGCCCCGGCCGCGTAGGCCGAGTTGGCGCAGTTCCAAGGCGGCCAGGGCGTCGACAGTCGCGTCGTCGCCGCGCCGCCACGCCTCGGCGACATCCGGACCGATCCGGGTCAGTTTGCCCAGTGGCTGGGTGGCCAGCGCGCGCAGGGCGAGCAGGTCCCGGCCGGCTGGCCCGGCGGCCAGCTTCGTCGCCGATCCGGCCCGGCGCATCCAGCGGAGCCGCAGCGGCAGCCAGCCGAACAGCACGATGCCGAGCGGGAAGATCAGCACCGCGATGGCGAGGGCCAGGGCGAGCTGGTCGACCAATTGCTGCTGGTCGCGCCCGGCGTCGGCGAGCGATCGGGCGGCCTCGGCGGCGCGCTGGAACGGTGCGGTGAGTTCGTCGCCGACCAGTGGCACCCGGCCGACCTTGCTGCCGGCGTCACCCAGGTTGTCGGCGAGCCCACTGCCGGCGCCCTCCAACTTCTGCCCCGGCACGGCGAGCTTCTGCACCAGGTCGTGCAGCCACAGCGCGCCGCGGATCGCCGCGTACACCCAGGCGACGACGAGCAGGTCGGTGAGCAACTGACGGGCGGCGGTCGGAAACCGATCGGCATAGATTTTCACGCCGGCCAGCGTGCCACGAACGCCCCGCCCGGTGTAGCCGTGAAGTGAGCCCGGATCGCGATCGACCGGGCGATGGTGGTCAGCGCGGGCAGGTCGGGCAGGTGCCGAAGATCTCCAGGGTGTGGCTGACGTCGGCGTAGCCGTGCTGTGCGGCGACCCGATCGGCCCAGCTCTCCACGGCCGGGCCGGCCACCTCGACCGTACGCCCGCACACCCGGCAGACCAGGTGGTGGTGGTGCCCCTCGCTGCACCGGCGGTAGAGGTGCTCGCCGCCCGGCGGACGCATCACGTCGATCTCACCGGCGTCGGCGAGCCCCTGGAGGGTGCGGTAGACGGTGGTCAGGCCGACCCGCTCGCCGCGCTGCCGCAGCATCGCGTGCAGGTCCTGCGCGCTGTGGAAGCCCTCCATCTCGCCCAGCAGCGCGCTCACCGCCGAACGCTGCCGGGTGTTGCGCACCGCGGCGCTGCTCTCGCTCATGATCCCTCCCCGGCGTGGCTGACCGCGTCGGCCACGATGTGCGCGACGTGCTCGTCGACGAGGCTGTAGGCGATCTCCCGGCCTCGGCGGGAGCCGCGCACCACCCCCGCTCCGCGCAACACCCGCAGGTGTTGGGAGACCAGTGGTTGCGCCGCGCCGAGCTTCTCCACCAACTCGTGCACGCACCGCTCGCCGCCGGCCAGCTCACTGACGATGGCCAGCCGAATGGGAGCGGACAGGGCGCGGAGCAGCTCGCTGGCCCCGTCGAACCCGTCGTAGCCCGTCGCGCTGGTCATCCTGCAACGGTAACCAATACCACCGACGTCGCGCTGACCAGGCTCAGCTCAG
Source organism: Micromonospora noduli (assembly GCF_003264475.1). Taxonomy (NCBI): domain Bacteria; kingdom Bacillati; phylum Actinomycetota; class Actinomycetes; order Micromonosporales; family Micromonosporaceae; genus Micromonospora; species Micromonospora noduli. The sequence goes on along the minus strand of NZ_PYAC01000037.1, from coordinate 9,772 downwards.
CACGACCTCGTGAGGTTCCGGTGTCGGCGCGGCGGTGGGCGTCGTCCGACGGCGCACGACCCGCCAGACAGCGCCGGCGACGGCCACCACCAGGAAGGACGCGATCGCCACCAGCACCACCGAGGCGCCCGGTGCGGTGTCCGCCGTGGCCGCCACCCAGACACCCGAGCCGGCGGCGAAAAAACCGAGAGCCATCGCGGCGGCCATCGTGCTGCGGAAGCCCCGGGTGACCTGCTGGGCGGTGGCGACCGGCACCACCATCAACGCGCTGATCAGCAGCACGCCGACGGCCCGCATGGCGATGGTCACTGTGACCGCGGTGGCGACCGCGATCAGCAGGTTCAGCGTGCGGACCGGCAGGCCGGAGACCCGGGCGTACTCCTCGTCGTGACTGACCGCGAAGAGCGCCGGCCGCAACGCGATCATCGTGACCAGGATCGCCGCGCCGAGCAGCGCGATGGTGGTCAGGTCGGCGGGCGAGATGGTGGTCAGCGACCCGAACAGGTAGGCGTTGAGGTTCGCGCTGGTCGCGTCGGAGAGGCCAACCAGGAGTACGCCGCCCGCGATGCCGCCGTAGAAGAGCAGGGCCAGAGCCAGGTCACCGGAGGTACGCCCACGGGCCCGGACGATCTCGATGGCGATCGCGCCGATGGTGGCGGCGATCACCGCGACCAGCACCGGTGAGCGGTTGAGCAGCAGCCCCGCCCCGACGCCGGTCAGCGCCACGTGCCCCACACCATCGCCGATCAGCGCCAGCCGGCGCTGCACCAGATAGATGCCGAGCGCCGGAGCGGCCAAGCCGATCACCAGTGCGCCGATCAGGGCGCGCTGCATGTAGGGGTACTGGAAGAGTTCCATGGGTCAGTTGCTCCACAGCCCGGCGGGCTCGTCGTAGCAGTGCGGGTGCACGTGGTCGTGGTCGGGCTCCGCGTGATGGCCGGCCGGGTCCGGCACCGCGCCGTCGTGGGCGATGCGACCCTCGTGGACGACGACGGCCCGGCTGATCACCGGTCGCAGCGGGCCCAACTCGTGGGCGACGAGAAGCACCGTTCCGCCGTCGCCAACGAAGTCGCGCAGCGCGCCGGCGAACGCCTCCTGGCTGGCCGCGTCCACCCCGGCGGTGGGCTCGTCGAGAACCAGCAGCTCCGGCTGGCCGGCCAGGGCCCGGGCGATCAGGGTGCGCTGCTGCTGGCCGCCGGAGAGCGTGGACACCGGGTCACCGGCCCGGTCGGCGAGGCCGACCGCGCCCAGCGCGGCGTCGACGGCGGACCGGTCGGCTCGACCCGGCGGACGCAGCACCCCTCGACGGGCCAGCCGGCCGGAGGCCACCACCTCGCGGACGGTCGCCGGTACGCCGCCGCCGGCGCCCAGCCGTTGCGGGACGTACCCGATGCGTGCCCACTGCCGGAACCGGCGCAACGGCCGGTCGAAGAGGGTGACCGAGCCGGCGCTGATCGGCACCAGCCCGAGCACGGCGCGGATCAGGGTGGACTTGCCCGAGCCGTTGGCGCCGAGGATCGCGACCACCTCGCCGGCGGTCACGGTGAGCGAGATGTCCCGGAGCACTGGGCGGCCGTCGTAGCCGACCACCCCGTGCTCGACGGTGATGACAGGTGAGGTCACGAGCAGCTCAAGGCCGTCTGCAGGGTCCGCAGGTTGGTGCGCATCACCGAAAGGTAGTCCCCGTTGCTGCCAGCGGCGAGCCCTTCGATCGGGTCGAGCACGGCGGTCTTCGCGCCGACCTGCCCGGCGATGGTCTCGGCCACCTTCGGGCTGACCAGGGTCTCGAAGAAGATCGTGGTGGCCTGGTGCTCCTTGGCCTCCTCGATCACGTGCGCGAGGCGCTGCGGCGAGGGCTCGACGTCCGGGCTCAGCCCGGTGATGCCGACCTGGTCCAGCTGGTAGCGGTCGGCGAGGTAGCCGAACGCGGCGTGGCTGGTCACGATCTCCCGCCGCTGGCAGGTCGCCAGACCGTGCTTGAACTCGCCGTCTAGGGCCGTCAGGTCGGCGCGCAGGGCGGCCGCCCGGGCGGTGTAGTCGGCGGCGTGGTCCGGGTCGGCCTTGCCGAGGCGCTGGGCGAGCTGGTCGCCGATGCCGGCCAGCCGGGTCGGGTCGAGCCAGACGTGCGGGTCCTTGCCGCCGCTCTCCTCGGCGTGCCCCTCCTCGCCCTCGTGGTCGTGCCCGCCGGCGGCCGCGTCCAACAGCGGCTGCACGCTGGTCACGTCGAACGCCCGGTCGCCGCCGTTCTGGGCCACGGCGTCGTCCACCGCCGGCTGGAACCCCTTGAGGTAGACGATCAGCTCCGCGTCGCTGACCTCACCGACCTGGCTCGGGTTGAGTTCCAGGTCGTGCGGCTCGGCACCGGGCTTGGCCAGGTTGGTGACCCGGACCGCGTCGCCGCCGATCCGCTCGGCCAGGAACTGGAGCGGGTAGAACGCGGCCACCACGTCGACTCGCTGGGGGTCGGCGCCGGCGGCACCGCCGGTGGAGCAGCCGGCCCCGGCGCCCAGGGCGAGGAGGGCGGTCGCGGCGGCCAGGACACGGTACGTGGCGCGGTTGGTCATGTCGTCAACTGTCCGTGGCAACGATAATGATTGTCAAAAACGCATGCTTGCATGTCAGAGGAGCTTCGCGAGGCCCACCGTCACCAGCAGGGTGAGCATCACCAGCCGGATCACCCGGGTCTGCGGCGCCTGAACCGCCCAGGTCGTTGCCAACAGGGCGATCAGGACCCCGGCGAGCGCGAGCGTGAGCAGCCCGCCGATCACCCCGGGCGTGAAGAACGCCACCAGCACCACCACCAGGGTGAGCAGAAACACCGACGTCGGGTTCGCCCCGGCCAACCGGGCGAGCAGAGGGCGCTGCGTACGCTGCATCCCACAGACTCTACGAGGAGGAACCCCCGGTGCTGGTGACCAACCGGTTCGTGGTCGACGTCGATGCCGCCGACGGCTTCACCGAACGGGCGCACGCCGCCCTCACCGCGCTGGCCGCCCGGCCCGGCTACCTGCGCGGCCAACTGGTCCGGGCGCTGGACGACCCCCGGCACTGGTCACTGGTCACCGAATGGGAGTCGGTCGGCACGTACCGGCGGGCGCTGGGCGCCTTCGAGGTCAAGGTCAGCGCCGTGCCGCTGCTCGCCGAGTCCGTCGACGAGCCCTCCGCCTACGAGGCGCTGGCCACCGCCGCCCCGGGCGGGGCCGTGGTCGTCGCCGAGAGTGATCGGGCTGCGGGTCCTTACCGCTGAGCCGCCGGACACTACGCTGCTCCTATGACCGCACCCGCCCCGCCACCCGGTCCCGGGGTGGCTCCGCCGTTCGCCGCGCCGCCCACCGAGGGCCGCCGGACTCGACTCTGGATCGGCCTCGGCGTCGGCGCGCTCGCCGTGGTGCTCTGCTGCGGCGGGGGTGGCACCGCCGTCGTCGGCCTGGCCGTCAGCGGAGTCCAGGCGATCCGGGAACAGGCCCGCACCGTGACCGGCGACTACTACCAGGCGCTGGTTGAGCGGAACTACGGGCGGGCGTACGACCAGCTCTGCGACGACGCGCAGCGGCGTGAGTCCCGGCCGGAGTTCGAGCGGCGCGCCGCCGCCGAACCGCAGGTGACCGCGTTCCGGGTGGGTGAGGTGGACACCACCTACCTGACCGTGCCGGTCGACGTGACCCTCGACGGCGGCGACCGGGAGCGGCAACAGGTCAGCCTCGGGCAGGACGGGCAGACCGGCGGCGTGGAGGTCTGCGAGGTCAGCTGACCCGTCCCCGGTATTCTGCTGGGCTCGGGGCGACGGTGGTCGTACCGTTGTCCCGAACCGACCGTTCCATCCACATCTCGCCCCCGCCGACCGCCAGCCGGCGTAGGAGGAAACATGCCAGCCGACCGTATCGATGCCGTCGTCAGCCTCGCCAAGCGCCGAGGCTTCGTCTTCCCCTCCAGTGAGATCTACGGAGGCACCCGATCGGCGTGGGACTACGGTCCGCTCGGCGTGGAGCTCAAGGAGAACGTCCGCCGGCAGTGGTGGAAGACCATGGTCCAGCAGCGCGACGATGTCGTCGGCCTGGATTCCGCGGTGATCCTGTCCCGCAAGGTGTGGGAGGCGTCCGGCCACATCGCCGAGTTCGTCGACCCGCTCACCGAGTGCCAGTTCTGTCACAAGCGGTTCCGGGCTGACCACCTGGAAGAGGCGTACGCCGAGAAGCACGGCAAGCCGCTCACCTCACTGGCCGAGCTGAACTGCCCGAACTGCGGCAACAAGGGCACCTTCACCGAGCCGAAGATGTTCAACGGCCTCATGAAGACCTACCTGGGTCCGGTGGAGAGCGACGAGGGGCTGCACTACCTGCGCCCGGAGACCGCGCAGGGCATCTTCGTCAACTACAAGAACGTCGAGACGGTCGCCCGCAAGAAGCCCCCGTTCGGCATCGCGCAGACCGGCAAGTCGTTCCGCAACGAGATCACCCCGGGCAACTTCATCTTCCGGACCCGCGAGTTCGAGCAGATGGAGATGGAGTTCTTCGTCGAGCCGGGCACCGACGAGCAGTGGCACGAGTACTGGCTCCAGGAGCGCTGGAACTGGTACCTCGACCTCGGCCTCTCGGCGGACAATCTGCGCCTGTTCGAGCACCCCAAGGAGAAGCTGTCGCACTACTCGAAGCGGACTGTGGACATCGAGTACCGCTTCCAGTTCGGTGGCACCGAGTTCGCCGAGCTTGAGGGTGTCGCCAACCGCACCGACTTCGACCTCTCCACGCACAGCAAGCACTCCGGCGTCGACCTGTCGTACTTCGACCAGAGCAAGAGTGAGCGCTGGATGCCGTACGTCATCGAGCCGGCCGCGGGTCTGACCCGCGCCGTGCTCGCCTTCCTGCTGGAGGCGTACGACGAGGACGAGGCGCCGAACACCAAGGGCGGCGTGGACAAGCGCACTGTGATGCGGTTCGACCCGAGGCTCGCCCCGGTGAAGGTGGCGGTGTTGCCGCTGTCCCGCAACGAGGCGCTGTCGCCCAAGGCCAAGGACCTCGCGACGCTGCTGCGCAAGCGCTGGGTGGTGGAGTTCGACGACTCGCAGGCGATCGGGCGTCGCTACCGTCGGCAGGACGAGATCGGCACCCCGTTCTGTGTGACTGTCGACTTCGACACCCTGGACGACAACGCGGTGACGGTGCGCAACCGCGACACCATGGCCCAGGAGCGCGTCTCCCTGGACCAGGTCGAGCGCTACCTGATCGAGCGTCTCCCCGGCTGCTGAGACACTGCGCACGGGGTCTCGGCCGACGCGATAAGCGCCGGTCGGGGCCCCGTACACTTGTCCGGTGACTGCCTCGACCGTGCCCGCGCTGCGCCCGCTGACTCTCGGCCAGCACCAGGTGTGGCCGCCGGTCGTGCTCGCGCCGATGGCCGGGATCACCAACATCGGGTTCCGTCGGCTCTGTCGCGAGCAGGGCGGCGGCATCTACGTCTGCGAGATGATCACCACTCGGGCGCTGGTCGAGCGCAATCCGAAGACGCTGCGCATGATCGCGTTCGGCGACGACGAGAAGCCCCGCAGTCTCCAGCTCTACGGCACCGATCCGGAGATCACCGCCGCCGCCGTGCGGATCGTCGTCGAGCGCAACCTGGCCGATCACATCGACCTCAACTTCGGCTGTCCGGTCCCCAAGGTCACCCGGCGTGGTGGCGGCGCGGCGCTACCGTGGCGGCGCCGGCTGTTCGCGCGACTCGTGCGGGCCGCGGTGGCTGCCGCGTCACCGGCCGGCGTGCCGGTCACTGTCAAGATGCGCAAGGGCATCGACGACGACCACCTGACATACGTCGAAGCCGGGCTGGCCGCCCAGGAGGCCGGCGTGGCCGCGGTGGCCCTGCACGGGCGCACGGCGTCGCAGCGCTACTCGGGCACCGCCGACTGGGACGCGATCGCCACCCTGAAGCAGGCCCTCGACGTGCCGGTGCTCGGCAACGGCGACATCTGGGAGGCCGACGACGCACTGCGCATGGTGGCCCACACCGGCGTGGACGGCGTGGTCATCGGGCGGGGTTGCCTGGGCCGACCGTGGCTCTTCGCCGACCTGGAGGCCGCCTTCAACGGTCGGCCGGAGCGGCGGCTGCCCACCCTGGGCGAGGTGGCGGTGACCATGCGCCGGCACGCCGAGCTGCTGGTCGACCAGTTCACGGCCGGCGCCCGCAACCCGGCCCGAGGTGAACGGGACGGCTGCACCGACTTCCGCAAGCACGTCGCCTGGTACCTCAAGGGCTTCCCGGTCGGCGGCGAGCTGCGGCGCTCGTTGGCGATGATCGAAAGCCTGGCCCAGCTCGACGACCTGCTCGGCAAGCTCGACCCGGCGGAGCCGTTCCCGATGGCCGCCCTCGGGCAGCCGCGCGGTCGTACCAACTCACCCGGCAAGGTCTTCCTACCGGAGGGCTGGCTGGCCAGCCGGGACGACGACACGGTCCCCGAGGGTGCCGAGATGGACGACTCCGGCGGCTGAGCCCCTGGTCGCTGGGTTCCCTGGTCCTGGCGGCTGGCTGTGCGCCCTGGGCCGCGGCGGCTGGCTGTGCGCCCTGGGCCGCGGCGGCTGGCTGAGCCCTCCGCCGGTCGGGCGGAAGCGGTCGCCAGCGTCCCTCCGGAACGGGGGCCCGAAGCAAAGTCGGTGCCGGCGCGCCGGTCATCCCCGAGCCCCTCGGTGGTGGCGCTCGGTCTTTCCTCGACACCCTCGCGCGGAGGCTGGGCAGATGGGTGTGGCGCCCTATCGAGCTGATGTCGTGAACGAATCACCAGTTCGGCTCGGTCGAGCCATGCCTCTGATTCGTCTACGACATCAGCTCCAAAGGACCCCGTCACGCGGTCCGGGGGGTGCCCGCTGTGGTCGGGTGGTTGGTCCGGTGGGTGGCTTGCCGGGGTGGGTGGCCTGTAGCTCGGTTGCCCCCGACTTCGTCCGAGCCTGCCGAGGGCGCGTGGACGGTGACCCGGTCATGCCGAAGGGCCGGACCCTGGTGGGGGTCCGGCCCTTCGGTTATGTGGTGCGGGGTCAGCTGGTGGCGTAGCCGCGGGTGGCGATCCAGTCGGCGAGGTGCTCGACGCTGATCTGGTAGGCGGCCTGGTTGGGGTCGGCGGAGTCGGCGATGGTGACGGTGTTGCCGTTGTCGCGGTAGCCGACGACGCTGATGTAGTGCCCGCCCTCGTAGGAGTGGGTGTTGCCGTCGGTGTCGGTGCTGGTGCCGGCGATGTTGGCGACCACGGCCCGGCCGTCGTCGACGGTGCGGACGATGTCGGCGCGCAGGGTGTCGGTCTGCTTGGTGTCGGCGTCGGGGGTGCTGATTTCCACGGACCGGTAGGCGTCGTTCTTACCGGTTTCCTTGTTCAGCACGGGGGTGATGTCGTTGATGGAGTTGGTGCCGGCCTCGGTGGTGCCCATTTCCTTGGCCATGTCATCGACGTTGATGTTCTTGCCCTGCACGGACAGGGCGTTACGGGTGGCGGCGGGCCCGCAGTAGTAGAAGTTCGGCTGCGCTTCGTAGCGCACGCCCAGTTCCCGCTCGCTGTGGCCCTTGCGGTCGGTCTGGGTCTGGGTGGTGGGCTTGCTGGTGGTGGGTGCGGCGAAGGCGGTGGTGACGGGGCCGGCGATGGCGCCGCCGGTGAAGGCGAGGCCGGCGGCGGTCAGGGCGGTCTTACGGATCAGATCGGTACGCATGATGGCGTGCTCCTCTGGCGTCGGGGGTACCCGCACGGCACTTCAACGGGGGGACCAGTGCGTGCGGGGGAAGTTCGAGGGAGTTCTGCCCGGTGACCCGCAACGAGGGGGTCGGCGTCGGGACAGGGTGTAACCGTTCGCGGTGGCCGGTCATTCCGCCTACCCGCGGGGGTCGGCCGTTGTGCTGTTCGACCGTTCGGGGGGTGTAACCGGGGCGGCCCGGCGGGTGTTCCCGTCGGCTGCCCTGCCCGGCCGTTGTGGTGCTCGGCCGTTCGGGGGGTGTAACCGGGGCGGCCCGGCGGGTGTTCCCGTCGGCTGCCCTGCCCGGCCGTTGTGGTGCTCGGCCGTTCGGGGGATGTAAACCGGGGCGGCCCGGGCCGGTGTTCCCGTCCGGGCCGGCGCACCATGACCCGGACTGTTGCGGTGGTCTGCCAGGTATAACGACCCGGCCCGGCCGCCGATTCCGCCGCCAGGGTGGCCCCGACCACCCGACACTCGAGGCCAAACCTGATAAATCGCCCACCCCGCCCGGCTGCCGAACCCGACACGGAGATCACGACGAGGTGATTCACTCGGGTTCCTGAAAGTCGCGGTGTCCGAGTGGCGGGGATGCCCCGACGTCATGAAAGCCGAGTGGATCATGCCGATCTGCGTCGTTCGCGCGCCCGGACCGGTCCGAGGCGGGCAGAACGTGACGCGAATCGGCCGGCCCTGGGGTGGGGCGCCGTGCGGACCGGTCCCCAGAGCTGAGCGCCCCTTGCGGGGCCGGGCTGAGCCGGGGATCAGGACCTGGCGGTGTCGTTTTGGGGCATGTTGCGCTGTGTCGGGATGGTTGGTGCGGTGGGCCAGGGGATCTCGGGCGCGCGGTGGAAGGTGATCCCGGCCGTCGTCCAGCGCGGGCCCTGGCCGGCCAGGCGGTCGCGGAAGTCGGCCCAGTCGTGGGTCGCCCGGGTGGACCAGCCCAACTCGGCGATGGCCGGGAGGCGGGGCAGGAGCAGGAGTTCGATGTCGGCCAGCGAGGTGACCGATTCGGTCCAGAGCGGGGCCTCCACACCGAGAACCGCCTCGGCGGGTACGCCGGCGACGTGCGTACCCGGGTCCCAGTCGTACGCCTTTCGCACGTCGATGAGGCCGGCCCAGTCGTGCCCGATCGGGGTGTCCGGGGCGTACTTCATGTCCAGGTAGGCGTGGTTGCCGGGGGAGACGATCAGTCGGGCGCCCCGGCGTACGGCGTCGACGGTGGTGGGGTCTTCGCCGTTCGTGCCCCACCACTGCAGGACCCGTCCGTCGAGGTGGGCGGCGGGTGCGAGCTGGTGCCAGCCGACGACGGTCTTGCCGAGGTCGGCCACGATGCGCTGGACCCGCTCGACGAAACCGGTGTAGACCTCGCCCTTCACCTTGAACGCCTCGTCGCCGCCGATGTGCAGCCAGGGGCCGGGGGTGAGCGCGGCCACCTCGCCCAGCACGTCGGCGACGAAGTCGTACGTCCGCTCGTCGGCCGGGTCGACGTAGCTGAAGCCGACCTCGGTGCCGGTGTACGGCGGCGGCGCGGTCTTGTCCGGTGCCAGCTCCGGGTACGCGACCAGCGCCGAGTTGGTGTGCCCCGGGAGGTCGATCTCCGGGACGACGGTGATGTGGCGGGCGGCCGCGTAGGAGACGATCCGCTGGTAGTCAGCCTTCGTGTAGTGCCCGCCGGGGCCGCCGCCGACCTCGGTCGTCCCGCCGACGGTGGTCAGCTTCGGCCAGGAGTCGATGGCGATCCGCCAGCCCTGGTCGTCGGTGAGGTGCAGGTGCAGGTGGTTGAGCTTGTAGCGGGCCAGGTGGTCGACCACCCGCAGCACGTCCTCGACGGCGAAGAAGTGCCGCGCGACGTCGAGCATCGCGCCCCGGTAGGGGAACCGGGGTGCGTCGGTGATGGTCCCGCCGGGCAGCGCCCAACGTTCGGTGACCGGGCTGGGGCTCTCGATCGCCGCCGGCAACAGTTGGCGCAGCGTCTGTGCGCCGTAGAAGAGGCCGGCGGCGGTGGCGGCGGTGACGCGTACCCCGTCGGTGGCGATGTCGAGGCGGTAGCCCTCCGCGCCGAGGTC
>NZ_PYAC01000036.1:0-17208 GCF_003264475.1 Micromonospora noduli | reverse complement strand
TGCGTTTCCCTGCCTGGTTGATCGGCTCGGGTTTCCTGATACCCCGGGCTACCCGATGACCCGGGTGAGGCCGGGAACAGGGGCCTGAGCTGCTCCGAGCCGTCAAGGTCACGCTCGATCCAGGTTGTAGTGGCCTTATGACGTGCGAATGCCACTACAACCGGGATGTTGCGCGATCTTGCGGCCGGCCCAGGCGGCGGTCAGCGAGCTTGCAGGTCAGCAGGTCAGCAGTCTGGGGTCCGCCCCCGTGCCCTGCCCCGGGCCCCCTCACCCCGCGATCTTGCAGTTTCTGCTGCAGCAAACCGCCTCAGAGTTCGCGTTTCAACGACCGAAAGTGCAAGATCGCGGCGGTCCAGGGCTGGGCCTGGCGCCGCGGGCTAGGCTCGGCCTGTGGATGAGGTCCTGATATTTGTGGTGTTCGCGGGCTGCGTGGCGGCGGTCCTGGGCATCCTCTGGTGGCTCGCGTCCCGGGTGCGTCGCCGTGGCATCGGTGGCGAGGTCATGGGTCCGTTCGAGGAGATGTGGCACCCCGCGGCGCACCGGTTCCGGGCCGAGATCCGGGTGCAGGAGACTCGCACGGTGCCGATGCCACCGCAGGGCGGCAAGCGCAATGGGCACGGCCGCAACGCTGCCGAGCTGACCCCAGACCTGAGCTGACCGGGTGCAGGGCCGCTCAGAGCAGGGCCGCTCAGAGCAGGGCCGCTCAGAGCAGGGCCGCTCAGAGCACAATCGGCCTCAGAGCACGGTCGGCCTCAGAGCAGGATCGACCCGGAGCGGGTGGGGCCTCAGGACGTCTTCGGCCCGCAGACGTAGCGGGGCTCCGCGTCGTAGCGCCAGGTGAACTTCTCCCGCTTGACGACCACGCCGCCCTTCTTGATGACCCGGAAGGCGTCCTGGGTGAAGCCGTTGATGCCGTTGGTCTCGATGCACGAGGGGCCGGGAGCCAGATGGATCTGCTTCGGCGCCGTGATGTTGCGGCGCGGCCCGTACTCGGTCTTCACGCTGTCGTAGATCTTCGTGCTCCAGATCGACACGGTGATCGTGCTGGACGTGTACGACGTGTCGATGAGCACGCCGTACTCGGTGTTGTTGCGGAACTTGAAGTCCAGATTCGGCCAGAAGATGGTCGACTCGATGACCGCCGGGTACCTGTCGAACCAGTAGGAGTGCGGCTTGTGTTCGACGTCCTCCAAGCCGGCGTAGTAGGTCGCGTTGAACAGCGTGGTGGTGAACTGCGAGGTGCCGCCGCCGACGCCCGGGACGAGCTTGCCGTCGAGGATGACAGGTGCGTCCCGGTAGCCCTGGGCGTAGCCGCGCTCGCCGGTGTGCCCGTTGAGCGAGAACGTCTTCCCAGGTAGCACGACAGTGCCGTCCACCTTCCTCGCGATGGTCGCGATGTTCTGGCTGCGTGACGAGGCCATACCGCCGGTGAATCGGGTGGTGAAGGTCGACACCCGCTCCTTGATGCCCAGGCCGGCGAGCTTCTCCCCGGTCAGCTGCGGCGGCGTCGGCTTCAACTCGCCGGTCACCTCGCGGCCGTCCGCCTTCGGCAGCACGGCCAGCAGGTCTCGACTGAGGGCCGCCGTGTCCAGTTGCTGCCCGGATCGCCCCTCCTTGGCGGTGGGCCGGCCACCGGAAATCGTCATCGTGGCGTCCTTCGGTGGCACCTCGATGGCGGCCAGCTTGTCGCCGAGCGCCGCCCGCAGCCGCTTGACGTCCACCGAGGGGGTGAGCTTGCCGGTCTTGTCGGCACCGAACCGGAGGCTCTTCGCGATGGCGGCGGGCGGGATCGTCACCTGGCCCTTGTTGGTGCGCAGGGTGACCGGCGCGGCGACCGCCGGCTTCGCCAGCTCGTTGACCATCCGGTCCAACTCCTCCGGAGTGGTCGCCGGGTGGGTCTCCACCAGGGGCACGGTGACCGGGGCGCCGGCCAACCAGCCGGCGCGGACCACCTCGGCGGAACGCTCCGGGTTCAGAGCCAGCCCAGGCTTGGGCTGTACGACCTTCGGCGTGGTGCCCTGAAAGGTGATCGCCGGCATCGTCATGCCCTGGGCCTGGTTGCCGAGCACCTTACGGAGCGCGTCGTCCAACCGGCCCACGTCGACGGTCACCACCGGCTCGACGGTGCGGGAGCCGACCAGCCGGCTGACCGGGTGCGCGTCCGCCTCGGCGGCTGCCGCGATGGTCGCCGGCACGTCGACGGTCAGCCCCACGTCGGCCGGGTTGATGTCGGCGGTGCGCCCGTCGACGGTGACCTTCAGCGGCGTGGCGAGCGTTGCCGCCCGCCGGTCCAGCTCCGCCCGCAACTCCCGGTCGGCGTCCGCGCGGCTCCGGCCGCCCAGTTCGGTGCCGAGCACGCTGGTGCCACGGGGGACGTCACCGGCGTACGCCCAGGCGCCGGCGCCCGCCACGGCGGCGAGGACGCCACCGGTGATGCCGGCGGCGAGCAGCACGCGCATCCGACGCGGCCGGCGCGGGCCGCCGTCCGGCTCGCCGGGGGCGGCTGTGGTGACCGGCTCAGCTCCGTCGTCCGGCCAGGTGACCGCGGTGACCTGCACTGTGGGCCGGTCGTCGGCGGGTGGACTGTTTTCGCCGTACAGCGTCACTGCAACCTCGATCGCCAGGGTGCCGCGGGAGGTCCTCCCTCCCGGAGGCACCTACGGTAACGAATCCCCGGCCGTACTCGTCGGCTGCGCCCACCAGGCGCAGCTACCGCGTGTCGTTCGGCGTGTCGCACCGGTCCGGGGGCGGTGCCGACGGCCGACCACCGACGTGGCACGGTGACCGGGTGGACGCTGCGGAGCGGGTGTTGGCGTACGGCGGCGGATCGCTGGACCGGGCGGGACCGTTGCGCACCGATCCGACACGGTTGGGGGCGCTGTTCACCGAGTCGACCACCGTGCTGCTGCCGATGTGGCGGGACCGTTGTCTCGTCGACGGGCACGGGCCGGTTCGGCTCAGCGCGGAGCGCGCGGCGCTGGTCCGGTCCGCCGCCGGCGAGACCGTCTTCCTGGGGCTCGACGGGGAGGCCGCCGTGTTCGCCGCGGACCTCTCCGCGCTCCCCGAGCGGTCCGCCGTCGAGATGGCCGGTGCGGTGCGGACCGTCGACGTGCGGGCACTGGTCGGGCGGCTCGAACCCGGCGACGCGGCCGTCCAGGCGTACGCCAGGGGTTTGTTGCACTGGCACCGGCAGCAGCGATTCTGCGGGACGTGCGGCGCGCCGGCCGTCGCCGACGGCGGCGGGCATCTGCGGACCTGCACCGGCACGGAGTGCGGACGTCTGCTGTTCCCCCGGATCGAGCCGGCAGTCATCGTGTTGGTCGAGGCACCCGGTCGGTCGGGGCGCTGTCTGCTGGCCCGGCACGGGGGCGCGGCTGAGGACGCGTATTCGACGCTGGCCGGCTTCGTCGAGATCGGCGAGAGCCTGGAGGACGCGGTCCGTCGGGAGATGAGCGAGGAGGCGGGCGTGACCGTCACCGACGTGACCTACCAGGGGTCGCAGGCGTGGCCGTTCCCCGCCGGCCTGATGGTGGGCTTCCGGGCCACCGCCACCTCCGACGACGTACGCGTGGACGGCGACGAGTTGCTGGAGGCGCGCTGGTTCACCCGGGCGGAGCTGCGGGACCGGGTGGCCTCGGGTCGTTCGCTCGGTCGGGTGGACTCGATCGACCACCGACTGCTGACGGACTGGCTCGCGGAGGGCTAGGGCGTGTTTCAGCCGCCGGACCCGGAGCGGGCCGACGGGCCGTCACCGCCATCAGCGCGGTGGTGACGATGGCCGTGCCCACTGCCGCGAGGAGAAGGCCGGGGACGGTGTGGGGCCGGAGGGCCGCGGTGACGGCCACCAGGCCGGCCACGCCCACCCACAGCGGTGCCGCCGCCCAGCGTGCGCCGGCCGCGAGACGGTCGTTTAGCAGCACGAACGCCACCGCGTAGAGCGCACCGACCGCCGCGAAGAGGGGCGCGTACCGGCCCAGGTGGTCGTAGTCGGGCCCACCGGCTAGGCGGAATGCGAGCCCTCCGGCGAGGGTCGAGGCGAGAACCAGCACCACGCCACACCCGCCTGTCACCGCGAGCGCAACCGTTCGGCTGCGCCGGTCACCGCGGGCCAGCCGCGGTAGGGCGAGGACGGCGGCGACCTGCGGTGCCCAGAGCGCGCCCTTGCTCAGGACGGTGCCGACCGAGTACGCCCCGGAATCCGACGGGGACAGCAGTTGCCGGGCCAGCAGCAGGTCGGCGTAGGAGACGACGAGCATCGCCACTGTCGCGCCGCAGCCGGCAACGACCTGAGCGACTGTCAGCCGTGGGGCGGTGGACGACCGTCGGGGCTCGCGGGCGAGCCGGGCCAGCACCGCAGGGGTGAGGGCGGCGGTCAACGCGCCGACCGCCAACGCGCCGGTCGGTCCCGCGCCGAGCAGCAACCCGGCGATCACGCCGCCGTAGCGGCCGGCGGCGAGCACTGCCATCCCGACGGCGAGTCGTACGAAGCGCTGGCCACCCTGCAACTCTCCGAGGGACCGGGAGGAGAGCACGATCGCCGCGGTGGTGACCGCCAGCAGTGCGGGCATCTCGACCGGGAGATCCAGGGCGGTGACCAGCAGTGGTGTCGCCGCGACGAGGGTTCCCGCGCAGACTGCGGCGGTGACCGCGGTGAGCCGTCGAGTGTCGGAGGCGCCGTGCCGGGCGCGGTGTACGGCGACGGCCAGTTGCAGGCCGAGCCCGGGCACACCGACGATGGCCACCAGACCGAGGGCGGCGGCGAGCGCGCTGAGGTCGGCCGGGTCGAGTCGTCGGGCGGCCAGGACCGGCACCAGGTAGGCGAGGCCGTTGACCAGGACCCCGGCCACTGTGACGCTGACCCCGGCAGCGCCGAGGCCCGTACTCCATCCGCGTGTCAGCTCCGTCTGGGCCGTCTTCTCCCGACGGACGGGTCGTCGAAGAGTCATGTGATCTCGGAGAAGGTCGGAAGTTGCCCGTCGGTTGGCCCGGCCGGCTGGCCAGGCCTCGCCGGCTCGGCCCCGTCCGGTTTGGCCGGGTACGGCTTCGGTCCCTCCGCGACCAGCGCAGCCGCCGCAACGGCTGAAGTCCCGGCGGTTGGCGTGGGCCGGCGTACCGGGCGTCGTCGGGCGGCGGTGGAGAGCCAGAGGGCGCCCAGGGCAACGACGATCGTGAGTTGCACGAGCGCGTCGGTGTTCCGTCGCGTCGAGTCGAGGTAGAGCAACCCGGCGAGCAGGACGAGCGCGCCCGGGAGCCAGGTCTCGACGGCCCGGCTGATCGTCCTGGCCCGACGTGGGTCGGCCGGCCAGGGCAGGCGGCGTGGTCCGGGTACCGCCAGCATGAATCCCGCCGCGACCAGCAGGCCGCCGATGAGGCCGCTCCACAGCACCAGCGCGGCGGCCCCGACGGCCAGCAGCGGCAGCGAGCGGGTGAAGCGGCGTCGGCCGCGTGGTGGGACGGTCGCCGAGGTTCGCCCGGTGGGCTGTCGGGCGGGCACCACCGCGAGCAGGACCACCACCGCGAGCAGGATGCCGCCGAGGAGAAGCCCCGCCCGGTACGGCGTGTCCGGGGCGAAACGCAACAGCACCTCTCCGGAGGCGCCGGCGGGAAGGATCCAGCCCTGCTGCCACCCGTCCACCACCAGTGGCTTCAGCGTCCGCCCGCCGAGGGTGGCCTGCCAGCCGGTGTTGGTGTTCTCCCGCACGGCGAGCACCCGGTCGACCGGGTGACTGGCCACCCGTACCCGGCGCTCGGTGGCCGCCCAGGATTCGACCTCGGTGGCGCTGGCGGCCGCCGAGGCCGGGCTGGCCGTTCTCGGTACCAGGGCGACCCTGGTGGGCGAGGCGAGCTGGCTCGGGGTGGCGACGATGCGGTGGTCTCCGCGGCTCAGGTCAAGCTGTCGGGGCGTGTTCCGGCCGCACGGCGTCACCGGCATCTCGCGCATTTCCAGCAGGTCGCTGGGCGTGCCGCGCAGCGTGGTGGTCACCCGCGCCGCGCCGATCTGGAGCGTCGGCCCCGATCCGCAGGCCAGCGACAGGGGTGTGTCGAGGCGCGGTCCGACGGTGGGTGCTCCGGGTAGCACTGTCACCTCGCCGACCGCGATGGGCAACCGCTCCGGCAACCGCAGCTTGTACGGGTCGGTGCTGGTGGCGGATGGCTTGTCGAGGAACTGGATGGTGATCTCGTCGGTCCGCATCGGCGGGTCCAGGCGGAGCAGCCCGTCGTCGCCGAGCAGGCTGCTACGGAAGCCGTCGTCGCCAACGACCCGGACACTGCCGAGGCGGGTGGCGGGGGTCTTGTCGTCGACCGAGAAGCGGAGCCCGGTGATGGTCTGCGGCTTGAGCCACTTGAGCCGCAGGATCGGTGCCTCGTCGTCGATCGCCGGTGACCAGCTGGTGGCCGGGTTCCCGTCGAGCGCCGCCCCGGCCCGGCCGGTCGGGTCGGGCACGGCCGTCGACGAGGCGCTGATCTGCGCCGCGAGGCGCAGTGGCTGCGCGTCGGTCACCAGCTTGTCGAGGGCGTTGTCCAGGTCAGGGCCGGCCGTCGGCCGCGCCCACAGCTTGGTGTCGTACGCGCCGGCGGCCGGCAGGGTCAGGGTCCGGTCGATGGTGGACCCGTCCTCGGAACCACGGATGGCGTCGGTGGAGCAGCGCGGGTGCCCGTCGACGGAGAAGCAGGCCGGCGTGGTGGGTGCCGCGGACACGACGACGGTCGCCGGCCGGTCGGTGTCCGGTGCGGTGGGCAGGACCAGCGTGCGGCTGGTCTGGATGCCCGGAATCTTGATCTCGGCGATACCGACCGAGCCGTTTCCGAACGGGCGCAGGTCGTACGCGCTGTCGACCGAGACCCGGACCTCGCGGGTGGCGTGGACGCCGGGCAGTTCGAACACCATGTGGTCGCTGAACTGTTCGATGGTGCTGCTCTCGTACCCGGCGCTGACGGTCACCGTCGTGGGCAGGGCATCGGCCTTCAGGTCGAACCACACCTCGACCCGGGTGACCGTCGTCGGATTGGCGAGGCCCACCTCGATCCACTGTTGGTCACTGGGCGAGTACGGCGCGGACTGCCAGGAGGTCGCCGGGTTGCCGTCCATCGCCGCGTACGGCTGGTGCTCGGGGCGGGCACCGCCGGGGGAGTCCACCTGCGAACGGGCGGTGGAGGTGCGGATCGCGTTGATGCCCTCGAAACGGGCGACGGTGGAGTGCTCCGCACCCCACTCGGGCAGGTAGTCGTGGGCGGGCGCGGTGACCTCGAAGGTGTCGTCGGCGGTCAACGTCTGGGAGGTGTTGTCACGGAGCCCGCCGAACGACACGTCCCGCCTGCGCAGCCCATCGGTCATCGCCACCGGTCCGGTGACGTCGGCGGTCGACGCGTCGCCGGCCAGGACGGTGGGCGCCGAGCCGAGTTGCCCTGCCGCAGCGAGGTCGAGCAGTGACTCGGGGCCACCGACCACTGTCGTCACGGCGGCTCTGTCGTAGGCGACCACCGGTTCGACGGGCCGGTCGACCCGGTAGACCTCCAGCGCCCGGACGGGCACGTCGAGCCCGTGGTCGCGGAACTCATCGGCGGACGAGGGCCCGCCGCGCAGGGGGCCGAAGGACGTGACGCGGGTCAACCCGGGTGAGCGCTCCAGCGCCTGCCGGACCACGGCTGGGCGGGCCGTGTCGGAGCGGCCGTGGTCGAGGTCGGCGCGGAACAGGACGTGGCTGATTCCGGATCGGGCCAGCAGGTCCGCCAGACCGGTCGACCCGGCGCCGGTGGCGAGCGTCGACTCGATCACGTCCAGCAGTCGGATCGTGGTCGGTGGGGTGAAGGGGATGGCGTTGCGTACCGCCCACCGGCTGTTGAGCAGCGGCTGAGTGATCTCGTCGGTGGTGTTGCCCCAGTCGTACGACGGGAAGCGCGCCCCGGGTACGACGAGCACCCGCCCGCGCCCCGTGTTCGCGTCGAGCCAGTCGGTGGCGTCGTGCCAGTAGCCGGGCACCTCCTTGACGCTGCCCGGGGTGGCGAGACCGCCCGCGAGGGCGGGCGTGGCGACCGCCGTGACGGCGACGATCGCGGCGCCGGCGGTCAGCCAGGCGCGTGCGACGGTTCGCGGACGGTGCCGCGCGGGCGCGGTGCGCGCAGCCCGGACGGCCAACCCGATCAGGTGCGCCATGCCCAGGCACAGGGGTAGGCGGAGCAGGACGTCGAACTTGTGCACGTTGCGCAGGGGTGCGCCGACGCCGTCGAGGAACTCCCGCTGCGGCCCGGCGAGGATGTTCGGCAGGTCGCCGACGTGCCCGAGACCGACGAGCGCGACGCCGAGCACCAGGCCGGTGATGAGGAACCGGCGGTGCGGCATCCCCCGTCGGGACAGCCCGAGCACACCGAGCGCGGCCACCGCCAGGGTGGCGGCGACCAGCACCGCCTCGTTGGCGAGTCGCGCACCGGACGGGATGGTCGGTCCGAACGGGGAGGCCAGGTAGGCGACCCAGTAGGAGGCACCGCGCAGTGTGGTCACCCCGTCGGTGACGCTCGTGGTGTTCCGGGCGGTCTCGATGTAGTCCAGGAAGGGCGGGCTGTACCGCCCGAGGACCAGCAGCGGAACCAACCACCACGCGGTGGCCAGGGCCACCGCGCCACACCAGGCGGCGATGGCGGTGACCCGGCGGCGTACGGGCTGAATGGTGGCGAGCCAGAGCAGGGCCAGTGGCACCACCGCGAACACGGCAGTGGCGTTGACCCCACCGGCGCAGGCGACGGCGAGGGCTGACGCGGCGACGGCGCGTCGCAGTCGCGTGCCGGCGGCGAGACCGACCAGTGGAATGAGCACCCAGGGGGCGACGGCGCTGGGCCAGGCTTCCACCGAGGACCAGCCGAGCTGGGTGAGGATGCGTGGTGACAGCGCGAAGGCGACGCCGGCGATCATGCGTCCGGCGGGCGTTCCGATGTTGAGTCGGCCCGCCAGGCGCACGGCCCCCAGGTAGGCGACACAGAAGAGCAGTGCCCACCACAGCCGCTGCACCACCCACGGCGCGAGGCCGGACTCCGACCCGAGCAGGAAGAACGGGCCCATCGGCCAGAGATAGCCGTACGCCTGGTTCTGTAGTTGGCCGAACGTGCCGGTGGGGTCCCACAGGTGCAGTGAGCGGAGCAGCCACCCGGCCGGGTTGACGTTCAGATCGACCTTGGTGTCGGGGACGACCTGGCCCGGGGCCTGCTGGAAGGCCAGGGCGGTGAGAGCGATGCAGATGACCAGGTGCCGGAACCGTCGGGCCGTGTGCCGGCTCCGGCTGGACCCCGGAGCGGCGCCACTGGCCACCTCTGCACGCATTTCGGCTCCTGTCTTCACCGGCCGGACGCGCACCTGCAGCCGACGACTGTCGCGCGACGTTATCCGGACCGGGCACGGACGGGCGACCAGGGGCGCTGCGGTGGCGTTATCGGGAGAACGGCCGTCCCCACGGCGTGTAAGCGTGTGGCAGGCTGCCGACCATGTCAATGCCAGAAGCTGAGGCCGAGACGCATCCGGAACGCGTCGCGTCCGACGGCGACGGGCCCGGGCCGATCGGCCGATGGCTCCGCGCCGACCCCGTCCGAGCCGTGGCGATCGCCCTCATCGCGGTGTCCGTCGCCTGGCGCGCCGGTCTCGCCACCCGTGGCTGGTTCTCGCAGGACGAGTTCGTCATCGCCGCCCAGGTCCTCGACACCGGGCTGGACGCGGACTATCTCCTGCGTACGTTCAACAACCACCTCATGCCCGGCGGCCTGTTGGTGGCGTGGGCGATGGTGCGGGCGGCGGGCTTCGCCACCTGGCCGTGGGTGTTGCTGCTGGCCGTTGGTCAGGCGGCGACCGGGATCGCCCTCTACCGGCTGTTGCGCGATCTGCTCCGGCCCGGTTGGGGCCTGCTCATCCCGTTGTGCCTGTTCATTTTCAGCCCGCTGACGCTTGAGGTCTCCTCGCTGTGGTTGGTCGGGCTGCTCGTGCTGCCGATGCAGTTGGCCCTGGTCATGGCGGTGGCAGCCCAGGTCCGGTACGTGCGGACCGGTCGCCTGCGACACCTCGTGGCGATCGCGTTCTGGCTGGTGTTCGGCCTGCTCTTCGACACCAAGTCTCTGCTGATCGTGCCGCTGCTGTTCCTGCTGACCGTCTTCCTCTTCACCTCCGGTGGCGTGTTGCGCAGTGTCACGACGGCGGTCCGCCAGCACTGGCCGGCCTGGCTGATGCTCAGCGCGCTGTCGGGGGGATACCTGGCGTTCTACCTGACGCGTCCATCCGGCGAACTGCGGGACCCGACCTCGGTCGGTCCGGTGCTCAACTTCCTCGGTGACCTGGTCGGCGAGACAGTGGTGCCGGGTCTGCTCGGAGGTCCGTGGCGTTGGAGCTACGCCGGTGACGGTCCCCCGCTCGTCGACCCGTACGACATTGCCAAGTGGTTGTCGTGGGCGGTGCTGGCGACGCTCGTCGTGGTCACCGTCCGGCGGCGTCCGTCGGCCGGCCGGGCCTGGCTGCTGCTCACCTCCTACCTCGGCCTGGTCGCCGCGCTCTTCGCCATCACCCGGCTGGGCGGGCCGCTCGGCCCGCTGATCGGCGTCGTCCCCCGGTACGTCGCCGACGTGGTGCTGGTCGCCGCGATCTGTGTGGGTGCGGCGCTGCTGGGGATCAAGGACACCGACGAGGACGAGGTGTCGGCGTGGCCGGTGCCGACGGTCCTGCGGGAGCCGGGCGCGTTCGCGGTCGGCCTGGTCTCGATGATCGTCGTCCTGGCGACCATCGGCGTGGGCACCCTGTGGAGCACGGCCCGTTTCGGGGACAACTGGAGTACCAAGTACGGGCGGGACTATCTCGCGACGACGCAGGCCGAGCTCGCCGTAGCGCCGCCGGGCACCGTCTTCTTCGACACCGCCGTCCCGGACCGGGTGATCGCCGGCTACTTCTGGCCGGACAATCTCCAGTCGCACTTCTTCCGCCCGGCCGAGCGTCGGCCCACCTTCGTGACGGAGGCCGCACGACCGTCGACGTTCGATGACCTCGGCCGGATCCGTCCGGTAGTGGTCCAGGGCCGGAAGATCGTGCCCGGTCCGGTGGACGGTTGCGGGCACCTGGCGGAGGGCGGCCGACCCACTCGGATCCCGTTGGACGGGTACCTGGTGGAGTGGCCGTACGTGGTGCACTTCGGCTACCTCAGCTCGGGTGACTCGACGGCGCTGTTCCGGCTCGGGGACGCCACGCGCGAGATCACCCTGCGACGCGGGCTGAACGACCTGTTCTTCCTGCTGGAGGGTGCGGGGGATGCCGTCGAGGTCACCGTCCAGACGCCAGGGGTCGGTGTGTGCACCGAGCTGATCACCGTCGGCCGGGCGGTGCCGGCGTCGTGAATGGTTGAGCCGACCGACGGCGTCGACGCCGCACCGGTTCGGCGGACGTGGGACACGCTGGCGCTGTACGCGGTCGCGGCGGCGGTCACGGTGGTGGTGCTGGCCCCGCTGGCGGCGCCCGGCTACGCGTTGCTGTACGACATGGTGTTCGTACCCCGGCAGCCGTTGACCTGGGATCTCGTCGCCCCGGCGCAGAGCCTGCCCCGGGCGGTGCCGATGGACGCGCTGGTCTCGCTGGTCACCCAGCTCGTGCCGGGCTGGTTGGTGCAGCGGCTGGCGCTCGCCGGGGCGGTCTTCCTCGCGGCGGTCGGCGCCGGCCGGTTGGTGCCGACCGAACGGCGCGCGGTCCGGCTGTTCGCCGCGTTGGCGTACGCGTGGTCGCCGTACCTCGCCGAGCGGTTGCTGATCGGGCAGTGGGGGCTGCTGCTCGCGTACGCCGCGCTGCCCTGGCTGGTGCGCGCGGCGCTGGACCTGCGGGCCGGGCGCGACGGCGCGCTCGCCCGGGTGGTGCTCGCCGCCGCTCCCGCCGCCATCACGCCAACCGGCGGTCTGATCGCGCTGGGCACGGTGCTGGTGCTGACGTCGGACCGGATGCGCGCGCCCCGGTCCCTGCTGGTGTCGCAGCGGATGCATCCGCACCGGTCCCGGCAGGCGTTGGCCGCGGTCGGAGTGCTCAACGCCCCCTGGGTGGTCGCGGCCCTGGTCACCGGTGCCGGGGGTTCCTCGGACCCGGCGGGGGTGGCGGCGTTCGCGGCGCGTTCGGAGAACTGGGCCGGCCCGCTGGTGGCGCTGGCCGGCACCGGTGGCATCTGGAGCGCACAGGCCACCCCCGCCAGCCGCGCGGCGCCACTGGTGCCGGTGGCGACTCTCGTGCTGCTGATCCTGGCCGGTGTCGGTGCGGGCCTGCTGCGGCGCCGGCTGCCCCCGGGTGGGGTGGCGCGCCTGGCGGTGCTCGCCGGGACCGGGTTTCTGCTCGCCGCCTTCGGGTTGCTCCCTGGCGGGGATGCCGCGCTGCGCTGGGCGGTGGTGCACCTGCCGGGCGCGGGGCTGCTGCGGGATGGGCAGAAGTTCCTGGCGCCGTACGCCCTGCTGCTGGTGGTGTGCGCGGCGTTGGGGGCCGAGCGGCTGGTGGCCCGGATCGACCGGGAGGTGGCCGGGGTGGTCCTGGTCGGGCTGCTGTTCCTGCCGGTGGCGGTCCTTCCGGACCTCGCGTTCGGCGGTGCCGGTCGGCTTCGTCCGGTGAGCTATCCGGCGGAGTGGCAGCGGGTGGCCGAGCACATCGAGGAGGAACCGGGGGAGGTCCTCGCGTTGCCGCTGAGCGCCTACCGGGCGTACCCGTGGAACCCTGGTCGGGTCGTCCTGGACCCGGCGCCCCGCTACCTGCCGGGGACGGTCCTGACCGACGACACGCTCCGGGTCGGCGATGTCGCCGTGGCCGGCGAGAACCCGCGCGTCCGTGAGATGCGCGAGGCGCTGGCCGAGGGGCGGCCGGTCTGGACCACGGGGGTGCGCTGGGTCCTGGTGCAGCGCGAGGTCTCCGGCGAGGTGGATTCTCAGGTGCTCGGCGGCCTGGAGCGCGTCCACGACGGACCGTTCCTGACGCTGTACCGCAACCCGGCGACCGTGCGGGAATCGGGCGGGTCCGGCCCGGCCCGACTGGCGGTGGTGGCGGCGCTCAGCGCTGCCCTTCTGGTGGTCATCGGTGCCGCCGTTTCGGCACTACACCGGCGAGCTACCGCGTGGTAACGTCCGCTCGCACGTCTCGCCATTGGAGGATTGGCATGCGTAGAGCTCTGACCCTGGTCGTGTCTGGCCTGGTGGCGGCGTTGCTGGGGATCCTGGCTCTCGGCGGGATCTCGGCCGCCGCGACCGCCACCGACGAGGAGGCCGCGAGTGAGGCCAAGCTCGTCTCGGAGGCGGCCAAGCGGGCCGGTAAGAAGGACCCGTACGCCCCTGCGGTTTACGGCGACAGGTAGGACGGCTCGCCCCGCTGCTGCACTGGGCGGGGCGACTCCACACCCTTGAGGATCGCCTCGAAGCGCCCACCCGCGGCCTGCCAGGTGAAGCTGGCGGCGTGCTCCCGGGCCTGGGCGCCCATCTCCCGCCGCAGCTCATCCTGGTGCAGAAGCGTGCGCACCTTCATCAGGTAGTCGTCGATGTCGTCGGCCAGCAGGCCGGTACGCCCGTCGACGACCGCTTCGGCGACTCCGCCCGCTCCCCGGAACGCCACCGTCGGAGTGCCCGCCGAACCCGCCTCCACGATCGTGAGCCCCCAGCCCTCCTTGAGGGACGGGGTCAGGGCCACCCAGGCCGAGGCGAGCAGGGCGGCCTTCTCCTCCTCGGTCACGAAGCCCCGGAAGTCCACCCGCTCGGTGATGCCCAGCTCCGCGGCGAGTTCACGCAGGTGCGACTCCCACCAGCCCTGGCCGGCGACGACCAGACGTAGTTGGGGCAGCTCGTCGGCCAGGGCCGCGACGGCCCGCAGCGCCACCTCCACCCGCTTGTGTGGCACCAGTCGGTTCAGCGTCACGAGCAGCGGGAACGTCGCCCGTTCGGCGTCGGTGTGGGGCATCGTCGGGGTGCCGTTGTGCACCACGGAGACCTGCTCCGGCGGCACGCCGAGCACTGCCAACTCTCGGCGGGTCGCCTCGGAGACGGTGACGTACCGGCACCGCCGGTAGAGGCGTACGGCGAGCGACGATTCGATCCACCAGCCGAACCGGGCCGCCCACTGTGGAAGCACCACTGGCCACTGCTCGCGGTGCACGTGGTGGATCAGCTTGACCACCGGGCGTCGTGCCCACAGCGGGGCGAGGAACGGCAACCCGTTGCAGACGTCGACCAGGATGTCGGGCCGGCCGCCGCGGCGGGCCGCCAGCGGGCCGATGCCCAGCGCGCCCGCGACGTAACAGAGTGCCGCCCAGAGGTAGACGCTGTGTCGGCCGCCGCGCCGCACCAGCCGTACGCCCGCCTCGTTGACCTCGTCGGCGGGAGCCTGGCTGTGGGCGGCGCAGAAGAGGGTGGCGCGGAATCCGCGAGCCACCAGTTCGGCGGCGATCCGTTCGACGTACACCTCGGAACCGCCACCCTCGGGGTTGCGGGTGTCTCGCCAGTTGAGGAACAACACGTGTCCGGGCATGCCGAAGCGACGCTCCACGCGAACCCTACTCTCAAGTAATTTAGCGACCCGCGTCACATTAGGGGCTGGTGTGCCGGCCGGCAATGCCCCGATGGGCCAGCGCTGGGCGCTACCCGCCGACCGTGGGCACCGGAGTGCCAGCCGCGACGGTCGGCGGTGTGGTGGCCGGTGCGGCCACGTCGGTGGCGGGGGTCCCGGGTGTCTGCCCACGTCCGGTGGGTCGGCGCCGACCCTGCGACCCGAGCAGTTGCAGGGGCCGCTCGATGCCGTAGTAGCTGACCGCGGCGTAGACCAGACTGAAGGCCATGGTGAGGGCGAAGGTGTTGAGCAGCCCACCGGTGAACAGCGGGCGATCGTCGACCAGGTAGATGAGTTCGATGACCATGGGGTGCCACAGGAACAGCCCGTACGAGACCGCGCCGAGCCACCGGGCGGACGAGCTGCCGAAGATCTCCTTGGCCCGGCTCGGCCCGCCGAAGGCCACCGGGATCAGGATCAGCGCCGCGATCACGAGGTAGAGGGCCAGCTTGACGCCGAACTCGGCGGCCGTCGGCTCGGTGAGGTCGCGGGGGCCGGCGACGGGCGTCGTCGCGATCGCCATCAGGCCGACGGCGGCGGCCCAGCAGGTGACCGGTGCCGAGGCCAGGTCGTCCAGGACCCGGAAGGCAGCGGGCGCGGTCCCGGTGCGCAGGGCGACGTGCGCCGCCGCCAGTGCCATGCCGGCGCCGAACCAGGCGGCGTACGAGGGGAACCACATGGTGTGCAGGGCGGTGTCGAGCCAGCCGAGCCCCATCAGGGTGAGCCATCCCGCGGTCAGCAGCGCACTTCCGCTGACGATCACGATGGTCCGGACGGGACGCCAGGACCGGCCGACGGCGAGCACGGCGACCAGCGGCAGGAGCAGGTAGAACACGACCTCGGTGGCGAGACTCCAGGTCTGGCTGAGCCCGGCGCGCAACTGCCCGGGTTGGTAGATCTGGGTGAAGGTGAGGTGGCGGATCCAGTCGCCGACGGACGCCTGCCCGTTCTGCGGCAGGACGATCAGGCAGACCACGACCGCCAACCAGTAGGCGGGCAGGATGCGCAGGGCTCGCCGCCACAGGTAGCGCTTGGCGCGCGGTCGGGCCAGGCCCGTCGCGGCGTTGAGCGCCCACGGCCGAAACAGCAGAAACCCGGACAGTACGAAGAAGATGGCGACGCCGACGTCCAGTCGAGCCAGCCAGCCGCCCCAGGTGGTGTTCATGGTGACGGCGGTCTGGAACCCGATGTGGTGACCGACGACCGCCACCGCGCCGATTGCTCGCAGCGCGTCGAGGGCGGGAAGTCGGCCGGTTACCGAAGGCTCCGAAACTGTTGGCGCGGCGGCTGTGGACATCTGGACATCCAGGGGGTCGCTTTGAAGGTGACCGGGGAGTAACCTCCCGCCATGTTAAGGATCGGGTGCCCCGGACAACAGGTCGTAGGGCGGCAGGTTACAGGAGGATGAGTGAAGCTTCGCGTGGGCGCCGCGCTCTTCGGGCTTGGCGTCTTATTGCTGGTCTTCGCGGCCGGGCTGCCGTTTTATGTGGCCCCTGCCGTGACCAAGCTCCCCTACGATCTTGAGCCAACGACGTCCGTCGCCGAGGCGAAGAACGCCAAGTTCCTGAAGATCACCCGGGTCGGAGACTCGGCGACCATCGAGGTCCTGCAGGGCGACCTCACGTCCAATGTCGAGGTCATTCCACAGCCCGACGACACCAAGGATCGGCTGCCCGAGGACCTCAAGGGCGACGCGGTGATCTGGGACGTCTACCAGACGGTCCGGCGTACCGACAGCCCTGAGGTGGTGGTCAGCCAGTACAGCACCGAACTCGCTCTCGACCGGATCTCCGGTGCGGCTGCCTCCTGGAAGGAGCAGTGGCTCAACGAGACCGGGGCGGACGGGACTCCGGTCGGCAACGTCAAGTACGCCGGTCAGATCTACAAGTTCCCGTTCGGCACGGACAAGCGCGACTACCAGATTTTCGACCGTGATCTGAAGCGGGCCACTCCGGCGAAGTTCGTCGGCACCGAAAAGATCAAGGGCATCGAGGCGTACCGCTTCGAGCAGCGGATCGAGAACGAGGTGCTCACCACGCCGGAGAGCAGCCTCCAGACGTTGGTCGGCAAGTTCGCGCCAGGTGCCACCAGCGGTCAGATCGTCTACAGCAACACCCGGACGGTCTGGGTCGACCCGGTCACCGGCTCGTACGTGAACGTGCGGGAGCAGCAGCACAAGGAGTTGCAGCCCAACACCGGCACCCCCACCGTGCTGCTGGACGCGGACTTCAACTACAACGACGACACGGTCAGCCGCAGTGTCGAGACGGTCAAGGACAACCGCTTCAAGATCGGCCTGATCAGTTTCTGGGGCCCGATCGTCGCTGGTGTCCTCGGTCTGATCGCTGTCGTCTTCGGTGTGTGGCTGGTGACCCGACCCGAGGGTGGGACGGCCCGGCACCGCGCCGAGCCGGCGGTCGACGACCCGACGCCGACCCGGGTGGACCAGGAGCCGGTACGCGACACGGACACCGTCGAGCAGCCCAGGCCGCAGCCGGTCGGCGGGCCACTGACCGACGAGATCCCGCCGGCTTCGACCAACTGGAAGTCGGAGGACCGGACTGTGCCGACCCAGCGTCCGGCTCCGGGCGAGGTGGAGCAGCGCTGACGCGCGTACGACCGGACGTACGACC
>NZ_PYAC01000035.1:0-25680 GCF_003264475.1 Micromonospora noduli | reverse complement strand
GCGGGGCGCGGGGCGCGGGGCAGCGGGCGGGGCGAGGGCAGGTTACGGGGTGAGCAGGGTGTTGGCTGCCTCGGAGAGCAAGGTCCAGGCTTCGTCGATGTGCGCTTCGGTGGTCTGGGGTGAACCGACCGCCAGCCGCAGCGTGTAGCGGCCGGCGACCCGGGTGTGCGTGAGGTGCACCCGTCCGGTGGCGTTCGTCGAGGCCAGCAATGCCGCGTTGGTGTCGTCGTCGGCGCGCAGTCGGAAGCAGACCAGTGAGAACGGGTGCGCCGCGGCCAACTCGAACCGCTCGTCGGTGCGGACCCGCTCGGCGAACCGTTCGGCCAGCGCCACCCCGGAGCGGATGTGCGCCCGCAGCCCTTCGGCGCCGTACCAGCGCAGCACGAACCACAGCTTGAGGGATCGGAACCGCCGGCCCAGCGGCACCTGCCAGTCCCGGTAGTCGATCACCGCGCCGGATTCGGAGGCCGCGTTGCGTAGGAACTCCGGCAGTACGGTCAGCGCCTCGATCAGTTCGGCCCGGTCGGCCACCCAGAACGCGTCACAGTCGAAGCCGGTGAGCAGCCACTTGTGCGGGTCGAAGCAGTAGGAGTCGGCGTACTCCAGGCCGGCGTGTGTCCACCGTAGTTCGGGGCAGACGGCGGCGGCGCCCGCGTACGCGGCGTCCACGTGCAGCCAGATTCCGTACTCGGCGCAGATGGCCCCGATCTCCGGCAGCGGGTCGACGGCGGTGGTGGAGGTGGTGCCGATGGTCGCTACCACGACGGCCGGCACGTCACCGGCGGCCAGGTCGGCTTCGATGGCGGCCCGCAGCGCGCCCGGCAGCATCGCCTGGGTGTCCGGGTCCACCTCGATTGATCGAATTCCGTCGCCGCCCAGCCCGGCGATCCGTACCGCCTTCTCGATGGACGAGTGCCCGTGGACGGAGGTGTAGGCACGGTAGCGCCGGTCGATGCCGGTGTGCCGCCAGCGGCCGCCGCTGGCCCGGTGCAGTGCGGCCAGGGTGGCCACCAGCGTCGCCGAGGACGCCGAGTCCTGGATGACCCCACCGCCGGTGCCGGTGGAGCGGAACCGCTGTGGCAGGTCCAGCAGGTGGGCCAGCCAGTCCATCATCACCGTCTCCAGCTCCGTGCAGGCCGGGCTGGAGGCCCAGAGCATGCCCTGGACGCCGAGCCCGGAGCTGACCAGGTCGCCGAGCACGCTCGGGCCGGAGGTGTTGCCGGGGAAGTAGCCGAAGAAGCCCGGGTGCTGCCAGTGGGTCAGCCCCGGTACGACGATCGAGTCCAGGTCGGCGAGGATCGCCTCGACCGGTTCGCCGCCGGTGGTGGGCGGCTCGCCGGGCAGGGCGGCGGCCACCGTACCCGGGGGGTCCGCCGGGGCGACCGGCCGTTGCTCCACTGTCGCCCAGTAGTCGGCGATCCAGTCGACGACGGCGTGGCCGGCGCGACGGAACTCGTCAGGGTCCATGTGGTGAGCGCTCACCCGGACGAGTTGATCAGGCATCGATCACCGAGGCAAGAGCGAGACGCCGCCGAGGCAAGAGCGAAACGCGCAACCAAGCGATGCTCATCGATGTTGCGTGGCGGAAAGCGCTTGCCTTACGATGCGCGGTGAGTCGGATCCGTGAGTTCCAGGGCGTTTCACCCCGATCAGATCGCCGTCCGCCGCCGTCGCGGTGGGTCGGTCCACTGTGCTTCCCGGGCAGGGCCGGTGGGTCGTAGCGGTCATCACCGGATCCCCGGAGGCAGTGCATGCACCCGTCCAGACATCGGCTGACCCTGCTCGCCGCCACGACGGCGGCCACCGTCGTGGCCGGCACCCTCGGCACGGTCGTCGCCTCGGCCGCCGCCGTCGGCTGCCGGGTCGACTATCAGATCGCCAACCAGTGGCAGGGCGGCTTCGGCGCCAACGTCACAGTCACCAACCTCGGCGACCCGCTCAATGGGTGGGCCGTCACCTGGTCGTACGCCGCGGGCCAGCAGGTCACCCAGGCGTGGAACGCCGCCGTCACCCAGTCCGGCGCCCAGGTGACCGCGCGCAACGTTGACCACAACACCGCCATCGCCACGAACGGCAGCGCCTCGTTCGGCTTCAACGGTTCGTGGACCGGTAGCAACCCGGTGCCGGGCAGCTTCGTGCTCAACGGCACCACCTGCACCGGAGCGCCACCCACCGACGAGCCGACCACCCCACCACCGACCACCCCGCCTCCGACCACCCCACCTCCGACCACGCCTCCGCCGTCGGCCGGGGTGGTGCAGATGGAGAAGCTGGACCGGGGGCTGGTCAGCGTTCGCTCCGGCAGCGGCAACCTGATCTCCTGGCGGCTGCTCGGCACCGAGACCTCCGGCGTGGCGTTCAACCTCTATCGAGGATCCACCAAGGTCAACGCCAGCCCGATCACCGGCGCCACCAACTACCTCGACAACGGCGCGGCGGCCGGCTCGGCGTACACCGTGCGGGCCGTGGTGGGCGGCGCCGAGCAGGCGGCGTCACCACCGGCGTTGCAGTTCGGCGCGGGCTACCTGGACGTGCCGTTGCAGGTCCCGGCCGGGGGCAGCACCCCCAGTGGCGAGAGCTACTCGTACAGCGCCAGCGACGCCTCAGTCGGTGACCTCAACGGCGACGGCAACTACGAGATCGTGCTCAAGTGGGAACCGTCGAACGCCAAGGACAACTCGCAGTCCGGCTACACCGGCAACGTCTACGTCGACGCGTACACGCTCACCGGCACCCGGTTGTGGCGGGTCGACCTGGGCCGCAACATCCGGGCCGGCGCCCACTACACCCAGTTCCAGGTGTACGACTACGACGGCGACGGCCGCGCCGAGGTGGCCATGAAGACCGCCGACGGCACCCGCTCCGGCACTGGTCAGCTCATCGGTTCGTCGTCGGCGGACCACCGCAACTCCAGCGGTTACGTGCTCTCCGGCCCGGAGTACCTGACCATGTTCAACGGGCAGACCGGCGCGGTCGCCTCCACCGTCAACTACGACCCGCCGCGCGGCACCGTGTCGTCCTGGGGCGACTCGTACGGCAACCGGGTGGACCGGTTCCTCGCCGGCACCGCGTACCTGGACGGGCAGCGCCCCTCGCTGATCATGGCCCGGGGTTACTACACCCGCGCGGTGATCGCCGCCTGGGACTTCCGCAACGGCACGCTCACCAGGCGCTGGACGTTCGACTCGAACTCCTCCGGCAACGGCGCCGCTGCCGGTCAGGGCAACCATCAGCTCTCCGTGGCCGACGTCGACGCCGACGGTCGCCAGGAGATCGTGTACGGGGCCGCCACCATCGACGACAACGGCCGGCTGCTCCACTCGACGGGCAACGGCCACGGCGACGCCCTGCATGTGGGGGACCTGGACCCGGGCCGCGCCGGCCTGGAGGTGTTCAAGGTCGACGAGGACGCCAGCAAGCCCAGCTCCTACTTCGCCGACGCCCGTACCGGTCAGGTTCTCTGGTCCACGGCGGCGTCCGGCGACAACGGCCGGGGTGTCTCCGCGGACATCTGGGCGGGCAGCCCCGGCGCCGAGTCGTGGTCGTCAGCGGCCACCGGACTGGCCAACACCAGGGGGCAGAACGTGGGCCGCAAGCCGTCCTCGGCCAACTTCCTGGCCTGGTGGGACGGCGACCCGGTGCGGGAACTGCTCGACGGCACAAAGATCGACAAGTACGGCACCGGCGGCGAGACCCGGCTGCTCGACGGCAGCGGGGTGGCGTCCAACAACGGCACCAAGTCCACGCCGGCGCTCTCCGGCGACATCCTGGGCGACTGGCGCGAGGAGGTGATCTGGCGGACCACCGACAGCCGGGCGCTGCGCATCTACAGCACACCCACCCCGACCAGCACCCGGATCTACACCCTGATGCACGACCCGCAGTATCGGGTGGCGGTCGCGTGGCAGAACACCGCCTACAACCAACCGCCGCACCCGGGGTTCTTCATCGGAAACGGAATGGGCACCCCGCCCACGCCAGACATCCACCTACGTTGATGCAACCCCTGGCGGTCCCGAGCGGGGTCGCTTAGGGTGGCAGGCACCGGGCCGCAGCCGCGGAATCCGCTCAGCTCCGGCCCGGTGCGCCACACCGCGGCATTCCCAACCCGTCCCGACCGGGAATGCCGTACCACCACCGGCACCAACATTAGGCACCGTCCGGGTCGGCGGGGTGACGCTGACGTGAAGATCGTGTTTCACGCGCCCTGGCGTAGACCGCCCGCCACCTGCTCGGCGATCAATTCGTACGACCGCACCCGGTCCTGCACGTCGTACACCAGTGTGGTCAGCATCAGCTCGTCCGCGCCGGTGCGCTCCACCAGGTCGGTCAGCTGCCGACGCACCGTCTCCGGCGAGCCCATCGCCTGGCCGTCGCGGCGCGCCACGACGAACTCCCGCTCGATCTCCGAGTACGGGTAGGCCGCCGCCTCGTCGGGCGTGGACAGCGGCTCCGGCCGCCCGGAGCGCAACTTCAAGAACGACAGGGCGCTCGGCCCGGCCAACCATTCGGCCCGCTCGTCGGTCTCCGCGCACACGGCGTTGACCGCCACCATCGCGTACGGCTTGTCCAGCCACTGCGACGGCCGGAAGTTCTGCCGGTACAGGGCCAACGCCGGCAGCGTGTTCTGCGAGCTGAAGTGGTGCGCGAAGGAGAACGGCAGACCGAGCAGACCGGCGAGCTGGGCGCTGAAACCGCTGGAGCCCAACAGCCACACGGCCGGCTGCTCACCGCGGCCCGGCGTGGCGATGATCTGCCCCGGCTTCTCCCCGCTGAAGTAGTTCATCAGGTCCGTCAGCTCACGCGGGAACCCCTCCGCCGACAGGCCCTCCATGGTGCGCCGCAACGCCAGCGCGGTCACCTGGTCGGTGCCCGGCGCCCGCCCGATGCCCAGGTCGATCCGACCGGGGTGCAGCGCCTCCAGGGTGCCGAACTGCTCGGCCACCACCAGCGGCGCGTGGTTGGGCAGCATCACCCCGCCCGACCCCAGTCGGATCGTCGAGGTGTTCGCCGCCAGGTGCGCCAGCAGCACCGCGGGGGCGGAGCTGGCGATCGCCGGCATGTTGTGGTGCTCGGCCACCCAGAACCGGTGGTAGCCCAACTCCTCGGTGCGGCGGGCCAACTCGGTGGTGGCCTGCAAGGCCGCGCCAGCGGTGGTGCCCTTGGCGACCGGGGCAAGATCAAGAACAGACAACGGTACGGTGATCACACGGTCAGCCAACCCGTCACCGACCGGCTTTGTTCCAGCATGCGGGTTTTCGTCGGCCACCTCACCCGCCGCTCAGCCCATCCCGCGCGCCTGCTCGAAGATCAGACTGGTCTGCGTGTGCTGCACCACCGGGTCCACAGCCAGGTGGTCCAGCACGAAGTCCCGCAACGCGTCGCCGGACGCCGCCCGCACATGCAGCACGTAGTCCTCCGCACCGGCCACGTGGAACACCGACACCACCCCCGGCAGTCGCACCGACCGGGCCCGGAACGCGTCCACCGCCGCCCGCTCGTGCGCTGTCAACCGCACCGACACCAACGCCTGCAAGGGCAGACCGAGCGCCGCCGGATCCACCTCGGCATGAAAACCACGGATCGCACCACGCTCGCGCAGCGCCCGGGTACGCGTCAGGCACGTCGACGGCGCCACACCCACCCGCTCGGCGAGGGCGTTGTTCGGCAGCCGGCCATCCACCGCCAGTTCGGTCAGGATCGCGCGGTCCACCTCATCCAGGGCCGGGTACGGCCGCAGATCATTCGGCTCAGGGGGCATTGCACCATCCTCGCCCGAATTCAACACGAAAACCAGCCCGATTCGCAGAATCATCTGCCGAATCATTGCCCCACAGTCACCGGATGTTCGACGCTACCGCCATGACAACGATGGACACCCGGGCCGTTCACGCCGGCCGCGACGATCTGCGCACCCTCGGCGTGCACGTACCACCCATCGACCTGTCGACCACCAACCCGCTGCCCTCCGTCGACGACGGCGGCGCCGCGTACGAGCAACTCGCCACCGGCGGCACGCTCCCCGCCGACGGCGGCGCCGTCTACCAACGGCTCTGGAACCCCACCGTCGCCCGCTTCGAAACCGCCCTCGCCGAGTTGGAAGGCACCGCCCAGGCCGTCGCCTTCGCCAGCGGAATGGCCGCCCTCACCGCCACACTGCTCGCCGCCGCCCGCGACGACCGCCGACACGTCGTCGCCGTCCGACCCCTCTACGGCGGCACCGACCACGTCCTCGCCACCGGCCTGCTCGGCACCACAGTCACCTGGACGCGCCCCGACGAGGTCGCCGACGCCATCCGCCCGGACACCGCACTGGTCATCGTCGAGACACCCGCCAACCCCACAGTCGACCTGGTCGACATCGCCGCCCTCGCCGCCGCGGCCGGCGACATCCCACTGCTGGTCGACAACACCGTCGCCACCCCCGTACTGCAACAACCCGCCCGCCACGGCGCCACGCTCGTCCTGCACAGCGCCACCAAGAGCATCGGCGGACACGGCGACGTCCTCGCCGGCGTCGTCGCCTGCGACGAGACCTGGGCGGTACGCCTACGCCAGGTCCGCGCGGTCACCGGCGCGATCCTGCACCCCCTCGGCGGCTACCTGCTGCACCGCGGCCTGCAAACCCTGCCGCTGCGGGTCCGCGCCCAACAGGCCACCGCCGAGAAACTCGCCGGCTGGCTCGCCGACCACCCCGCCGTACACCGGGTGCACCACCCCTCGGTGCACGACCCGGCGGCGCTGGTCGGGCGGCAGATGTCCGGACCCGGCAGCCTGCTCGCCTTCGAGGTACGCGGCGGCGCGCCCGCCGCGGCCGCCGTCGCCGGCGCCTGCCGCCTCATCACCCACGCGGTGTCCCTCGGCGGCGTCGACACCCTCATCCAGCACCCCGCCTCGCTCACCCACCGGCCGGTCGAGGGCGACGCCAAACCCGCCGCCGCCCTGCTGCGCCTCTCGGTCGGCCTCGAAGACCCCGAAGACCTGCGCGCCGACCTGGCCCACGCCCTCGACACGATCGCCTGACCCTCAGCGCAGCTCGCGGTTGCCCAACACCCGCACCGGCGAACCCTCCCGAGCGACCCGCAACATCGCCCGACCGATCCCGTCGGTAGTGGTGACCTGATTCGGCAGCAACCGACGCAGCACCGGAAACAGCGGACGGGTGACCGCGTACCCGAACCGGTACCACCGCGTCTTCGACACGGCCCCGTACGTCGGCTGGATGAACCCCGGCCGCGCCGCGTAACCGTTGGGCAGCAGATCCATTACCGCGTTCTCGGCACGCCCCTTGACCCGCGCCCACATCACCCGACCCTGACCCGACGAATCGGTCCCCTGGCCCGAGACGTAGACGAATGTGACCTGCGGGCTCACCTGCGCGAACAACCGCGCCGCCGCCATCGGGTAGTCGTAGCTGACCCGCGTGTACGCGGCCTCATCCAGACCCAATGAGGACACCCCCAGGCAGTAGAAGCACGCGTCCACATCGGTCAACTCGGCCCGCACCGCGTCCAACTCGCCCACGTCCGCGACCGTCAGCTCCCGCAGCTTCGGATCCCGCGCACCGGTCGACCGCCGACCGACCGTCAGCACCTCCCGCACGTCATCGGCGAGCAGGCACTCGCGCAACACGCCCTGACCGACCATCCCGGTCGCACCGAAGACAACCACCCGCATCAGATCGCACCCCTGTCGCCGCCACTGCCACCGGCCATCCGGCCGCGCGTCAGCCAGGCTGCCACGCTCGGCGTGTTCCGCGGAACCGGTCAGGACTTGGGGCCGACGTGCCGGTCCAGCGTGGCGACGGCGTCCCGTCGCGCCACCGACAGCGAGTTGCGCCGGTTCATCCGCCAAGCGACGCCGAGCAGGTCGAGGCTCCACTGGCAGAGCCGCATGATGTCGGCCGACTCGTTGACGAACATGTAGCGCGGGTAGACGTACGCCTTGCCGCGCACCGTCACCCGGTTGGCGATGCGACAGCCGTCGGAGTGGAACAGTCCACGCAGGAAGTCACCTGGGTGTCGTTCGAGGATCGGTCGCTGCCAGTCGGCCAGGACGATCGGTCGCTCGTGCTTCTTACCCGGGCCGTGCTGGGGGAGTAGGCAGGGCCAGTGGGTGCCGTAGCTCTGCACGCCGACGCAACCCTGTTTCTGGACCCGTTGCACCTTCGACGCCAGCACGGCTCGCATGGCCATGTCGCACGCCTCAATCAACCCGGGCCACCCATCGGAACAGTAGATGCGCAACACGGGGACGCGTGCCGTTGTCACCAGGTGGCCGTCGCCCAGGTAGAGACCGAGCAGGTAGGCGTAGGCGGCGGGGTCGGTCGGATTCTGGACATCCGGCCGGCACCGGAAGCACCGTAGCTCCGTGCCGCGCTTCACCGCCTCGGGTCGATCGACGCACCAGTGCCAGACCGTGGCATACGGCAACGAGAGCGTGCGAGCCACGGAGTGGACGGTGTGTCCGCGTGCGCGGAGGGCGCGGGCTCGTGCGCGTAGCTGAGGTGGGTGCACCCGCATATCATCGAACAGCTGTATGACAAGGTGCCGGGAGCGGGATTCGAACCCGCAAGCCCTTTCGGGCAGAAGTGTTTGAGACTTCCGTGTATGCCGTTCCACCATCCCGGCGGGTGGCGCCTACTGTACCCGACTACTCTCATGCGGGAGCATGGGTGGTAGCCGTGCAGTGATCGATGGTGGGGGTAGGGCTGGTGGCTGAGATGCCGACGGATGCCGAGCGTAGGCGCGTACTGATCGCCGAGGACGAGGCGCTGATCCGGCTGGACCTCGCCGAGATGCTGGTCGAAGAGGGTTACGAGGTGGTGGGGGAGGCCGGTGACGGCGAGACAGCCGTACGCCTCGCCGAGGAGTTGAAGCCCGACCTCGTCATCCTCGACATCAAGATGCCGATCATGGACGGGCTGGCCGCCGCCGAGCGCATCGCCGGTGCCCGGATCGCCCCGGTGATCATTCTGACCGCGTTCAGCCAGCGTGATCTGGTGGAGCGGGCGCGGGCGGCGGGCGCCATGGCGTACCTGGTGAAGCCCTTCCAGAAGAGCGACCTGGTCCCGGCGGTGGAGATCGCGTTGTCGCGTTACTCGGAGGTCGCGGCCCTGGAGGCGGAGGTCGCGAGCCTGACCGACCGCCTGGAGATCCGTAAGTCGGTGGAGCGCGCCAAGGGCGCGTTGATGACCACGTACGGGATGACCGAGCCGCAGGCGTTCAAGTGGATCCAACGCACGGCGATGGACCACCGGATGACCATGAAAGAGGTTGCCGAGCGGATCCTCGCGGAGACCGCCGGCGGCGAGGTGACCCTCCCGGCGCCCTGACCGGCATCGATCCGTGTCGCGACGGGTGGGGGCAGTGCTCGGCGTTCTCGCCGTGCTGGTGGCCGCCGCCTGTGAGTCCTCTGCCTGTCCCGACTGTGCGGAGCCGCTACCGGTCCGGCCGGCCTGGCAGTCGGTGGTCCTGCCGGACACGCCGGGTGTGCCGGGTCGACCGGTGGTGCGCGACGCCGCCGCCTGTGCCGGCCGGTGGTACGTGGTCGGCGGCGTGGTCGATCTGGCCGGGGAGACCCGCCCGGCCGCCTGGAGCAGCGCGGACGCCAATTCCTGGGTGCCGCTGCCGACGGCGCCAGTGACGTTCTACGGCCAGCAGCACGTGCTCTCCGCGGCGGCCTGCCGGGACGGACGGCTGGCGGCGGTCGGGGCGAAGAGCGGGGGCGCGCACGGCAATCCCCGCACCGGTACCTGGAGGCAGGCGTCGGACGGCACGCTGCACGAGGTGGACGCGCCCTTCGAGCGGTACGCCGGGCCGCGCGCGGTCAACGTGGCCCGGCTGGCGGCGGGGCCGCAGGGCTGGTTGATCGCCGGTAGTCGGATCGACGGTGCGGCGGCCTGGATCTCCCCGGACGCGGCCGGGTTCGCGCTGGTGGAGGGCGCGCCAGAGCTGGCCGGCGACGAGCGGGGGCGGACGGCGGCGTACGACGCGGTCGCCGTGCCGTCGGGCTGGCTGATGGTGGGTGCGCTGCTGCCGCCCGGGGGTACCGCGCTGGCGCCGCTGGCCTGGTCTTCGACGGACGGCCGGAGCTGGCAGCGGGCCGCCCTGCCGGTGGTGGAGGGGCGGGGGCAGGCGCAACGGGTGGCGGTGCTTGGCGACGTGCCGGTGGCGGTCGGGCCGGTGCGGGCTGGATTCGTCAGTTGGCGGCTGACCACGCAGGGCTGGCGGCCGGCGGGCGGATTCGGGGCGGCCGGACCAGGTGTGGCGTCGGCGGCCGGGTTGGTGGCCGTCGGGCAGAGGTTGGTGGCGGTGACGAGGGACGGGGAGCGTCACGCACTGTGGCTCTCGGTCGATGTGGGCGACTCATGGCGGCCGATGATCATGCCGCGGCCGGTACCGGACAGCGGAGACACCGCGGTCGCGGTGACCTCGACGGGAGATCGACTGCTGTTGGTGACGGACGATGGGAAAACGTCGCGTGCCTGGTGGGC
Source organism: Micromonospora noduli (assembly GCF_003264475.1). Taxonomy (NCBI): domain Bacteria; kingdom Bacillati; phylum Actinomycetota; class Actinomycetes; order Micromonosporales; family Micromonosporaceae; genus Micromonospora; species Micromonospora noduli. The sequence continues at coordinate 15,185 of NZ_PYAC01000035.1, read as the reverse complement.
GGGGGTGTCAGACCTTGATCGGTAGCTGACGGAAGCCCGTTGGCCGGTGCCGACGAAACAAAGGTGAAAATGCTTCACGGCCGAAGGTTCTTACAGGGATCGTTTCCAATCGGCCACGGCGTGTAACGGTTCGGTCAACCCGCTCGCTTGGGGCTTACGTCACAGCTCCACGGTGGGATAACGTCCGGCCCCAGACCGGCGACGACGGTCTGGTTCGTCCGCCCCCGCAAGGGCCAATAGCCAGCGGGTGGTTCGGACCATGGGACGAGGAGGGTTCGGGCCTTGAGGCAAAAGCTCGCGCGCGTTATCGGTGGGGTCGCCATGCTGGCGCTCGTCGCCGGCGGAACCGCATGCTCCAGTGGCGACGATGCGGCAGGCGGGGGCGGTGACGCCTGCGGCAGCAAGATCGCATTCTTCGGCGCGCTGACCGGCAGCTCGGCCGCGCTCGGCATCAACGAGAACAACGGTGTCAAGCTCGCCGTCGACAAGTACAACAAGGAAAACGCCGACTGCAAGGTCGAGCTGGCCTCCCTGGACTCGCAGGGCAGCCCCGACCAGGCGCCTGGTCTGGCGCAGAAGGCAATCGACGACACCAAGATCCTTGGCGTCGTCGGCCCGGCCTACTCGGGTGAGTCCGAGGCCGCCGGCCCGCTGTTCAACGAGGCCGGCCTGGTGGCCATCACCGCGTCCGCGACCCGGCCCAGCCTGGCCGAGCAGAAGTGGAAGACCTTCTTCCGCGCGGTCGGCAACGACTTCAGCCAGGGCCCGGCGGCTGGCAACTACATCAAGAACGTGATGAAGGCCGACAAGGTCTACGTCATCGACGACCAGTCCGCGTACGGTGCCGGCCTGGCCGACGAGGTCAAGAAGGTGCTCGGCTCGGCGGTTGTCGGCTCGGACAAGGTCCAGGGCGAGGGCAAGCAGACCGAGTTCTCCGGCGTGGTCACCAAGGTCAAGGCCGCCAACGTGAAGGCGATCTTCTACGGCGGTTACTACCAGGAGGCCGGCCTGATCCGTAAGCAGCTCACCGCTGCCGGGGTCACCGCGCCGCTGGTCGCCGGCGACGGCGTCAACGACGGTGCGTACATCACCTCCGCTGGTCAGGCGGCGGCCGAGGGCACCATCCTCACCTGCCCGTGCCAGCCGGCCGCTGAGGCCCGAGGCACCTTCGTGCAGGAGTTCAAGGCGCTCAACGGCACCGACCCGGGCACCTACAGCGACACCGCCTACGACGCGGCGAACATCCTGCTGGCCGGTATCAAGGCTGGCAAGACCACCCGTGAGAGCCTGCTGGAGTTCGTGAAGGGCTACAGCGGCGAGGGTGTCGCGGCGAGCTACAAGTTCACCGAGACTGGCGAGCTGGACCCGGCTCAGGTCAAGGTCTGGGCCTTCAAGGTCACCGGCGGCAAGGTTGTCCCGGACCAGGAGATCCCGAAGTCCTGATGTTGGTCGCTGCTTCGGCGATTGAGTTGTGATCGCGGGTGCGGCCGGGAGCTGCTCGCTCCCGGCCGCACCCCAATTTTCTCTCCAGACGTGATGGAGCGTCCCTCCCTTGGACTTCAATGGACTGTTCTCCAACTTCGGGGAACTCACCACGACCGGCCTGACCCAGGGCGCGATCTACGCCCTGGTCGCGCTCGGCTACACGCTGGTCTACGGCGTGCTGAGACTCATCAACTTCGCTCACTCCGAGGTCTTCATCGCCGGCGCGTTCGCGGCGATCTGGACCTGGAACGGCTTTGGACTCGACCAGAACTCACAGGTCAGCGGGGTTGGATCGATCCTGTTCTACCTGCTGGTGGCGATGATCGTCGCCGCCATCGCTTCGGCGGGCACCGCGACGGTGATCGAGCGGGTGGCGTACCGGCCGTTGCGTAAGCGCAACGCCCCGCCGCTTGCCTTCCTGATCACCGCGATCGGCGCCTCGATCGCGATCTCCGAGGCCTTCGGCATCTGGACCCGCCGACTGCCGGAGGGCGCGCCCAGTCTGGTGAGCAGCAAACCGCTGTTCCACCTCTTCGGCGTGCCGATCGACTCGGTGCAACTGCTGACGATCGGCGCGGCGCTGTTGATGATGGTCCTGCTGGACCTCTTCATCAACCGCAGCCGCACGGGCCGGGGCATCCGGGCCGTGGCCCAGGACGCCAACACCGCCGCGCTGATGGGTGTGAACAAGGACCGGATCATCCTGATGGTCTTCATCACCGGTGGTGCGATGGCCGGCGTGGCCGGTCTGCTCTACGACGTGCGGATCCAGACCCTGACCTACAGCGTCGGCTTCCTGCTGGGACTCAAGGCATTCACCGCCGCGGTGCTGGGTGGTATCGGCAACCTGCGCGGCGCGCTGATCGGTGGCCTGCTGCTGGGCGTGGTGGAGAACTACGCCGCCGGTCTGTTCGGCAGTCAGTGGAAGGACTTTGCTGCCTTCGCGGTGCTGGTGGTGCTGCTGATGTTCCGGCCGACCGGTCTGCTGGGCGAATCGCTGGGGAGGGCACGGGCATGACGACCGTCCTGGAGAGGGTGCGTTCCGGCCGCGAGGCGGCCGGAGAACGGTGGCGTGGCGCGCCGCGCTGGGTGCGCTGGGCGCTGCTGGTCGCGGTGATCGCGTTCTTCTACGCGCTGCCGAACAAGGAGTTCTACCAGTATCTCGGGCCGATCCCGACCCCCGGTGCGAACTTCACGCAGGTGCTGTTCACCGTCTCGATCTACGTGCTGCTGGCCGTCGGGTTGAACATCGTGGTCGGTTTCGCCGGCCTGCTCGACCTGGGCTACTTCGGCTTCTTCGCCGTCGGCGCGTACACCGTCGCGGTGCTGACCTCGCCGAGCAGCAACCTCAAGACGCTCTGGCCGTGGCTGCTCGTGGTGCCGCTGGCGATCGGGCTGACCATGCTCTCGGGTGTGATGCTCGGTACGCCGACGCTGCGTCTGCGCGGTGACTACCTGGCGATCGTGACGCTCGGCTTCGCCGAGATGATCCGGATCGCCGCGGTCAGCTCGGAGTTCCTCAAGGGCCAGCGGGGTTTCAACCAGATCCCGCACCCGCCCGGCAAGTACGCCGACGGCAAGCCGTTCTTCGGCGTGCTGGACGCCCGGCCGTACTACTGGCTGGTGCTCACGCTGATCATCCTCGTGGTGATCGGTGTACGGAACCTGACGCACAGTCGGGTCGGTCGGGCCTGGATCTCGATCCGGGAGGACGAGGACGCCGCGCAGCTGATGGGTGTGCCGACGTTCAAGTTCAAGCTCTGGGCGTTCGCCTCGGGTGCCGCGATCGCCGGCCTGGCCGGCGCACTCTTCGCGGGTAAGCAGAACTTCGTCAACTCGCAGAACTTCGAGCTGCTCAACTCGATCATCATCCTGGCGGCGGTGATCTTCGGTGGTTCGGGCAACATCGTCGGCGCGATCGTCGGCGGTGGCCTGGTGGCGTACATGATCGAGCGGTTCCGCGGCATTGAGCTGTTCGGCGTGGAGCTGTACGAGTACCGGTTCCTGATCTTCGGTCTGGTCCTCGTGGTGATGATGATCTTCCGGCCGGAGGGCCTGATTCCGAACCGACGACGGGCGGCGGAGTTCAAAGACCGTCGCAAGGAGGTGATCGTCGGTGAGTGACACCGATCAGACGCCGGCTGTTCCGGCGCAGGCCGGCGCGCCGGCGATGGAGGCGGTCCCCAGCCGGGAGCCGCTGCTGGAGGTCGACGACGTCACGCTGCGCTTCGGCGGCGTGGTCGCGCTCGACAACGTCAACTTCACCCTCTACAAGGGGGAGATCCTCGGGCTGATCGGCCCGAACGGCGCTGGCAAGACCACCTGCTTCAACGCGATGACCGGCATCTACCAGCCCACCACGGGTGAGATCCGGTTCCGTGGCGGCAAGATCAGCGGGAAGAAGCGCCACCAGATCACTCAAATGGGTATGGCCCGGACGTTCCAGAACATCCGCCTGTTCCCGGAGATGACCGCCCTGGAGAACGTCCAGGTCGGCGCGGACGCGCACCACAAGACCAGCGTGCTCTCCGCTCTGTTCCGGTTGCCTCGGCACCGGCGCGAGGAGCGCGAGGGACGGGAGAAGGCCGAGCGGCTGCTGGAGTTCGTCGGCATCCGGCACCGGCTGCACGAGTTCGCCCGCAACCTCTCCTACGGGGAGCAGCGGCGGTTGGAGATCGCCCGGGCGCTGGCCACCGATCCGGTGCTGCTCTGCCTGGACGAGCCGGCCGCCGGCTTCAACCCGGCGGAGAAGGAGGAGCTGCTCCAGCTCATCCGGCAGGTCCGGGACACCGGCGTGACCGTGCTGCTGATCGAGCACGACATGCGCCTGGTCATGGGCGTCACTGACCGGATCGTCGTGCTGGAGTTCGGAAAGAAGATCGCCGAGGGGCTGCCCGCCGAGGTGCGGGACAACCCGAAGGTGGTCGCGGCGTACCTGGGGGTGCCGGACGATGTTGCTTGAGATCGACGATGTGAGCCTGCTCTACGGGCGGATCCAGGCGTTGCACGGCATCAGCCTGACCGTGGCCGAGGGTGAGATCGTCGCGCTGATCGGCGCCAACGGCGCCGGGAAGTCGACCACCATGCGGGCCATCTCCGGGATTCGGCCGATCGCCACCGGCAGCATTCGCTTCGAGGGCGAGGACATCTCCAAGCTCCGAGCGGACCTGCGGGTCCGGCGAGGGCTCTGCCAGGCGCCCGAGGGCCGGGGGATCTTCCCCGGCATGTCGGTTCTCGAGAATCTGGACATGGGGGCGTACACCCGGCGCGACCGTGCCGGGATCGCCGAGGACCTGGCCCGGGTGCTCGACCTCTTCCCCAGGCTGGCGGAGCGACGTAAGCAGGCCGGAGGTACCCTTTCCGGCGGCGAGCAGCAGATGCTGGCTGTCGGTAGGGCGTTGATGAGCCGGCCCAAGCTGCTGTTGCTCGACGAGCCCTCGATGGGGTTGGCGCCAATGCTGATCCAACAGATCTTCGACATCATCAAGGAGATCAACGAGCAGGGCACCACAGTCCTGTTGGTGGAGCAGAACGCCCAGCAGGCGCTGGCCCGAGCGCACCGGGCGTACGTGCTCGAGACCGGCAAGATCGTCAAGACCGGAACCGGCGCCGAGCTGTTGCACGACCCGGCGGTCAAAGAGGCATACCTCGGCGTGGCCTGAGCGGCCGTCACACCCCTCACGCAAGGAGTGCAGAGACATGTTCAATACCAACGGTGCCCGCCGGGCGGCGCTCGGTGCCGCCAGCGCGGCGCTGATCGCCCTCTCGCTGACGGCGTGTGGGGAGAAGGAGAACAGCGGCACGCCCGGTGCCGGTCCGACCGTCACGGCGGCGGCCGACTCGGCGCTGGCCGGGAAGGTGCCCGACGCCATCAAGGCCGACGGTGTGATCAAGGTCGGCACCGACTCGACGTACGCCCCGGCGGAGTTCCTCGACGCCGACGGCAAGACGGTGGTCGGTTTCGACGTCGAGCTGTTCAACGCGGTGGCGCAGAAGCTCGGTCTCAAGGCCGAGTACGAGTCGGCGCCCTTCGACGCGATCCTGCCCGGTGTCGACTCTGCCAAGTACGAGATCGGCGTGTCGTCGTTCACGATCAACGCCGAGCGGCTCAAGAGCGTCAACATGGTGAGCTACTTCTCCGCCGGCACCCAGTGGGTGACCAAGGCCGGCAACGCGGCCAAGATCGACATTGAGAACGCCTGCGGCAAGAAGATCGCCGTGCAGACCGGCACCGTGCAGTTCGACGACATCACCGCCCGGTCGAAGAAGTGCACCACCGGCGGCAAGCCGGCGATCACCATCGACCAGTACCAGGCGCAGAGCGACGCCACGGCCGCCGTGTTCAGCGGCAAGAACGACGCCATGCTGGCCGACTCCCCGGTCGGGGCGTACGCGGTGAAGCAGAGCAACGGCTCGTTGGAACTGGTCGGCGAGATCTACGAGTCCGCCCCGTACGGCTACGCCGTCAAGAAGGACCAGACCGTCTTCGCCGAGGTGCTCAAGGAGGCCGTCCAAGCGGTCATCGCTGACGGCTCGTACCAGACCGCGTTGAAGAAGTGGGGCGTCGAGGGCGGCGCCATCACCTCCTCGGCGCTGAACCCCGCCAACTGACGCATGTCGTCGGAAACGGACACAACCGAACGGGCACGGCCGGAACCCATCCAGGCCGTGCCCGTCCGGCATCCTGGGCGTTGGGTAGCGGTCGCCGTGATCGGGGTGCTGGTGGCCATGTTCGTCCACCTGCTGGTGACGAACAAGGCGTTCAACTGGGCGTTCATGGTCGACGAGATGTTCCGGCCGCCGATCATGGAGGGTCTGCGCGGCACGCTCGCGCTGACAGTGCTCGCGATGGTGATCGGCGTCAGTCTCGGCGTTGTCGTCGCCATCATGCGGTTGTCGGAGAACCCGATCCTGCGGGGCGTCTCCTGGGCGTACACCTGGTTCTTCCGAGCGGTGCCCCGGCTGGTGCTGGCGATCCTCTTCGGCAACCTCGGCATCCTCTGGGCCCGGATCGAGTTCGGGCTCCCGTTCGATCGGCAGATCGGCGCGCTCTTCGGCGTCGACGACTTCGAGGCACGTCTGTTCGGCTTCTCCGCGCTGGAGATCCTCACGGGATTCGTCGCCGGCATGCTGGCGCTCGGGCTCTCCGAGGCGGCGTACATGGCCGAGATCGTTCGGGCCGGGATCCAGTCGGTGGACGAGGGGCAGACCGAGGCGGCGCAGGCGCTGGGCCTGAGCCGCACCCAGATCCTGCGCCGCATCGTGCTGCCGCAGGCGATGCGGGTGATCATCCCGCCGACCGGCAACGAGACCATCGCGATGCTCAAGGACACCTCGCTGGTGGCCTTCGTGCCGGTCTCCACCGAGCTGTTCTTCCAGCTCAAGGCCGTGGGTAACCGGACCTTCCAGGTCTTCCCGATGTACGTGGCGGCCTGCCTGTGGTACTTGCTGCTGACCAGCGTGCTGCTCGTCGGGCAGTACTACCTGGAGCGGCACTTCTCCAAGGGGTTCGGCAAGAGCGCCCAAGCGAAGATCAGGCTGCGCGGGATCACCGCGGAGGCCGGCGGTAGCGCGAGCGAGGCGGGTCGGTGATGACGCAGGTGACGACACCGGCGGGGGCCGCGGGAACGGCCGACGACGGCGTGATGGTCCGCGCTGAGCAGGTGCACAAGTCGTTCGGGTCGGTAGAGGTGCTCAAGGGCATCGACCTGGAGGTCCGCAGCGGGGAGGTCTGCTGTCTGCTCGGGCCCTCCGGCTCGGGCAAGTCGACGTTCCTGCGCTGCATCAACCATCTGGAGAAGATCAACGCCGGCCGGATCCGGGTGGACGGCGAGCTGATCGGTTACCGGGAGCGCGGCGGCAAGCTGCACGAGATGCGGGAGAAGGAGATCGCCACCCAGCGCCGCGCGATCGGCATGGTGTTCCAGCGGTTCAACCTCTTTCCGCACATGACCGCCCTGCAGAACGTCGCCGAGGCGCCGGTGCTGTCGGGCCGGGAGCGCAAGGCCGCCGCCCGGGACCGGGCCGCCGCGCTGCTCCAGCGGGTGGGGCTCGGCGACAAGCTGGGTAGCTACCCTGGGCAGCTCTCCGGCGGGCAGCAGCAGCGGGTGGCCATCGCCCGGGCGTTGGCGATGCAGCCGAAGCTGATGCTCTTCGACGAGCCCACCAGCGCGCTGGACCCGGAACTGGTCGGCGAGGTGCTCGACGTGATGAAGGACCTGGCCCGCGACGGCATGACGATGATCGTGGTGACCCATGAGATCGGCTTCGCCCGGGAGGTCGGCGACTCGCTGATCTTCATGGACGACGGCGTAGTGGTGGAGTCCGGCGCGCCGCGCGAGGTCATCGCCAACCCCCGGCATGACCGGACGAAGGCGTTCCTGGCCAAGGTGCTCTGAGTCGTACCCGGCGCGGCCGTTCCGAACGGCCGCGCCGGGCGTCGTGCCGGTGTCCCGTCCTGTCGTAGCGGCGGGCTAGAGTCGCTGCCGTGACAGCTACGACACCGCGCCTGCTTCTCGTTGACGGACATTCCATGGCATACCGGGCGTTCTTCGCCCTGCCTGTGGAAAACTTCTCTACCACGACGGGGCAGCCGACCAACGCGGTGTACGGCTTCACCTCGATGCTGATCAACGTGCTGCGCGACGAGCAGCCCACCCACATCGTCGTGGCCTTCGATGTCTCCCGCCACTCCTTCCGCACCGACAAGTACGCCGAGTACAAGGCCGGCCGCAGCGAGACCCCGACCGACTTCAAGGGCCAGGTCAGCCTGGTCAAGGAGGTCCTGGCCGCGCTGCAGATCCCGGTGGTGGAGAAAGAGGGCTTCGAGGCCGACGACGTCATCGCCACGCTCGCCTGCCAGGCCCGCGACCAGGGCATGTCGGTGCTGATCAGCAGCGGTGACCGCGACGCGTTCCAGTTGGTCGACGATCAGATCACCGTCCTCTACCCGCGTAAGGGCGTCTCCGACCTGGCCCGGATGGACCCGGCGGCGATCGAGGCGAAGTACGGCGTTCCGCCACAGCAGTACCGGGACCTCGCCGCGCTGGTCGGCGAGACCAGTGACAACCTGCCCGGCATCCCGGGCGTCGGCCCGAAGACCGCGGCCAAGTGGATCACCACGTACGGCGGGGTGGAGGGCGTGATCGCCCGGGCCGACGAGATCAAGGGCAAGGCCGGCGACAGCCTGCGGGAGCGGCTCGCCGACGTGATCCGCAACTACGAGATCAACTGTCTCGTCTCCGACCTGGAGCTGCCGCTGCGCCCGGAGGAGACCCGCTGGACGGGTTGGGACCGGGAGGCGGTGCACCAGGTCTTCGACACCCTGGAGTTCCGCATCCTGCGCGACCGTCTCTACCAGTACCTGGAGGCGGTCGAGCCGGAGGCCGAGTCCGGCTTCGACCTCACCGGCGAGGTGCTCACCGAGCCCGGTGCGCTGGCCGGGTGGCTGACCACGCACGTTCCGACCGGCACCCCGGTCGGGTTGGCGGTCAAACTCGACACCGGCCCCAACCGCCGGCACACCGCCTCGATCACCGGTCTCGCGCTGGCCACCGCCGGCGGCGCCGCTGCCTGGGTCGACCCGGCGCAGCTCGACCCGACCGACGAGGGCGCCCTGGCCGGCTGGTTGGCCGACGCGCAGCGCCCCAAGGTGCTGCACGACAGCAAGCCGGCCGTGCTGGCCTGCGCCGCGCACGGCTGGCAGCTCGCCGGCATCGTCCGGGACACCCAGATCGCCGCGTACCTGGCCCGCCCCGACCAGCGGTCCTACGACCTGACCGACCTGGCGCTGCGCTACCTGCACCGGGAGCTGCGGGTGGACGTCCCGGAGTCCGGCCAGCTCACCCTCGACGGCCTCGGCGACGAAGGGGTTGTCGAGCAGAATCTGATGCTCCAGGCCCGTGCCACCCTCGACCTGGCCGACGCGATCGACGCCGAGCTGTCCCGCGACGGCGAGCAGTCCGCCCGGCTGATGGCCGGCGTGGAGCTGCCGCTGATGCGGGTGCTGGCCACCATGGAGAGCACCGGCATCGCCGCCGACACCCACTATCTCTCCGAGCTGGAGGCCCACTTCGCCGCCGAGGTGAAGGCCGCCGCGCAGGGCGCGTACGAGGCGGTGGGTCGGGAGTTCAACCTCGGCTCGCCCAAGCAGTTGCAGGAGATCCTCTTCACCGAGCTGGGTCTGCCGAAGACCAAGAAGATCAAGACGGGCTACACCACCGACGCCGACGCCCTGCAGTGGCTCTACGTGCAGCAGCCCCACCCGGTGCTGGCCCACCTGCTGCGCCACCGGGACGTGGCCAAGCTCAAGTCGACAGTCGACGGGCTGCTCAAGTCGGTCTCCGACGACGGGCGGATCCACACCACCTTCAACCAGACGGTGGCGGCCACCGGTCGGCTCTCCTCCACCGAGCCCAACCTGCAGAACATCCCGATCCGTACCGAGGAGGGTCGTCGGATCCGGCGGGCCTTCGTGGTGGGGGAGGGCTACGAGAGTCTGCTCACCGCCGACTACAGCCAGATCGAGATGCGCATCATGGCGCACCTCAGCTCGGACGACGCGCTGATCGACGCGTTCAACTCCGGCGCCGACTTCCACGCCGCCACCGCCTCGTCGGTCTTTGGGGTGCCGCTCGACGAGGTCACGCCCGACCAGCGCCGCAAGATCAAGGCCATGAACTACGGCCTGGCGTACGGCCTGAGCGCCTTCGGCCTGTCCCAACAGCTCAGCATCAGCACTGAAGAGGCGCGCGGGCTGATGGAGAACTACTTCGCCGGCTTCGGCGGGGTGCGCGACTACCTCCAGCAGGTGGTCGCCCGGGCCCGCCAGGACGGCTACACCTCCACCATCCTCGGCCGACGCCGCTACCTGCCCGACCTGGTCAGCGACAACCGGCAGCGCCGTGACATCGCGGAGCGGATGGCGCTCAACGCCCCCATCCAGGGCTCCGCCGCCGACATCATCAAGGTGGCGATGCTGCACGTCGACACCGCGCTGCGCGAGGCTGGGCTGGGCTCACGGATGCTGTTGCAGGTGCACGACGAGTTGGTCTTCGAGGTCGCCCCGGGTGAGCGGGAGTCGTTGGAGGCCCTGGTCCGGCGGGAGATGGGCGAGGCTTACCCGTTGTCGGTGCCGCTGGAGGTGTCGGTCGGTCTGGGCCGGGACTGGAACAGCGCCGATCACTGATCGTTTCTTGGTTGCGTCTTTGGTGGTTGCGGTGTGGGGGTTCCGGGGCAGCCCGACCCACTCCGGGCGGTCAGGCTTGATCCCTGCGTGGGTCAGGCTGCCCCGGAACCCCTGACCGGGTCGATCTTGTCGCGGCCGTTGGCGTTGTGGATAAGGGCCGTCGCCCTGGTTCTGATCGTGGCCGGCTACTTCAGGGGGTCGTGGCCCCAGTTCATGAGGGACCAGCGCCACTTGGTGTCGCGGACGTTGCCGGAGGGGCGCTGCGCCATGTGCCGGCGTACGTAGCCGACGACCTTGCGCATGTGCTTGTAGTCGCCGTCAGAGAGGTCACCGCGTTTGCGGCAGAGCAGGTTGATGATCTTCCGCCCGGATTCGTGCCCGACGGACTCGCCACCACCAGCACGACCGCCCTTGTGCCAGCCGACCTGCTTCGACTCGTCGGTCTCCAGCCACGTGGACAGCTCACCGGGCTTCATGTTCACCGCTTCGGTGAACTCCCGGTAGGTGTCCCGGCCGTCGTCACCTCTGCTCATGACGCAGCGCCTCGGGGCGGTGGGCCACGTCGCGACCCGTGCCGTCGCTGCGGACCCGGTACTGCGGGTCGTCGGGGGCCGCGTTCACGGCCCGCCCGCGGATCCGCGTCCGCTCGGTGATCGTCCCCCGCACCACGCCGTACGCGCGGCTGCCGTGGGCCGACCAGGAGACATGGTCGCCCTTGTGGAATCTCTGTCCGGCCATGGTCCTCGGCTACCCGAGGCGGCCCGGGCGAAACGACTACGGGGTGATCTCGGCGACCGGCAGCTTGATGTCGAACGGCTCGGTCAGCTCGATCACGTCGGCACCGTCGGCGACCAGTTCGTACTGCCGCTCACCGCCCGGGCCCACCCGGTCGCCGATCCGGTACGCGTACACGTGCACCGGGTCCTGCTCGATCCGCCAGTAGAACGGGATGCCGGCGGCGGCGTACTCACCCGGCTTCGCGAACCGGTCGATCCGCCGCGTGCCGGGCGAAACGATCTCCACGGCGAGCACGACATCTTCCGGTCGCAGAGTGGACCGGGAGGGAGCCACGTCGGCCCGCCGTAGGAGCACGTCCGGCTGCCGGCTGGTATTGGGACTCAGTCCGACTCCGACGGCCTGGACGACCCGAAGATCGGCCGGCACGTGTTGCAGCAGCCAGTGCGCTAGCAACAGCGAGATGTCTTGATGGCCCAGGGTGGGGGAGGGCGTCACCTGGATAACTCCGTCGACGAGTTCGACGCGGGGGGCGTCGTCCGGCAGGGTGAGCAGGTCCTCCAGCGTGTAGTCGGCACGCTGCTGCCGCATCGGGTCCGGACACCAGGGGCCAGGTGATGTCGGGATGGGCTCGGCGCTCATGGACACGAGCCTACCGGCGATCGATGGCTCGCACGTCGGACAACGCGTGCGGCGCGCTCATCCGGCGGGCTTCTCGGTGACGAAGATGGCGGTGCCGGGGAAGAGTCGTCCGCGCAGCGGGCTCCACTGCCCCCAGATCCCCTCGTGTCCCTCCGGCCACTCCGGCTCCACCAGGTCCAACAGCCGGAACCCGGCGCCGACCAGCTCGCGGATCCGGTCGCCGAGGGTGCGGTGCTGCTCGACGTAGGTGGCCACGCCGCCCTCGTCCTGCTCCACGTACGGGGAGCGGTCGAAGTACGAGTGCACGGCCGTCAGGCCGCCCTCGCCGGGGTCGTCGAGGAAGATCCACCGCATCGGGTGGGTCACCGAGAACACCCACCGGCCGCCCGGGCGCAGCACCCGGTGCACCTCGGCGAGCAGCGCCGCCGAGTCGTCCACGAACGGGATCGCGCCGAACGCCGTGCAGGCGAGGTCGAACGACCGGTCGGCGAACGGCAGGGCGAGCGCGTCGGCCTGCACCAGCGGTACGCGTACCCCCGTGCGGTCGGCGGCCTCGGCGGCGTGCCGCAACATGCCGGCGGACAGGTCGAAGGCGACCGGCCGGGCGCCCTGGGTGGCGAGCCAGCGGGCGGCGGCCGCGGCGCCGGCGCCCACCTCCAGCACCCGCCGCCCCGACACGTCGCCGAGCAGCCGGGCGTCGGCCTCGCGCAGGCCCTCCGGGCACCACACGAAGTCCACGTCGCCGAGGAACGCGCCGTGTTCGGCCTGGTAGTCGTCGGCGTCGGTGTCCCACCAGCCGCGGTTGGCGCGCCGGGCCTCGGCGTCACCCACCCGGCGCCGGGTAACCCGGCTGTCGTCATCCACGCGCTCACGCTAGGCCCCACCCACCCCATTGGGTACGGCGGCGCGCGTCCACGATCTGCGCGACCCCTCGCGCGGGCCGGGTGGTGCGCGCCGGCGGGGGCGGGAGGGGCTGCTGTGACGCAGGAGACAGCAGGGGTGTTTTCCGGGCGATTGTTCGGCTTTCGCAGGTCATCGCACGAAGAGAACCCGGGAGGGCTTGCACGCTGTGGTAATGCGCACGGTAGGCTAGACGATGCGCTCGCGGATCGCGTTGCCTCGGCAGGGAGCAGGTGCGCGGTCGACGGAGCCACATCATGATCTCACTAGGCGATCGTTCGGTGTGCCCGGCGACGGATCCGCTGGCGCGAACAGGTCACTGCGACACACCAGCCTGCTGTGACAACCCACCGACCGGAGCAACCGCCCACATGACGAGCAGCATCGAGGCCCCCTCGAGCGCCACCCGGGTCACCCACGACGATCTCGGTTCCGAGGAGGCATTCCTCGCCGCGATCGACGAGACCATCAAGTACTTCAACGACGGCGACATTGTCGAAGGCACCGTCGTCAAGGTCGATCGGGACGAGGTCCTGCTCGACATCGGCTACAAGACCGAGGGTGTCATCCCCTCTCGGGAGTTGTCGATCAAGCACGACGTGGACCCCGCCGAGGTTGTGACGGTTGGCGACCACATCGAGGCCCTGGTCCTCCAGAAGGAGGACAAGGAGGGTCGTCTGATCCTCTCCAAGAAGCGGGCGCAGTACGAGCGGGCCTGGGGCACGATCGAGAAGATCAAGGACGAGGACGGCGTCGTCCGCGGTTCGGTCATCGAGGTGGTCAAGGGCGGCCTCATCCTCGACATCGGGCTGCGCGGCTTCCTGCCCGCGTCCCTGGTCGAGATGCGTCGTGTGCGCGACCTGCAGCCGTACGTCGGGCGGGAGCTCGAGGCCAAGATCATCGAGCTGGACAAGAACCGCAACAACGTGGTCCTGTCCCGCCGGGCCTGGCTGGAGCAGACGCAGTCCGAGGTGCGCACCGAGTTCCTCAACAAGCTGCAGAAGGGCCAGGTCCGCAAGGGCGTCGTGTCCTCGATCGTCAACTTCGGCGCCTTCGTGGACCTGGGCGGCGTCGACGGTCTGGTGCACGTCTCCGAGCTGTCCTGGAAGCACATCGACCACCCGTCCGAGGTCGTCGAGGTGGGCCAGGAGGTCGAGGTCGAGGTCCTGGACGTCGACCTGGACCGCGAGCGGGTCTCGCTGTCGCTGAAGGCGACCCAGGAAGACCCGTGGCGGCAGTTCGCCCGCACCCACGCGATCCAGCAGATCGTGCCGGGTAAGGTCACCAAGCTGGTTCCGTTCGGTGCGTTCGTCCGCGTGGACGACGGCATCGAGGGCCTGGTCCACATCTCCGAGCTGGCCGAGCGCCACGTGGAGATCCCGGAGCAGGTCGTCCAGGTTGGCTCCGAGGTCATGGTCAAGGTCATCGACATCGACCTTGAGCGCCGCCGGATCTCGCTGTCGCTCAAGCAGGCCAACGAGGGCTTCGTCGAGGGCGAGGAGCACTTCGACCCGACCCTCTACGGCATGGCCGCGACGTACGACACCGAGGGCAACTACATCTACCCCGAGGGCTTCGACCCGGAGACGGGCGAGTGGCTCGAGGGGTACGACAAGCAGCGCGAGACCTGGGAGAACCAGTACGCCGAGGCTCGTCTGCGCTGGGAGGCCCACACCAAGCAGGTGCAGACCTCTCGGGCCGCCGACGCCGAGGCTGCCGCCAACCCGACTCCGGCCGTTCCGGCCGCTGGCGGCGGCGGTGGCGGTGGCACCACCTCCTCGTCCAGCCCGGCCCCGAGCCGGCAGGCCGAGGAGCCGGCCGGCACGCTGGCCACCGACGAGGCGCTCGCCGCACTGCGGGAGAAGCTCGCCGGCGGTAAGTGACCCGCTGAACGACGACGGGCCCCGTCCCCGCGATCTCCGGATCGCTGGGGGCGGGGCCCTCGCCGTACCCGCCGTGCCCCGCACTCGCCGCGGGCGCTGCGTGCAGGGCGGCGCGAGTTGCGGGGGGCGCGAGTCGCGGGTGCCGGGTGCCCCAGGCGAGTTGCGGGCGTGGTGCGCGGAGTCCGGGCGCTGTGGCGGCCGCGGTGGGCCCGGCGGCCGGTGCGGACCGCCAAGATCGTGCTCGATCCATGATGTAGGGGCCTCCCGGACGCCGCACACCACTACTTCCTGGTTCGAGCACGATCTTGGCGCGGGGCGCGGGGCGCGGGGCGCGGGGCGCGGGGCGCGGGGGG
>NZ_PYAC01000034.1:0-7742 GCF_003264475.1 Micromonospora noduli | reverse complement strand
CCTCTTCGGCGGCACCGAAGATATCAGCCATGTTGCTTTCGGTTATCCAGTCGGGGACGTTCGGTCATGCCGACGAGCGTGCGTGGATCAGGCACTTCTGGGCTCTGGTATGTACGCGGCCGCGACGGGTGTGCGTACTGTCCATCCGAGAGCTCGATAAAGACGGTGACCGTCGTCAGTAGCGACCAGGACGCCGGTGTCCGCGTCGAGTCGGAGGGCGTGCGGCGCGAGCGAGCGCATGACCACGTTGCCCAGTCCGCGGCTCCGGTGTGCAGGTGCGGTTTCGACCTGGTCGACGATCCCGAATGCGTCGGCGGTCGTGAGCCTGCCGGACGCGGCGACCTACCCCTCAAGGTCGAGAACGATAGCGGTGACAACATCGCCGGAGGTCTGAAGCCGTGCGGTGTACGGCGATGGAGGAGCTGTGTCGGAATCGGCCCGGTAGGTCGTCGTCATGAGGTAGCCGGTGTCGGCCAGCTTCCACTGTGGCGGGAGAGCGGCACCGGCGCCCACATCACGAGGGTGCCCCGCGCTGTGGCTCGGGGCTGACTGATGGCCGTCGGTCTGGTGATCTGCCCACTCGCCGTCCACGTTGCGAAGTCGCGTACCCGGCGCTCGGTTTTCTGCCGGGACTTGGCCGCCCACTTCGTTGCGTTCTTTGACGCGAAGTCGTCCAGGACCTGGCGGTCAGTCGCGGTCCAGGCGGGAAGCTGCGCTATCCACTCTTCTGCCTGCTCGGCGCTGTGGCCGCTACCGATCAGCCATGGGTGGGCTGTCCGTTGTCCTGCCGGCGGCAGGACTGCCGTGCGTGCCTTGACAGGAAGGCGGAGCAGCAGGACAGTCGACATATTCATAGACGTCTAACTATCTACGGCGAGGTGTGCCATGCGGAAGTCGCTGACTGCTGTGGCCGCCATCGCTGTTGCCATGATCGCGATGATGGCCGCGATCTCACACGCCAGTGCGGCGAACGCGGCGGCCGGGTGTCGGGTGAACTACGTCGTCACCAGCCAGTGGACCGGTGGCTTCCACGCCGACATCGCGGTCACCAACTTGGGTGACCTAGTCAACGGGTGGACGCTGCGGTTCGCGTTCCCTGCAGTCGACCAGCGGCTCACGCAAACCTGGAGCGCCACCTGGGCCCAGGCGGGCCAGCAGGTCAGCGCGACCAATCTGGGCTGGAACGCGACCCTGGGCACCAATGGCTCCGCGAACATCGGTTTCGTTGGCGCCTGGTCGGGCAGCAACCCCATACCGGCGTCGTTCACGCTCAACGGCGTCACGTGCACCGGCGGCGTCCTGCCCAGCGTGACGCCGACCCGGACGACCACACCGCCGGTCGCTGACTACCCGGCGATCGTCACCTGGCTCAGCCCGACCGCCGGCGCGGTGTACACCACGCCGGGAACCGTCCCGCTGGCGGCGACCGCGACCGTGGGAGGCGGACACAGCATCACCTCGGTGTCGTTCCGGGTGGACGGCGTCACGGCGGCCCGGGGGGTGAGGACGACCGGTGACCGGTACGAGGCGCTGTGGACACCACCGATCGGGGAGCCCGGCACCAGCACCACCTTCGTGCTGTACGTCTCGGCCGGCACCGACCAGTCGCTGCCTGGCGCTGCGCCGCCGCTGCTGGTCACGGTGGTGACGCCGGCGTCCACCGGCACCAACCACCCGCCGGCGGCGGCGCTGAGCACCCCCGGCGGGCAGACCTACTTCCTCGAACCGACGACCGTCACGCTGGTCGCCGACGTCGCCGACACCGATCCCGGGGACCTCGTTACCCGGGTGGAGCTTTACCTCGGCGCAACCCGGCTGGCCGTTACGCCGACCAACAGCGGACAGCGCTACCAGTTCCAGACGGCCCTGTCGGCCGGCACGTCGTCCACCTTCACCGTGCGGGTCCACGATTCCCACGGCGGCCTCGGCATCTCGAACCCGCTGACCTTCACCATCCGTTAGCGCCTCGGCCCTCCGTCAAGGGCTGACCAAAGTCCTTCCACTGGCCGTCGATACGTTTGCGAGTCGGCACGGCGCTCTGGGTCAATTCGACCAGGCCATCGGGGTTGGCGGTGACCGTCGTGGTGGGTGAACCTGCGGCGGTCGCCTCAAACAGCTTGCTGGAGCTTTGGCGTTGCGGGTGAGCTTGCTGGAGTCCGCCGTAGTTCCGTCATTCGAGACACCGATCCCACGGGCAGTGCCCTGACCAGGACCTTCAGGCTGGAGACCTCTTCGGCGAACCCGAAGACGTCAGCGCTGGCACCCCATCGAGGCGGTTGGGCGGCGTCCGCGTGTAGTCGATGACAGGATGCCGGAGCCGGCGTGGCGCCGAACCAAGCCGGCGACTCAGTCCTGCGGTCACCCATCGACTGGCCTCACCGACCTATGGGGCGATGCCACACAGCCTTCGCGAGTCTGGGCACCCTCATTGCCCAGTCACGCTGCCCGTGGCCGGGCAGGCCGGCCCTCTCAAGATGGCCGGCCTCCCCGCGTCACGCCGCCGCTCGGCTCATCGCGGCGCTGGCCAGCCCGTTCAATGTGGTCAGGTCGGCCGCCCCCAGGTACGAGTCCGACATCATGACCACCACCACGTAGTGGCCGACCGCGGCGGCGACATAACCGACGTAGTGGTCGCCCTCGTCGTAGGTGCCGAGGAACAGCACCGTGTCCGGCCCGAGGTGGTCCTCGGCGACCGGGTCGAAGCCTTCCTCGTCGCCGCCCGCCCCGCACCGGGCGAGCTGCGCCTTCAGTTCGGTGATATACGCGTGTGCCCCATCGCCGCGGTACCGGGCGACGTTCTCGTAGATCCGAAATCGGGTACCGAGATCGGCTGCCTGCGTGCGGTTCACGACCGGCTGCGGCACCGGCGTGTCCGCGCACGGCTGAGGTAGCAGCGACCACACCAGCCCGTCCTCCACCGGCCCCGGCACGGTCCCGCCGAGATCGTCCGGCTGCAACATGACCCGGTCAGGGATCCCCCGTGGCCGCTGCTGCGCCGCCGCCGGCCCGCTCGCCGACACCAGCCCCAGGATCACGGCCGTCATCACCATCAGTGTCCTTCGCATACGAACCATCCTCTACATCGCTGGCAACCGATGGATGGGCGTGCGTACCCAGCTCTCCCTAAGTACACGTACTCCCCACCGGAGTGGGAACCTGGTGCCGGGCCGTAGAAGTTCATCGGTCTGAGGTTGCACCCGGGGGCGCACGTGCGTGCGGTGTCGCTCCTGTGACGGACGGGCCGACTGTCCCGAGCGGTCTGCGCGTGCCCAACCTCGGCGGGGACGGCTCGGACAACCCGCACATGTCCCCCGAACTCGGCCAGAGCCACCTCTCTCGAGGGTCGACCGGGTGTTACATGCTGTCTGTTATGTGGTCACCGGACGATCACCGCTCCCCATCGAGGACCCGACGCGACGAGCGGGGACGGGTCATCGTGAACTCCTGGACCGACCCTCTCGCTGTGGCGTTCCTAGCCGAATTCTGCTCGCTGATTCTGCTGTTGCTAGCACCTCTGACTCTCTCCGGGCGCGCCGCGTCGGTAATGACCGGCGTGCTGGCGGTGGTTGTTCACTGGGCCTTGCCCTACGCCTATCTCGGACGGGAGCACTCCGTTCGTGAGGACAGAAGCCTCCTTGGGCAGGTACGGATACATGACGCGTTGAGCGTCGGGGACGTTCCGACCCACCCTTGGTGGTGGAAGGAGGGCGGCAAGCCCGGCCGACCGCTGATCCGCCTAGCCGTGTTGGCGACAGTGCCGGTCAGTATCGCGTCCGTGGCCTTCCACGGCTGGGTGATCAGCACGGCTACGACGATCCTTCCGGACCACTATTCGTATCTCCCCGTCGAGGACGGCGACCTGCCTACGCTGCTGTGGGGCGTGGGTTGGCTGGCGTCCTTCGGTGTATTGTCTTGGGCCCGTTCGACGCGACGCAGAGCCTTCCGGGCCGCCGTTGACGCCCTGGTCGAGCGGGAGAACCTCGATCCCCACCTGTCGGAACGGGACCGCCTCCACCGGGAGACGACGGAGCTGAAGCGCCAGCGAGCGGAACTCGGCAGTATCCTCAAGAGCCTGCGAGAGACCGACGACGCAGCGCGTTCCGAAGGGGTGCCCCCGGGCCTCAGAATCACCCTGGATCGTCTTGTGCGGCTGACCGAAACGGCGCTCAGCAGCACCGACGTAATTTTGAAACGAGACCAGGAGACCACTGAGCGAGCTGATGCCGAGAGGCGGCAGAGCATCCGCCGCGAGCGTTGGATGCTCGTCATCGGAGCCCTCGCCGGTCTGCTCCTCGCCATCCTGAGCCACCAGGTGGGGCTTACCTGAGGCTCGTGATCACTTCGGTCAGCTCCAGCCGTATGTGAGGTCATGGTAGGCCGGCCTGCCGCAGCTTCTCGCCTAGATCAACTCTTTAGCGATGATTTTCGCTGGAAGTTGCGGCCGTCCCCATCGGCGCGGTACCGACGGTGACGCGGCCCCTCGCTGACATAACGGCGATCATGGCCCGGATCTCTCTCGACGCGGTGTCGGGATTGACTGCCGTGGGTGGATGAGTCGATCACTACGGGGCACATCACCGACGAAGCTGCGCAGCCTGCGCCGCTGCGAACTTTGGGCAGCGCGATCGCGAGATTGCAGGATCAGATCGGCCATGTTACGTCCGCGCTTGTTCTCGCAGGTCAGATTGGGTGGGGCGTCCTTTTCCTGCAGAGCGCTCGCGGTTCTGCGCAGCGGTCGAGAACGCTCTATGCCGTCTCGCAGGGGAGTGTGCGCAGGTCAAGGCGGTGAGGAGTCGTCGGTTGCGCTGGCCTTGCAACTGGGAGCAGATTGGGTGCAGGTTGGCGAAGAAGCCTCCGCGCCCGAAGCGCTCATTGTCCTATCGTGTTCGTGCGCGAGTCAGGTTCTCGACAGGCGCAGGAACTTGCGATGATGCCAGGCGAGGTTGAGGCAACTGCTGGCGCCGCGCCTGGTGTTAACGTGATTCGCGTATAAGTTGACGGTTTCTTGGTCGAACGGCAGGCCCTGTCCCTCTCGACCGACGACGAGGGTTCCTTCCGGTCCTTTTCGCACCATGTTCTTGAAGACCGCATCGAAGACTTCGGCGTCGATGATGCAGACCGTCAGGAGTTCAGGTTTCCACGTCAATGGGTCGAGTCCCAGTCCCAGCACCTGGACCGTAAGCCGGCCGTCGTCCCGGGCTTCGTTGAGCTGCCGGTACGGAAATTTGTTGTAATAGTCGAGCCACTCGCCCCCCTGGCCGTAGGCCTCCTCCATGTTGAGGAACTCTTCAGCGTATTCGCGCATGATTGTCAACCAGATGTCGAAGTCGTGTCTGAGTGATTCGTAGGTGCGGTCGGACGGTGCGAACTCGCCGGCAGGGATGACGTGCATTACTTCAGAGCCGGCGACTACCTGACCACCGTCCCGAGCGTGCATGAAGAAGCCTGCGGTATCGGGTCCGCGCCGGATGGTCAACGTGAGCACGCCCAGGCTGGCGGACCGCGCTCGCAGGTCAAACGGGTCCTTCAGGGCAAGGCGGTAACGCTGGCGCCCCGTCGCCGACTCGTACGCCAGCACCTCGGACGTGTCCAGGTAGTCGAAATAGTGACCGACCTGAAAGTCGAGCACCAGGCCGCCGCGGTCGGGCGTGATGGATACGGGCCGGTACACCGCCCCGTTGAAGAGGTGATCCATGTGGTCGAGTCGGACGAGGGACTCGCTGTAGCGCAGCCGTCTGCCGCCACCCGGGTCGCGTGGCAGGAGCCGGCTCGCTCTGGCGGCGTTGGCCGTGCTGCGGTCATTAGTGATCGGCGCATCGAGCCACCTGAGGCGAAGGCGATCAAGGCCGACGGGATTGGGAAGGATCCAGCCGTCACTAGTTAGCATCGGGACGCCGTGCCACTTCCAGGCTGAATCGGCCCGGTTCCAGGCGTCCGCGCTCAGCTGCGCCTGGTGCTTGCGCACACGCTCTCGGGTCTTGAGGTAGCTCCTGACTGACCGGCCACGCAGAGTTGTCCATATCGCGATGCCGATGCCGACCATGGTTAAGGCAAGACCAACGAGGGCAGTCCAATCCGAGACTTTCATCATGCTCCATTAGTGATGGAGTGGGATCTCGCGGCTCCAGCCGGATCAGTGTCGCAGGGCTGCGCTACGCCAGATGGCCCTGGTTTGGTGCCACCGGCACGCTGTCAAGCAGGCAGATGCTGCCTCAGATCGGGCCAGGCTTCCGTGCTGGTCTGAGGCCACAGCGCTGACGGCAGACGAGTCGCCTACCTGACACCGTCCCATCCGGTCGGCGGGTGCCCAACACCCCGCCCACTCACCACCACGTGTTCGGTGAGCAAACTCAACCGGAAGCAGAAAATCGGCCTCGGAATCGCCGCCCTACTTTGCTCATGGCCTCATTCTCCGCGACTGCACGGCCTCGCTTCCCGGCGAGACCTCATCGCTGCGTTCAGGTCAGTTACGAGACATCCCTTAATCAGCGATTGCGATATCAATACGATCCGATACGCACCGCATCCACTGGCCCCGATCCCCCGATACGCACCGCATCCACCGGCCCTGACGCCGCGATACGCACTGATGGGACTTCCGGCTCCAGAGTGGGGGTAAGCGCAGCTAGAGGATGACCAGAGGAGGGAGGTGTAATGCTTTCAGTTGAAGCACATGCGAACCTGGTGTGACAAGTGTCGCCCATATAGTCTCGGGCGAAACTGAGCACCGTAAATAAAGCCGGGATAAACAGCAGTGCAAATTTGGCAAACCGGCAAGAACGCGAGCTGGTCGCCACCACCCCCGTGGAATCTCTTATGAGACTTTCCTCGTCCATGACGCGATTGTATCGCCTCGCTCCAAGGCTCTACAGGGAACGGTCGGGGGCCAGAGAGGCCGCTAGGCAGTTTCACTACATGATGCATTCTCGCCGGCAGATCCGGACGTGTCGCGGCTCCCGACTCAACTCAGCGTGCCTGCGGTTGCGGATTTTTACTCGCGGATACGCACTGCTGCTCGTAGGTCGGTATCGACTGCGACCAGCCAGACACTGCCAGTGCGCGACAGCTGTCGCATGCCGATGTATTCGATCTTCGGGCGAGCCCAGGACGCGCAACTGCGAGCACCGCGCCCATGACGACTACAAACGACGCCGAGTTGGCCGCGGCACCGACCAGCCGGCCGAGCTGCTCAGTTGTCGATGCGGGAGGCGAGGTCGGCTAGGTGGGAGGCGTCGGGGACGACCCGCACGCCGGCTGTGCCTGCCGAGCGTGCCTCGTCGGCCGGCACCGGGCCGGCGGAGCTAACGACGATGCCGCCGTTGGCCCCGTAAGGGTCAGCTTCGCGAGGTCCACGGAAGCCAGGCGTACGTGGTTCACCACCACGTTGAAGGGGCCACCGGCGGTCGGCATGGCGGAGTGGTACGACGACCCTCGGCATCCTCATCTGTCGCTGACAAGGTGCGGCGATCGTGGGCGTGCTTCCCGATCCACCGATGCTGCTGCGGGAGCCAGCGCTGGTGCCGACCAAGGCAGTGGGCCGGCAGCTTACGAGCGGTCGGCGGTCGGCGGTTGGCGAGCCGGTGCGAGCCGGGTTGGGGGAGCAGGTTGGGAGCAGGGTGCCCTGAACGGCCCTGAACTGCGTCCAACGGCATCGAACGGTGCTCAACTGCACCCACCCCTGCCTGCGGCTCCACGTTGTCGCAGGTCAGAGTCGGCGCGGCGTCCTGTTTCCCGCGGAGTGC
>NZ_PYAC01000033.1:0-413732 GCF_003264475.1 Micromonospora noduli | reverse complement strand
GCGGCTGGGCCGGTGACCGCCGGTCATCCAGGTCAGGGCGGATGCGGTTTTGAGCGGTATACCTCAGAGGCATAATTATGCCTCTGAGGTATACCGCTCCTTGGCGGATCGACAGGGCGGGCCAGCCGAGCGCACGGTGCAGGCTGCCAGGCAACTCACTGTCGTGCCGCGCCCGGCGGCGCTGCGGGGGGCGGTACGACGGACCGATCGGGCGGTGGGTCAGCTGCGGGTGGACCACCGCTGGTTGGTGCCACCGTTGCAGGCCCAGAGGATGAGCCTGGTGCCGTTGGCGGTGGCGGCGCCGTTGGCGTCGAGGCAGAGCCCGGACTGGACGCCGGTGATGGTGCCGTTGGAGTTGAGGTTCCACTGTTGGTTGGTGCCGCCGTGGCAGTCCCAGATGATGGCCTGGGTGCCGTTGGTGGCGCCCTGGCCGGAGGCGTCGAGGCACTTGTTGCCGTACACCTGGAGTTGTTTGCCGGCCGTGTAGGTCCAGCGCTGCGCTGTGTTGCCGGTGCAGTCCCAGAGTTGGACCTGGGTGCCGTTGGTGGTGCTGCCGTTCGGTACGTCGATGCAGCGGCTGGACTGGGCACCCACGACCTGGACGTTCTGTTGCGGGTTGCCGCCGCCGGCCGGCGCGTAGGCGGCGGCGTTGATGTTGGCCTGGACGGCGTTCTCGGTGGCCGCCGTCGGGTAGCCGGACGTCAACACACCCTCGAAGAAGGTGCCGCGACCGGTGATGCTGTTGTCACCGCCGATGCCGAGCAGGATGGCGCCTTCCTTCTTCATCGGGTGGTAGCCGTTGGGGCGTGGCCCGTCGAAGTAGGTCGTCAGGCTGCCCGACTCGGCGTTGCCGCCCCGGATCGCCCAGTGGTTCGGTTCGCCCTTGACCATGGCGGTGACGAAGCGGTGGTTGATCGACGCGATGTTGTTGTAGCCCGCGTTGACTCCGGAGAACAGCCCCCACTCCAGATCGGCCATGATCCAGGGGCCGGCTCCCGCCCCGTAGCCCCACTGCTTGTTGGCGCCGAAGTAGACGGTCTCCATGATGGCGCGTTCGTCGGCGAGGTTGTTGGTCTGCGCGTTGCCGTAGTCGAAGCAGCACCACTGGTTGTAGTGCGTGCCGTCGACGACCGCGTAGATGCCCTCGGGCTGGTCGCCGGTCGCGACACCGTTGGTGTTGTTGTTGCGGTAGCCGGTGCCGGGGGCGATGTACACGCCGTACGCCTTCTGGCCGCCGACGGTGACCGGTGCCGCCTTCGCGTCGGCGAGGTTGTCGAATCCGCCGGGAGCGGGGCCGACGAAGTAGCCGGGGGGCGCCTGGGTGAGGCGGTTGTTGCGGCCGGACTGGTCGTAGATGATCGTGATGACGCAGTTGGTGTTCGCGCAGAACGTGTCCTGGGTGGCGGCGTTGGCGTAGCCGCCCTCGCTGAGCACACCGACGTCGCGGGTGGTGTTGTCCGACGATCGTCGGACCTGGTAGAGCGGGCCGTTGTACGTGCCGTACAGCGCGCGGGTGGTGCTGTGGGCAGCCACGCACGGCGTGCCGCCGGAGGCGTAGATGTCACACGGACCCGTGCCGGCGGCGTGGGCGACGCCCGGCGCGTCCGAGACCACATAGGCGCCAGCGCCGACGACGAGGACGAACAGGGTCCCGGCGGCGGCCGTCAGGCGATCCAGTTTTCTCTTCACGTTCATCGGATCCTTTCGGTGCGATGGTGGGGGTGGGGAATTGACGTCACACGTCATACCTGTGACATTAATGGTCGTCCATCTATTGGCGCTAGTTGGAACGCGTTGGTCATCGATCGATGAGCCTGAGGACGGATATGCTGGTCGGCGGAGCAAGGTGCGTCCCCGTGTCGGGGCAAAAATCGATTCGAGGGCGATTGATGAACATCGGGGAAATCGCTCGCCGGGCGGGGGTGTCCCGCAGCACCGTCTCCTACGTGCTCAGCGGAAAACGCAGCGTGTCGGAGGCGACCCGGCAACGGATCCAGTCGGTCATCGACGAGTTGGACTACCGGCCGAACGCCAGCGCCCGTGCTCTCAAGGAGGGGCGCACCCGCACCCTCGGTCTGGTCATCCCGCCCGCGAGCCAGCGGTTGACCGACATGCAGCTGGGCTTCGTCGCCAGCGTCGTCGAGGCCGCCGCCCGCCACGACCTCGACGTGCTGCTGTCCCCCTCCGGTGGCGACCATGACCGGTCGTTCGAGCGGATCGTCACCGGGCGTCGGGTGGACGGCGTGGTCCTCATGGAGATCCGGTTGGCGGACGACCGGGTGACCCGGCTGACCAAGGCCGGGCTGCCGTTCGTCACCATCGGCCGGACCGCCGAGCCGCACGGGATGAGCTGGATCGACATCGACTACGCCGGGCTGATCGCCCGGTGCGTGCAGCACCTGGCCGACCTGGGGCACCGGCACGTGGCACTCGTGAACCGGTCCGCCGAGTTGGTGGCCGCCGGGTACGGCCCCAGCCATCGCGCGCTGACCGGCTTTCGTGCGGCGGCGGCGGAACGGGGGTTGACCGGCGTGGAGGTCTGCAGTGGCGACGACACCGCCTCCGGCGAGGCGTGTATGGAGCAGCTGCTCGCGACGCACCCGGAGGTCACGGCGGTGGCCACCATCAACGAGGCCGCACTGCCCGGAATACAGCGCGCGTTGACCGGCGCCGGGCTGTCAGTGCCACGCGACTTCTCCGTCACCGGAGTCGCCGCGCAGCACTGGGCGGAGGATTTCCGCCCGCCGCTGACCGCCGCCGACGTGCCGATGGTCGAGATGGGCGCCGAGGCGGTGTCGCTGCTTCTGGAGATCATCGCGGCTCCCGGCGCCGTGCCACGACACCGCCTGTACAGCCCGCCCATCTCGTTGCGTTCCAGCACCGGCCCGGTCCGGGGCCGCTGATCCGACAGGACTACCCGCCCCAGACCCGCCGTTCCTCCTGGGCGGCGGCGAGGATGAGGTAGCTGCTGGCGGTCCAGGTGTAGGCGCGGTCCCGCAGCCCGGTGCCGGTCTCGGCGTCGAAGTTCTCCGCGAAGCCGGACTTCTCGCACAGCGCGAGGAACCGCCGACTGATGTCGTCGGCGATCCTGGTCTGCCCGGCCCGGCGGAGGCCGTCCTCGACCAGGACGGTGGAGGGCGCCCAGATCGGGCCACGCCAGTAGCCGTCGGCGAGGTAGTGGGCCGAGTCCGTCGGCTCGGTGGCCAGCCCGTGCGTGGTCAGGTGGCTTTCGACGCCGCGCGCCAGCGCGGCGGCGACCGGGGCCGGCAGGTCGGCCCCGAGCGCGACGGGCATCAGGTCGAGCAGGCTGCGGCTGGCTCGCCGGTGCCCGGTGTGGGGGTCCCGGGCGCAGAAGCGTTCACCGTCCCACAGGTCGCGCAGCATGGCCCGATGGATCCGGTCGGCCTCCCGGGACCAGCGGGTGGCGGGCTCACCCAGCTCGGTGGCGAGGTCGGCGAGGCAGCGAAGCTGCGAGACCAGGAACGCGGCGAGGTCAGCCGTCTCGAGGACCCGGTTCTCGTCGAAGGTGGTGGCGTTGTCCCAGCCGCTGTCGTTGCCGTGCTGGTAGTGCGGCAGGTCGTGGCCGGGGGCGCGTCGCGCGTCGAGCCAGAACCCGGTCCAGCGGGTGAGCCGGTCGTACGTCTGCGCCAGCGCCGCCCGATCCGGCGGCTGGGGAAGGCGTCGGCGCAGGTGCCGGAGGGCCCATCCGTGGATGGGGGGCTTGACGTAGTTGTGCAGCACCTCGGAGTGGGTGACCGAGTCGGGGAGGGCGCCGGCCTCGTCCTGGTGGTCGAAGGGCAACTGGAACTGGTGCCAGGCCAGCTCCGGCTCGCCGGCCGCCAGGGCGATCGCGTTGAAGCAGTGGTCCCAGCTCCACACCTTGTCCATCCAGTGCTTGGACATCAGGACGGCCGGCCGGGTGACGAAGCCCGCCGGGGCGACAGTGGCCGACCACAGGACGTACGCGGCCAGCTCGGCGGCCGGGGTCTCCGGGCCGCGCCAGGGCGCGATCGCGTCGACGAACGCGGTGAACTCCGCGAACCGGTCGCGGCACAACTGCTCGAAGGTGACGGCTCCGACGTACGGGCGGCGGGCGGTGGCGTACTCCTCGATCGCGATCTCCCAGGGCTGGTCGCCGCGAAGGTCCAGGGACCGGTCGGCGGTGCCGAGCGCCTGCGCGCCGTCGGTCCGCAGCAGAGCGCCGGAGAGCACCGTGATCCGGTAGCGGCGACCGGTCTCGTACGAGGTGAACACGTGTGATCCGTCGACCGGATCGGCGTACAGGTAGGTCCCGCTGAACGGGGTGAGGGTGTGGGCGGCCGCTGCCACCCGCAGGCCCAGCCGGTGGCCCCGGATCCGCAGGGTGTCCGGCCCGTCGTAGACGGCCTCGATCCGGTCGGCTCCGTTGCGCCAGGTCAGCAGCGCGGGCGTGGCGACGACTGTGGTGCCGGCGACGGTGGGGGTGAGCCGCAGTACGGGGTGCAGCCCGGTCTGGTGGGAGACCAGGTGCAGATCGTCGGCGTACGTCTTCTCGGCTACCACCGGGGAGATGTTGAACCAGGATCCGCGGTAGCTGAAGGGGATGTCCTGGATTCCGAACTCCGGACCGGACGGGGCGGCGGTCATGGGTGGCGGGTGCCTTTCTGTGGTGCGGGTGGTCAGTCCTCGACCGCCGCGGATGGTCAGTCCTTGACGGCGCCGGCGGTCACGCCCATCGAGACGTACCGCTGGGCCAGGATCAGCAGCACGGCGGCGGGGATCGAGGCGACGACGGCGGTGGCCATGATGGCGTTCCACTGCTGGTTGTTGTTGCCGATGTAGTGGTAGATGCCGAGGGTGATCGGCTGGTGGTCGCCGCCGCCGGCCAGGGTCGAGGCGAAGATGAAGTCCGACCAGGACCACAGGAACGCGAAGAGCGACACCGTGACGATCGAGTTGCGGCTGACCGGCAGCACGACCGACCAGAAGGTCCGCAGCCGACCGGCGCCGTCGACCACGGCGGCCTGGAGCAGCTCGTCGGGGATGCCGGACATGAACGCCGTGAAGATCAGGACAGCGAACGGCACCGCGAGCGTCGTGTCGGCCAGGATCAGGCCGGGCAGCGTGTTGAGGACGCCGAGGGTGAGGTAGATGGCGTAGAAGCCCATCGCCATGATGATCCCCGGGATCATCTGCGCGATCAGCAGCAGGAAACTCAGCGCCGGCCCGCCGGGTGGCCGGAGCTTCGCCAGCGCGTAACCGGCGGGCGCGGCAAGCGCCACGGTCAGCGCCACAGTGCCGAGGCCGACCAGGAAGCTGGTGCCGAGGTACGGCAGTTGCTGGTCGAGCACCGCCCGGTAGCCGTCCAGGGTGCCGTTGGTGGGGAAGAGGTGCGGGGGACTGGCCCGCATGTCCTGGTCCCGGGTGAAGGACACATTGATCATCCAGTAGACGGGGAAGAGCATCAGCCCGGTCAGCACCAGGCCGACGCCGGTCTTCCACCAGGCCCGAGGCGTCGAGGTGGTCATCGCAGCTGCTGCCTCCGCTCGATCCGGATGTAGACGAGGCCGGCGATCAGAGCCAGCACGATGAGCAGGTTCCCGATGGCCGCGCCCGGGCCGAACTCGGGCAGCAGGTTGCCGAAGCCGAGCCGGTACGACCAGGTGGCGAGCGTTGCCGAGGAGCCGGTCGGGCCGCCCTTCGTCATGATCCAGATGATGTCGAAGACCTTCAGCGTGTAGATCAGCCCCAGCAGCAGCGTGATCAGGGAGACGGGACGCAGCAACGGGAAGGTGATTCCCCAGAACCGTTGCCACCCCGTCGCGCCGTCGAGCGCGGACGCCTCGTACATCTCGGTCGGGATCGCCTGTAGGCCGCTGTAGAGCACCACCAGGTTGAACGGGATGCCGATCCAGATGTTCGCGATGATCACCGAGGTGAGTGACCAGCCCGGCGAGGTGAGCCAGTTGACCGGGTCGATCCCGACGACGCCGAGCGCCGCGTTGACCAGCCCCGAATCGCTGTTGAGCAGCCACGACCAGGTCGACGCCGAGACGATCAGTGGCAGCAGCCACGGTACGAGGATCAGCGCCCGCAGCGTGCGCGACAGCGGGAAGTGCTGGTGGAAGAAGAGGGCCAGGGCCATGCCGATGGTGAACTGGAAGGTGAGCGAGGCCGCGGTGAAGACCAGTGTGTGCGTCAGCGTCGGCCCGAACGCCGGGTCGGTCAGGACCGTCCGGTAGTTGTCGAGGCCGGCGAAGGGCGCCCCGCCCTGCACGAACGAGCGGACGGTGTACTCGCGCAGACTCAACTCGACGTTGCGGTAGAGCGGGTAGGCGTAGAAGGCCGCCAGGTAGATGGTCACGGGTGCCAGGAAGCCCCACGCCCACCATCGGCTGGGCCGGCGGGCACGGGACGGGGGAGGCCCGGGTGGGGCAGCGCTCGCCGCCCCACCCTGGTCCCGTACGGCGGTGGAGGTCTCTGTCGTGGAGGGCATGGTGTCGGTTCGGATCGCTTACCTGGTCGAGGCGGCGGTCTGCGCGGCGGCCAGTGCCTCCTGTGGCGACTTTCCGCCGCTGAGGGCCGACTGCACCGCGGTCCACAGCGCTTCGGAGATCTTCGGGTACTTCGTGCCGAGGTTGTCACCGGTGCGGCCCTTGGCTGCCCGGACCGCCTCCACCCAGACCTTGAGCTTGGGGTCCGCGGTGGCCTGTCGCTCCTGTACGGCGGCGACGGGCGCGACGTAGGAGAGGGTGGTGTCCGTGGTGAGGAGGTTGTCGGCGTTGGTCAGGCAGGTGACGAGCTTCTGCGACGTCTCGTACCGGCCGGTCTTCTTCTGCACCGGAATGGAGACGAACTCACCGCCGGTGGGCGCCGGGGCCGGGCCGCCCGCGCTGGCCGGGATCGCGATCGTGCCGTACGAGAAGCCGAGTTTCTCCGCGTTGGCCAGTTGCCAGGTGCCGTTCTCGGCGAACGCGTAGTCGCCGGTGGCGAACTCCTGCCAGCTCGTGGTCTGGGTGTTGTTGATGACGGAGTTCGGGGCGTGGCCCTGCTTGAGCCAGTCGGTCCAGAGGGTCAGCGCGGACACCGC
The DNA here is from genome assembly GCF_003264475.1 of Micromonospora noduli. Taxonomy (NCBI): domain Bacteria; kingdom Bacillati; phylum Actinomycetota; class Actinomycetes; order Micromonosporales; family Micromonosporaceae; genus Micromonospora; species Micromonospora noduli. Next base: position 406,663 of record NZ_PYAC01000033.1, on the reverse strand, counting down.
CTGTGGCGAGTCCAGACTGGTCAGTTGGGCACCCGATCCCCAGAACCAGGGCAGGAACTGGAAGCTGCCCTCCTCGGTGCCGATCGCGGAGAAGGTGATGCCCTTCTTCCCCTTGGCCTTGACCTTGGTCAGTGCCGCGGTCAGTGAGGTCCAGTCCTTGACGGCGGCGGGATCGACGCCGGCGGCGGTGAGCAGATCCTTGTTGTAGTAGAGGGCGAGGGTGTTCGCCCCGATCGGCACCCCGTAGGTCTTGCCGTCGCTCTGGCCGGCGCCGAGCAGGTTCTTCTCCATGGCCGAGACGTCCAGCTTGTTGTCGTCGGTGGTGGTGAGCGCGCCGGCTTCGGCCAGAGTGGAGATGACCGGGTTGTCCACGATCAGCACGTCCGGTGAGTTTCCCTGTTGGGCGGCGAGCAGCGCCTTGTTGGTCAGGTCGGTGGTGTCGTAGCCGGTCCGCTCGACAGTCACCCCCGCGGAGGTGCCGCACTTCTTGAGCAGCGCTACCCATTCGGAGTCGTCGGCGAACTGCGGATACGGGTCCCAGACGAGGTACGCGCCACCGTCGGCGCCACTGTCGGCGGACGACGAGCAGGCGCTGCCGGTCACTGCGGCGAGAGCTATCACGGCGACGGCGGCCAGGCGCCGCCGACGACTGAGTCCGGTCATGTGGTGCCTCACTTCAAATCGATCGTCAGGTGGGGTGTGTCGGTTGATCGTCGCGGGTTGGACCAGTCCAACTATGAGGCGAATCGATTCGACGAATCGGTTCGCCCGAAGATAGGTCTGGCCATACCCGGGGGTCAAGGGTCAGTTGGCCGCGCCGGGAGGTTCGCTGGGCAACATGGGCGTCACCGCGCCGTCATTTCATTGACATGGTTCAGTTCCCGGTCCTACGATCCGTGCGAATCGATTCGCAAGTGCTGCCCTCCGGAGAGCGTCCCCCGCGCCCCACCAAGGAGCCGCCCGTGAAAACCCCGTCCCGCAGCAGGTCAGGACGAGCCCGCGTGTTCGTGGCCCGACTCGTCGTCGGCCTGCTCGCCGCCGCTGCCGCCGTCACCGTCGTCCCGTCCCCCGCCCAGGCCGCCGACGAGTCGATCAGCGTCAACTTCGCCACCACCAACGGTGCGCCGACCTACCGCGCCTCCGGCTGGATCTACGGCATGACCGAGAACGCCAGCGGCCCGGCCGACCACTTCTACCGGGACGTCAAGTTCCAGTACATGCGCGCCGGCGGCGCGCAGCTCCCGGGCAGTGGCTGGGTCGGCGGAACCTACGACCGCCGCTGGAGCTCCACACTCGCCCAGGCGCGTCGCACCACGACCCTCGGCGGGAAGTTCATCATCCTGCCGCACGACCTCTGGGGTGCCGACGGTGCCGGAATCTCCCGCTTCCCCGGTGACAACGGAAACTGGACCGACTACGACAACTTCCTGACCCGCCTGATCAGCGACGTCCGGGCGTCCGGGCTGTCGGTGCAGTGGGACATCTGGAACGAGCCCAACATCACCATCTTCTGGAACCGGCCGATCTCCCAGTACCTCGAACTGTGGCGGCGGACCTACCAGCGCATCCGGACGGAGTTCCCCAGCCAGCTCATCGTCGGGCCGAGCTGCGCCTGCGTACCGTCGACGAACCACGCCTTCTGGAACCAGTACCTGGACTTCGTCCGCTCGACCAACACGGTTCCGGACATCATCAGCTGGCACTCGCTGCCCGGTGACCCGGTCGCGAACGTCGCCGCCGCCAACGCCACCCTCGACCCGCGCGGCATCGCCCACCCGCGTCCGTACCAGATCAACGAGTACGGCGCGCCCGACGAGCAGAACCCGGCCGACGGCGCCTGGTACATCGCGCGCCTGGAGCGGGCCCGGGCCGACGGCCTGCGGGCGAACTGGGCCAGCGGCGGCAGCCTGCACAACGACCTCGGCAACCTGTTGATCCGTAACTCGGCCGGACAGCACCAGCCCAAGGGGGAGTGGTGGAACTACCGCTACTACGCCTCCCAGGTCGGGGAGATCGTCGCGGTGACCCCCAGCCAGTCGTACGACGCGTACGCCACGAAGGCGGCCGGGGTGGCGAAGGTGCTCATCGGCGCTGGTCGTACCACCGGGAACCTGACCGTCAACCTGCAACGCCTGGACACCACCAGCGGCATCGTGCAGAACAACCAGGTCCGGGTCCTCACCCAACGCATCCCGCACAACGGTGGCGGCGCGGTGGCGGGGCCGGTCACGGTCTCGAACAGCGTGGTCGGGGTGTCCAACAACAACGCCACGGTGACAGTGCCGTACACCAACCAGAACGACACGTACACCGTCACGCTGCTGCCCCCCTCGGACGGTGGCTTCCAGTCGGTGGCGGTGGCCCAACACTCCCAGCAGTGCCTGAACAACGCCGGCCTGAGCACCGCCGACGGCAACGTCCAACAGCAGAACTACTGCGACGGCGGTGACCAGCAGCTCTGGAACTTCCGTCCGGTCGCCGGCGTGGCCAACACCTACACGGTGGTCAACCAGCAGAGCGGCAAGTGCCTCGACGTCAGCGGCGTCTCCACCGCCGATGGCGCGGCCGTGCACCAGTGGACCTGCCTGAACAGCCTCAACCAGCAGTTCACGCTGCGCAAGGTGACCTACTCGGGCAACGACTCGCACGACTACCAGCTCGTCGCCCGGCACAGTGGCAAGTGCGTCGATGTCAACGCGGTCTCCACGGCGGCCGGTGCGCTGGTGCACCAGTGGACCTGCCGGGCGGTCAACCAGGGCAGCCCGTTGAACCAGACGTGGCGGCTCCTGGGGCGGTAGGCCTCTCGGGGGAGGTGGTGCGCTGGCGGTCCGCCCAACGGCCAGCGCACCACCCCGCCACCGCATTCATTGACATGAATTAAACAAAGGTCATACGATTCGCTGCGAATCGATTCGCCATCGCCACCACCCCCGTGGCGCGTCGACACCCCCACCGCGCTTCCACGACTCCGAGGAGCCACCTCGTGCGAACCCCGTCCCCCACCGGGCCAGGAAAAGCCCGTGAACTCATCCCGAGACGTCATCGCGCCCGACGGATGACCGCCCTGGCGGGCGCGCTGGTCGGCGTTCTCGTCGGCATCGGCGCCACCCCCGGTGCCCCGTCGCCGATCGCCGAGGCCGCCGCCGCCCCGATGGCCGCCGCCGCCATCGTGCCGGGGCAGAGCACAGCGATCGTCGGTACGCCGTCCGGCCGCTGCCTCGAAGTGCCCAACTCCAGCACCACGAACGGCACCCAGACACAGCTCTGGGACTGCAACGGCAGCGCCGGCCAGACCTGGACGTGGACGTCCACCAAGCAAATCCAGGCGTACGGCAACAAGTGCCTGGACGCCTCCGGCCGCGGCACCGCCAACGGCACCCAGGTGATCATCTGGGACTGCAACGGCCAGAACAACCAGCAGTGGAACGTCAACAGCAACGGCACCATCACCGGCGTCCAGTCCGGGCTGTGCCTCGACGCCAACGCCGCGGCCACCGCGAACGGCACCAAGATCATCCTCTGGGCCTGTAACGGCGGGGCCAACCAGCAGTGGGCCTCGCCGACCACCACCCCGCCGCCGACCAACCCGCCGACCGGCGCGCGTCCGTGCGACATCTACGCCTCCGGCGGCACCCCGTGCATCGCGGCGCACAGCACCACGCGGGCGCTCTACGAGGCGTACGCCGGCAACCTCTACCAGGTTCGACGCTCGTCGGACAACACGACCCGCAACATCGGGCTCACCGGAACCGGCGGCACCGCCAACGCGGCGACCCAGGACTCGTTCTGCTCCGGCACGACCTGCGTGATCACTGTCGTCTTCGACCAGTCCGGGCGCGGCAACGACCTCTGGTACCAGGGGTCGAGCGTCGTTCCGGGCTCCCCGCAGAGCAGGCCGGCGACAGCGACCACGGAGTCGCTGACAGTGGGCGGCGCGAAGGCGTACTCGCTCTACATCAACCCCGGTAACAGCTACTGGCGCGACGGACACCTCACCGGTGTGCCGACCGGCGCGGCACCCGAGGGCATGTACATGGTGACCAGCGGGACCCACGTCAACAGCGGCTGCTGCTTCGACTACGGCAACAGCGAGACGACCAGGAAGGCCGACGCCGCCGGGGCGATGGACGCCATCAACTTCAGCAAGCAGTGCTGGTTCGGCGGCTGCTCCGGCAGCGGACCCTGGGTGCAGGCCGACCTCGAATGGGGTCTCTTCCCGGGCGGCAGCAGCTCCTGGAACCCGAACCAACGCGCGTTCACCAGCAAGTTCGTCACCGCGACGCTGAAGAACAACGGCACGACCCGGTTCGCCATCAAGGGCAGCGACGCGCAGGCCGGCAGCCTCTACACGCTGTACGACGGCTCGCTCCCGCCGGGATACAGCCCGATGAAGAAGCAGGGCGCGATCATCCTGGGCAGTGGCGGTGACTGCTGCAAGCCCGACGGCGGCGCGAACCTGAGCGCCGGCACCTTCTACGAGGGGGCGATGGTCGCCGGCTATCCGTCCGACGCGACCGAGAACGCCGTGCAGGCCAGCGTGGTGACCGCCGGTTACCGCTGATCCTGGCGCCGTCCGAACGAGTCGTGCGCCGGTCCCCACCTCGGGGTGACCGGCGCACGCTCGCGGGCACGTCGACCGGGTTTCAGGCGACCGTGCAGGACGCGCCGTTGAGGGTGAACGAGGACGGTCGGGCGTTGTTACCGGTGTGGGTGGCCTGGAAACCGAAGCTCACCGAGCCGTTGGCGGGGATGCCGCCGTTGTAGGCGACGTTGCGGGCCGTCACCTGCCCCGAGCTTGGCGAGTAGGTGGCGTTCCAGCCCGAGGTGATGGTCTGCCCACCGGGCAGGGCGAAGACCAGGGACCAGCCGTTGACGGCGCTGGTGCCGGTGTTCGTGACGGTGATGTTCTCGGTCAGCCCGGTGTTCCAGGCGTTGACGTCGACCGTCACCCGGCAGGCGCCGGACGCCGGCGGCGGGGTGGTCGGCGGCGGCGTGGTGGGGGGTGGTGTGGTCGGCGGCGGCGTGGTCGGGGGCGGCGTCGTGGGGTCGGTCAGCCCGAAGAACGCGATGGCGGCCGCGGCCATGCCGCCAGAGGGCAGGCTGTGTCCGGCCCCCTGGATGCTGTAGGCCTCGACCTGGACGGTGCCGCCGCTGTCGGCGTACCGGCGCCGGTTCCAGTTGGCCTGGGGTGTGTCGGTGGAGGTGGGTGTCTGGCTCAGCCCGAACACGTTGGTCCACTGCTCGATCGCCTCCTGCAACAGCGAGTACGGCACGAGCGTGTCGTTGGTGCCGTGCCACAGCTGCACGCGCGGGCGGGGCCCGGAGTGGCCGGGGTACGCCTGGCGGACCGCGTCGCCCCACTGCTGCGGGGTCCGGTTCATGTTTCCGCCGGTGCACTGGCTGCTGGTGGGCGGGAAGTCCGCCGCGTTGGCGAAGCAGTTGAACGGCACGCCCATGAACGCGGCGCCGGCCTTGAACAGGTCGGGATAGAGGGCGAGCATGTGGTTGGTCATCATGCCGCCGGACGAACTGCCGGTGGCGTAGACCCGCTCCGGATCGGCCGCGTACTGCTGCTGCACGTACCGGACCATCGAGACGATCGACACCGGGTCGCTGCCGCCGCCACGTCGCTTCGCGGCGTCCGACCAGACGTCGAAGCAGTTGCCGAACCCGGCCTGCTGGGTGGCGGACGGGTAGATCACGATGTACCCGTAGCGGTCGGCGAGGCTGGCGAACTCGCTCCCGGAGTAGAAGCCGGGGCCGGACCCGCCGCATCCGTGCATTGCCACCACGACCGCCGGCCGGGTCGGGCGGTTGTCCGGCACGTACACGTGCATGCGCATCCGGCCCGGGTTGTCACCGAAGCTGGTCACCTCGGTCAGTGACGCCGCGTACGCGGGCCCGACCGTGGGGGCCACCAGGCCGGCCGCCACCAGTGACGCGGCCAGGACGAGTAGCAGTTTCCTTCTGATTCTCAACGGACGACTCCTTCGATTTCCTGTGCAGGCTGGATTGACCGTGCGATCCCGTCGCGGTGTGCCCGACTCCCGCGGTGATCGCACGATGCCCGCTACCTGTGGCTCGCCCAGCCCGGCTTCGAATGGCGTCGCGTGGCAGTTAGTGTTCCCTCCGGGCGATGAAGTGTCAATCGAGGAGGGTCGATTTATAGGTCGTCCGTCTACAGTCGTCTTGCCGTCCCCGAGGAGCGCGGAGCGCCTGTGGCAAGCCCTTTCGACATCGACGAGATCTATCCGGACGACGGAGACCAGCCACTCCGGCTGCCCCGCCGGCAGGTCGGCAACTCGCCCCAGGGTGTCGCGGTGACGCTGTTGGCGGACTACACGCTGCGGACCCGGGTCGCCCTCCCGTCGGCGGCCATCGTCGCGCTGCTCGGGGAGACCGGCGTGACGACGGCCGGAGCGCGGACCGCGATCAGTCGGTTGGCCCGCCGTGGCGTGTTGGAGGGCAGCCGACTGGGGCGGCGCAGCTCATACCGGCTCAGCCGCGCCGCCGCCGCCAACCTCTCCGCCGGCGGGCAGTGGATTCTCGCCTCCACCACCTCGACGGCGCGGTGGGACGGGTGTTGGACGATCGTCGCCTTCTCGCTGCCGCAGGATCGCAGTACGCAGCGCCGGGCCCTGCGGGCGCAACTCCGGTGGCTCGGTTACGCGCCGCTGTACGACGGTTTGTGGATCTCGCCGCAGGAGCTGACATCCGCGGCTCGGGCCGAGCTCGACCGGCTCACCCTCGGGGCCGTGACGGTGTTTCGCGGGCGGCAGAGCGCGCTCGCCTCGGCCATTCACCGCGCGCCGATCGAGGCCTGGGACATCGAGGCGATCGGTCGGAGCTACGACGGGTTCCTCCGGCGGTGGACGCCGCTGCTGCCCGGAGTGCGGTCCGGGCAGATCGACGGCGCCGCTGCGGTGCGGGCCCGTACCGAGGTGATGGACACCTTCCGGCGTTTTCCCGTCCTCGATCCGCAGTTGCCCGTGGAGCTGCTTCCACGGGACTGGCTCAGGCGCCCGGCACGGGAGTTGTTCGCGGCCGTCTACGACGGCCTCGCCGCACCCGCCGAGCGACACGTCCGAGCTGTCGTCGAGCGGTTCGCCGACGCCGCGCAGCCCGGCATCGCGGCCCACACCACCGCCGACCTGGTCGCCGGAGTGCGCGCCGACGTGGACCCGGCGCAGCCGTCTGCTAGTGGCTCGGCTACCGGGTGCTCGTGAACGGCTGGGAGTCTCGGCCGCGACTGTGAGCGATAACAGCGTTGCCGTCCGGCGTGGCCTGAGCAGTGCGGTGGTACGACTCGCCCGCTGGTCGCGCGGCGGCTGAGCACTGTTGCTCTGGGCGTTTGGTACCGGGCGAAACGCGGCGTTCCGGAAGATCGGCGTGAACGGCCCGTTACGTCTTGACGAACGGCATGTTATCGCTCACTCTCGATATAGAGGACGATCGTTCCCGTGGCTCACCGGGCGAGCCGCACGGGTCGTACCTCCGATCACGACGTCCGCAAGGGCATGCGGCCGTCACCTCGGGACCGGCAGTTGCCGGCGACAGCCCTCTCGGACCGCGCGTGCTGATGCCGGGTGGCCAGGAAGACCGTCCCGATCGGTCGCCCCGAGTGAAGTGGCACATCACCACCACCGATGCAACCACTGAAAAGGAACGCCATGAAACCCATGAGAACGATGCTGGCGGCTGCGACAATCGCCGTCGCCCTCACCACCGGTATGACGGTGGCGCTGACTCCCGCATCCGGTGCCGGCACGACCCTGAAGGCGGCCGCCGCCGAGAAGGGTCGCTACTTCGGTGCCGCCGTCGCGACCGGCAAGCTCTCCACCGGCGCGTACACGACGATCCTGAACCGTGAGTTCAACAGTGTCGTGGCCGAGAACGAGATGAAGTGGGCATCCAACGAGCCGTCGCAGGGCCAGTTCAACCACTCCGGTGGTGATCGTCTGGTCAGCCATGCGCAGGCCAACGGGATGAGCGTGCGGGGTCATACCCTGCTGTGGCACGCACAGCAGCCGGGTTGGGCGCAGGGCATGTCCGGCACCGCGTTGCGGAACGCGGCGATCAACCACGTCACGCAGGTCGCGACGCACTACCGGGGCAAGATCTATGCCTGGGACGTGGTGAACGAGGCGTTCGCCGATGGCGGCGGTGGTGGGCGTCGGGACTCGAACCTCCAGCGCACCGGTAACGACTGGATCGAGGCGGCGTTCCGGGCGGCGCGGGCTGCGGATCCGGGTGCGAAGTTGTGTTACAACGACTACAACACCGACGGGATCAACGCGAAGTCGACGGGGATCTACAACATGGTGCGGGACTTCAAGTCCCGTGGCGTGCCGATCGACTGCGTGGGCTTCCAGTCGCACCTGGGCACCTCGCTGGCCGGTGACTACCAGGCCAACCTGCAGCGGTTCGCCGATCTCGGTGTGGATGTGCAGATCACCGAGCTGGACGTGATGACCGGCGGCAACCAGGCCAACATCTACGGCGCCGTCACCCGCGCCTGCCTGGCCGTCTCGCGCTGCACCGGCATCACCACCTGGGGTGTACGGGACTGCGACTCGTGGCGCGGGTCCGACAACGCCCTGCTGTTCGACTGCAACGGCAACAAGAAGGCCGCGTACACCGCCGTCCTGGACGCCCTCAACGGCGGCTCGACCCCGCCCACCACGCCCCCGCCGGGCTCCGGGGTGGACACCAGCGCCTGGTACGTCTTGCTGAACCGCAACAGCGGCAAGGCGCTGGACGTGTACGCCTCGGCCACCAGCGACGGGGCGCGAATCAGCCAGTGGTCGCGCAACAACGGCGTCAACCAGCAGTGGCAGTTCGTCGACTCCGGGGGTGGCTACTACCGGGTGAAGTCCCGCAACTCCAGCAAGGTGCTCGACGTCAGCGGATTCTCCACGGCCGACGGCGGCGCGATCGTGCAGTGGTCAGACCTCAACGGCACGAACCAGCAGTTCCGACTCGCGAATTCGGCCGACGGCTACGTACGCCTGATCAACCGCAACAGCAACAAGGCCGTCGAGGTGCAGGGCGCGTCCACCGCCGACGGTGGAAACGTCGTCCAGTACGCCGACTGGGGCGGCAACAACCAGCAGTGGCAACTGGTCCGAATCGGCTGACGACCGCCGCCATCGAGTGCGGGAGCGGGAGCTGCCGGCCGCTCGGGATCCGGCCGGCGCCCGCCCAGGCGAGGTGTGACCAGTGGCGGCCCGCCCCATCCAGGGGTGGGCCGCCGGGCCGCCACGTCACGGCTGGCTGCGATCGCGCGAATCGATACCAATCGTTTGACGTATGACGTCTCACCCGCTAATTTTCACCCCGCGGGCCACCCGGCCACCGGGAGTCAGGACGTCGTACCGCGCGGTTCGGCGCGGCCTGCCACGAAGCCCGGATCGTGGCAACGCCATCGACGTACGCCGTTGGCCGCGGGGTTGCCCGCACACAACACCCCAGACGTGCTGACCCCACCACCAGGACGCCGGCACGCACGCCAGGGCACGCGCGGGCGCTCCCGCTCGTGGGTGACCCCGATCGAAGGAGTGGACCATGAAAGCCCTCGGTGAGGCTCGTCCCGCCTCTCGACAAAGATCTCGCTGGCGGTCAGGGTTGGCCGCGGCGGCGGCCGCGGTCATGGCAGCCAGCGCAGTCGTCGCGGTCAACGCGGCGCCCGCGGCGGCAGCGACAGTGGACACCAACGCCTCCTACGTGCTGGTGAACCGCAACAGCGGTAAGGCGTTGGACCTGTACGCCTCGGCCACCAACGACGGCGCACGGATAAGCCAGTGGACGCGCAACAACGGCGTCAACCAGCAGTGGCAGTTCGTGGATTCCGGTGGTGGCTACTACCGGATCAAGTCGCGGCACTCGGGCAAGGTGCTCGACGTCAGTGGCTTCTCCACCGCTGACGGCGGCGCGATCGTGCAGTGGGCCGATCTCAACGGGACGAACCAGCAGTTCCGGCTGGCCGACTCGGACGGTGGCTATGTTCGGCTGATCAACCGCAACAGCAACAAGGCCGTCGAGGTGCAGGGCGCGTCCACCGCCGACGGCGGGAACGTCGTGCAGTACGCCGACTGGGGTGGCACCAACCAGCAGTGGCAGCTCGTCCGCGTCGACGGCGGGACCGATCCCACGACCCCACCCCCTACGGGTGGCAGCGGGTGCGGCAAGGCGCCGACGCTGGCCAGCGGCACGCACACCATCCAGAGCAACGGCAAGAGCCGGACCTTCATCCTGCGGGTGCCCGCCAACTACAACAACAGCAACCCCTACCGGCTGATCTTCGCCTTCCACTGGCGGGGCGGCACCATGCAGGAGATCTCCTCCGGCGGCACCAGCGGGACCCCGTGGTCCTACTACGGCCAGCAGGAGCAGTCGAACAACAGCGCGATCCTGGTCGCGCCGCAGGGGTTCGGCAACGGCTGGGGCAACTCCGGCGGTGAGGACATCGTCTTCGTCGACGACATGATCAGCCGGATCGAGAGCAGCCTCTGCGTCAACCCGAGGCAGCGGTTCGCGCTCGGCTTCAGCTGGGGTGGCGGCATGAGCTACGCCGTCGCCTGCGCGCGGGCCAACGTCTTCCGCGCCGTCGCCGTCATCTCCGGTGGGCAGATCAGCGGCTGCAGTGGCGGTACGCAGCCCATCGCGTACTTCGGGCTGCACGGCATCTCGGACAATGTCCTGGGCATTTCGGGTGGCCGGGCGTTGCGCGACACGTTCGTCCGGAACAACGGCTGCACCGCGCAGAGCCCGCGCGAGCCGGCGGCCGGCAGCCGCACGCACGTCACGACCACGTACTCGGGTTGCCGGTCCGGTTACCCGGTTCAGTGGGCCGCGTACGACAACGGCCACATGCCCGGCCCGGTGGACGGCACCTACGCCGAGAGCGGCATCACCACCTGGACCAAGGGTGAGATCTGGAGGTTCTTCGCCCAGTTCTCGTGACTCCTGTCGGCCTCAGTTGGCGGCGCCTGCTCCCGTACCTCGGGGGCGGGCGCCGTCCGTTGCCGTGACCCTCAGCGTTCGAGGCGGACCGGGCTCCCCGAGCCACTGCGACGGACCAGCCAGGCCTCGGTGATGTGGGTGAACATCGCCTCGGCGGCGCCGTTGGGGTCGTGGGCCGCGATGCGTTCGTAGATGCGTCGGTGCCCCTGGTTGGACGCCACGCACAGCGCCCGTTCGGTCCGGCCCATGTACCGGGCGGTGTTGATGACCTGGCTCTCCAGTGCGCGTACGACGCCACGGGCGATCCGGTTCCCGGATGCCTGCATGATCGTGTCGTGGAAGGCCCGGTCGTGGTCGTGGTAGGTGACGTGGTCGTCGACGAGCTCGTCCATCCGGTCGACCATGGCCCGCAGGCGATCGACGGTCTCGCTGTCGGCGAGGCGGGCGGCGACGTTCGCCATGTCGGACTCCAGCACCCGCCGGGTGACGACCAGGTCGTCGAGGATGGCGAGGCTGTCGTCCACCGCGATGGTGGCCGCGAGGACGAGTTCGTCGAGCATGTCCCAGTGTGAGGGTGGGGTGACCATGGTGCCGGCGCCCTGACGGACCTGCACCAGCCCCTTCTCCTGAAGGATCTTCACTGCTTCCCGGACGACGGTCCGGCTCACGCCGAAGGTCTCGCAGAGGATCGGCTCGGGAGGCAGGGACGTCCCGGACGGGTGTACGCCGCGGACGATGCGCTCCACCAGTTCGGCGGTGACCGCCCTGGCGAGGTTGGTCGGCCGACGCACCCACGCCGGGGTCGCCGGACTGTTCAGGGCTGTCTCCTGCGGTGGCGTCATGTCCCCCTCCGAATGGCTCGCCGTGGCACGACGTCTGGGTCAGTGTACGGCCGACTGTTGACGTCACACGTCATACGAGTTACCTTCCGGTCAACATTTGGCTCGCGGGACACCCGCCGGCCACCCCCCATATAGAGGTGACAATCGATGAGACAGCGCGCAATATGGTCGGCCGTCCTCGTTGTGGGCCTGGCCCTGGCCGGTTGTGGAAGTGCTAGCGATTCGGGCAAGTCAACCAGCTCGGACGGCAAGTTGGTCGTGTGGGACTGGAAGTCCGGCGAGCCGTTCGCCAAATCCTATCTGGACAAGGCCAAGGCCGACTTCAAGAAGAAGCACGCCGACGTCGAGGTCGAGTTCGTCGCGCAGCCCTTCGACCAGTACTACACCCTGCTCGGTGCGGCGATCCAGTCCGGCAAGGGCCCGGACGTCATGCTGTTCAACGGTGGCGGCCAGATCCGCGACCGGGTGGACGCGCTGGTGCCGATCGACGACTACGTGGCCGAGGACAGGCAGCGGTTGGCCGGCTGGGAGGCGTTCGCCAAGGACGGCAAGACCTACGCCGCCCCGGTGACGCTCCAGGGCTACCCCATCTACTACAACAAGGAAATCTACCGGAAGGCGAACCTCGACCCGGCGAGCCCGGCCACCACGTGGGACAAGTTCGTCGCCGACTGCGCCGCCATCGCCAAGGCCGGCTCCAAGTGCTTCGCCCTCGGTAACAAGGAGGGCGTCGGCATCCAGTTCTGGCTCTCCAGCCTGGGCTCGACCACCCTCACCGCCGCGGAGTACGACGCCTGGATCGCCGGCAAGCGCGACTGGAACTCGCCCAACGTCAAGCGGATCTTCCAGACCTGGAAGGAGGCCGGCGACAGGAAGATGAACAGCGACGGGGCCAACTCGACCGCCATGTTCAACGACTCCTTCGCGCTCTTCCAGTCCGGCAAGGCCGCCCACGTCATGGGTCTGATGTCGGACGTGGGGCACTGGCAGGACTTCAACGAGTTCCTCACCCCGGAGAAGCTCGGCGTCATGAAGGCCCCGGTCGTCACCGCCGGCACCACCCCGAGCCTCCCGTACGACGGTGGCATCGGGTACGCGGTCGCCAAGTGGACGAAGGACCCGAAGGTGGCCGCCGACCTGGTGCGCTCCCTGAGCTCGGCCGACGCGTTGAAGGCCTTCTACGCCGACGCCGGCGCGATCGCCGCCGACACCACCATCGACGTGTCGCAGGCCGGGCCGGCCGTCGCCACGATCGTCGGCGAGCTGAAGAGTGGCAAGCCCGCTCTGCACGTGGCGCTCTCCTCGAAGACGCTGGACCTGATGGGGCGCCTCTCCCAGCAGCTGCTCAGCGGGTCGATCACCGTCGACGAGGTGGTGAAGCAGTTGGCCGCTTCCGACCAGGCGGGCTGACCTCGTGCCGATGGGAAACACGCAACCGTCGGTCCGTCCGGCTTCGGCCGGACGGGCCGGCGGGGCGGCGGTCACCCCCGCCGCGCATCGGCATGGCACGCGACCCCGTCGCACCCGTGGCGGCCTGGGGGCCGAGCGCTACGCCCCCTACATCCTGGTCCTCCCGGCCGTCCTGATCATCGTGCTGCTGCGGCTCTACCCGCTGCTGCTGGGCGTCAACTTCTCCTTCACCGGTGACGGCGCGCAGAACGGGACCGCTGTCGGATTCGGCAACTACCGCGAGCTGTTCGGAGATCCGCTGTTCCGGACCGCGCTGAGCAACGTCGGGCTGCTGGTGCTGCTGCTACCGGTGGCGGTGGCGATCCCCGGTCTGCTCGCGACGTTCATCTACCTCCGGGTGCCGGGCCACCGCTTCTACCGCAGCGTCTACTTCTTTCCGGCGGTGCTCTCGCCGGTCATCGTCGGTGCGATCTTCAACCTGTTGCTCGCCTTCGACGGCCCCCTCAACGCCGTGCTCGGGTCGTTCGGTGTCGGTCCGGTGGACTGGCTCGGGGACCCGGACATCGCGATGTTCATGGTGGCGGGCGTGCACATCTGGGCCACCTTCGGAATGGCGCTGGTGGTGTTCCTCGCCGGCTTCGCCACGCTGGACGCCGCGCTCCTGGACGCCGCCCGGGTGGACGGTGCGTCGCTGCGCCAGGTCGTCTGGCACGTGATCATCCCGGCCCTCTCGCGCACCATCCAGTTCGTCTTCGTGACCACGATGATCGGGATGCTGACCTCGATGTTCGGGCTGCTCTTCGTGATGACCAGCGGCGGACCGGAGGGGTCGACGTACCTGCCGGAGTTCTACATCTGGAAGCAGCAGGGTCAAATGAACCGTCCGGCTCTCGCGTCGGCGGCCTCGACGATCCTCTTCATGATCATGCTCGTCGTGGGGCTGTTGCAGATCAAGCTGCTCGAACGATCCGGAAAGGAGGATTGATGTCTCGCCTCCGCCTGGGACGGTGGTTGGTCGCCATCCCCATGTCGCTGCTCGCACTGGCGACGATCTACCCCCTGCTGTTCACCGCCAACGTCGCGATGAAGACCCGGCGTGACTACATCCTCGACCGGTTCGGTCTGACCGACGCCCTGCGCTTCGAGAACATCAGCACGGCGTGGAACAGCGTCGGCATGGGCCGCTACTTCATCAACTCGCTGTTCGTGGTGACGGTGTCGGTGCTCCTGCTGCTGCTGTTCGGGTCGATGGCCGGCTTCGCCCTGAGCCAACTGCGGTTCCGCGGCTCGTCGGCGTTGTTCCTGGGTTGCCTCGCGGGGCTCTTCATCCCGTTCCAGGTGATCATGGTGCCGCTCGCACGGATCATGGCGGACACCGCGCTCATCGACACGTACCCGGGTCTGATCCTGGTCTACGTGGCCCAGTTCCTGCCCTTCACGGTCTTTCTCATGACGAGCTACTACAAGGGCATTCCGCCGGAGATCGTCGACGCCGCGCGGATCGACGGCAGCACCGTGTACGGCGTGTACCGCCGGATCATGCTGCCGCTGGGCACCCCGGCGCTGCTGTCGGTCGGCATCCTCAACGCCCTGTTCTGCTGGAACGACGTCCTCATGGCGCTGGTGATGATGCCCTCGGCCGAGCACCGGACGCTCATGATCGGGGTGACCTCGCTGCGCGGGCAGTACTCCGACAACATCCCCACCTTCGCCTCCGGGGTGCTGATCGCCGCCATACCCGTCCTGTTGGTCTACCTGTTCCTCCAGCGCCAAATTGCCGACGGCGTAGCCGCCGGTTCCACGAAGGGTTGACATGCGGATCACGGGATATCGGACGCTCTCCACGGTCCAGGAATGGGGCCGACCAGTCGGCGACGCCAACGGTGTGTTCGCCGACGGGGTGGTCCCGGTCTCGATCGTCATCGTCGACACCGACGAGGGCATCTCGGGAGTCGGCCTCGGGCCGCACGTCGAGATCGAGCGGATCTTCCCAGCCATCGACGGTGAAGACCCCCGGGCCGTGACGTCCCTGTACGACCGCATGTTGCGGCACACCTTCAAGGCGGGCCACGCCGGGCCGGTGTTCGGCACCATCGGCGCTCTGGACACCGCGCTCTGGGACATCAAGGCGCAGGCCGCCGGCGAACCGCTGTGGCGACTGCTGGGCGGACGGGACCGGCGGGTGACCGCCTACGCGTCCGGGTTGGACATCGGGCTCACCGACGACGAACTCGTCGCGGAGTACGAGGTCTACGCGAGCCACGGCCTGCGAGCGGCCAAGCTCAAGGGCGGCCTCGACATCGAGCGCGATCGGCACCGCCTGAGCCTGGTCAAGGATGTCCTGACCGAGGCCGGGCACGGTCGACGGCCGGGTCTGATGCTCGACGTCAACGAGGCGTGGACCCGCAAGCAGGCGGTCCGGCATGTCTGCGAACTGGAACGCACCCTGGACCTCATCTGGATCGAGGAGCCGGTCCGGCGCTGGGACGCCGAGGGTCTCGCCGCGGTCAGCCGAGGCGTGTCCGCGTCGGTCGCCACCGGTGAGAACCTCACCGGGCTCGAACAGTACCGTCCGCTGATCGCCGCTGGCGCTGTCGACATCGTCCAGATGGCGGCCGTCTGGGGGGTCACCCACTTCCTGCGGGCGTCCGCCCTGGCCCACGCCCACGACCTGCCGGTCAGCCCGATCGGCAACAGCCCGGTCGGGCTGCTGCACGCTGCGACCTCGGTGCCGAACCACCTGACGAGCGAGTTGCAGGACCTGCACACACCCGTCGGTGTCTCCATCGATCTGCACGTCGAGGATGGCGCCTTCATCCTCGGCGATGCACCAGGGCTCGGGGTCCGGGTGGACGAGGAGCGGATCCGGGCGGTCAACCGCCGCCCGCAGGCGCAGACGGCCGACAGCCCCAACGTCCGGCCGGAGCGGGCCGGACGACGGCTGCTGGCCGGGGTCGACGGGGTGATCCCCACCGGCCAGGTGCCTGTCGTGTCGCTGAACTCCCGCAACGAGGTGGCGCCGACCGTACGGCACTGAGCTGACCACCAACAAGGAAAGGCGTGGGTGCATCGCGACGGCGATGCACCCACGACCATGCCCGGTCGGCACGACCGACGTACCGACCGTCGAGACGGAGGAACGATGAAGGCAGTCGTCTACCGGGGAGAGCGAGACCTCGGAATCGAGAACCGCGACCCGGAGCCACCGGGTCCCGGCCAGGTACGGATCGAGGTGGCGTACACCGGCATCTGCGGTACGGATCTGCACATCTACCACGGGGACATGGATGCCCGGGTTGGCGATTCCGCGATCATCGGGCACGAGATGTCCGGCCGGATCGCGGCCGTCGGCGAGGGTGTGACCGGCTGGAACATCGGTCAGGCCGTCACCGTGATGCCGACCCGGCCCTGCGGACGCTGCGCCGCCTGCCGGCGGGGCAACTCCCACGTCTGCCACGCGATGAACTTCCTCGGCATCGACTCACCGGGTGCCATGCAGTCCTCCTGGACGGTGCCGGTGGAACTGGTGCTGCCGCTTCCGGAGGAGTTGCCGCTCGACCACGCGGCGCTCGTCGAGCCGGTGGCGGTCGCCGTGCACGACGTACGCCGGGGGAACGTGACCGCCGACGACCAGGTGGTAGTGGTCGGTGGTGGGCCGGTCGGCGTCCTCATCGCCACCGTCGCGCGGGGCCGTGGCGCGCGGGTGCTCCTCGTCGAGCCGGACCCGTTCCGACGCGAGGTGGCGGAGGGGATCGGGATCGAGGCCGTCGACCCGCGAGCGACCGACGTCGTGGCGCTGGTCAACGACCGTACCGATGGCGCTGGCGCCGACATCGCCTTCGAGGTGTCCGGCTCCCCGGCCGGCGTCACCACGGCGGTCGACGTCCTCACCACCCGCGGGCGGCTGGTCATGGTGGCGATCCATCCTCAGCCCCGCGAGGTCAACCTGCACCGGTTCTTCTGGCGTGAGCTGGAACTCCTGGGTGCGCGGCTGTATCAGCGCGACGACATGGTGGAGGCGATCCGGTTGGTCGCCTCGGGTGCTATCCCGGCACGGCAGCTGATTTCCCGGGTCGAGCCGGTCGAGGCGGCCGGCGCGGCCTTCGAGGCACTGGAGGGTGGCGGCGTCATGAAGGTGCTGCTCGATGTGCGGGAGGGTAACCAGTGACGGCGTTGTTCGACCTGTCCGGCCAGACCGCCGTCGTGACCGGTGCGCGGCGCGGTATCGGCCTCGCCATGGCCGAGGCCCTGGCCCTCGCCGGCGCCGACATCGTGGGGGTCTCCGCCCAGCTCGAAGCGGAGGGCAGCGAGGTCGAACGCCGGGTGCGCGCCACCGGCCGCCGGTTCACCGCGCTGCGGGCGGACCTCGGCGACCGGGCGGCCGTGCACCGGTTGGCCAGCGACATAATCGCTCTCGGGCCGGTCGACATCCTGGTGAACAACGGCGGCACGATCGCCCGGACCCCGGCCGCGGAGCACCCGGACGAGATGTGGGACCACGTGATCGAGGTGAACCTCAGCAGCCAGTTCATCCTCAGCCGGGAGATCGGCCGGACGATGGTCGAGCGCGGCCGAGGGAAGATCATTTTCACAGCGTCGCTGTTGAGTTTCCAGGGCGGCATCACCGTCCCCGGTTACGCGGCGTCGAAGTCGGGCGTGGCCGGTCTCACCAAGGCGTTGGCGAACGAGTGGGCGGCCCGCGGGGTCAACGTCAACGCCATCGCGCCCGGCTACATCGCCACCGACAACACCCAGGCGCTCCGCGAGGACCCCGATCGCAACCAGGCGATCCTCGGCCGGATCCCGGCCGGGCGGTGGGGCCGGGCCGACGATCTCGGCGGCGCCACGGTGTTCCTGGCGTCGACCGCGTCGGACTACGTCAACGGCGTCGTGCTGCCCGTCGACGGCGGCTGGCTGGGCCGATGACTGGCGCACAGGAGCCGGGGCGCACCGGGATCGTCGACGCGCACCACCACCTCTGGGCCCGCGCCCGGCACCCGCAGCCGTGGATCGACCCGGTGACCATGGCGGCCATCGACGCCGACTTCGAACCCGCCGATCTCGCGCCGCTGGCCCGGGCGGCCGGGGTCACCACGACAGTGGTGGTGCAGTCCATCGCCTCCGACACGGAGACCGTCGACCTGCTGGGCGTGGCGGCCGAGGACACAGTGGTCCGTGGGGTCGTCGGCTGGGTGGACCTGACCGCCGACGACGTTGCGGAGCGCCTCGACGGTCTGCGGGCCGCCCGAGGCGGGGAACGCCTCGTCGGCATCCGCCACCTCGTGCAGTCCGAGAGCGACCCGGCGTACCTGGACCGTCCCGACGTCCGTCGCGGGATCGCGGCGGTGGGCGCCGCCGGCCTCGTCTTCGACCTGCTGGTACGCCAACACCAGCTCCCCATGGCCGCGCGTCTCACGCGCGACCTGCCCGAGGTGAGCTTCGTCCTCGACCACCTGGGCAAGCCCGCGCTCGGTAGTCCGGAGATGGCCGAGTGGAGCCGGGACCTGCGGTCGTTGGCGGCCTCGCCCAACACGACGGCGAAGCTCTCCGGGCTGGTGACGGAGGTGCCGCTCCCGCACTGGACGCCGGCTGACCTTCGACAGGCCGTCGACGACGCCCTCGACGCGTTCGGGCCGGACCGGCTGATGTTCGGCTCGGACTGGCCCGTCTGTCTGCTCGCCAGTTCGTACCAGCGGTGGGTCGACACCCTGGCGGAACTGCTGGAGGGCCAGGACGGGACCGGCCGGGCGTCGGTCTGGGGCGGGACGGCACGCCGGATCTACGGGCTGGAGACCTCATGATGTCGCGCGCACTACCGCGCCGCCCGCAGCTACGGCTCACCGAGCTGGGCTTCGGCGCGGCCCAGGGGGGCAACCTCTACCGGACGACGACGGACGAGGAGTTCGCCTCGGCTGTCGACGCCGCGTGGGAGGCGGGCGTCCGGTACTTCGACACCGCGCCGCACTACGGTCTGGGGTTGTCCGAGCGCCGCCTCGGCGCCGCGCTGCGCCAACGCCCGCGCGACGAGTACGTGGTGTCGACGAAGGTCGGGCGACTCCTGGTGCCGTCGCCCCAGGACGCGCACCTGCGGGACTCCGACGGGTTCGATGTGCCGGCGACCCACCGGCGGGTGTGGGACTTCAGCCGCGACGGCGTGCTCCGCTCCATCGAGGCCAGCCTGGACCGGACCGGGCTGGACCGGATCGACATCGTCTACCTGCACGACCCGGACGACCACTGGGAGCAGGCCGCGCACGAGGCCGTACCCGCCCTGATCGACCTGCGGGACCAGGGCGTCGTGGGTGCCATCGGCGCCGGCATGAACCAGTCGGCGATGCTGGCACGGTTCGTCCGGGAGACCGATGTCGACGTGATGATGTGCGCAGGGCGGTACACCCTGCTCGAACAGGGTGCGGCCGCCGACCTGCTGCCGGCCGCCGAGAACCGGGGGGTGGGCGTGGTCATCGCGGGCGTCTACAACTCGGGGCTGCTTTCGCGGGACCGGCCGCCGGCCGATGCCGTCTACAACTACCAGCAGGCCCCGGCGGCGCTGATCGAGCGGGCGCGGCGGATCGCCACTGTCTGCGAGACGTACGGGGTGACCCTGCCGCAGGCGGCCCTCGCCTTCGTCCGCCGGCACCCGGCCGTGGTGTCGACGGTGGTCGGCGTCCGCAACGAGGCGCAGGCGGTCGAGACGGTGCGACGGTCCGGGATCGTCGTGCCGGAGGAGTTGTGGGACGACCTGGCGGCGGCCGGGCTGCTCGCCGCGCCGCCCGGCCGGCCTGCCTGACCGACGACGACGTCCCGGCCGGGACCGGCTCCGTTACTCGGACACCGGTCCCGACCGGGACGTCACCTGTTACCGGGACAGCCGCGGGGTCACACCGCGGTGAACCGCCACTGCTGGTTGGCGGCGCTGTGGCAGGTCCACTGCAACAGTCGGGCGCCGTCGGTGGTGGCGGCACCGTTGACGTCCACGCAGAGGCCGCTCAGCACACTCTTCACCGTGTACACGCCGGAGGTTCCCGTCGCGGTGGCGGTGAACTTCTGCTGGTTGCCGTTGTTGCAGGTGGCCTGCTGGAGGAAGGCACCCGCCGCGGTCGAACTGCCGACCACCTCGACGCACTTGCCGCTGTGCACCGCCTTGAGGTAGAGCGCGCCGTTACCGGCGTCGACTGCCTGCCACCTCTGGTTGTTGGCACCGGTGTTCGCCCACTGGGTGATCTGGGCGCCGTCGGCGGTGGAGACACCGCTGACGTCCATCAGCTTGTTGCTGTGCTGCGCCGTGACCGTGTAGGTCTTCCCCGCCAGGCCACCGCCGTTACCACTGCCGGGTGTCCCGACGCCGTTGCCGCCGAAGGTGTGCGAGTCCAGATCGAACGAGTTGTTGCTGTTCTTGAACACCATGTAGAGCGTCTGTGTCCCGCTGGAGGCGGCGACGTTCACCGGAGTCGTGGACTGGTAGTTGTCCCAGCCGCCCGTACTGGGCACCGTGGTGGTGGCCAGCAGGGTGCCGGTCGGCGAGCCGGCGCGCAGCTCGATCGAACCGCCACCGGAGGGCGACGACACCCGGTAGCTGACCGTCGAGATGCCCGACAGGCTCATCGGGTTGAACGCGATCCAGTCGTTGGTGGAGATGTCACCGACGCGCTTGGTGCTCTCCGCCGCCGCCTGGTCGACGACCCGGATGCCGGACTGGCTGCTGAAGTACTCGGACTGCTTGTGCTTCGGTTGCAGGATCGCCTGCGCGGTGCCGGTGAGCGGGGACCCGCCCCCCGAGCCGCCGTTGTCGGTGTACCGCGCGTTCAGCACGTAGAACAGGTTGGCGCCATCGGGGTGCCCACCGAGCAGGTCGGTGGAGATGGTGCCCGAGCAGCCCGGGTACTCCGTGGTCTCGTGCGCGTGGTCGTCGTGGCCCAGCGCCGGGTTGAGGATGACCTTCGAACAGTCGACGGTGCCGCCGTCCGGATCGGTCACGGTGATCTGGTACGACACCTTGTCGCCGAAGGTCAGCATGCCTCCGTTGCCCGGTGTGGTGATGGTGACCACCGGGGCGCTGTTGCCGACGGTGATCGGGACGTTGGCGAAGCCCGTCTTACCGGTGCTGTCGGTGACCTTCAACTGGGCCGTGTAGTTGCCGTTGGAGGTGTACGTCTTCGACGGGTTGGCCGCCGTCGAGGTGGTGCCGTCGCCGAACGTCCACAGGTAGCTCAGCGTGTTGCCGTCCGGGTCGGACGTGCCCGCGCTGCTGAACTGGACGGTCAGCGGCGAGGAGCCGCTGGTGGGTGTGCCGGTGGCCTTGACGATCGGTGACCGGCCGCCCTGGATGTAGTCGATCCGGTAGAGCCCGGAGTCGCTGTTGCCGCCACCGAAGTTGGTGCCCCACTCCAGCAGGTAGAGCGAGCCGTCCTTGCCGAACTCCATGTCCATCGGCTTGTTGAACCCACCGCCGGGCAGGAACGGGTTGGTGCGGGTCACCGCCGTGGAGGAGTCGAAGTGCACCTCCTTGATGTAGTTGCGCGACCACTCGTAGAAGAAGTGCACCCCGTCGTAGTAGGGCGGGAACTTCGTCGCGGACGGGTTCGACGCGTCGTACCGGTAGACCGGGCCGCCCATCGGCGCGGAGCCGCCGGAGCCCAGCTCCGGGAAGGTCGTCGAGGCGGGGTAGCCATACCAGATGTTCGGCATGACGACCGGCTTCAGGCTGGTCAGGCCGGTGTTGTTCGGTGAGTTGTTGACCGGCGCGGAGCAGTTGAACTTCGCGCCGACGACGCCGGTGTCGGGGTTGTACGGCGCGTAGGGCTGGTTGTTGCCGTGGCAGAACGGCCAGCCGTAGTTGCCGGGCGTCTTGATCACGTTGAGCTCGACCAGGCCCTCCGGGCCCCGGTTGGTGGTGGGCGGGTTGCGGTCCGGCCCGTAGTCGGCCAGGTAGACCCAGCCGGTGGCCGCGTCGATCGAGAAACGGAACGGGTTGCGGAAGCCCATGGCGTAGATTTCCGGCTTGGTCTGCGCCGTGCCCTGGGGGTAGAGGTTGCCGCTCGGAATGGTGTAGCTGCCGCTGGCTCCGGGACGGATGCGCAGCAGCTTGCCGCGCAGGTCGTTGGTGTTGCCCGCGGTCCGGGCGGCGTCCAGGTTGGACTTGCCCGAGCGCCAGTCCAGCGGGGCGTAGCCCTGCCAGTTGGGGTCGAGGTTCGGCGGCGTGTCGTCGCCGGTGCCGATGTAGAGGTTGCCGTCCGGACCGAACTCGATGTAACCGCCGGTGTGGCCGGGCTCCGGGAAGGTCCGGTCCCGGTACGCCGGGATGTCGATGATCGTCACGCCGCTGGACGTGTTCAGCGTGTCGCCGCTCATCGTGAAGCGGGAGACCCGGTTGACATCGGTCGAGCTGCTCGCCGGCGAGTGGTACAGGTACACGTACCCGTTGGTGGCGAAGTTGGGGTCCAGCGCCATGCCGGTGAGGCCGTCCTCACCGCCGGTGTAGACGCTCAGCGTGCCGGCGGTGACGGTGCTGTTCGTGGAGGGCTTGAAGATCTTCAGCTGCCCGCCGCGTTGGGCGTAGAACACGCGCCCGTCCGGGGCCACCGCCATCGCCATCGGGTCGACGGTGTTGTCGTCCAGGGTGCGCTTCTCAAAGTTGCCCCAGACTGTGCCGCCGCAGTCGCCGGCAGCGTTCCCGGCGGCCCACTTGATGCCACCGAGGATGTGGTTCTGGAAGTTCGTCTCGCTGTAGGAGGCGATCGCGTGGCCCATCGCGGTGGCCCACACCCGCCCGCCGCCGGTGTCGCGACACCAGGAGATCGGGTGGTCCGGGCCCATCGCCCGGGATCCCGGGTTGTAGGTGCGCTCGTCGGCGGTCACCAGGACGTGCACCTTGCCGCGCGGGTTGGTGTCGAAGTTGTACCACTCCTCGCTGCGGTTCCACCGATCCGGCAGAGAGGCCGTCGACGGGTGCTTCTTGTCGGCGACGATCGCGGTGCCGGGCAGCACGCCGGGGGAGTGCTCGGGCATGTGGGCGCCGCCGTTGATGGTCTGGTCCCACCACGGGTACTCGGACTCGATGCCCATGTCGGTGGCGTTGTGGATGGCGACGATGCCCTTGCCGCTGGCGAGGTAGCCCTCCACCGCTTGGCGCTGCGCCGCCGAGGTCCAGACCATGCCGGAGGTCTGGAGCATGACGATCACGTCGAAGGTCGCCAGGTTGGCGGCGGTGAAGACGCTCGAGTCCTCGGTCGCCACCATCTCGAAGTTGTTCGCCGCGGCCTGCTGCTGGAGCATGGAGATCCCGGCGGGGATCGAGTCGTGCCGGTAGCCGGTGGTCTTGCTGAACACCAGGGCGCGGAAGGCCGGGGCGGCCGACGCGGGTGGAGCGAGTCCGAGCGCCAGCAACAGGCCGGCGATCACTGAGATGAGCAATGTGTTACGACGCATGCCGTCTCCTAGTTGGGCGGGCGTAGGGATTGCGACCACGGGTCCCACGACGTGTCAGGTTGACCTGGACACGTGAGGGACACGGGCGCGCTGGTCTGTCCTCATGCCGTTCGCCGCAACGGCAGTCAGACCTGCGGGACGTCACACAGCGTGGTGGTGGCAGTGGTTCTCGTCCCGTGGTCCACGAGGTCAGGATGAGCTAGAGATCGAAGACTGTCAATGCACGAAGTAACGTCCGACGTCCTGCCCGGTGGACGGCGGTCGCGCTCGGCCCCCTTGATGCGGCACCGCCTGCCGATCGCAGCCCAGCCTGGCAGTCGGGCTTGATCGAGGATTGCGGACCCGCATCCAAACATCTATCTTCATACGTGTGATGTTTCGCCGGTGTCAAGGAAATGTTTGCACCGCAAGAACGTAAGTCCTCGTTGTTGGCACGAAAGCTTGTTGTTCAGCGCCTAGAAGCCGCCGTAGTGTGGCATTTAATCATGTCGATGACTACTGTCTGTGAGGGCTTTCGGGATGTCAGATCCGCCGCCGACGCCGCTTCTCACCCTTCGGGGCATCGGCAAGTCCTTCCTCGGAGTCCGCGTCCTCGACGGTGTCGACCTCGATGTCGCGCCGGGCGAGGTGCACGCCGTGGTCGGTGAGAACGGTGCCGGGAAGTCGACCCTCATGAAGATCGTCTCGGGCGGGTACGCCCCGGACGGGGGCACTGTCGAGTTCGCCGGTGCGACGCGCACGTTCCGTGGTCCGCGCGACGCGCAGCGGGCCGGCATCGGCATCATCCACCAGGAGTTCAACCTGCTCCCGGAGCGCACCGTCGCGGAGAACGTCTACCTGGGGCACGAGCCGGTCCGACGCGGGCTCGTCGATCGGCGGGGAATGCTCGACCGCACCACGCGGCTGCTCGCCTCGATCGGTGAGACCACGTTGCCGGCCGACGCCCGGGTGGGGCAGCTGGGCGTCGCGCAGCAGCAGGTCGTCGAGATCGCCAAGGCGCTCGCCCTGGACGCGCGGCTGCTCATCATGGACGAGCCGACCGCCGCCCTGGCCGACCACGAGGTCGAGTTGCTCTACGGGCTGGTGCGCCGACTCCAGGAGCGGGGCATCGGGCTGCTGTACGTCTCGCACCGGCTCGCCGAGGTCTTCGACCTGTCCGGTCGGATCACAGTGCTCAAGGACGGCCGGCGGGTCACCACAGTGGACACCCCGGACACCACCGCCGACCAGCTGGTGCGGCACATGGTCGGCCGGGAACTGTCCAGCTACTACCCGGACCGGGCCGCCCCCGAGGACCGGGGCCCGGTGCGGCTCAACCTTCGCGACGCGGGAAACCGGAAGCTGCGGGACGTCAACCTCCAGTTGCGCGCCGGCGAGGTGCTCGGCATCGGCGGCCTCCAGGGCTCCGGGCGCTCGGCGCTGGCCCGCGCGATCTTCGGGGTGTCGCCGTTCACGACCGGCGACGTCACGCTCGACGACCGGCCGGTCCGACTGCGCTCACCCCGCACCGCCATGCGGGCCGGCATCGCCTACGTCACCGAGGACCGCAAGGGCGAGGGGATCGTCCCTCGGCAGTCGGTGCTGGACAACGCGCTGCTCGCCAGCCGGGCCGTCTTCGCCGCCCGGTCCGGCCGGGCCGCGAGGACCGCCCGCGTACGCGAGTTGCTGGCCGCCGTGGAGATCCGCGGCGCCGGCGACGACCAGGAGATCCGCTTTCTGTCCGGCGGCAACCAGCAGAAGGTCGTGCTGGCCCGATGGCTCGCGCTCAATCCGCGGATCCTGCTCTTCGACGAGCCGACCCGGGGCATCGACGTGGGTGCGAAGTCAGCCATTCACGACCTCGTCCGCCGACTCGCCCGTGATGGCGCGGCCGTGCTGATGATCTCGTCCGATCTACCGGAGCTGCTGGGGATGAGTGACCGGATCGTCGTCATGCGGGACGGCCACGTCGCGGGCGAGCTGCCCGCCGGCGCGACCGAGGAGGAGGTCGTCGCGTTGGCGGTCGGCGCCGTGCGGGAGCCGGTCCAGTGAGCGCGAGGAGTGAGCCGGGTTTGCGAGCCCCGCAGTCGCGAACCGAGGTGACCCAGTGAGCGCGAGGAGTGAGCCGGGTTTGCGAGCCCCGCAGTCGCGAACCGAGGTGACCCAGTGAGCGCGAGGAGTGAGCCGGGTTTGCGAGCCCCGCAGTCGCGAACCGAGGTGACCCAGTGAGCGCTCTGTCGTTGCTGCCAGCCCGGCGTTCCGTACCGGGCGTGTTCGTGGCCCTGACCCTGACCCTGACGATCGGCTGGCTGGTCGTCCTGCTCGACGGTGGTCAGCTCTTCAACCAGTCCACGACTGTGAGTCTGCTGCATGTCGCCGCCGGCCTCGGGCTGGTCGCGGTGGGCCAGACCCTGGTCATCCTGGGAGGGTCGCTCGACCTCTCGGTGGCGTACGTGATCAGCCTGAGCACCCTCGTCGCGGCCGAGACGATGAACGGCAGCGACGGCGCGGTGCTGCCGGCGATCGGCCTGGTGCTCGTCGTCAGCGCCGGCGTCGGGCTGCTCAACGGGCTCATCGTCACCAGGTTCCGGGTCAACGCGTTCATCGCGACCCTCGGCGTCGGGCTGCTGCTCAAGGGTTACCTTGACAACGGCTACGACGGCCCGGCCGGCACCACCGCACCCTCGCTGGTGCAGGCGCTCGGCTACCAGCGCGTCGGTCCGGTGCCGGTGTCGTTCCTGCTGCTGATAGCTGTCACCGCGGCGGCCTGGTTCGCGCTCTCGCGGACCCGCTTCGGCCACCACCTGGTCGCCGTCGGCGGGGATCCGGAGGTGGCCCGGCTCTCCGGCGTCCGCAACGACCGGGTCCTCGTCACCGCCCACGTGCTGTGCTCGATGTGCGCGGGGCTCGCCGGCATCTACCTCGCCAGTCGGCTCGGCTCGGGCGCTCCGCGCGTCGGCACCGAGGGCCTCTATGACCTGGAGTCGATCGCCGCTGTGGTGATCGGCGGTACCGCCCTCGCCGGTGGGCGCGGCGGCGTCATCGGCACGGTCGGCGGGGTGCTGCTGCTGGCCAGCATCGACGCCATCTTCAACCAGCTCGAGGTCGATGCCTTCTTCAAGCAGGTGATCCGGGGCGTCATCATCATCGCCGCGGTCGCCGTCTACGCCCGCCGGGCCATGCGAAAGGCGGCCTAGCCATGCAGACCGTCCAGCCCCGTTCCCTGCCGCTGCGTCTGCCGCGGGTGCGTCCCGGTGGTGTCCTGCCGATCCTCGCGATCCTCGCAGTGCTGTTGGTACTCGTCGGCATCCGGCAGCCCGACTTCCTGGCCCCGCAGTCGCTGATGTCCTTCCTCGGTCGTTCGGCGCCGATCATCCTGCTCGCCGCCGGCCAGTACTTCGTGATCGTGTCCGGCGAGTTCGACCTCTCGGTCGGTTCCCTGGTCACCGCTCAGGTGGTGGTCGCCGCCCGGCTGATCGACAGCGACCCGGCGCGTACCTGGCCGGTGGTGCTGCTCCTGCTCGCCTTCGGCGCACTGGTCGGGCTGGTCAACGGCCTGATCACGACACGCCTGCGGGTGCCGTCGTTCATCACCACCCTCGGCATGTTCCTGATCCTCGTCGGCGCGGTCTACCTCTGGTCCGACGGCGCCCCGAAGGGTGGGCTCTCCGAGGAGTTCCGGCGGTTCGGCCGGCGAGCCTTCGAGGACGTGCCGGTGCTGGGCCGCGTGCCGTACGCGCTGCTGGTCCTGGTCGTCCTGGCGGTGGCGGCCGTGCTGCTGATGCGCTCCGACTTCGGCCGGACGCTGGTCGCCGTCGGCGACAACCCGCGCACCGCCGAGCTGAGTGGTGTACGCGTGTGGCGTACCCGGACCTTCGCCTTCATCCTCAGCGGGCTCGCGGCGGCGGTGGCGGCGATCCTCCTGGGCGGCTACAGCGGCGTGTCGTTCCAGGCCGGCGCCGGCCTGGAGTTCGGTGCCATCACCGCTGTCGTCCTCGGTGGGGTGGCGCTCGGCGGAGGGCGCGGCGCGGTCGTCGGGGCCATGCTCGGCGCGCTGACCCTCGAACTGCTGTTCGCCCTCATGAATTTCTACGGCGTCTCCGGCGCCCTCAGGTCGACCGTCCAGGGCGGGATCATCCTGCTCGCCGTGGCGGTCTCGGCAACGCGTTCTTCGTCGAGATAAAGGGGAACCATAGTGCGACGTTCCATGGCGGCGATTGCCGCCGTAACCCTGCTGTCCCTCGCCGCCTGTGCCACCGACGAGCCGGCCGCGAGCCCGTCGGGAAGTGCATCCGCCGCCACTGGCTCCGGCACCGGGGACCAGTCGAAGTTCTTCGTGCAGGCCGACTACGACGCCGAGTTGGCGTTGCTCGACGCGGCACCGACAGGCCCGGCCGACAAGCCGTGGGAGCAGGTGCTCAACCCGACGATGGTCGACACCGCCAAGTTCAAGAAGAACGGCCCACACAAGATCTGCTTCTCGAACGCGG
Source organism: Micromonospora noduli (assembly GCF_003264475.1). Lineage (NCBI taxonomy): Bacteria > Bacillati > Actinomycetota > Actinomycetes > Micromonosporales > Micromonosporaceae > Micromonospora > Micromonospora noduli. Next base: position 378,552 of record NZ_PYAC01000033.1, on the reverse strand, counting down.
CCCTGAACAACCCCTGGCGGCAGGTCGGTTTCAAGACCATGCAGGCCGAGGTCGAGGCGCAGAAGAGCCGCATCAAGGAGTTCGTGCACGTCGACGCCGAGGGTAAGGACCAGAAGCAGATCGCTGACATCAACGATCTGCTCGGCAAGGGCTGCGACGCGCTCATCGTCTCGCCGAACACCACCGCCACGCTCACCCCGGCCGTCGAGGCGGCCTGCAAGGCCGGGCTGCCGGTCGTCGTCTTCGACCGTGGCGTCAACACGAAGTGCCCGGTGACGTTCATCAACCCCATCGGCGGTTACGGGTTCGGCCACGTCGGGGCCGAGTTCGTCAGCCAGAAGATGAAGCCCGGCGGCAAGGTCCTCGCCCTGCGGATCCTGCCCGGCGTCGACGTCCTGGAGACCCGCTGGTCGGCGGCGAAGGTGGCGTTCGACAAGGCGAAGGTCGACGTCGTCGGTGTCGAATTCACCGATGGCGATCCGGCCAAGACCAAGAAGATCGTCGACGACTACATCCAGCGGTACGGCACGATCGACGGGGTCTGGATGGACGCCGGAGCGGTGGCCGTCGCGGCGGTCGAGGCGTTCCAGGACGCGGGCAAGCCCGTTCCGCCGATGAACGGTGAGGACCAGCTCGACTTCCTGAAGATCTGGAAGGACAAGAAGCTCACCGCGATCGCGCCGACCTATCCGACCTACCAGTGGCGTACGCCCATCATCGCGGCGCTGCGGATCCTCGACGGCCAGCAGGTGTCCAACCCGTGGAAGCTGCCGCAGCCGACCGTCACCCAGGACAACCTGGACCAGTACCTCGACGCGGGCATGCCGCCGCTGCACTACGCGATGTGCGGCTGCACCGACCTGCCCGGTTACCCGCAGCGCTGGAAGTAGGGCCCGATGTACGCCATCGGCGTCAACCCCTGGGTCTGGGCCTCGCCGGTCGACGACAAGGCCCTGGCCGAGCTGATCCCGCGGATCGCCGCGTTCGGCTTCGACGCGGTCGAGTTGCCGATCGAGCAGCCCGGCGACTGGGATCCGATCCGTACCCGGGACCTGTTGGCGGCGCACGGCCTCGTCGCCGCCGGCGTCTGCGCGGTCACCCCGCCGGGGCGGGAACTGGTCGACGCCGCGCCAGCGGTCGTCGAGTCGACGGTGGCGTACCTTCTGGGCTGCGTGGCGAGCGCGGCGGCCGTCGGCGCTGGATGCGTCGGCGGTCCCGCGTACGCCTCGGTCGGCCGCACCTGGCGGATGTCGGCAGCGGCTCGCGCGGCCTGCTACGCGGATTTCCGGCGGGCCCTGGCGCCGGTGGCCGAGCAGGCCGGCGAGGTGGGCGTGAGCATCGGTGTCGAGGCGTTGAACCGCTATGAGACGAGCGTCGTCAACACGATCGAGCAGACGGTCGAGTTGATCGACGGGCTACCGCCGAACGTCGGCATCATGATCGATACCTACCACATGAACATCGAGGAGGCCGACCCCTACGCGGCCCTCGCGGTCGCCGGCCGGCACATCAAGCACGTCCAGGTCAGCGGCACCAACCGGGGCGCTCCCGGTGCCGACCACTTCGACTGGCCCCGCTTCTTCACCGTCCTGCGGGACACCGGCTATCAGGGCGCGATCTGCATCGAGTCGTTCACGGCGGAGAACGAGGCCATCGCCACCGCCGCGGCGATCTGGCGTCCACTGGCCCCCTCGCAGGACCGTCTCGCCACGGACGGCCTGCGCTATCTCCGGGAGATCCTCGGATGACCGTCCCGACCCGCCACCCCCGCGCTGGTCGAGGCCGCTCCGCCACCCCCACCCCGTTCTCACGTCAGGAGCACCATCCCGTGTCCTCGTCCCTTTCGCCGCTGCGCCGACTGCTGGCCGGCGCCGCCGCGACAGCGGTGACCGCCCTGGTAGCGGTAACCGCCTCGGCCTCTCCGGCCCTCGCGGCCACCACCACCCTCTACGCGTCGCCCTCCGGCACCGGCACCGCGTGTTCCGCCAGCCAACCGTGTTCGCTGACCGCCGCCCAGACCGCGGTGCGGGCGATCAACAGCGCGATGTCCGGTGACATCGTCGTGGAGTTGGCCAACGGCGCGTACCGGCTCTCGTCGCCGCTGCGGTTCACCGCGGCCGACTCGGGCAACAACGGCTATCAGGTGATCTGGCGGGCGGCCTCCGGCGCACGTCCGACGATCACCGGCGCCCGGGCGGTCACCGGCTGGTCGCTCGTCGACTCCGGGAAGAACATCTGGCGGGCCAACGTCGGCGCTGGGCTCGACTCCCGTCAGCTCTACGTCAACGGGGCCGTCGCCACCCGGGCACGCACCGCCGTGAACCGCTCCGACTTCACCTTCACCACGTCCGGCATGCGGTTCACCAACGGCGCGCTCAGCTACCTCAACAACCTCGGCAACCAGAACCGGGTCGAGGTGGAGAGCGTCGGCTCGTTCACCGACCGGTACTCGCCGGTGCAGAGCATCAGCGGAAACTTCCTGACGATGCAGCAGCCCGCATGGAACAACAACACCTTCGGGTTCGACACCCTCTCCAGCCCGCACCGCGCCGGCCCCTTCTACCTGACCAACGCGTACGAGTTCCTGGACTCGGCGGGGGAGTGGTACCTCAATCCCAGCAACGGCCAGCTCAACTACATCCCGCTCAGCGGACAGAACATGAGCTCGGTCAGCGTGGAGCTGCCGCAGTTGCAGTCCCTGGTGAACGTCGGCGGCACCTACGACGCGCCCGCACACCACATCTCGTTCAGCGGCATCACCTTCACCGGCACCAGCTGGCTCGGCCCGAGCAGCAGCAACGGTTTCGCCGACCAGCAGACCGGCGCCCACATCACCGGCACCTGGTCCCGTCCGTCCGACGCGCTGACCTCCTGCCAGGCCGGCTGCCCCCAGTTCGAGGCCACCCGGCCGAACTGGAACCAGATGCCCGCCGCCGTGCAGGTCTCTGCGGCCAACACCATCACCTTCAGCGACTCCCAGTTCGTCAACCTCGGGCAGACCGCGATCGGCATCGGCAACGACGCCAACGCCCACGCCAGCGGTGTCGGCCTGGGGGCCAACAACATCACCGTCACCCGCTCCGAGATCGCCCGTAACTCCGCCGGTGGCGTCGTGGTCGGCGGCGTGCGCGCCGACGCCCACCATCCCAGCGACCAGCGGATGGTCAACCGCAACGTCACCATCAGCAACAACAAGGTGCACGATCTCGGTCTGGAGTACCGGGGCGTGGTCTCGATCCTGACCACCTACGTGAACACCTCGCTGGTCTCGCACAACGAGGTCTACAACATGCCGTACACCGGCCTGTCGGTCGGCTACGGCTGGGGCGCCAACGACGCCGGCGGCAGCCAGCACTACGCCAACCGTGGCCTGTACAACTACCAGCCGCGCTACTCCACGGCGACCACCGCGGCCAACAACCAGGTCATCGGCAACTACGTGCACGACGTCATGCAGCAGATGACCGACGGCGGGTGCATCTACTCGCTGTCGGCGAACCCGGGCGGGTTGATCGCCGAGAACTACTGTCTGCGGACCAACGGTTGGTTCGGGCTCTACTTCGACGAGGGCTCCCGCTACTACACCGCCCGCAACAACGTGTTCTCCTCCACCGGTACCTGGGCCACCGCCAACTACTGGTACGCGGAGAACATGGGCAACTTCACCGTCACCAACAACTGGTCGACGAACAACTCCACGAACGTGACCAACGGCGACCGCGGCAACGTCGTCAACGGCAACGTCACGGTCAGCAACGGCAACTGGCCGTCGGGCGCGCAGACCGTGATCAACACGGCCGGCGTGCAGAGCGGTGGCAGCACCAACCCGACGAACGTGCAGATCGTGGGCGCCCAGTCGGGCCGCTGTGCCGAGATCGGTAACTCCAGCACGACCAACGGCACGCAGGCCCAGATCTGGGACTGCATCAGCAACGTCGCCAACCAGCGGTGGACCCACACCGCGAGCCGGCAGCTCATGGTCTACGGCACCAAGTGCCTGGACGCCTCCGGCCAGGGCACCGTCAACGGCACGAAGGTGGTGATCTGGGACTGCAACGGTGGTGTCAACCAGCAGTGGAACATCAACTCCAACGGCACGATCACGGGAGTGCAGTCGGGTCTCTGCCTGGACGCCAACGGCGCCGCGACGGCGAACGGCACGAAGCTGATCCTCTGGTCCTGCAGCGGCGGCACCAACCAGCAGTGGCAGCTGCGCAGCTGATCCAGTAGCTGGACACCGACAGGTCCGGGCCGGGGCGGGACGCCTCGGCCCGGACCTGTCCGGTTACGGGGCTTCGACCACTGTCAGCCCGGTCGCGGCCTGGTAGCGGACCGGGATGGGATCGGTGAGTTCCCCGACGAACGTCTCGTCGACGTGGTCGAGGAAGCCGATGAGGGACCAGTCGTCGGCGGGTCCGGGGACCAGCCGGGGCGCGTACAGGTGCGGGTGGGCGAACGGTTGGGCGGAAGCAATGTCCCACGGCCCGAGGGTGGTCTCGCCGGTCGCCACCCAGATCCGGTGGTCGTCGCGCCGAGCGCTGCCGGTGGCCTCGGTGGAGAAGAGCAGCAGCGGCTGGCCGTCGACGACCGCGACCTGGGGCACCTCCAGGTGACCGAAGCCGGCCGGAGTCGACAGCGGCGGCGCGACGGTCCAGGTGACGAGGTCGGTTGAGGTGGCGTGGCCGACGACGCCACGGGTGCCCGCCGGACCGGTGTTGGCGCGGGCGGTGATGAGCATGTGCCAACCCTCGCCGTCGGGGTCGGGGAACACCCACGGGTCGCGCCACGCCTGCTCGTACCACAGCTCCTTGTCCAGCAGCTCGTACCAGGTGGGGTCGGCCTGGACGATCGGTTCGGTGCCGTGCCGGTGCCAGGTCATGAGGTCGTCGGAGACGGCCAGTCCGATGCGTTGGACGAGCCCGTCCTCCGCACGACCGACCCCGGTGTAGAACAGGTACCACCGTCCGTCCGGCCCGCGGACCGTGCAGCCCGTCCAGGTCGCCAGGTCGTCCCAGCTCGGCGCGTCGGCGGGGACCACGGCGTCGGCGACCAGGCGCCACGAGCGCAGGTCCGCCGAGACGGCGTGGCCGATGGTGGCCCGGCGGTGGCGGCGGTGCGGGTCGTGCAGGGCGCGGGACGCGCGCAGGAAGAACACGTGCCAGAGGCCGTTGTCGTCCCGCGCGTACCAGCTGTCCCACACCCAGTGGTCGGGTAGACGAAGCATGGTCGGAAACCTAGCACTAAACCGTTTTAGCGCCGGTCAACGTCAAACCGTCGGCACGGATGGAGGGTCGGTGGTCAGCCGGCCGGAGGCGCGAGGGACCGGCGTCGGCGCAGCGGCATCGGAACGAGCGAGGGTTCGGCGGCGCCCCCGTCCAGGAGCAGCTCGACCGCTCGTCGCCCCATCTGCTCGTGTGGCAGCGCCGTGGTGGCCAGGCTCGGACGCAACCAGGCCGCGATCGGGTCGTCGTCGAACGAGATCACCGAGATGTCCTCCGGGACGGTCAGCCCCGCCTCGCCGAGTGCCTGGTAGGCCCCGAAGGCCAGCCGGTCGTTCATGCAGATGATCGCGCTGGGTCGCTTCGGCTTGCCCAGCAGGCTACGCATGGCGGCGTACCCGTGCTCGGGCAACCACTCGGTGCAGAAACACTCGGCCAGGAGGCCGACCTCTGCCTCGTCCAGCGTCTGCCGGATGCCGTGCAGGCGGGCGCGGGCGGCGAGCGAGACCTCCGGGTCGTCCTCCTTGAGTCGGTTGCGGCCGATGAGCGCTATCGCGTCGCGGTGGCCAAGCTCCAGCAGGGCGGTGGCGACGGAGCGGCCGGCTCCCTCGTCGTCGGGGACCACGCTGGGCAGGCCGTCGGGGCTGGTGGCGTTGAGCAGCACCACCGGGCCCCCGAGGATGGCCGGGGGCACAGTCAGCCGTCGGGTCGCCATCGCCGCGTAGATCACTCCGTCGACCTGCCGGTCCAGGACGGCCTCGATGGCGTACTGCTCGAAGGTGGCGTCGCCCTGCGTCTCGGTGATGAGCAGGACGTGGTCCCGTTCGCGGGCCGCGTCGAGGGCGCCGCGGATGAGGTCGCCGGCGAACCGGGTGGTGGCCACGATGTCGGAGACGAACGCGATGGTGGCCGTCTTGCGGGTGCGCAGGCTGCGCGCGGCGAGGTTGGGCCGGTAGCCGAGCTCCTCGGCGGCGGCGAACACCCGCTGGTGCGCCTCGGCCGAGAGTCGGGTGCCCTCCCTGCCGTTGAGCACCATCGACGCGGCGGTCTTGGACAGCCCGGCTCTCCGCGCGACGTCGGCGAGTGTTGCTCTGTTGCGGCCCATCAGTCCTCCGAATCAGGCGCGGCGCCACAGGCGCCGCTCCCGCCCATCATGATGCGTCGTCGTCCGGGATCGAGCGCCGGTCACGTCGGCGTGGTGTGAACCCGACGTTTCCGCACCGTTGCCAAGTTGTCCTTGACAGCTCCCCGTGCCGCGCGCATGCTCTGCTAAATCAGTTTAGCGACCACTTCTGGTGCATCCAGAGGCGCCTTCGGTGGCCGTGCCGGGTTCTTTTCTGCTGACGGTACGGGTGCTGCGCCCGGGCGACAGGTCACGGCGTACGTGTCGTGGCGGCCGCACGGTCGCGGTGGTCCCGGTGGAGCCGTCGCGCGGCCATGGGTCGCGGGACGCGTGGAGATGTCAAGGAGTCATGAAATGGCAGAATTGCTGACAAAGTTCCCGCGACGGAGAACGGTGCTCCTCGCGTCGCTGCTGGCGGTCGGGATGACCGCGACGGCCTGCAGCGCGCCGGGCGAGGACCGGTCATCGACGCAGAAGTCCGATGCCGCCGTCAAGACGGAGCTGGGCACCGACCCGATCACCCTCGAAATGTACGCGGAGACCGGCTTCCCGCTGGCCAAGGCGTTGGCCGACGAGTTCTCCAAGCAGCACTCGAACGTCAAGTTCAACATCCGCGAGGACCAGTTCACTGTGATCGTGGAGAACGCGCCCCGCGTGATGGCCTCGGACAACTCGCCCGACATCATCCGGCTCCCGACCATGGTCGACCTGGTCAAGGACGACCTGCTCAAGAACCTCGACCCGTACTTCACCGCGTACGGCTGGGACAAGTTCCCCGCCTCGCAGCTCATGCAGCTGCGCGTCGGCGAGAACACCCGGGGCACCGGCTCGCTGTACGGGATGGGGCTCGGCTACAGCGTCACCGGCGTCTTCTACAACAAGAAGCTGGCCAGCCAGATCGGCATGACTCAGCCGCCGGCCACCGTCGCTGAGTTCGAGGAGCTGCTGGCCAAGGCGAAGACCGGCGGGGTCCAGCCGATCATGCAGTTCAACAAGAACACCGCGGGCATCAACTTCCCGCACCAGGCGCTACAGAACCAGTTCGGCGACCCGACCCAGGTCGCCGACTGGATCTTCCAGAAGCCGGGGGCCACGTTCGACACCCCGGCCGCCCTGAAGGCCACCCAGACCATTCAGAAGTGGGCCCAGGCCGGCTACTTCACCAAGGACGCCAACGCCCTGGACTACGCGGGCATGGTGGGGGAGTTCCAGAAGGGCAACGGCCTGTTCATGTTCAACGGCGACTGGGAGTCGGCCAACCTCGACAAGTCGATGCCCGGCAATGTGGGCTTCTTCCTCTTCCCCACCGAGTCTCCCGGTGGAAAGCACGTGGCGATGTCCGCCCCCAACACCTTCGGCGTCTCCGCCAAGGCCAAGAACCCGGACGCCGCCGCGTACTTCCTGAACTGGGTGCACACCAACGCCAAGGCCCGCGAGATCTCGGTGACCGTCGGCGGCTCCAGCCCCGGCGGCCCGAGTGACCTGCCGGTGCCGAGCGCCGCCCCGAACACGGTGCTGGCCGAGACCCTGAAGGCGTCGCAGCAGCTCGGCGCGGAGAACGGCGCCGTGGACTTCACCGCGAACGCGACCGGCGGCATCTTCGCCGCCGCGATCACGCCGGAGATGCAGAAGCTGATCGCCGGCCAGCAGACGCCCGAGGGGTACGTGAAGGCGGTCCAGGCCGAGTATCAGAAGGAACTGTCCCGATGACGTCTGCCCTCGGCAGCGCACCAACCGGGCGTGACGATCGTCGCGCCCGCCCCACCCCCACGCGGGCCCACCGATTCCGGTGGGCCCGCGCGGCCGGGACCGGCTGGTTGTACGTCCTGCCCGCCCTGGTGATGTACGCGGTGTTCGTCCTGCGCCCGCTCGTCCTGACGCTCCAGTACTCGCTCTACGACTGGAACGGCATCGGGGTGGCCCGCTGGGTGGGCCTGGACAACTACCTCACCGTCTTCACCGACAGCGACCTGCTGAAAATCATCGGCAACGCGATGGTCCTGATCGTCTTCTTCAGCTTCATCCCCGTCGCGCTGGGGCTGTTGGTGGCGAGCATGGTTCGCCGGATCACCACCGGCGCGTTCGGCACCGTCGTCCGGACCATCCTGTTCCTCCCGCAGGTCATCCCCCTGGTGGCGGCGGGCATCGCGTGGAGCTGGCTGCTCTCGTCGAACGGTCTGGTCAACCAGGCGCTGCGCGCGGTCGGGCTGGGTGGCGTCGCCCGCGCCTGGCTCGGCGACTTCGACACGGCGCTGCCAGCCGTCGGCGTCATCGGGGCCTGGGTGCTGCTCGGCCTCTGCACGATCCTTCTGGTCACTGGCATGAGCAAGATCGATCCGGCGCTGTACGAGGCCGCCCGCCTCGACGGTGCCGGTCCGGTCCGCGAGTTCCTCGCCGTGACCCTGCCCAGCCTGCGCCAGGAGATCGGCGTCTGCCTCACCGTGACGATCATCGCGGCGTTGGCGAGCTTCGACATCGTCTACATCTCCACCAGCGGCGGCCCCGGCCTCCAGACCACAGTGCCGGGCCTGGAGATCTACCGGCTGGCCTTCTCGCAGCGGCAGGTCGGGCTCGCCTCGGCGCTCGCTGTCGTACTCATGCTGCTCGTGCTGGCGTGTGTGCTGCCGATCCAGCGCCTGAGCCGAGGGGAGAAGCAGTGAATTTGAGCCGACGCGAACAGCTGACCGGCCGGGTCTTCCTGATCGCCCTGATCGTCGTCACCCTGCTGCCGTTCGTGAGCATGCTCTCGGCGGCGTTGCAGCCCCGGGGCACAGTGCCCAGCGGGCTCGACTGGCCGTCCGACCCGCAGTGGGGCAACTTCGCCGACGCCTTCACCGCCGCGAACATGGGCGCCCTGCTCCGCTCCAGCCTGCTCATCGTGGCCGGTGTCGTACCGGTGTCGGTGCTCATCGCGACCATGGCCGGCTTCGGGCTCGGTCAGCTGCGGGTGCCCGGTGGCCGACTCGTCTTCGGTCTCTTCCTGCTGGGTCTGACCCTGCCGTTCGAGGCCGTGGTCACGCCGCTCTACTACCAGATGCAGGACCTCGGCCTGCTCAACACCCGCTGGGCCATCATCCTGCCGCTGATCGGGCTGTACATGCCGTTCGCGGTGTTCTGGATGCGGGCACACTTCACCAACGTGCCGGTCGAGTTGTCCGAGGCGGCCCGGGTGGACGGCAGCAGCACGTGGCAGTTGTTCTGGCGGGTCCAGGTGCCGCTCGCCCGGCCGGCGATCGCCTCGCTGACGATCCTGATGTTCCTCTGGACGTGGAACCAGTTCCTGCTCGCCATCGTCCTCGTGGACGACGCCACCAAACGCACCATGGCCGGGGCGCTCGGAGCGTTCCAGGGCCAGTGGGGCACCGACCTGGTGCTGCTGTGTGCCGGGTCGCTGCTGATCCTCACCCCGACCCTCATCGTGTTCCTGATCTTCCAGCGACAGTTCATCAAGGCCCTGATCCAAGGGTCAGTGAAGGGGTAGGCAGTGGTCACACAGCCGCAGATCCACGGCGACGTCGACGATCGCTTCGGGCGCGTCGCCGACGTCTTCCGCGACAACTTCACCTCCCGGGGAGAGGTCGGTGCCGCGGTCACCGTCTACGTGCGGGGCCGCAAGGTCGTCGACCTGTACGGCGGGGTGGCCGACACCCGTACCGGGCGGCCCTGGAGCGCGCACACGCCGGTCGTCGTCTTCTCCTGCACCAAGGGGATCCTGGCGATCTGCGCCTACCTGCTGGCCCAACAGGGCCGGCTCGACCTCGACGCTCCCGTGACGCGCTACTGGCCGGAGTTCGGACAACACGGCAAGGCGGACATCCCGGTGCGCTGGCTGCTCACGCACCAGGCAGGTCTGCCCGCGGTGGACCGCTCCCTGACCCTCGACGAGGTGCTGGCGTGGGATCCGGTCATCAAGGCGATCGAGGCGCAGGCCCCGCTGTGGAAGCCGGGTACGGCGCACGGCTACCACTCGATGACCTACGGCTGGCTGGTCGGAGAGGTGATCCACCGCATCACCGGCCAACTGCCCGGCGCGTTCTTCGCCGACACCGTCGCGGGCCCGCTCGGCCTGCACACCTGGCTGGGGCTCCCGGCCGCCGAGAGCGACACCGTCGCCTGGGGCCTGGCACCGCCCCCGGACCCTGACCCGTTCGTGGACCCGGTAGCCGAACGGGGCATCACCATGGGTGGCGCTTTCGCCTTTCCCGCCGACGCCGACGGCCTGGTCAGCTTCAACGACGACGCCATCCGGGCCGCTGGTGTTCCCGGCGCGGGCGCGGTGAGCACCGCCGAGGGCCTCGCGCGCCTCTACGCCGCCTGTGTGTCGGAACTCCACCGTGGACCGCTGCTCACGGCGGCGTCGGTGGACGACGCGGTAGTGGTTCGCGCACGTGGTCAGCAGCGGCACGGCCCGCCGGACACCGGGCAGCGCTGGGGCACCGGCTTCCTGCTGCACTCACCACCGGCCCGGCCCCTGCTGGGTGAGCGCAGCTTCGGCCATGACGGCGCGGGCGGCAACCTGGCCTTCGCCGACGCCGAGCATCAGGTGGGCTTCGGCTACGTGGTCAACCAGATGCGCGGGATGGGCGACGAGCGCGCCAATCTGCTCACCGCCGCCGTCCGCGCCTGCCTCAACGACTGAGGCGACCGGGCCTAGTGCGACCCCGGTGATCATGAAGTTATTGCCTTCGATGACGGCGTGTTGGCGCAACAACTTCATGATCGCCGGGGTCCGACCTGGGAACCGTCTGTCCACTGCGGTTGGTGGTCGGTGTTACGGGGATAGTTCGGGCACGTTTCATTGATAGTCTTGACAGGCGTTGTTAGCGATAACACGATGGCCTTCACGCCGCTCTCGCGTTTGGAGCTCGCCTTGGTCGTGCCGGTCCGCTCGCGTGTCCTGAACATCGCCCGCGCATCCGCTGTGAACAGCCTGAACGCCGCCGCTCGCCACGCCACCAGCACGTTGACCAGACTGGCGTCCACAGTGCTCACGGATCGTCTCCGTTCACTGTGTGCGCTCGCATCGGCGGCCGTTCTCGTCGGTGCGGGCCTGGTGGCCACCCCCGCCGCCGCGCACGCCGCCGACGGATGGTCACCCCGATCGTCGTACACCTCGACCGACACCGGCGCCGGCACCTACTCGGTGCCGCTGCTCAACGCCGACGTGCCGGACATCAGCGTCGAGCGGGTGCCGGCCGCCGAGAACGACGAGGGCCGCGACCTCTACTACATGATCAGCACGACCATGCACCTGAGCCCGGGTGCGCCCATCATGAAGTCGTACGACCTCGTCAACTGGGAGATCGTCAACTACGTCTTCGACCGGGCGAGCATCGGCGACTCCTTCTCCCTGCGCAACGGCCAGAACTCGTACGGCCAGGGCCAGTGGGCGTCGTCGCTGCGCTACCACGACGGCACGTTCTACGCCGTCTTCAACACCAACAACCTCAGCGGGGCGTACCTCTACCGCACCGACGACATCGAGAACGGCCCGTGGCAGCGCACCGCCCTCGGCCGTGGCCTGCACGACCCGTCGCTCTTCTTCGACGTCGACGGCACGCCGTACATCTTCTACGGCTCCGGCGGCACCAGCGCCGTACGCCTCAACTCCGACCTGACCGCCATCGCGCAGGACTACCCGAACATCTTCACCGCCAACAACTACGCCGGGCAGCCGTTCATCGGTGGTCTGTTCGAGGGCGCGCAGGTCTATCACATCGACGGCTGGTACTACGCCGTCATCATCACCTGGCCGTCCGGACAGGGACGCCAGGTGGTGATGTTCCGGTCGAAGGACCTGCTCGGGCGCTACACCTCGGCCGGCGGGGTCAACACCTACGAGGCGCGCGGAGTGCTCAACTCCAACGGCTTCGCGCAGGGCAGCCTGGTGCCGATCAGCCGGGCGGGCGGCGGGACCGACTGGCACGGCATGTTCTTCCGGGACACGTTCCCGATCGGCCGGATCCCGGCGCTCATCCCCGCCACCTGGCAGAACGGGTGGCCGACCTTCGGCACCAACGGCGTCGTGCCGGTCAACGGCCTCTTCGACAAGCCGATCCGGCTCAGCCCGGCCGAGGAGCTGTTCGAGCGGCAGAAGAGCATCGTCGCCTCGGACGACTTCGCCAACGACGCGCCGCACAAGGCGTACCAGGACGAGCAGTGGACGGTCCCCGCACCGCTCGACCCGGCGGAGATCGCCCCCAACGGCTCACGGCTGGACCTGACGTGGGAGTGGAACCACGCCCCGGACAACCGGTACTGGTCACTGACCGACCGCGACGGCTGGCTGCGGTTGACGGCCGGCACTGTGGTCACCGGCCAGTACGTCTACACGAAGCTGTCCAACCGGGCCGAGCTGGCGTGGTTCGAGGAGGCACGCAACACGCTCTCGCAGCGGACGTTCGGGCCACGACAGTCGGTCCAGACCCGGATGGACGTCTCCGGGATGAAGAACGGCGACGTCGCGGGCCTGGCCGCCTACAACCGCGGATTCTCGTACGTGGCGGTCAAGCGCGTCGGTGACGTCAACACCCTCGGCGTGGTGAACCGGTCGCAGCCGTTCGCTGTCGACCTCGACCAGTCGACGCTGGAGAACTTCGTCGCCGGCACGACGGTGTCGCTGGGCGACGCGACCGAGGTGCACGTGAAGGCGGACCTCGACTTCTCCGCGCCGGTCGGCCAGCTCTGGACGACGTTCTACTACAGCCTGGACGGGGTCCAGTGGACCCGGCTGGGCAACCGCGTGGGCCCGCAGGCGCTCGACGGCAGCCTCGCCCACTTCATGGGTCACCGGGTGGGTCTGTTCAACTACGCGACCCAGGAGACCGGCGGCCACGTGGACTTCGACGACTACCTGCTCAGCGACGTGCTGACCGCGCAGGCCCGGCCACTGGACACCACCGCCCTCGACGCGGCCATCGCCCACGCGCAGACACTCGACCCGCGGCACTACCCGGCCGACGCCTGGGCCACGACGCGGTCCGCGCTCGCGGCGGCGACGTCGGCACGGGCCGGCCAGCTCGGCACGCAGAACCAGATCGACGCACCGGAGCGGGCACTCAGCTACCAGTTGGCCCGACTCGGAGTGCTGGCGGCGCTGCCCGTGACGGCCACCGCCCAGGTGCGCTGCCTGAGCGGCAAGGCGTACCTGGCGGTGCAGGTGCGCAACGACTCGGACGAGGCCGTCGAGATCACCGTCGAGACCCCGTACGGGAACCGGTCGTTCGCCGCCGTCGCGCCGGGGGCGAACGTCTACCAGTCGTTCAACACCCGCGCGTCGTCGGTGGCGGCCGGCTCGGCGACGGTCCGGGCCACCGGGGTGGTCGCCGGCCGGGACGTGACCACCGTCCACGCCACCCAGCACCCCGCCAGCGCCTGCGGCGGATAGCCCCACCACGAGCCCTCGGCCCGCCGACCAGCACCACCGGCGACCGGCCCGGCGGTACGGAACAGCGGACCTGTCCCGTGCCGCCGGCCACTGTCGGACCGGTGGCGGCAGTCGACCCCTGATGTCCGGACCACCACGGAAGCGCACCCACCGATCCCCCGTACACCGATGACCGCACGTCAGAGATGAAGGAGGATGTCTCGTGGAACAACGAATGCGACGGGCGACCCGAGGACGGGTCGCAGCGCTCGCGACGGTCGGCCTGATGCTGGCCACGGGTTTCGTCGCCCCGGCGGCGCCGGTCCAGGCCGCCGACACGAACCTCGTCGTCAACGGCGGGTTCGAGGACGGCCTGGCCAACTGGTTCGTCAACAACGGAAACGCCTCCGACGGCGCCCAGTTGTCGGCCACGTCGGACGCCCACTCCGGCGCGAACGCGGCGCTCGTGACCAGCCGGACGACCACCGGGTCCGGCCCGATGCAGGACCTCAGCGGCAAGGTGCAGGCCGGCCAGGCCTACACCCTCACGGCCCGCATCAAGTACGAGAACGAGAGCGGACCGGCGACGAAGCAGTTCTTCGCCACCATGCACTACGGCGGTGGCACCTACACCAACCTCGTCAGCGTGACGGCGACGAAGGGCCAGTGGGCACAGTTCAACGGAACGTTCACGATCCCGACGACGCAGAGCGTGTCGACGGCCCGCCTGTTCTTCGAGACCCCCTGGACGAGCACGCCGTCCACCGACCCGGCTCTGCACCTGATGGACTTCAAGCTCGACGACGTGTCAGTGGTCGGCGCCGCGCCGCCCGCGCCCGCGTCGAAGACCATCGAGGTGGTCGGCAAGCTGCCCGGGGAGCACAACCCGTTGATCGGGCACAAGTTCGGGGCTGACGGTTTCGGCCTCGTGCACGACGGCCGGGTCTACATGTACATGACCAACGACACCCAGGGCTACGCCCCGAACCCCACCACGGGCGTCTCGCCGGGGATCAACTACGGCGACATCAACCAGATCACGGTGATCTCCTCGGAGGACCTCGTGAACTGGACGGACCACGGTGAGATCCAGGTCGCCGGCCCCAACGGGGTGGCCCCGTTCACCGCCAACTCGTGGGCTCCGGGCATCACCAAGAAGGTGGTGAACGGAGTGGAGAAGTTCTTCCTCTACTACGCCAACGGCGGTGGCTCCAGCAATGTGATCACCGGTGCGTCGCCGCTCGGCCCGTGGACCAGCGAGCGCACGAGCACGCTGATCGACGGCCGTACCCCCGGCGCCGAGGCCGTCGCGTGGAAGTTCGACCCGGCCCCGTTCGTCGACGACGACGGCCAGCCGTACCTCTACTTCGGTGGCGGTCCCGCGTCGACGAGCATGCCGCCGGCCGAACGCTTCAACAACCCGAAGAACATCCGGTCGATCGAACTCGGCGACGACATGGTCTCCACCGAGGGAACGGCCGCGGTGGTCGACGCCCCGGTCGCCTTCGAGGCCGGCCACGTCTTCAAGCGCCAGGGCAAGTACTACTTCTCGTACTCCTCGCACTTCGGCGGGAACGACTTCGGTGGCAACCAGCAGCCGCTCCCCGGTTACCCCGGGGGTGGCCAGATCGGTTACATGATCTCCGACGGGCCGATGTCGTGGCCGAAGGAGACCTACGCCGGGGTGCTCTTCCCGAACCAGTCGCAGTTCTTCGGGGCCGGCACCGGTGGCAACAACCACCAGTCGGTGTTCGAGTTCGGGGGCAGGTACTACTTCACGTACCACGCCCCGACGCTGAACAAGCGCATCAACGGCAACACCACCCAGGGGTACCGCAGCCCGCACATCCAGCAACTGACCTTCAACCCGGACGGCACCATCCAGCAGGTCGTCGGCACCTACGCCGGCGTAGACCAGGTCCGCGACTTCGACCCGTACCGCGTCTTCGAGGCCGAGACCTTCGGCTGGAGCAAGGGCGTCGCGACCACGACTGTCGACGGCAGTTCCGCCCAGTTCGGTGGCGCGGCACCCAACCTCGTGGTGCGCGACATCGACAACGGGGACTGGACGGCGCTGTCCTCGGTGAACTTCGGGGACAACGGCGCGCAGAGCCTGACGGCGCGGGTGCGTGCGCTCGCCGCCGGCGGGCAGATCCAGGTCCGGTTGGACGACGTCAACGGTCCCGTCGTCGGCACGGTCGCTGTCGACACCCCGGTCGGACAGTGGGCCGAGGTGACCGCCGAACTTGACGGCGTCAGCGGCGTGCACGACGTCTACTTCACCTACACCGGCCCGGCCGGCGTCGACCTCTTCGAGATCGACAACTGGGCCTTCGCGGCGGACAGCCTCGACCTGCCCGTCACGCTCACCGCGTCCACGCGGTGCGTGGGCGGCAAGGCGTACGTGGCGGTGCAGGCGCGCAACGACCACGACGCGCCGGTGGGCATCACCCTCGAGACGCCGTACGGCGAGCGGTCCTTCGCGGCCGTCGCGCCGGGCGCGAACGCCTACCAGTCCTTCAACACCCGTGCCGTGTCGGTGCCGGCGGGTTCGGCGACGGCCCGGGTGACCGGGGCGATCGACGGCCACGACGTGACGACCGTCCGCACCGTGCAACACCCCGCCGGCACCTGCGGCGGATAACCCCTCATGGCGGAGAACGGAGATCACATGAACACATACAAACGGCGGCGGACACTCGCGGTCGGCGTCGTCGGCGCTGTGCTGACCGGAGCGGCGGTGCTGCCGTCGCCCGCACTGGCCGAGCCCGGTGACGACGCCAGCGTGCGGGTCACTGTCGACATCGACGAGATCAGGGAACCGGGCGTGCTCGCCCTGTCGATCGCCGGCGACGCCGTCGCGCTCTCCGAGGACGGCTCGACGCTGCTGGTACGCCAGTTCGTCGGCACGCTGCCGACGGTGACTGTCACCGACACCCGCGTCGCCGACGAGGTGCCCGACGGCGCCAACTGGGCGGTGCTCGGCAGCGCGACCGACTTCGCCGGCGCAGCCGGCCAGGCGCCGATCACCGCCGACCACTTCGGCTGGAAGCCGCGCCTGCTCGACGGCGGGGAGACCGGCCTGGTCACCGAGGGCGAGGAGGTGGTGACCAGCCTGGACGAGCCGACTCAGCCGGGCAACAATGTCGGCCTCGTCGACCAGGAGCTGTTGGTCTCGGCCTTCGACTCCGAGGCCGTCGCCAGCGACTCGTACTCGGTCAACGCCGACCTGTACCTGCGGACCCCCGCGGAGGTCGCCGCCGGCGCGTACAGCTCCACACTCACGCTCTCACTGTTCGAGTAGTGGCCTGGGCGGGGGCCCGGATCGGGCCCCCGCCCAGCCCCGTGCCGAAGGGCCGATTCATGACCGTCACCCCGCTGCGCCGGGCGCTCGTCGTCCTCGCCGTCGCGTCCCTCGCGGTTGCGGCCGCGCCGACCGCGGCCGCGGCGGAACCGGACCCGAAGGCCCTGACCTGGACGGTCCAACCGGCCACCGCGACCGGGCCGGACCAACGCCGATGGATCAACGCCAGCCTGGATCCGGGGCAGGTGGTGACCGAGCACCTGGCGGTACGGAACTTCAGCCGCACCGCCGTCGCCTTCTCCCTGAAGGCCGCCGACGGTTACCTCACCGACAAGGGCCGCTTCAACATGCTGTCGTCCGACCGTCCCTCGGTCGACGGCGGCACCTGGATCGACGTGCAGGAGAAGGTCACCGTCGGCCCCAACGAGACACGGGTGGTGCCGTTCACGATCACGGTGCCCCAGGGCGCCACGCCGGGTGACCACCCGGCCGGCATCGCCGCGACCGTCACCAGCACCGGCGGCACGGTCAACGTCGAGAGCCGCGTCGGCTTCCGAGTGATGCTGCGGGTGAACGGCTCCGCGCAGGCCGCCCTGGCCGTCGGGGGCCTCGACGTGACGTACTCCCCGTCGTGGAACCCCTTCGCCGGTGGCACGGTGCGGGTCCGCTACACCGTCGAGAACGACGGCAACGTCTGGGTCAGCGGAACGAGTCGGGTGGCGTTGTCCGACCTCCTGGGCCGGACCAGCCACGACGCCACCAGCGCCGTCGAGGAGTTGCTGCCCGGCGGCGCTCGGACGGTGGAGACCCGGGCCGACGGCGTCTGGGCCCTGGGGCGCCTCCGCACGACCGTCAGCACCTCGCCGACGCTGCTCGGCGACGGCCAGGCCGGGGCCGACCTCCGACCGGCCTCGGCCACCGTCACCACCTGGGTCGTACCGTGGGCGCAGCTCGCACTGCTGGGTCTGCTCGCCGGCCTGCTCCTGGGGCTGCGGGCGGCGGCCCGGCACCGGCGGCGTCGGCTGGCCGGGCTGCTGGCCCGCGCGAGGCAGGAGGGCCGGCAGGAGGGTCAGGAGTCGGTGCTCGTCGGGGGCGCGCCCGCTGCTGCCGAGCCCGACGCGGGCGACGCCGGCCGGTAACCCGTCTGCGCGAGGAATCGCGCTGCCGGATCGCGGCGAGGCGTCGCCCGGTCCGCGGCCTCAGGGCTTGGACCGGCCCAGCAGCCAGCGCAGGATGCTGGCGTCCTCGTAGGTCGGCCCGAACGCCGCGTGGTAGTCCGGCAACGAGAACGCGGCGTCGGCGTACTCGGTGTAGCGCACCAGGTCGGCAGCCTGCTCCGGCGTCTTGCCCCGGGCGGCGTACGCCTGCCGCAGCACCGCAGTGGAGTTACGCGCGCCCGAGACGTTGAGCAGGTGGTCGTGCTCGCCGTGGGTGATCCACACCGGCACCTCGGCCGCCGCGATGGCGGTCGCCTGGGTGGCGTTGACCGGGAAACCACCGGTCACCAACCCGCCGGCGAACAGGTCCGGACGCTTGGCGAACGCCTCCCAGAGTAGCTGGGAGCCGTACGACACGGTGGTCGCGTACACCCGACGGGTGTCCACCGCGAACTGGCCGACGAACTGGTCGAGCAGCTTGACCAGCAGGTCCGCCTCGGCGGCCCCACCGACCCGCTGGTGCTGGGGCGCCAGGACGATGACGTCCTCGGCGGTGCCGGTCCACCGCGGTTGGAGCCACGCGGTCGCCGGGATGTCGGCGGCGAGTTGGACGCCGAGGTTGTCACCGTCCCAGCCCATCCCGTGACCGGGCAGGACGACCATCAGCGGGTACTTGCGGCCCGGCTGGTAGTTCTTCGGCAGGTGGTAGTGGTACGGCAGCACCATTCCGCCACTCAGGAACGAGCCGTAGGTGAACTCGTCGACCAGTTGGTTGACCGGCTTCTCGGTGACCGGTCGGGACTCGCGCGGGGTGGCCCGGGCGAGCACCGGCCCCTTGCCGGCCCCGCGGCCGGGCTGGCCGTGCACGTCCTTGCGCTGCACGACCCGGGTCGGCAGCTCGGGGTTGACCTTCACCGTGCAGAGGAAGGTCGGGCACTTGGAGACGATGACCGTCGAGCCGCCGGTGTCGGCGGGGTCGAGTTCGACGATGACGTACCTGCCCGGCGTCGATCGGTGGTCGGCACGGGTGCCCGGTGTCCCGTTGGTGTAGGTGTGGGTGACGGTCCGGTCGGCGAGCTTCGGCAGGTCCTCGATGGGGTTGAAGCGGAAGTTGTAGATGGTGTCGGTCACCGAGAACGTGGCGGTGTCGAGGGTGCGGGGGTTGACCGCGGCCCCGTACTCGATCGCCACCGCCGAGACCTTCTGGCCGTACGTGTAGACGGTGGTGATCGGGGTGATGCTGCGGATTCCGTCCGTGGCGCCCCGGCTGCCGCTCGCGCTGCCGTACGCCGTGCCGGATGCGCCGGCCAGGACGAGGGTGGCAGCGATCGGGATCAGTCCTTGTCGCAGTCTCATGCGGGTCCTTTCTCGGGGGTGGTGCGCTCAGTCAGCGATCCCGCCCGGGGACCAGGAGTGGGACGGGGCGGAGTGAGTCGGTCGCTAAACTGATTTAGCAGAGCATCGATGGCGGGCCCAACGGTGTCAATACCGAGCGCGCAACAAGCCGGGAACCCGCCCCGCCGGCGGGCCGGACCACGCTGGCCCGCGCGCCCGACCCCTACCGCGAGCACTGCAACAAACCTGCAAGCGCCAGCTATTGCCTTCAGGGAAACCGCTTTCCTACGATTGCGTTGCATCGATGTTTCATTTAACGGTCGGGCGAGCGGTGTTACCGGGCACACCCCGTTCGCGCGACACATCCCCGCTTCTACCAGGGCGTGAGAGACCTCGATGAAATCCTCGCGATTGACTGTCGCCAATTCTGAATGATGTTCGTCGGCAGGTGCGGTCGCGATGTCCGTCGGGGCGAAGCCTGGAACGAGACGAATGCGAAGGTGAGGCGACATGAGACGACCAGTCGTGTTGCGACGTCAGGCGGTATTGGCCGCGGCGGCTGCGGCGGGCGTGGTGATCGCGGCCGGGGTGGTGCTGCCGACCCCGCAGGCGTCGGCGGCGGTCGGTAACGCCACCGGCTACGCCACCCAGAACGGCGGGACCACCGGCGGCGCGGGCGGGCAGACGGTGCGGGCCAGCACGGGCACGGCGATCCACGCGGCACTGTGCGGACGGACCAGCAGCAGCACCCCGATCACCATCGAGGTGACCGGGACCATCAACCACGGCAACACCAGCAAGGTGTCCGGGTCGAGCTGCAACACCGCCGCGGGCGTGATCGAGCTCAAGCAGATCAGCAACGTCACCATCATCGGGGTCGGTGGCGGCGCCGTCTTCGACCAGCTCGGCATCCACATCCGCGACTCGAGCAACATCATCATCCAGAACGTGACAGTGCGGAACGTCAAGAAGTCGGGCTCGCCCACCTCCAACGGTGGGGACGCCATCGGCATGGAGAGCACGGTCCGCAACGTCTGGGTCGATCACGTCACCCTGGAAGCCTCGGGCGGGGAGTCCGAGGGGTACGACGGCCTCTTCGACATGAAGGACAACACCCAGTACGTGACGCTGTCCTACAGCATCCTGCGCAACTCCGGTCGCGGCGGTCTCGTCGGGTCCAGCGAGAGCGACCTGTCGAACGGCTTCATCACGTACCACCACAACCTCTACGAGAACATCGACTCCCGCACGCCGCTGCTACGCGGCGGCGTTGCCCACATCTACAACAACCACTACGTGAGCCTGCATGAATCCGGGATCAACTCCCGGGCAGGGGCCAGGGCCAAAGTGGAGAACAACTACTTCCGTGACTCCAAGGACGTCCTGGGCACCTTCTACACCAACGAGCGCGGCTACTGGCAGGTCGCCGGCAACGTCTTCGACAACGTGACCTGGTCCAGCGCCGGCAGCGAGAACTACCCCGCCGGCCCCAACCCGACCTCCAACACCACTGTCAGCATCCCGTACCCGTACAGCCTCGACGGGGCGAGCTGCGTGCCGGACATCGTCCGTCAGACGGTCGGTGCCAACACGGGTCTGAAGGTGTCCAACGGCAGTTGCTCGCCGCAGACCCCGCCGCCCACCACCCCGCCGCCCACGACGCCTCCGCCGACCACGCCTCCGCCCACGACGCCTCCGCCCACCGGCGGGACCAACCTCAGCCTGGGCGCCGGCGCCGACGGCTCCAGCAAGGCCAGCGGGACCAGCTACGGCAACGTGCGCGACGGCAACCTGAGCACCTACTGGTCGCCGGCCGGGTCGACCGGCACGATCTCGATCAAGTGGGGCTCCGCGACCCAGGTGTCCCGGGTGGTGATCCGCGAGCCGTCCGGCACCCAGGGCTCCATCGGGTCCTGGCAGCTGATCAACAACGACAACGGAGCCGTCCTGGCCTCCGGTAGCGGGGCCGGTTCGATCACCTTCTCGACCGCCGCGATGAGCAAGATCAACTTCAAGATCAACAGCTCCAGCGGTACGCCACGGGTCGGTGAGTTCGAGACGTACGCCAGCTAGACGAGTGTCGCGCTGCTGATCACCGTCGGCACCTTCGTCGGGGCGGATGCGGTTCTGAGCGGTATACCTCAGAGGCATATTTATACCTCTGAGGTATACCGCTCATCGGCGGATCCACCTGGGCGGGCCAGCCGAGCGGGTCCGTCACGATTCCGTGGACGGCAGGGTGTCCATGAAGGAGCTGACCGAGAAGACCGCTCGCCCGGGCCCGGCGGGGCCGTACCCGGGCGGGCTGGACAGGCCGTGGGCGTCCATGGTCGCCCGATAGGCCTCCAGCAGGCGGACGTGGTATTCGAGCGGCGCGCCCTGCGGGTTCGTCCGGCCCAGCGGTGTGGTGGGCTCCGGGCACCAGGTGGTGAACCGGGGCGTGATCCCCCGGGACATGAAGTAGTCAAGCCCCTCGGTGGTGGAGGCGATCGCCTCGTCGACGCTCGTGAAGCCGTGCGGGGCGGCCATCTCGACGCCCGCCACGAAGTTCGGGATCACGTTGCGCGGGCCGAAAACCTCGGCGGAGTCGAGGATGCGCCGGTGCCACTCCTCCCGGCCGACGTACCGCTCCTTGCCCGGGCAGTACAACTCGAACAGCCGCTTGTCCCACACCTCGTAGTTGGGGTGGTAGATGCGGATTCCGTAGTCGTGGAACCGCTGCACATCGGCTCGGGGCAGCGCCTGGGCCACGACCTTGCCGATCCACCGTCCGGGAAACCGTTCCTCGATCGCCTGCGCGTACTGGCCGTAGAAGTCGGCCTCGGCCAGCCCGTTGACCTGCGAGGTGATGCTGCCACCGGTCAGCGTGTACGCCTGCGACGCGCGGTCGACGTCGTGCCGGTTGATGATCTCCAGGGCCTCGAGGACCTCGTCGACGGGCTTGACCCCGGTGTAGGGCCGGCCGGCCTGCTTGTGCTGCCGCCAGTTGTGGTTGATGTCGCAGTACTGGCACTCCTCCTTGGCGCCGAAGTACTGGCAGACCCGGAACGCGGTGAGGTAGATGAGGTAACCCCACTGGATCGTCGGGGCGACCTCCATCACCGACTTGCCGTTGGCGAGCGTGTGGCGGTAATACGCCGGCATGGGGGGCAGCCCGACGTCGGCGATCGGCCGCCCGTCCAGGAACAGGCGCAGTCGACCGTCGCTGTCGGTGCCGACGCGGTACGGCGAGCTGGGGTTGGTGCGGACCGAAACGACGGTACGACGCAGCCCGTACGGACCCCCGGTGAGCACGATCTCCTCCGGTGGCCGGCGCAGCGCCGCCGTCCCCAACTCCGGCAGCGTCCGGTGATCGAAGGAGAAGATGAAGTACGACTTCGGCTTGACGTCGCCGTGCTCGTTGTCGGTCAGTGCCGCGTCGTCGAAGGCGAGCCCGCCCCGCAGCAGATCCTCCTTGAGGACCGCCTCCCGCGGCACGTGTGGAAAACGGCCCATCAACTCTTCGACGAGGTCGGTGCGCGACGTCATGCGGTTCCTCCCGAACGCGGTACGCCGAGCCGGGTGGCGGGTGCCACCCGGTGCCGGCTGATCAGCCCTGCTTGGTCTCCCAGAAGATCTTCGAGATCTCCTCGATCTTGCCGAGGAGCTGCTCGGCGACCGCCGGGTCCGCGGCGCCCTTCGCGCCGCCGGCACCTGCCAGCTTGGTCGCCTCGTTGAAAAGGCCGTGCAGCTGGGGGTACTTCTCGAAGTGCGGCTGCTTGAAGTAGTCGGTCCACAGGACCCAGAGGTGGTGCTTCACCAGCTCGGCCCGCTGCTCCTTGATGAGCAGCGCGCGGGTGCGAAACTCCGGGTCGTCGCTGGCCTGGTACTTCTCGGAGATCGCCTTGATCGACTCGGCCTCGATGCGGGCCTGCGCGGGGTCGTAGACGCCGCAGGGGAGGTCGCAGTGCGCGCTCGCGACGGTACGCGGGCGGAGAAGGCGGGACAGGAACATCGGAATCCCTTCGACGGTGGTCGTTCAGCTGACGTACGTCCGGGCGCGGCGGCCCCGACGTGATCATTTAGGGACGCTAGAACCTCAACCGCACTTCATGTCAAGGCCGAATCGATCGCGAGCCCTGTTTCCGGATGAGCGTCAGCAGGGCGGCGTGCGTCCGCTCGTCCGCTGCCGCGACGAGACCGTCCCCACCAGCGTGCAGCGGCTGGCCGTCGAGCCCGGTGACCACGCAGCCGGCCGCCTGGCAGAGCGCGATTCCGGCCGCGAAGTGGACGCTGTTGCGCAGGTCGTGGCGGTCCGTCACATAGGCGGCGCGGCGACCGGCGGCGACCCAGGCCACGGCGAGGCTGGTGGAGACCACCCGGGGCCGGAACTGTTCGAGGAAGCCCTCGTCGGCGAGCATGCGGGCGGCCAGGAAGACGTCCCGGTTGGGGAAGGGCGGGTCGAGGTTGAGGTCGACCAGCGTCGACTCGGCCGACGGGAACAGTCGCTCGTCCGTCCCCGCACTCCGGACGTACGCGGCGGTGCCGTCGGTCCAGAACACCTCATCAGCGAACGGGTCCGCCGAGGCCGCCACTGTGACGTCCGACCCGGTGCGCAGGGCGACGTTGACCGAGGTCAGCATGGTCCGCGCGGCAAAGTTCAACGTGCCGCACAGCGGGTCGACCAGCCAGGTGCGTCCGTTGTCGCCCGTACCCGTGCGCCCGCTCTCCTCGGCCACCACGGCGTCGTCCGGACGCGCCGTGCGTAGGACGTCGAGGATGGCCTGCTCGGCCTCGACATCGGCGGCGGTGGCGAAGTCGCCGCCGGTCTTCATGACGCGCGTCAGTGTGGAGCCGTACCGGGAGCGGACAACTGCGGCTCCAGCTTCCGCCGCCTCGACAACCAGCGCATGGTCTGTGATCGACATGCACGAACCATAGGAGCTGTGGGCGACGTCGATGAGGGCACGTACCGGGGCGTGGGCGCCGGGCGGGTCAGTCCGACAGTTCGATGATCGGTGGTTGACTGACAACCGCTGTCATGATCATGGGAGCGTCGCCGTCGCACTGGTTGACCGAGACCGCGATCCACCGACCCTCGGCCACCGTCGGCCCCCAGACCGCCAGGTCGCCGTAACAGTCCAGGTCGCAGAGCGACTGGAACAGCGCCGGCATGGGTTCACCGGCCTGATCCCGAAACAGCGGCACCCGCATGGAGACCTTGCAGTGCGCGCCCCACCTCTGGTCCAACTCCGCTACGACCAGGGCAAGGTTCGCCTCGGCGGCATCCTCGGCCTCGTTCCATTCGGGACCGTACACACCCGTCAGGGCTTCGCTCTCCCAGAGCGGGACGATCCGAAAGCCCTCGCCGCGGGTGCCCGTCCACTCACCGGTGACCGGGTCCCCCTCGCTGACCGGCACGCCGCCCGTGGGCAGGTCCGCGGCGAGCAACGACTCGATGTCGGACACCGTCCGACCGGTGTCGAACACCTCACCGGCCCGGCCGGTCATCGGTGGACCCGTCGTACCGCCGGCGGCCCATACCGCATCGTCCGCACCACCTGTCTCCGTCGGCTCCGGCCCTCGATCATCGCACCGGGAGTGAGCCAACGAGGGGGCGGGCGTCGGTCAGGAGACCGCCGTCTGCACCAGCTCGGTGATCTTCTTCTCCACGGCCGGGCTCCACTGCTGCAACGCGTACGCCACCGGCCAGAGGTCCCCGTCGTCGAGGTTGGCCGGGTCCTGGAAGCCCAGTGTCGAGTACCGGTAGTTGAACTTGCCGGAGTCCTGGAAGAAGACGATGATCTTGCCGTCCTCGTTCGCGTAGGCGGGCATCCCGTACCAGGTCTTCGGCGTAAGGCCCGGGGCGGCGGCGCTCACCGTCACGTGCACCCGCTCGGCGAGCGCGCGGTCCTCCGGCTCCATCTGCGCGATCCGGTCGAGGACCGCCTGCAGTCCGTCCGCCTTCTTGGCGCCCTTCTTGCCCTCGGCGCGCAGCTCGTTGGCGCGCTCCTTCATCGCGGCCCGCTCCTCGGGGCTGAAGCCGTCGGACACGGTAGTGGTCTTCGCGGACATTCTCGGGCTCCCTCTTGTCGTCCAGGTCGGCGTGCTGCCGTTCACCTGGGGAAAGGCTAGGCCGCTCGGACTCTCTCGGGCTTCTCGATTCCTGATCGGTTCGAAGCCGGACAGCAGGTGGCGGTCCTCGCGCCCGTGATTTGCTGGTCAGCGTGATCGGTGGCTAGGTTGTCGACCGGAGCAGAACGACCGGTCTAGGGAGTCCCGTCATGAACATCACCGCCGATCGGATGGCGGCGGCGTACTTCGACGCCTTCGAGGCGCTGTGCGGGGTGACTCCGAAGGGCGGGTACGCCGAGCGGGGCACCGCCCGCGCGGGGGTGACGCAGGCTGGTGTCGCGACGCTCAATGCGGCGTACGACAGGTCCACCGAGCCCGACCTCGGGTCGCTCGACGAGATGGCGATCCAAGTCGGCCGGCAGGCCGCACACTGGTCGATCATCGTGAGGGGCGAGGCGGACGACCAGGTCGCTGACCTCGCGGCCCGGCACGGCCTCCTCGAACGCGCCGAGCTGCCCCTGCTGGCCTGCGCGGCGGACGACCTCACCTTCCGCGCCGGCTCGGCGGAGCGCCCCTCGGTGCGTCAGGTCGGCGCCGCCGAGAACGACCTCTACACCGACGCCCTCACCCGGAGCTTCGAGGTTCCCGAGGGCCTCTTCGGATCGCTGATGGGTGGTGCGGTGCTCGACGCCGACCCCATCACCGGCTACCTGGCCGAGGAGTCCGGCCGGCCCGTCGGCACCGGGCTCGGGATGCGGACCTCGGGGGTGGTCGGCGTGTTCAACATCGCCGTCGTTCCGTCCGCCCGGGGTCGTGGCCTGGGCCGGGTGATCACCGAGACGGTTCTGCGGGACGGCATCGCGGCCGGCGCGGACGCCGCCTACCTGCACACCAGCGTGATGGGTCGGCCACTCTACGAGTCGATGGGCTTCACGCTCGTGGAGACCTGGACCATGTTCCACGCGCGGTGACGGACGATTTCGACCGGGCGGTGTCAGTGATGGGGGAGAAGGCCATGACCTTCAGTGAGAGCGTGCGCTCGGCGTTTCGCCGAGGCGAGACCGACGCCGTGGTGCGGATGAGCGAGGCCGAGATCGAGCGGGCCCAGGCGGCCGGTGACCTGGCTGGCGAGGTGGAGGCCCGGTACAGCCTCGCCCGGGTCGCCATTCGCGGCGGTGACCTGCCGGGGGGAGAGGCACGAGCCCGGGAGGCTCTCGCGGTGGCGTTGCGCTCCGGCGACCGGGCCCTGGAGGAACGACCGAGGCACGTGCTGGCCGGCGTGGCGAGGATGTCCGGTGACCTGCTCCGTGCTCGGGACCTGTACCGGGAGAGCATCGCGCTCAACGAGGCGCTCGGCCAACCCAAGACTGTCAACTCCGAATTCCACAACCTCGCGTTCTGCGAGTTGGGGCTGGGCAACCTGGACGTGGCCCGAACGCTGTTCGCCGAGAACCGCGAGCGGGTGTTCCACAACGGTTGGGCCGACTTCGTGCCGTACGTCTGCGTCGCCGGCGCCGCGCTCGCGACCGCCGAGGGGGACCACTCCCGCGCGGCCAGGATGATCGGTGTCGCCGATGCCGCGTTCGCGGCACTCGGCCAGGTGCCGGACCCGGACGACGCGGCGGACCTCGCCAGGATGCGCGCCGCCGCGACCGAGGCGCTGGGCCCGAGCGACTTCGACGAGCAGTACGCCGTGGGCCAGCACCTCGAACCGCGGACGGCGTTCGACGCCTAGGCCGCGTCGGGCGAGGTCGCGGCTCGGGCAGCGGTGATGATCCGTCCCCGCTCCGACTCTGGGAAGCGGTCAAGCATGGCGCGTACCTCGTCGGCGCTCACGTTGGCGCCGAACAACTCGCTGCCCGGTTCGAGTCGTACCCCCTCGGCCAACGGCCCGGCGACGACCGGATCGAAGCCGAGCGCGTCCACCAGGGCCGCGACCTCGGTGAGGTCGGCGTTGTTGTCGCCGGCGATCGCGATGGCCTTGCGGCCGGTCGCCCCCGCCGGCCGGGCCTCGTCCTCCAGGTCGTGATAGCCCATGTGGTTGAACGCCTTCACGACGCGTGAGCCGGACAGGAACGCCTGGACGGTCTCGCTCGACGAGGTACGCGGGTTGGTGAGGTCGTCGCGGATGCCGTCGATCTCCCACCAGTAGTTCATGGCATCGACGACCAGTTTGCCGCGCAACGCCTCGGCGGGAACGCTGCGGTACTTGCCCAGGGGCAGGGCGAGGATGACGACGTCGGCGTCGGCCGCCGCGTCGACCGCCGTGGTGGCCTCGGCCCCGGGGGCGAGGACCTCGACGGTGAGGGCGATCTTCGCCGGGTCGCCGGAGCCGGCCACCCGTACCCGGTAGCCGGCGGCGACGGCGAGACGGGCGAGCACCGTGCCCACCTTGCCGGCCCCGAGGATGCCGAGGGTCGCCGGCCGGCTCCGGTCGTTGTCGTTCATGTCGTCCTCTCGCTTGGAAGTGCTGATCAGGCCAGCAGTTCGCGGACCATGGGGATCACCTTCGAGCCGTAGAGTTCCACGGCGCGCATCCGGGCGCTGGCCGGTTGCGCTCCGGCCGAGTAGATGAGGTCGAACCGGCCGACGCCTAGGCTGCGGATCGCACGGGCCATCCGGCGGGCCACCGTTTCGGGTGAACCGATGTAGAGGGAGCCGTTCTCCACCTCGGAGTCGAACTCCTGACGGCGGATCGGGGGCCAACCCCGCAGTTTGCCGATCCGGTCTCGCATGATCCGGTAGTGCGGCCAGTAGATCTCCTTGGCCTGCTCGTCGGTGTCGGCGATGAAGCCCGGCGAGTGCATGCCGACCGGGTGCGCGGTCGTACCGAGCTGATCGGCCGCCCGGCGGTACAGGTCGATGTAGGGCGCGAAGCGCTCGGGGGCGCCGCCGATGATGGCGAGCATGAGTGGCAGCCCGTACTGGGCGGTGCGGACGACCGACTGCGGCGAGCCGCCCACACCGACCCAGGTGTCCAGGTGACCCGATTCGGTTTTCGGGAACACGTCGGCGTTCTCCAGCGGAGCGCGCAGGGTGCCGCTCCAGGTGACCGGCTTCTCGTCCAGCAACTTGACGAACAGTTCGATCTTCTCCTCGAACAGCGTGTCGTAGTCGCGCAGGTCGTAGCCGAAGAGCGGGAACGACTCCGTGAACGAGCCACGACCGAGGATGACCTCGGCGCGGCCGTTCGACAGCGCGTCCACTGTGGCGAAGCGCTGGAACACCCGTACCGGGTCGTCCGAACTCAGCACGGTCACGCCGGAGGCCAACCGGATCCGCGAGGTGCGGGTGGCGATTCCGGCCAGCACCGTCTCCGGCGTGGAGACCGAGTACTCCGGCCGGTGGTGCTCGCCCAGGGCGATGACGTCGACCCCGAGTTGGTCGGCGAGCACGGCCTCGTCGACGACCTGCCGGATCGCCGCCGCGTGGGAGACGAGCTTGCCGGCGTCGTCCTGCGGTACGTCGCCGAAGGTGTCCAGGCCGAACAGCAGATCAGACATGGTTGGGCTCCTTAGCCAGCAGCTCCCGGACCCGCGGCGCGACCTCACTGCCCAGCAGTTGGATGGTGCGCGCGCGTGCCTCGCGGGGCAGGTGCATGATGTCGTACTTCAGGTCGAAGCGGCTCAGTCGCAGGTCGCGAGCGACAGTGGCGATCTTCTGCGCCACCGTCTCGGGCGAACCGACGAAGAGCGCCCCGTGGTCGATCTCGGCCTCGTAGCGCGCACGGTCCGGCTTGTAGAAGCCGCGTTCGGCGGCCAGGGCCGCCACGACCGGCTGCCAGTATCGCCACCACGTCTCCACCGCCTCCTCGTCGGTGTCTGCGACAAGGCCGAGTGAGTGCTGCCCGATTGGCTGCAGGGTATGCCCGAATTGTTCGAGCGCCCTGGTGTAGAGGTCGACGTGGCCGGCGAAGCGCTGGGGGCGCCCGCCGATGATCGCGAGCATGAGCGGAAGTCCGTGCCGGGCGGCGCGGATGACCGAATTTGGGCTTCCTCCGACACCGATCCAGGTCGGGATGCCGCCCGGCTGCATCCGTGGGTGCAGCCGCTGCGCTGTCAGTGCGGTTCGTACCGTGCCGGACCAGGTGACCGGTTCGTCCTGCTGAAGCCGCAGGAAGAGGTCGAGCTTTTCCTCGAACAACCGCTCGTAGTCGGCCAGGTCGTAACCGAACAGCGGAAACGACTCGGTAGCGGAGGCGCGGCCGAGGACAATCTGGGCACGGCCGTTGGAGACGGCGTCGAGGGTGGAGAACTCGTGGTAGAGCCGTACCGGGTCGTTGGTGCTGAGCACGGTGACCGAGGTGCCGAGGCGAATTCGCTCGGTTGCCGTCGCGGCCGCGGCCAGCAGCACGGGTGTGGCCGAGTCGTTGTGGCCCTCGCGGTAGTGCTCACCGACGCTGAACACGTCGAGTCCGGTCGACTCGGCAAGCCGTGCCTCGTCCACGAGTAGCCGTACGGTCTCGGCGTCGCTCAGAACCCGGTCGCCGTCGGTGGCCACCTCCCCGAACGAGTTGAGCCCCAGCTCGAAGTCTGCAGCTGCCATCGTCTCCTCCTCGGTGCAATCCGCCGGCGACCCGCGGGAGCGGACCTACCGGTTGACGTGTCAATGATGCTAACTTGGCGATTGACACGTCAATTCCGGGAGAGTGAGATGACGGAGGCCACACCCGGCCGGCGGGGCGGACGCCAGCTCCCGACCGCCGACGAGCTGCGAATCTGGCGGGACTTCATCGAGACGACGGCAGCGCTCGGCTCCCGGCTCGAGTCCCGACTCCAGGGCGACTCCTCTCTCTCGACCGGGGACTACTCAGTGCTCCTCGCCCTCAGCGAGGCGGAGGGCCAGGCGATGCGCTCGTCCGCACTCGCCTCGCACATCGGGTGGGAGCGGAGCCGGCTCTCCCACCACCTCGGGCGGATGGAGCGGCGCGGCCTGATCCGCCGCCAGGAGTGCGCCACGGTTCCCCGCGGGGCGGAGGTGCTGCTCACGACGGCTGGCGCCGAGGCGTTCAGGGGAGCCACCTTTCCCCACCTGCGCGCCATCCGGGAGCTCTTCGTCGACGCCCTCACGCCGGAGCAGATCGTCGCGGCGGGCGAGATCGCCACGGCGCTGAAAGCGCGCCTCGACGATCTGCGCACGCAGTGACGCACCGGGACGCCGTCCCGGCAATATCGCATCCATAACGGCGAGTGCTCGGGTGATTGCCGAGAGCTATGTTCGGGTGTTCCAATCCTCCAGAAAGCCGCCACCCCGCCAGCCCGGCAGGGAATGGCGACGGCTGCGCCGTCCGGAGGTACGTCCATGAGCGAGACCGCCACCGCAGAGGCCCACCGCTTCAATCCCGGCAAGCCTCACCCTGGGCGCACGGAGTCGGTGCTGCCGGAGCTGCGGGAGATGTGGTGGGAGACGGGGTTCCGGGCGCGCGCGGAGGCCGGCGTCCTGGCCGTCTTCGCGGAGCTGCCCAGGCTCGTCTGGACAGCCGTCGGCATCAGCTGGCGCGCGGATCGGCTCCGTACCGGTGTGGTGACCGCGGCCACGGTCGGCGCGGGGGTGATGGCCGCCTTCGGCCTGTTGGCCACGCAGCGGGTGTTGGTGGAACTGTTCGCCGGCGGACCGACCGCGGACAAGGTGCGGGCGGCGCTGCCCGCGCTGGCAGTGCTGGCGGCAACGGTCGCGCTCCGCGCCGGGATGGGCATCGCCACCGGGTACGCGCAGAACGGGTTGACGCCTCGGGTGAGTCGTGAGGTGGAGCGGGGCCTGTTCGAGGTGTCCACAGCGGTCCGGTTGGAGGCGTTCGACGCCGACGCGTTCGCCGATGACATGGAACGCGCCTCGCGAGGCACCGAGTCGACTATCGGGCTGGTGCAGGCGTCGATGAACCTGCTCGCCGGGCTGGCCGGGCTGCTCGCCGTGGCGGCCGCCGTCATCGTCATCCATCCGCTGCTGCTGCTGGCGCTGCTGGTCGCGACGGTGCCCAACGCGTGGGCGTCGCTGCGGGCCGGGCATCTGCGCTACCAGACGTACACCGCCGGATCGGTGCGTCGACGTCGACTGTGGCTGCTGCACAAGTTGATGGCCGAACGTGCCTCGGCCCCGGAGTTGCGCACCTACGGGCTGCGCCGGTTCCTGCTCGACCAGTACGACCGGGTGATGCAGGTGGAGACCGACATCCAGCTCGCCCTCGCCCGGCGGGTCACCACGACCACCACTGTCGGAGCCGTCGTCGGCGGTCTCGCGACCGGCACCGTCTACGCCCTGCTCGGCTTGCTGCTCCTCGACGGGCAGATCCCGCTCGCCGCCGCGGCGACCTGCGTCATCGCGGTGCAGTCCGCGCAGCGGTCCCTGGCCATCGCCACCTTTCAGGTCGACCACGTCTACACCGAGGGGCAGCACTTCGGCGACTACACCGGGTTCATGACCCGCGCCGACGCCTACCTACCGACCAGCACCGGGCCCATTGCCGCGGCCGATCCTGAGCGGTTGCGGGAGTTGACCGTCAACGAGGTGAGCCTGCGCTACCCCGATCGGGACGACTCCGCCGTCGACGGCGTGACGTTGACGATCACCGCCGGGCAGACTGTCGCGTTCGTCGGGGAGAACGGCTCGGGCAAGACGACCCTCGCCGCGATGATCGCCGGTCTTCGCGCCCCCAGCGAGGGCAGTATCGAGTGGAACGGCCGCCCGTTGTCGGACTGGAACGTCGACGGGCTGCGCGCCCGGATCGCGGTGGTGACGCAGGAATACCACAAGTGGCCGTTCACCGCGGCCACGAACATCGCCATCGGCGACGTCGACAGCGAGGCCCGGCAGGATCGCATCGAGGCCGCCGCCGGCCGCGCCGTCGCCCACGACATGATCAACGAACTTCCGCACGGGTACGAGACGCTGCTCGACCGGACCTTCGCGCGAGGCCAGGACCTCTCCGGTGGGCAGTGGCAGCGCATCACGGCGGCTCGCGGGTTCCTGCGCGACGCCGAACTGCTGATCATGGATGAGCCGTCCTCCGCGCTCGACCCCCGCGCCGAGGACGCCCTGTTCCAGACCATCCGGGACCGGAAAGGTCGTGCCACCACGATCCTCATCACGCACCGGCTCGCCAACGTCCGGCACGCCGACCGGATCTTCGTCCTGCACCACGGCCGGCTCGTCGAGGCCGGCACACACGCCGACCTCGTCGCCACCGGCGGCCGGTACGCCGAACTGTTCGCCCTCCAGGCCGCCGGCTACGACGCGAACCTGGCCGAGGGCCACCGGCACACCTGAACCGTCCAGTCGGACCTTCTGCCGCTGGATCGCGGGAGGCTAGGCTTCGGCCCATGGCAGGGTGGCGGGGCCGGACGGCGGACGTGGCCCTGGTGCCCGCCGTGGGTCTGGTCGCCGTCACGGGCCTGGTGGTGCAGTCGCGTGGCATCGACACCGCCGCCGAATGGGCGGCGCTGCTGACGGTGCTGCTCTCCACCGGCGCGCTGTACGTCCGCCGCCGCCACCCGGTGCCGGTGGGCGTCGTGGCGCTGGTTGCCATCGGCGCGTACGGAGCGTTGCTGCACCGGCCCGGCCCGATCATGTTGGTGTTCGTCGTGGCGCTCTACACCGTCGTCGACGAGGGATATCTCGCGGTCGCCATCGGGCTCGGCCTCGCCTCGGTGATCGCCTTCGCCGTGGCGGACAGCTACAACCGGTCCCCGAACACCATGAACGGGGCGACGCTGCTGCACGCCGGTTGGCTCGTCGCGGTGATCGTCGGCGTGACCCGCAACCGCCGCGCCTACCTCGCCGAGGCGCAGGCCCGAGCGGTCGTCGCCGAGCAGCGGATGGAGGAGGAGGCCCGGCGACGGGCCACCGAGGAGCGGCTGCGCATTGCCCGGGAGTTGCACGACGTGCTCGGCCACCACCTGTCGTTGATCAACGTGCAGGCCAGCGCCGCGTTGCACCGACCCGACCCGGTCCGGTCCGAGCAGGCCCTCACCGCGATCAAACAGACCAGCAAGGAGACGTTGAGTGAGTTGCGCGCGACCCTGGGCGCACTGCGGCAGGCCCCGACGGTCGTGCCCGCACCCGGTCTGAACCGCCTCGGTGATCTGATCAGGACGGCCGCCGGGCCGGAGTTGAAGATCCGCACCGAGC
Source organism: Micromonospora noduli (assembly GCF_003264475.1). Lineage (NCBI taxonomy): Bacteria > Bacillati > Actinomycetota > Actinomycetes > Micromonosporales > Micromonosporaceae > Micromonospora > Micromonospora noduli. The sequence continues at coordinate 344,870 of NZ_PYAC01000033.1, read as the reverse complement.
TGGCCGAGACACGGTCGCTACCGCCGGAGGTCGATCTGGCGGTGTATCGGATCGTCCAGGAGGCGCTCACCAACGTGGCGCGTCACGCGCGTGCCACCACCGCTGTGGTCCGGGTCCGGCCCGATCACGACGACGTGCTCGTGGAGGTCGAGGACGACGGCACCGGCCAGCCGGATTCGCCGGGCAGCGGAATCCTCGGAATGCGGGAGCGGGCACGGGCACTCGGCGGTTCGTTGACCACTGGCGCGCAGCCGGACGGGGGCTTCCGGGTCAGCGCCCGTCTGCCGATGCGACCCGACCCGGCGCCGGTGGGGGAGCAGATGTGATCCGGCTGCTTCTCGTCGACGACCAGACCCTCGTACGCGCCGGCTTCCGGTCCATTCTCGACGGTGAGGACGGTCTCGAGGTGGTCGGCGAGGCTGCCGATGGATTCGAGGCGGTGCGACTGGCCCGGCAACTGCGACCCGATGTCGTCCTCATGGACATCCGGATGCCCGGGCTCGACGGCCTGGCCGCCACTGGTGAGATCGTCGCGAACTCCGATGCTCGCGTCATCATTCTGACCACGTTCGACCTGGACGATTACGTCTACGGCGCGCTGCGGGCCGGTGCCAGCGGCTTCCTGGTCAAGGACACCGAGCCAGCGGAGTTGATCCACGGAGTGCGGGTGGTGGCCCGGGGTGACGCGCTGATCGCGCCGTCGATCACCCGGCGGTTGATCGCCGAGTTCGCGGCCCGGGCCAAGCATCCCGACCCCGGGCCGCGACTGAGCGTGCTCACTGAGCGGGAGCGTGAAGTGCTGACGCTGGTCGCCGCCGGCCTCTCCAACGACGAGATCGCGGCGCGGTTGGTGCTGAGCCCGGCGACCGCCAAGACACATGTCAGCCGGATCATGACCAAGGCCCATGCCCGGGACCGAGCCCAGTTGGTGATCCTCGCCTACGAGTCCGGTCTGACCGTGCCTGGTTGGCTCGCTCGCTCCTGAGCACCACCATCGGCTGGTCGGCCGAAACGATCATGGGCGGTACGAGATCGGCCAGGCGATTTCACGCCGGAACCGGTCACTGTCAGCCCGCCAGGCGGCCGGTGCGGCGCGCGCGAAGCAGGGCCAGCCCGCCGAGCACCACGCCGGCCAGTCCGACAATCAGCGCCACGTAGGCCCCGCCTCGCCCGTTGCCCGTGCCGATGCCACTGTCGGAGGTGGCCACCACCAGCCCACCCAGCGCCATGCCGATCAGCCCCGCCGCCAGGGCCAGGACGGCTCCGAGGCTTCCCGAGCCGGTACCGAGCCGACTGGCGGGGCGCGCCAGGGCCAGTCCTCCGATGATGGTGCCGAACAGCCCCAGCAGGACGGCCGCACTGGCACCGAAACGCCCTGAACTCATGGAGAGAGCAGTGGCAGCGGTCGGCTGGGCCGAGACGTGCGCGGCTGCCGGTGCGGCTAGCTCGATCCCTGCGAGCGGGGCGGCTACGGCGGCGGCGAGCAGGTGACGGACAGACATTGTGGATCCCCTCGGTCGCGTGACGGGTACGAGTGGCAGCCTAGGAAGCAAACCGCTGGTGAGTCGTCATGCCGGAGTTGCCGATGGGCCTACCACCCGGGATGTACGCGCGCGGGACGTCGTACCGCCGCAGTTGTCTTCCGACCTGGCAGCGCCTCATGGCGTCGGGGAGCCGCCACCCGGTCTGGGCTCCAGCACCACCACTGTGGTCTCCGACGATCGCCGCGCGGCGTGGGCGTCGAAGTTCTTGTCGGCCTCGCGCCAGCGGGGCCACAGCCGCGACCGCTCGTCGTCGGTGGCGGCCCGGCCGCGGACCAGCCGCCGCCCGTCGGCCAGATCGACCGACGCGTCCGGGTGCGCCTGGAGGTTGAGCCACCAGGCGGGGGCGCCCTCACCCCAGCCGTTCATCGCCACGCCAACCAGGTTTGGACCATCCTCGAAGTACGCGATGATGACGCTGCGCTGCTCACCGGTGCGGCGACCGGTCGTGGTCAGCAGCAGCGTGCCCCACCGGTGCTCGCGGGGTCGCCACAGCCCGACCCGGCTGCCGGTGACCCGGTACAGGCCCCGATGCACCGACCAGGCCAGCCGGATGAACCACGCGGCGGAAGCCACGGTGCCTTCGCTCCCTGACCGTCCGACATGGCGAACCTCCCGTAGCGACGAGTGATGATGGGTATGCATCACCTGTGACGTGCGGCGTACGCCGCGAAGTGATCGGCCCAGCGGCGGGTGACAACCTCGGCGGGCTCGAGCCACTGGGTTGGCTGGGCGGGCAGTGGTAAGCCAACCGACTCCAGGAAGCACTCGACCGGGATCATCGAACGGGTTCGCGACGGCAGCCGGCTGAGCTCGTCTCGTAGTCGCTCCAGGCGGTCGCGGTCGCCGACGATCAGTGCCGTGCAGGATTCGGCAAGTCCGTAGCGGTACCCGATATCGCCCATCGACGCCTCGTCCAGGGTTCGTAGCCGGTCGATGGCCAGCACGATGTCCGTCGGGGCCGAGCGCCCCAGCAGGACCGTGGTCAGCAGCGCCGAGCGGGTCGCTACCAGGTGGCCGGACAGGTCGGCCTGCTCGGCGAAGTCGCGCAACTCGTCGACGCTCACATCGCCGCGGAAGAACGCCCGCCGCATCAGCAGTGTGCCGACCTCTTCCAGATACTCCCGCTGGCGGCCGGCGCCGCGAAGCTTTGCCATCTTGTCGGGGACCTCGGCGAAGTAGCGCTCCGGCCGACCATGGGCGTACTCCGCCAGCCTCGTGATGAAGCTCTGCACCGGGAGCCCCTGCGCGGCCTGGTCGGCGTCTGTGAAACGCCGCGCCAGGCTCAGGACCTGTGGACGCTGCCCCAGGTGCAGTGGCGCGGGCTTACGTGCGACCAGCTCGTCGAAGACGGCGAGCGCCTCGTCCCAACGCTGGCGCAGCCGCAGGGTGTAGCCCAGATGCCGGCCCGCGGCGGTCCAGAGCGGGTGATCAGAGTCGAAGATCTCGCGGAGCAGACCGAGCCGCTCGTCCACGGGCGTCTCGATGGACTTGGCCGCGATGAAGTTCAGGACCAGGCGACCGTACTCGGTGCGGCTCGCCGCCGGCACCCGGGACCGCAGGCCCTGCACCGAAGGACTGAACACGATCGCACGTGACAACCAGTCCGCGTAGTTCTCGCTCGGAGCTGGCTCCAGCGTCGTGCTCTGCTCGCACACCAGCACGACGGCGACACCGATCAGGTCCAGGACCTCGCGATTGTCCTCACGATCCTTGGCATCGTCATGCAGACGTCGGACTGCCGCGGCGGCCCGGACGGCAGCCAGCTCCCAGTCGCGCTCGGCCCAGCCGCCGGAGATCTGGTGGTCGGACCGGCGGATCGCCTCCCGGACGGCGTCGTGTATCCGGTACGGGAAGCGGTCGCCGTGGTGGTGGTCGATCATCGGACGCCGAACGGCCCGCTCGGCGCACCCGTGGTCGACGTCCGCCGCGGCCGCCATCAGATGCGTGTCGAAGACCCGGAACAGGCACGCGGCCCGGATGGCCCGTTGCTCGTCGGCCGGAACGTCGTCGAGGATGCGCATCACCAGCGAACCGAGGGAACCCGTGACGTCCTGGGTCTTCACCTGGCGTCCGACCCCGGCATCCTTGATCGAGATGGCGACCTGCCGGGCCAGTTCCAGATACTGCGGCAGCCCCGCCGACGATCGGACCAGGTCCTCGACAACCTCGTCGCTCATCGGCAGGTCGAGTTGGGTCCGTCCGCGCAGGATCAGCGCCCGGGTGTCCGACGGGGAGAGGTTGCCCACGAGATGCTGCCGGGGATTGTCCGGGGCACCCGGCACGAGCCCTGGCCAGGTCCACCACCCGCGGTGCGGAAGGTCGACGCGGCTGTCGTCGTACCAGTCCAGCAGATCGCGCCCGGTCAGTACGAACAACACGTTCGGCATGCAGTGGATCAGCCGGTTGAGGTGTCCCTCCGAGACCCGTCGCGGGTCCAGGGCGAGCCGCTCGGTCGTGTCGACGAACACCGCCACCATTGGCGACGGAACGATCTGGGCCAGCTCCCACGACAGAGCCGCGGCGAGCTCGCAGGCCAGGGCCGGTCGAGGCTCGGTGGGGCTCGGCTCGTCGGCGCAACGGAGCAGGAAATCCTCGAAGCCCGCGAACCCGTCGACGGCGAGCCGCAGATCACGTCGGCGCCGGAGTTCGCCGACCACCTTCCGGACACCACGCACCCCGAGCGAGGCGGCCGTGCCACCGGCAAGGTCCGCCAGCGAGCCGAGGTCCTTGAGCACCTCGCCCACCGTCTCCGCCACCGAGTTCTCCAGCTCGTCCCGCCCCCGGAAGCGTGGCAGCGGCTCACCGGGACGTAGGGCCGACCAGTAGGCCGTGAACGCCAGGTCGAAGACCGGCCAACGGCGACGGATGCCGGCCGCACCGGCCCGCAACGCGAGCAGTGCGGCCGGAAGGTCCATGCGACCGGCAGAGCCGTGCAGGTCGATGCGGGCCGTCGTGTCAACGTTGGTGGCCGGAGGCGGCCCCCAGCCGTTGACGAGCGGAAGGTCGTGACGGACCCAGGCCTCCAACCGTTCGGAGAGAGCGGTCTTGCCGATGCCACCCAGGCCGTAGAAGGTCAGCACGTTGTGGCGGGCGACCCCGACCTCGTCGTCACTGTCGAGCAGCTGGCGAAAACGGGTAACTGTCGACTTGAACGCCTGGGACTCGGTCTCCCGGTCGGTGAACAGCTCGCCGGCATGCGGTGGGCCGTCGCGGTGCTCGCCGCTGCCCGGGGGAGAAACCTTCATCAGCCGCCACATCCAGGTCGTCAACTTCACTGTGGACCGAGATCCCCTAGTCTCCGGGCGCGAGCGCGGCCCGGGTCCAGGTGTCCATGATCCGACGGAGAACAGGACCGGTCGGTGGAAGCCGTTGTGGCGGCGACCTCGGGGTTACCGCTGCCAGGTGTCGATGACGCGTACGCCGTCGCGGACGACCCGGTCCAGGATGGCGGGGTTGCCGCTGGTGCCCTCCCACCCCTGGTCGTCGAAGACCGTCACCGCGCTGTCGACACGGGCCACCGCGATCTGGCTGGACGCGGTCTCGCCGGTGCGTTCGCCGTTCAGGCTCGTCTCGGGCCAGGTCCGGGTCAGCAGCAACGCCTCGTCGCCGACCCCGGGCAGTGCCTGACTCTTGACGGTGACGCGGTTTCCGGACTGGTCGTACGAGGGGCACGCCTGCACGGCCGTGCGGAGACGGCTCAGGTAACCCGAGGCGCCGTCGCCGCCGAAGGTGAAGATGGTCTGGTGGATCATCCCCTGCGGCACGTTGCTGGAGGGCTCGCCGGCCTTCTGGTAGGTGACGGTCATCGCGGCGCTCGCGGTTACCTGCCGGCCGCCGGTACCGAACTCGTTGCCGCACAGCTTCGGCAGGGCCTCCTCGACGGGCGTCGTCCGTCGCGGAGACTTCCGCAGCTCGGCGGGCAACTCGACGAAGGCGGAGGTCGGGATGGTCACCGGGGTGCTCGCGCTCGGCGATGGTGGGTCTGTCGGGGGTGCTGACGCCGACGCGGTGGCCGGTGCGGTGGTCGCCGGGGCCGAGCCGGGCGGATCCTCGGTGGTGGTGCAGGCAGCAGCCAGTGCGACGGTGCCGAGCAGCGCGAGCGCGCGTCGCGTACGGGCCATCGGCAGTGGTGTGTATCGGCTCATCATCACCCCTCGTCTGTCCCGAGGCAGTTCCCTGCCCGGTGTCGACCGAAACGACCACCGACCTGGCCGCGCTGCGGCAGCGCGTCGGCGAGCTGCGCGCTACCCGGCTGCTGTACGTCGTCGCCCTACCGCAGCGGCAGCACTTCGCGATGGTGTTCGCCGTCGCTGAGGCGGCCGGCTGGCTCTGCCCGCCGGCCCGGGTCGAGCACCTCGGCTTCGGGTCCATCCTCGGCACCGACGGGCGGATGCTGCGCAGCCGGGCCGGTGAAGCTGGTCGGGCTGTTGGAGGAGGCGGTCGCCCGTGCCACCGACCTGGCCCGGAGCAGGAACCCGGATCTGGACGTCGGGACCGCCGACGAGATCGGCCGCACGGTGGGCATCGGTGCCATCAGGTACGCCGACCTGTCCGTCGACCGGACCAAGGACTACGTCCTGGACTGGGAGCGGATGTTGGCGCTGGCTGGCAACACCGCGCCCTGCCTCCAGTACGCGTACGCCCGGATCCGGTCCGTGCTGCGGCGGGCCGGAACCGCCGTGCGGCCGGACGCGCCCATCGTGGTGGCGCAGCCGGCGGAGCGGGCGCTCGCGGTCGAGCTGCTCGGCTTCGCCGGGGTGGTCGGCGAGTTGGAGGGGAGTCTCGAGTTCATCAGCTCGCCGGTTACCTGCACCGACTCGCGACCGCGTTCAACGCGTTCTACGAGCGCTGCCCGGTGTTGCGTGCCACGGATGAGCTGCGGGAGAGCCGCCTGCTGCTGGCCGAGTTGACCGCCCGGACCCTGCGGCAGGGGCTGCACCTGCTCGGCATCCGCACGCTGGAGCGGATGTGACGGGCCGGCCCTCCGGCCCGGTCAGCGGGCCCTCTTCGTCGCCCGCTTCCGGGGCGGCGTCAACAGGTCGGCGATCTGCGCGATCGCGGCGGGCACCAGGCGGTAGTACGCCCAGACCCCGCGCTTGTCGCGTTCGAGTAGGCCGGCCTCGGTGAGGATCCGAAGGTGATGACTCACCGTCGGCTGGGAGAGGTTGAGCGCCGCGGTGAGGTCACTCACTGACGCCTCACCTTCCGGCGCGGACTGGATCAGGCTGAGCAACCGGAGTCGCGCCGGATCGGCGAAGGCCTTCAGCACCCCCGCTAGCCGCTCGGCATCGGCCCGCTTGATGGGATCGCCGGTGAGCGGCGAGATCGCAGGCATGGCAGTTTTCGCAGTTCCCACGCCTGCCATAGTGACACCAACACCATCAATAAACCGGCAGATCCGGCACCAGCCCTCCGATGGCGTCCGGATGGCGCATCGGAACCACCGAACGTGAGTCGAACGTCGACGTCCGTGGCGGCACACGGGCCGTGTGGAGCTTCGGGAAGCTCCACACGGCCCTGGGCGTCAGCGGCGGGGTTTGGGTGCGATGCGGGGCAGGACGTACGGCGGCCCTGCGAAGATCAGGTCGGACTTCAACTCCTGGTACGCCCGCTTGGGCTGGTAGTTCTCGTCGTAGATGGTGGCCAGGCCCTCCGGCGGGTCGTCGAACCAGCCCGGCACCCACGAATGTTTGTCACTGAAACCCCAGACGGTGTACGACAGGCAGCTCCGCACGGCGAGGCACGCCTTCATCAGCACGCTGAAGTTCGCGGCCGACGCCTGTAGCCGGGGGTTGATCTCCTCCGAGTTGCCGGCCTGGACGCCCTCCGTCAGCTGGCTGCGGACGTCGACCTCGGTGAACGCGGTAGCGACGCCGAGCCCGCTGAACTTCTTCAGCGCGGCGGTCACCTGGAGGGTGTCGAAGTTGCCGTACTGGGTGCCCAGGTGGCCCTGGGAGCCGACACCGTCGATCGGGACGCCCTGGGCGCGCAGGCTCTTGGTCATGTCGTACACGAACTGGGTCTTGTCGTCCGCCGGGTTGCCCGAGCCGAACGCCTCGATGTTGTAGTCGTTGTAGAACAGCAGGGCCTTGGGGTCGGCGGCCCGCGCCCAGCGGAACGCGTCGGCGATGTAGCCGGGCCCGAGGTTCTGCGCCCAGAAGCCCTTGTAGTGCAGGGTCGACGGGGTGTCCCACGGGTCGCTGACCGCTTCGTTGACCACGTCCCACTGCCAGATCTTGCCCTTGTAGCGGTTCACGACGGTGGTGATGTGGTTGCGCAGCAGCTCGCGCAACTCCTGCTTGCTGATGGAGCCGTCGGCGACGCCGCTGGTCAACCAGGCGGGCAGCTGGTTGTGCCAGACCAGCACGTGACCGCGCACGCTCTGCCGGTTGCGCTTGGCGAAGTCGACGAACTGGTCGGCCGGCCCCCAGTTGTAGGCGCCGCGGGTCGGCTCCAGGCTCTCCCACTTCATCACGTTCTCGGCGGTGACCGAGGCGAACTCTGAGGAGACCAGCTTGCGGTACTGCGGGTCGCTGGCGTCGTTGAGGGCATCCATGCTGACCGCGGTGCCGACGTGCAGGCCGTGGCGCAGGCCGAGGGTGCCGAGGCTCTGCGTCGTGGGGTCGTACGGTCGACTCGCGGTCGCCGGCACCGTGTTCAGCGTGGCGATGGTCGCGACGGCGACCAGGCCGACGGTCGACCACTGTCTTAACTTCATGGGCCTTCCCTTCCAGACGATCAATAGATAGTTGTCGATCTAGGAGGTGAGGGTTCGGTGTTGACGGGCGGGGAAGCCGACTGGGTCGGGTGACGCCGGTAGTTCCGGCCGGAAACCGGAAACTTGCTCGAAACGTTAAGCCGATCTATGTCTGGGCGTCAACGCTGAAAACTTCCGGAAATTCATCACATGACCTGCCCAGCGCTGAGTGGCCAGCGGTCGAAACTTTCGGTGGCCGGCGACCGGTGCGGCGCCATGTTCGTGCGGTGGGCCATCGCGGCGCACGCCACCAGGCATCGTCGACCCGGTGGTCGACGATGCCTGGTGGCGCTACGGAAGAGTTATCAGCGCAGGCCGGCGAAGAGGTCGTCCTCGGGGGTCGGCACGCCGGTCCGGTCCCGGACCCGCAGGAAGGTTTCCACGCCCATCAGCTCGGTGAACCGCTCCTCGCCCAGTTGCAGGAAGAAGATGTTCTCCGTCTGGCTGGCGTGGGTGGCCAGCGCGCCGAACTTCTGCGCGCCGTACTTGCTGGTGTCGACCCAGGTGGTGATCTCGTCGTCGGGCAGACCGAGCTGCGGCTCCGTCGCGTCCGGCTCGGCCCACTCGACGCCGAGGTCCTTCATGATCCGGCCGAACTCCGCGAAGGCCGTCCGCGGCACCGTGGTCCAGTAGACCTTCGCCGGGACGTCCGTCTGCTCGACGGCGGCCATGGTGATCCGATGGGCCTGGATGTGGTCCGGGTGGCCGTAGAAACCGTTCTCGTCGTACGTGACGATCACGTCCGGCTGGTACCGCCGAATCAGCTCCGCGAGCCGGGCCGCCGCCTCCGACACCGGTGTCGTCCAGAACGCGCCGGGCAGGTCGTTGGTGGGCCAGCCCATCATCCCGGAGTCGGCGTAGCCGAGCGTCTCCAGGTGGGTGACGTTCAGCGTGGCGCAGCTGGCCTCCAGCTCGGCCTGGCGCATCGCCACCACGGCGGCCGGGTCGTGCCCCTCCTCGCCCGGCTTGACCCCACCCGGGCCGTCCCCACATCGCCCGTCGGTGCAGGTAACCAGCACTGTGGTGACCCCCTCGGCGGCATAGCGGGCAAGGACGCCGCCGGTGCTCGTCGCCTCGTCGTCGGGGTGGGCGTGCACCGCCATCAGGGTCAGAGGTCGCTCAGCCATGCCATCACCCTACGGTCACCCGGCTACTCGCCCACGACCTCCACCGGGAACGTCCGCGGGAGCGGGCATCCTACCCAGTTCGGCATCCGTCGAGCGGTCCTTGTGTGAACGGCGCTCAGACTCTGGGCAGGTCGCTAGATTCGGGCACATCCGAGCAGGTCCGGACGCGGGGAGAAGTCGATGGCAAGGGCCACTGGCGGGTTCACTGACCTGCGGCAGGTCGACGCCGGAGTCCTGAACGTCGGATACGTGGACGCCGGGCCGCCCGACGGAGACGCGGTGATCCTCCTACACGGGTGGCCCTACGACATTCACAGCTTCGCCGAGGTCGTACCGCTGCTCACCGCCGCCGGTCAGCGGGTCGTCGTCCCGTACCTGCGGGGCTACGGTACGACCCGGTTCCTGTCCGACGACACGATGCGAAACGGTGAACCGGCGGCCATGGGGCTCGACCTCATCGCCCTGATGGACGCCCTGAACATCGACACCGCCAAGCTCGCCGGGTTCGACTGGGGCGCACGGACCGCCGATGTCGTCGCCGCGCTGTGGCCCGAACGCTGCCGGGGTCTGGTCTCGGTGAGCGGCTACCTGATCGACGGGCAGAAGTCGGGCACGGTCCCGTTGCCGCCGAAGGCGGAGTTCGCGTGGTGGTACCAGTACTACTTCGCCACCGAGCGCGGTCGGGAAGGGTACGACAAGAACCGGCGCGACTTCGCCAAGCTGATCTGGCACACCGCGTCCCCCAGGTGGACGTTCGACGACGCGACGTTCGACCGCAGCGCGGCGGCGTTCGACAACCCCGACCACGTCGACATCGTCATCCACAACTACCGCTGGCGGCTGGCCCTCGCCGACGGCGAGCCGCAGTACGAGGAGATTGAGGAGCGCCTGGCCGCGAAGCCGAAGATCACGGTGCCCAGTATCTCGCTGGAGGGCGATGCCAACGGTGCGCCCCACCTGGAGCCCACCGTCTACGGCAAGCAGTTCGCCGGCCCGTACGAGCACCGGACCGTCGGGGGCGGTGTCGGGCACAACCTGCCGCAGGAGGCGCCGCAGGCATTCGCGGACGCGGTGCTGAAGGTCTGAGTCGCTAGCCTCCCGGTCGCCGGGGTGTCGGGCGTTCCACCCGCACCGGATCGCCGCGGACCAGCTCGTCGTGGATGCGCCACCGGGCGGTGGTGACGGCACGCCGCGCCGCCTCGTCGCCCTGCTCGATGCGTCGGCGCAGCAGGTCCAGGGCGATCCGGCGGTTGAGGCTGAACTGCCGCTCCTCGTCCACCACGACCACCAGGCCCGAGGGGCGGTGCGTTGCGCGTACCGCCGTGCTGGCCTTGTTCCGGTGCTGACCACCCGGCCCGCCGGTGCGGCAGGCGACGATGTCGACGTCCGCCTCGCGAAACGTCGTCGGCGGAGCGTCGCGTTCGGGCGGCTGGGCGGTGACGTACCAGTTCTTCCGGCCCGTGCCCGACCGGTACGGGCTCGGGGCCTGCCAGCACAGCGTCCCGGTCCACGAGGCCGCGAACGCCTCGGCGTCGACGCCGGAGATCCGGATCAGGACCGACCGGTAGGTGCCGGCGCGGTCACCGGGAATCGCCTCGACCTGCTGGATCGTCAGACCTCGGCGGACGCCCTCGCCCCGCAGACGGTGCAGCAGTTGACTCAGCGCCCAGGCGCACTCCTGCGGCCCACGCCCGGCCGACATCAGCAGGAACGTGGTCACGAGCGGCCTCGCCGGCCGCGGTGGCCCCGCCGCTCCGAGCGTGCGGCGGACCCGAGGTCGGGTGTCTTGTAGGTGACCACTGGCGTCGTGCTGACCACCGGTGTGGCCAGCCGGTGCTCGACCAGGTCGGCGATCACCTGCTCGATGCGCTTGTACGCCGTGGGCGCCTCCTCGAAGAGCAGCTGCCGGTCACCGCACACCACCAGCGAACCCACCGGGGTACGGCGTAGCTCTTCGACCGTGTGCTTGGCCCGGCCCCGCCGCAGGGCGTCGGCGCGCGACATCTTGCGGCCGGCGCCGTGTGCCACCGAATGGTTGGCCTCCGGTCCGGCGTGCGCGGCCACCAGGTAGGACGCCGTTCCCCGGGTACCGGCGATCAGAACATCGCGCCCGTCACCCGGCGCCGCTCCCTTGCGGTGCAGGTAGATTCCGTCCCGGACCTCGACCAGGTTGTGGCACTGGTCGACGATCGGCGTGGTGGGCTCGGCCCCCAACGCGTGCGCCACCCGGGCGGCCAGCACCCGGCGGTTGAGCGAACCCCAGCGCACGGCGTCGTCGTGCATGCCCAGGTAGGCGGCGGGGTCGGGTGCCGCCCCGGCGCCGTGGACCTCGGTGTGCGCCCGCAGGATCCGCTCGCCCAGACCACGGGAACCGCTGTGCACGATCAGCACGAGATCGCCCGCGTCGAGCCCGAGCCGGCCTGCGTGTCGTACGTCGAAGACGGTGTCGACGCGGGCCAGCTCCACGAAGTGGTTACCGCGGCCCACCGTTCCGAGGCCGTCCAGGTGACCGGCCGGAACGTCACCGTCGACGGTGGCCCAGGCGGGGTCGTCGGCGTCGCGCACCGGGTCGAGGGCCTGGTCGAGGTCGGGGAACCGGGCGGCGAGCCGTTCCGGTACGGCCCGCTTGAGCTTGATCGGAAACACGGCGATGCCGCAGCCGATGTCGGAGCCCACCAGAAACGGGTACAGCACTGTCGACGCCATGGCCGCGCCGATGGGCGCGCCCTTGCCGGGATGCAGGTCCGGCATCGCGGCGACGTGCCGCATGCCGTCCAGGGCGGCGACCTGTTGGCACTGTGCGAGCGCGTCGGACTCGATCCAGCTCGCGGGAGACGCGAACACCGTGACGGTGGCCGGGGCGGACGGGGGCAGGGGCTCCCGAGGGAGGTGGTGCTGGGACAAGGAGGCTCATCTCTGACTGCGAACGTGAAAGCGGACGGCGTCACGGCCCCCGGGAGGCGTCACCGGTGGCGCGGAGCACTGGGTGGAGTCCGTCAGTACGTCATGGACGTCACTCTGGCCGAGGCACGCCAGGCACGACAACTGATTTTCCTTCACGACGTACGCTGCCGCGATGAGCGCACCGCGTCGCATCCTGGTCTACGGGGTGTACGGCTCCGGCAAGTCCACCCTCGCGGCGCGTTTGGCCGAACACCTCGGACTGCCCTGGTATCCGGTGGACGATCTGCTCTGGCAACCGGGCTGGGTCGAGGTGCCGGTCAACCAGCAACGCAGCCGGATCGAGGAGATCTGCCGACGGGACCGCTGGATCATCGACGGGGCGTACCACGGCTGGCGGGACGTCCCGATGGCCCGCGCCGACCTGGTCGTCGGCCTGGACTATCCACGGTGGCGTTCGTTCGGGCGGTTGCTCCGCCGCACCGTCCGCCGGGTGGTCACCGGCGAGGTGATCTGCAACGGCAACCGTGAGTCGCTGAGCAGTGTGCTGTCCCCGGACTCGATCCTCGTGTGGCACGTCACCGCGTTCGGCCGGGCCCGACGGCGGATGCGGGCCTGGCAGGCCGACCCGTCCGCGCCGCCAGTGGTGTTACTGCGCTCCCCGGCGGAGCTGGACGTCTGGATGGCCGGGTTGCCCCGCCGGGGAGGGCCGTGCGGACCTACGTGGTGCGCCTCGGCGAAACCCGGCCACGGATCCTGCTTCTACCTCTCGCACGAGCGCGAGGACGACGCCATGCGCGAGCTGGGGGCTCGTCCGTGGCGAACGCGTCGTCGACCCGCTCCCGGTGAGGAGCGGGCCGACGACGTGACGTGGCCCGGCCGGGGATCACACCCGGCCGGGTCTCCGATCAGGACTCCAGGCGTCGACGCCGGGCCAGGAAGAATGCGACCGCGCCCAGCACGACCAGCACACTTCCGACGCCGGTCATGGCCGGGACCGCACCGCCGCCGGTGACCGGCAGGATGGGCTGCTTGCTGCCGTCAGGTTGACCGGGTGCACCGGGGCTGCCGGGTGCACCGGGGCTGCCCGGTGCACCGGGTGCTCCGGGAGGTCCGGACGGACCAGGCGCGCCGGGGCTACCGGGTGCTCCGGGGGCTCCGGGGCTCCCGGGTGCGCCAGGCGCTCCCGGGCTACCAGGCGCTCCCGGGCTACCAGGCGCTCCCGGGCTACCAGGCGCTCCCGGGCTACCAGGCGCTCCCGGGCTACCAGGCGCTCCCGGGCTACCAGGCGCTCCCGGGCTACCGGGCGCTCCTGGGCTACCGGGCGGACCGGACGGGCCGGGCGGACCGGTGGGCCCGGGTGGGCCGGTCGGTCCGGGCGGGCCCGTCGGCCCGGCGCAGTTCGGCGCGGTGATGACGTTGGTGTCGAGGGTGACGGCGGCGGTACGCGCCAGCGCTCGGCCCTGGAGGGTCGCGCCCGTGGCCATCGTGATCGCCGCCTGAGCCATGATGGTGCCCACGAACGTGGTGCCGGTGCCGATCGTCGCCGAGCTGCCGATCTTCCAGAACACGTTGCAGGCCGAGGCCCCGTTGATCAGGACGACGCTGCTGTTCGACGCCGTCGTCAGCGAGGAGTCGACCTGGAAGATGAACACGGCCGACGGGTCGCCCTGGCCGTTGAGCGTCAACGGTCCGGTCAGTTGGGCGGCTCCGATCCGGTAGACCCCTTCGTTGAGCGTGTTGCCGCCCAGCTCGGCCGGGAGGATGGTGAACGGGGTCCGGCCGGCGGCGTCGTTGAAGGCGATGGTCAAATCGCTCTGGGCCTGTAGTGCGACCGCGTCGCCGAGGTGTACCTCGCCGCCGATGGTTGCCGTTTCGAATCCGGACTGGGTGTTTCCGGGGAACCGCCCGAGGCTCTGGGCCAGGAAGCTGGGGCCGGTGTTTGTGGGCTCCGCTCCGGCCAGGACGGAGAAGTCGGCCGCCGTCCCGAGGTTGACCGGTGCTTCCTGCGCGTTTGCGGCGGTCGAGCTGAAGAGCAGCAGGCTGGCTGCCACTGTGGCGGCTGCGCCAGCCGCGAGCGACGGCAAGACAACTCGCCGTCGTAGCCAATTCTTGGGTTTAGCTGTCACAGAACACCCTCCGTGGGTACTACTCGCAGGAGACGTCCAAGCGAGCGGCGTCCTGCGTGATGCGGCCTGTATGGCGCCGATAGGCGCGCTGACCACCACATCACGTCAGGTATTCAAATGAGGGCAAATTGGGACAATAACCGAAGTGAATCTATCTGAATTGGACTGACCTTCGCGTTCTTGGTTGCCGCTTCCGCGACAGGCGGGCGGGTGCGGCCAAGCGGTCGAGCCGAACCTCGGCCTACCGCGGGCCCGTTGGGAGCGGCCTGACCGCGCGGCCGAGGACACAGGGGGAGGAGGGGCTGTTGCTGGTGGCCGGGAAACGGAACCTGCGCAGTTCCTCCACCTCGAAGCCGGCCGCGCCGATGGCGGCGACGGTGTCGCGGTTGGTGTGGCAGCCGGCGAACAGCTTCGGCCACAGTGTGGCGTCGAGGAGTCGTTGGGCGCGGTGCAGACCGGTGGCCTCCTCGGCGGCCACGTGCTCGAAGAACCGCACCTGGCCTCCGGGGCGCAGCACCCGGCTTATCTCGGCCAATGCGCTCGCCTGATCGGGCACGGTGCACAGCACCAACGCGACCACCGCCGCGTCGAACTCGCCGTCCCCGGCGGGCAGCGCCTCGGCCAGACCGTCGACGACAGTGACCGGAACCGGTGCGGCAGACGCGGCGCGCTCGGCAGCGGCACGCAGACGCCGCTCCGGTTCGACAGCGAGAACCTGGGTCACCCCCGGCGGGTAGTGGGCGAACATCCGCCCGTTGCCCGCGCCGATCTCAATCACCCGGCCGGAGAGGCCGGCGACCAGGTCCCGCCGGAACGCCGCAGTGCCGGCGCGGTCCATTGCGACGCTGAGCCGCTCGTAGACCCGAGCGAACACCGGGTGGGACACCGTGGCCACGTCGACCTCCTGATCTCCGTCGAACTGTTCTCCGGCGATTGTCCTGCATCCGTGCACGCTTTCCGTCTTACTGGTTGGCAGCACGATTCAAACCAGTGCAGACAGGACGTGGTTCGACCATGAAGATCGTCGTCATCGGAGGCAGCGGCCTCATTGGTTCCAAGCTCGTGGACCGCCTCGGTTCTCAGGGCCACGAGGCGGTGCCGGCATCGCCGAAAACCGGCGTGAACACCCTGACCGGCGAGGGTGTGGCCGATGCGCTCACCGACGCCGAGGTCGTCGTCGACGTGTCGAACTCGCCGTCGTTCGAGGACGCCGCCGTACTGGAGTTCTTCGAGACCTCGACCCGGACGCTCCTCGCCGCCGCGTCGGACGCCGGGGTGAACCACTACGTGGCGCTCTCCATCGTGGGGTGCGACCGGATCCCGGACAGCGGATACATGCGCGCGAAGGTCGCCCAGGAGAAGCTCATCGTCGCGTCCGGACTCCCGTACTCGGTGGTGCACGCCACCCAGTTCTTCGAGTTCCTCCAGGGCATCATCGACACCGCCACGGACGGCGACACCGTGCACCTCGCACCGGTACTCATTCAGCCGATGGCCGCGGACGACGTCGCGGCCGCGGTCGCCGAGGTCGCGCTCGGCGCGCCGACGAACTCCGTGGTCGAGGTGGCCGGGCCGGAGCAGTTCCGCCTCGACGAACTGGGCCGGTCCCTCCTCGCCGACCAACAGGACCCTCGTTCGGTGGTGGCCGACCCCGACGCCCGCTACTTCGGTGCCAAGCTGGGCGAACGCTCGCTCGTCCCGGCCGACGGCGCCCGCCTCGCCGGCACCGCCCTGGACGACTGGCGTGCCCGGGCGGGCCGGGGACGCTGAGCCGGGCCGCTACCTCGGCGTCCCGGGCGTATCTGCCCGCCCACCGAGGCGCTGCACCAACTCCTGTACCGCCTCGGTGAACGGCTCGTCGGACTCGCCCGGCCAGTGCCCGTGGATGGGTGGGGCGACGCTGTCCCCGGGGGGTGTCACCACGTCACGGGGATCACGCTGTCGACGATCCACAGGGGCGGCCGGGTCACCGGCGGTGGCCGGCGCGGGTGCGGGACGCGGTGAGAAGATCCAGCCACCGATGGGGTCGGTGTCGCGCCACAGGTTCACCCAACGCCAACCCACCCGCCGGCCGATCTCGTGCAGTGCCGCGTCGTCGACGTACGCGGGGAAGAGCCGTGCGTAGAGGCGGCGCAGCGGGGATCCGTGGGTGAGCAGGGCGACCCGGTCGCCGACCTGCGGCGGCAGTTGGAGCACCGTGGCGGCGAGCAGAACCGAGCCGTGGCTGTGCCCGGTGAGCAGCACCGCGTCGCCGCGCTCGACCAGATAGGTGATCCGGCGGGCCAACTCCGGCACGGCCCGCTCGGAGTAGCAGGGCGGTGCGAACGGGTGGGCGGCCCGGGGCCAGAAGGTGCCGAGGTCCCACAGGACACCGATGTGGCGCCGGTACGGCTCGGTCCGGTACGCGAAGATGCCGCCGATGATCAGACCGAGGATGATCGCCGCGATCACCCAGCTACCGAACGCGATCGTGAACGTGATCGCGCCCGCCGGCAATCCGATGTTCCGCTCGATGACGTCGCCCGGGACCTGCCCGAGCAGGCCGATGGTGGTGGTGGCCGTGCCGAGTCCGGCGAGGCAACCGTAGAGCACGGCCAGCGGCACCAGCTTCTCGGTGAAGCGAGCCCGGGCTATCGCGTCTCGGACCTGCCGGAGTCGGGGCCCTGCCTCGGCCGGCGGGTCCGGGAAGTCGCGCGCGACGATCGCCGCGGCGGCCCGCCGTCGACCGCGACGGGAGATCACTATGACGAGGCCGGCGACGATCGCGGTGAAAAGCACCGCGCGGAAGAAGCCGTAGATCGCCCAGGTGTAGGCGCGGGGTGGGCCGGAGGCGATGCCCGCTCCGGTGGACACGCCGCGGTCCAGGAAGTCCGCCACCCGGTAGACCAGTTCGGCGGAGTACGCCACCGCCATGCTGATCCCGATGGCGGCGACAACGAGAGCGCCCAGCCCGAACAGCGGGGTGGCGCCGTGTTCCCGGCGCCGGTGCCAGAGCAGCACCACGCCCAGCGCGATCAGCAGCGTCGTCTGAGCCACGAACAGACCAGTCAGCGTCGAGTCGTAGCCGGGGAGTTCCCGCTCCTGAGGCCAGGGTTGCGAACTGGTCAGCACGAGCGCCACGACGACCACGGTCAGGCTGATGGCAGCGGTCCGGAGGGTGCGGGTGACCCGGTCGAGCCGTTTGTCGCCGGGGGCCCGGTCCATCAGCGGCGGTGTGCAGAGCAGCCCCACGCAGCCCGTCAGGATCACCCCCGTGATCGCCGTCAGCGCGATCGTGACCGGCGAGGCGTCACTGGCGCCCCGGGCCAGGAGCAGGACGAGGTCCAGCGTCGCGAAGGCCGCCGCGACGTGGATGGCGCGCAACCGGCCCACCAGTGGTTCGGCGTCCCACTGGCCGACCGTGCCGAGCCGAGACGCGGAGGTGCCCTGCTCGGGTGCCCGGAACGCCTCGAAGGTCCGCCCCGGACGGCAGCTGACCCGCCAGATCAGACCGACCGCGGCGGCCGGGACCAGCGCGAGCACCGCCAGCCGCAGTCCGATCGGGCGTCCACCCAACCAGGACAACCAACTGCGTCCCGCCAGGCAGTCCGGCGAGGCCAGGCACTTCCAACCGACGAGGTCCAGGGCGACCCCGGCGATGGCGAGCACGTACAACACGGTGAGCGTGAGCGCCAGCAACCGGCACAGGGACTTGACCGTCGCCTCGGAACGTGGGTTCGCCGGGCGCATCCAGATCGCGACGTTCACCAGCATGAAGGGGAGCAGGAAGACCACCGCCAGGGTGCGGGCCACGGTCCCGGAGGGCAGGTCACCCCAGCGGTACGCCTCAAGCGTCACCCCGTGCGCGCCGGCGCTGTCCGGGTACCGCGGGCGCGGCCGGTAGAACCCGCCACTACGGTCGCCGGCGACCTGCCCGGTCTGTTGCAGGTCCAGCACCTGTGCGGCGCTCGCGCCGGAGACTCCGTGCACCCGCAGCTCCACGACGTCACCGGAGTCGTCCGGCCCGCTCAACCGCGCTGATCCATCCGACGTCCCCCCGAGGCGTCTCGCAGCCCTTGTCCCGCGACCCAGCCCGACGTCACGCGCCCGGGCCGCCGACCGCGGTGACGGCAGAGCCGGGTCTACCCGATCCGGACGCCCTCAATCTCGGCCGGCCGGGCGCTACCGCCCAGGCGGGCCCGACCGGCGGCCACCGGCCGAGCCGTGCCGGCGAGGATTGATCCGGTCGTGGCGGGGTAGGTGCCGCCATGGTCGCTGCCGGTCGGCGCGGAGCGGACGCGGGCCCGTCGACCGTCGCCCGGTGGTGGGACCGCCTGGTGGCCGCGTTGCGCGACCGGGTCCGTCGGGTACGAACCATCGGCGGCCTGGCCCTACAGGCCGGCCTGGCCGCGGCGCTGTCCTGGCTGGTGGCGCATTCGCTGCTGCAGGTGTCGCAGCCGGTCTTCGCGCCGATCTCCGCCGTCTCGACGCTCGCCGCGTCGGTCGGCCAGCGGTTGCGTCGCACCGTCGAGCTGATCATCGGCGTCACCGTCGGAGTGCTGATCGGCGACCTGCTCCTCCTGGTGATCGGCACCGGGTGGTGGCAGCTCGCCCTGATCGTCGTGCTGGCGATCGTCGTCGCGCTCTTCCTCGTGGGTAGCGCGGCGGTGGTGATCCAGGCGGGGGCGACGGCGGTGCTCATCGCCACGCTCAGCCCGGCCGTCCGGGATCTGGAGATCCCCCGGTTCGTGGACGCGCTCGTCGGGGGAGGGGTGGCGCTGCTGGTCACCGCCGTGTTGCTGCCGCTGAACCCGCTGCGGGTGCTCAACCGGGCCGCGCGACCGGCGTTGGATCTCCTCGCGACCCAGCTCGACGCCACCGCCGAGGCGCTGGCCGAGCGGGATGCCGCTCTGGCCCGTACCGCCCGGGGTGAGCTGCGGCAGAGCGCGGGCCAGTTGAAGGCGTTCGTCGAGGCGACCCAGGGCGCCCGGGAGGCGAGCACCCTGTCACCGGTGTACTGGCATCAACGGCACGGGCCGGTGGGCCGCTACGCGCAGGCGGCGGAGCCGATCGACCGGGCGATGCGCAACAGCGGCACCCTGATCCGACGATCGGTGACGCTCATCGAGGACGGCGAGCCGGTGCCGAAGTCGCTGCCGACGGCGGTGGCCGATCTCGCCGACGCGGTCCGCCTCCTCAAGCGGCAGTTCGCCGCCGGCGCCGAGCCGAACCGGGCCCGGGAGCAGGCGCTGCGGGCGGTCCGGACCGCCGGGCACGCCTATCGGGACGGCGTTGGCTTCTCCGGTGCGGTGGTGGTGGCACAGGTCCGGACGACAGTCAGTGACCTCCTGGTCGCCTCCGGCCTGAACCAGGAGGACGCGAATCACCTGGTCAGGAGGATTTTCGGCGACCTCTGAGAGCCAGGTGATCCCGGCTGAGCCAAGCGGCGGCATCTTTCTGAGCCATCTCTGTTGCACTGTGAGCCAAAGTGGTGCCATGATGGTGCCATGGAGCTGAGGTCATACGTCGAGAACCTGCGTAACGAGTTCGCCGTGGCCGCGGAGGGCGTGGACCCGGAGGCCCGGGCGTTGGCCGAACGACTCTTCGCGCAGTTGGAGGCGGCCACCCGTCTCACGCTGCTCGAAGCGCTGTCCGACGCGGCCGACGAGATCACCCGTGACCTCGCGCCGGGTTCGGTGCACGTTCGGTTGCGCGGGCGCGAGCCCGACTTCGTGGTGACGCCGGCCAGCCCGCCGGTCGAGGTGGCGAGCGAGCCCAGTGGCCCGCCACCGCTGTCGGTGCCGGTGTCCGTGCCCGACGGTGACGAGGGCGGCACCTCGCGGATCAACCTGCGGCTCCCCGACCACCTGAAGGCCAGCGTCGAGGACGCCGCCGGCCGCGCCGGGCTCTCGGTCAACGCCTGGCTGGTGCGCGCCGTCGCCGGTGCCATCGGGGCGGGCGATACGCAGCGTCGTCCACCGCGCCGGGTGGAGCCGACCTCCGGCCAGCACTTCACCGGCTGGGCCCGCTAACTTCCCGTACCCCTTCCACCACCACGCCGCTGACCAGCGGCGACCTCCGCCGACCACAGTTCGGGAGACCACCATGCCTGTTTTCGAGACGCCAGAACCGATTTCCGTCCAGATCGAGCTGCCGATCGGCGATGCCTGGATCGCCGCGAGCGACCGCACCGACACGGTGGTGACGGTGCGGCCCCGCGACCCGTCGAGCAAGGCCGACGTGAGCGCCGCCGAGCAGAGCACCGTCGAGTTCACCGCCGGGCGACTGGTGATCCGCGTGCCGAAGAGCTGGCGCCGCTACGGGTTCGGCCCCGGGCCGTCGGTCGACGTCCAGATCGAGGTGCCGACCGGGTCACGGGTGTACGCCGAGGCGGCGTGGGCGGCATTCCGCTGCGAGGGTCGGCTCGGCGAGTGTCGGATCAAGACCGGCAGCGGCATCCGTCTTGACGAGACCGGGCCGTTGGAGATCGACAGCAGCCACGGCGAGGTCGCTGTCGAGCGTGTGCTGGGCTCCGCCCGGGTGAAGGCCTCGTCCGGCAAGGTGCGCATCGGCGCGGTCGACGGCACCGCCGAGATCAAGAACTCGTCCGGCGACTGCTGGATCGGCCACAGCGGTGGCGACGTCCGGATCAACACCGCCTACGGCGACATCACAGTGGACGCCTCGCAGGCCTCGGTGACGGCGCGCACCGCCTACGGCAACCTGCGGCTCGGCGCGGTCACTCGCGGCGCGATCGACGCACAGACCTCCTTCGGCGCGATCGAGGTCGGCATCCGTCGCGGGACCGCCGCCTGGCTCGACGTCAGTTCCAAGCACGGCCGCGTGCACAACGCGCTGGAGTCGACCGACAGCCCGGCGCAGACCGACGAGACGGTCGAGGTCCGGGCGAACACCTCCTACGGCGACATCATGATCCGCCGCGCCTGACCCCACCGCCCCGCCGACCACAAATGAGGAGACCATGACCAGCTCCATGAACCCCGCGATCGTCGCCACCGACCTGCGCAAGTCCTACGGCGACAAGGTCGTGCTGAACGGCATCGACCTGATGATCACCGAGGGCACCATCTTCGCGTTGCTCGGTCCGAACGGCGCCGGCAAGACCACCACCGTGCAGATCCTCTCCACCCTGATCGACGCCGACGGCGGTAACGCCCGCGTCTTCGGCCACGACCTGACCCGGGAACCCGACGCGGTACGCGCGCTGATCGGCGTCACCGGCCAGTTCTCCGCCGTCGACAACCTGCTCACCGGTCGGGAGAACCTGACCCTGATGGCCGACCTGTGCCACCTGGACAGGGCCGCCGGTCGGCGGCGGATCGCCGACCTGCTCGACCAGTTCGACCTGACCGACGCGGCGGGCAAGCCGGTGTCGACGTACTCCGGTGGCATGCGCCGACGCCTCGACCTCGCGATGACCCTGGTCGGCGAGCCCCGGGTGATCTTCCTCGACGAGCCGACCACCGGCCTCGACCCACGCAGCCGCCGGGCCATGTGGCACATCATCCGCGCGCTCGCCGCCGAGGGCGTGACCATCCTGCTCACCACGCAGTACCTGGAGGAGGCCGACCAGCTCGCCGACCGGGTGGCGTTCCTCGACCACGGCCGACTGATCGCCGAGGGCACGCCGCGCGAGCTCAAGCGGCTCATCCCGGGCGGCCACGTCGTGTTGCAGTTCGCCGACCAGGAGGGGCTCGACGCGGCGGCCCGGACGTTCGAGGCCGCCACCCGGGACGACGCGGCGCTCACCCTCCAGGTGCCGAGTGACGGCGGGGTCGGGTCGCTGCGATCCCTGCTCGACCAGCTCGACCGCGCCTCGATCAGCGTGGCGGCGCTCTCCGTGCACACCCCCGACCTCGACGACGTCTTCCTCACCCTCACCGGTCAGCCCGACACCCGGGCCAGCCGACCCGACCACGAAAGGGCTCCCGCGCGATGAGCACCCTCTCCCTCGCCGTCCGCGACTCGAGCACCATGCTGCGGCGAAACCTGCTGCACATGCGGCGGTACCCGTCGATGACGTTCCTGCTCATCGGCATCCCGATCATCATCCTGCTGCTCTTCGTCTACGTCTTCGGCGGCACGCTCGGCGCCGGTCTCGGCCCGTCCGGCGACCGCTCCCAGTACGCCAACTACGTCACCCCCGGCATCCTGCTCATCACCGTGGTCAGCGCCGCGCAGGGCACCGCCATCTCGGTCGCGATGGACATGACCGAGGGGATCATCGCCCGGTTCCGCACGATGTCGATCTTCCGGCCGTCGGTCCTGACGGGTCACGTGCTGGGCAGCCTGGTCCAGACCATGCTCAGCATCGTGGCCGTCACCGTCGTGGCGCTGCTGGTCGGGTTCCGGCCCAACGCCAACGCGGTCGAGTGGCTCGCGGCGATCGGCGTCCTTGCCATGATCACCTTTGCGCTGACCTGGCTGTCCGTCGCCCTCGGTTTGGTCAGTGACAGTGTCGAGACGGCCAGCAACCTGCCCATGCCGCTGATCCTCCTGCCGTTCCTCGGCAGCGGGTTCGTCCCCACCGACTCCATGCCGACCGCCGTGCGGTTGTTCGCGGACTACCAGCCCTTCACGCCCGTCATGGAGACCCTTCGCGGCCTGCTGCTGGGTACCGGGATCGGCGCCAACGGGATCATCGCGATCGTCTGGTGCGCCGTCATCACCGTGGGTTGCTTCCTCTGGGCCAAGGCCCTGTACAACCGCAATCGGACGGCCTGATCCGTCCGGCGCGCTCGGTCCCGCCAACGCAACGGAGAGCCGGCGGCTCGGCCCACAGGGGTCGGGCCGCCGGCTCGTGGCGTAGTGCGACCGGTAGGTCGACGGCGCGAGTGCGTGATCGGGCGGCAGGTCGGCGCGCGAGCGCGAAGTGCGACCGGCGGGTCGGCGGCCCGGGCGCGTGATCGGGCGGCGGACCGCCGGCGCGAGTGCGTGATCGACTCGGCTTTCGTGAATTCGGCCGATCACGCCGCCGCGGACCCCGCGACTTCAAGAAGCGCGAGTGGATCACGCTTTCCGGGGCCGCCCGACGCGCCGTTGGGCGCGGGCGCCGACCGGGGGACGCGGGCACACCAAGACGTTGAATGTTATCGATAACACAGGCATGCCGTCCGGCTTCACGGTGGGTGGATCGTCCTCCGGAGCGCTCAGCCATGAGCCCGCATGGTCGTCGATGGCTGTCGGGCGGATCCGGGCACGTGACCGCGACGCCCTGGGAATGTTATCGCTGCCATCACTGGCGGGGGGAGAAGTGGTCGCTATCGGACGGCAACGTCGCGGTGTGCGGCGCACTGGACCTGTCGCGCCGCCTGTCGACGGGTCTCCGGGTGGCACTCGTACCGGACGCGGGCCCCATTCGTCGGATGGCTGTCGCACTTGAGGGTGGAATCTTGGGGTTTGCGCCGGTCCGCTATCTACCCTCCCGAGTCGGTCCGCCTTCCGCGTTCCGTTACGGAGCTGTTGCGGGTAGATGTCTTGACGAGCCTGGATGTGAGCGTTAACACTATCCCCGTTAACGGTGGAGGTGAACATGAACCGTGTGGACGGAGCTGACGACCGCTACGTCGTCGGTGTCGACTACGGCACCCTGTCCGGGCGAGCTCTGGTGGTCCGTGTCGGCGATGGTGCCGAGTTGGGGACCGCGGTGCACGAGTACGGCGATGGCGTGATCAGCACGACGCTTCCGGGGGGTCGAACGCTGCCCCCGGACTGGGCCCTGCAGAACCCACAGGACTACCGCGACGTTCTGCGGTACGCCGTTCCGGCGGCGGTGTCCGCC
Organism: Micromonospora noduli; assembly: GCF_003264475.1. Taxonomy (NCBI): domain Bacteria; kingdom Bacillati; phylum Actinomycetota; class Actinomycetes; order Micromonosporales; family Micromonosporaceae; genus Micromonospora; species Micromonospora noduli. The sequence continues at coordinate 320,631 of NZ_PYAC01000033.1, read as the reverse complement.
GCGGGGGTGGACCCGGCGGCGGTGGTCGGCATCGGCATCGACTTCACCGCCTGCACCGTGCTGCCGACGCTCGCCGACGGCACCCCGCTGTGCGAGACGCCCGAGCTGCGCGATCGACCGCACGCCTGGGTCAAGCTGTGGAAGCACCACGCCGCGCAGCCGCACGCCGACCGGATCAACGCGCTGGCCCATGAGCGGGCCGAGCCGTGGATCGGCCGGTACGGCGGCAAGATCTCCGCTGAGTGGCAGTACGCCAAGGGTCTGCAGATCCTGGAGGAGGACCCGGAGGTCTACGACCGGGCCGAGCGCTTCATCGAGGCGGCCGACTGGATCGTCTGGCAGCTCTGCGGCACCGAGACCCGTAACGTCTGCACGGCCGGCTACAAGGGCATCCTGCAGGACGGTCACTACCCCTCCGAGGGCTTCCTGACCGCGCTCAACCCCAACTTCGGCGACTTCGTGGCCAAGCTGGACGGTCCGTTGCTGCCCCTCGGCGCCCGGGCCGGCGCGCTCACCGCCCAGGCCGCCGCCTGGACCGGCCTGCCGGAGGGGATCGCGGTGGCCGTCGGCAACGTCGACGCGCACGTCACCGCGGCGTCCGCGCAGGCGGTGCAGCCCGGTCGGCTGGTCGCCATCATGGGCACCTCGACCTGCCACGTTGTCAACGGCGCGGAGGTCGCCGAGGTGGCCGGCATGTGCGGTGTGGTGGACGGTGGCATCAGCCCCGGCGCGTGGGGTTACGAGGCCGGGCAGAGCGGTGTCGGCGACATCTTCGGCTGGTTCGTCGAGCACGCCGCCCCGGCGGGCGTCGACTCGCACGAGCGCCTCACCGAACTGGCCGCGAGTCAGCCCGTCGGCGGGCACGGCCTGATCGCGCTGGACTGGTGGAACGGCAACCGTTCCCTGCTGGTCAACCACGACCTCAGCGGGATGATCGTCGGTATGACCCTGGCCACCCGGCCGGCGGACATCTACCGGGCCCTGCTGGAGTCCACCGCGTACGGCACCCGGATGATCATCGAGGCGTTCGTCGACGCCGGAGTCCCGGTGAACGACCTGGTGATCGCCGGTGGTCTGACCAACAACGCGCTGCTGATGCAGATCTACGCCGACGTGACCAGGCGACCGCTGAACATCATCGCCTCGGCGCAGGGGCCGGCGCTGGGCTCGGCGATCCACGCCGCCGTCGCCGCCGGTGAGTTCCCCTCGATCCACGAGGCGTCGCAGGCGATGGGTCGGGTGCACGAGGCCGTCTACCGCCCGGACCCCGAGCGGGCCCGCGCCTACGACGCCCTCTACGCCGAGTACCGGGCGCTGCACGACCACTTCGGACGTGGCGGCAACGACGTCATGCTCCGTCTGCGGGCGATCCGCAACGCGGCGGTCGAGACCGCCGCGACCACCCACGAGGCCCCGCTGGAGGTGGTGGCGTGAACGCCGAGGTGACCCGACAGATCGCCGAGCTGCGTGAGACCGTCGCCCGCCTGCACGCCGAGTTGACCCGGTACAACCTGGTCGCCTGGACGTCCGGCAACGTCTCCGCGCGGGTCCCCGGCCAGGACCTGATGGTGATCAAGCCGAGTGGGGTGAGCTACGACGACCTCACCGCGGCCACGATGGTGGTGTGCGACCTCGACGGCGTTCTCGTCGAGGGCGACTTCGCCCCGTCCAGCGACACCGCCGCCCACGCCTACGTCTACCGGGCCATGCCCGAGGTCGGCGGCGTCGTGCACACGCACAGCTCGTACGCGACCGCCTGGGCCGCGTGCGGGGAGTCGATCCCCTGCCACCTCACCGCCCAGGCAGACGAGTTCGGTGGGGAGATCCCGATCGGCCCGTTCGCGCTGATCGGCGGTGACGACATCGGCAAGGGCATCGTCGCCACGCTCGCCGGGCACCGCTCGCCCGCGGTGCTGATGCGCAACCACGGCGTGTTCACCATCGGCCGCGACGCCCGCGCGGCGGTCAAGGCGGCGGTCATGTGCGAGGACGTGGCCCGTACCGCGCACCTCGCCCACACCCTTGGGCAGCCGGTCCCGATGGCCCAGGCAGACATTGATGCTCTTTATGACCGTTACCAGAACGTCTACGGTCAACAACCAGTCGCACCGGCGGGTTCCTGACCCCTGCACCGATCATCCGGGACCCGTCGGTCTGCACCACGACGCACCAGCACGCACCACCCGCGTACGCCGCTTCTTCGCACCTCGGCGGTTGGCGCGGTTACCCACCACATCCAGCCAAGGAGATTCGATGGGAAAGATGCGAACGCAGTCCGCTCCGTGGCGCGCTGCCGCGGTCCTCGCCAGCGTGCTGCTGGTCGGCGGCGTGGCGGCCTGCGGCAATAGCGACACCGGCGGCGGCGGCACCAAGGACGACGGCAAGATCACGATGGGCTTCTCCCAGGTCGGTGCGGAGAGCGGGTGGCGTACCGCGAACACCATCTCGATCAAGGAGGCCGCCACGGCCGCCGGAATCGAGCTGAAGTTCGACGACGCTCAGCAGAAGCAGGAAAACCAGATCAAGGCGATCCGCAACTACATCCAGCAGAAGGTCGACGTGATCGCCTTCTCGCCGGTGGTGGAGTCCGGGTGGGACACCGTGCTCAAGGAGGCCAAGGATGCCAACATCCCGGTCATCCTGACCGACCGCTCGGTGGATTCGGCCGACAAGTCGCTGTACAAGACCTTCCTCGGCTCGGACTTCGTCAAGGAGGGCAAGCTCGCCGGTGAGTGGCTGGTCGAGCAGAAGAAGACCGCCTCGGGTCCGGTGAACATCGTCGAGCTGCAGGGCAGCACGGGCGCGGCGCCGGCGAACGACCGCAAGAAGGGCTTCGCCGAGGCGATCGCCGCCAACCCGAACCTGAAGGTCATCGCCTCGCAGACGGGCGACTTCACCCGGGCCGGCGGTAAGCAGGTCATGGAGCAGTTCCTCAAGGCCAACCCGAAGATCGACGTGCTGTTCGCGCACAACGACGACATGGGTCTGGGCGCGCTCGAGGCGATCACCGCCGCGGGCAAGGTGCCGGGCAAGGACATCACCATCATCACGATCGACGCTGTCAAGGACGGCATGCAGGCTCTCGCCGACGGGAAGTTCAACTTCATCGCGGAGTGCAGCCCGCTGCTCGGCCCACAGCTGATGGACCTCGCCAAGAAGGTCAAGGACGGCCAGGAGGTGCCTGCTCGGATCGAGACGCAGGAGACCACCTTCACGACCGAACAGGCCAAGGAAGCTCTGCCCAACCGTAAGTACTGATCGACGACGGGGTCGCCGCGCTCGCGTGGCGGCCCCGCCGCGTCGCTTTCCTACCCGAAACGGACCGGGCTCGGCCCGCGACGACCTCCGAACCGCGCCCGCCCGAGCGGCCCCCCAGGGGACGACCGGGCGGGCGCGGCGGGAGCGTAGCGGCCCTTCCGTGTCGACAACCCAGAAGAGGTCTGATGGGATGACGGATAGCCGTCCGGTCCTGACGATGACCGGGATCAGCAAGTCCTTCCCCGGGGTGCGCGCACTCCACGACGTCAACTTCCGGCTCTTCCCCGGCGAGGTGCACGCCCTGATGGGCGAGAACGGCGCCGGCAAGTCCACCCTCATCAAGGTGCTCACCGGCGTCTACGACACCGACGCCGGCGCGATCACCCTCGACGGTGAGCCCGTGTCGTTCACCGGGCCGATGCAGGCGACCGCCGCCGGTGTGAGCACCGTTTTCCAGGAAGTCAACCTCTGCACCAACCTCTCGGTGGCGGAGAACATCTTCATCGGCCGTGAGCCTCGGGTCTTCGGCGCCGTCCGCTGGGGTGAGGTTCGGCGCCGCGCCCGGGCCCTGCTGGCCCGCCTCGACCTCGACCTCGACGTCAGCGCGCCTCTCGGCTCGTACTCGCTCGCGATCCAGCAGATGGTCGCCATCGCCCGCGCGATCGACATCAAGGCCCGGGTGCTGATCCTGGACGAACCGACGTCCAGCCTCGACGCAAGCGAGGTGGCACAGCTGTTCCGCATCATGCGGCAACTGCGCGACGAGGGCATCGCGATCCTGTTCGTGACCCACTTCCTCGACCAGGTCTACGAGATCTCCGACCGGATCACCGTGCTGCGCAACGGCGGGCTCGTCGGCGAGTACCTCACCACCGAGCTGCCCCAGCTCTCCCTGGTCGAGAAGATGATCGGCAAGGAGCTCGACGTCCTGGAGGGCATCGAGGAGCACTCCCGGCGGGACCTGGCCACGCTGGAGGAGGGCACCCCCCTGGTGGCGGTGTCGGGCTTCGGTCGGGCGGGTGCGGTCGAGCCGTTCAGCCTCACCATCCACGCCGGCGAGGTGGTGGGCCTGGCCGGCCTGCTGGGCTCGGGGCGTACCGAGGTCGCGCGGTTGCTGTTCGGGGCCGATCGGACCGACGGCGGTCAGGTGGCGATCGACGGCGCGGCGACCAGCCTGCGCACCCCCGCGCAGGCCATCGACCACGGCGTGGGCTTCTGTTCGGAGAACCGCCGGGCCGAGGGGATCGTCGCGGACCTGTCGGTCCGCGAGAACATGATCCTTGCCATGCAGGCGGCACGCGGCTGGCTGCGGCCCATTCCGCGTCGCCGCCAGGACGAGCTGGTCGACAAGTACGTCAAGGCCCTCAACATCCGGCCCGCCGACCCGGAGGTGCCGGTCCGCAACCTCTCCGGCGGCAACCAGCAGAAGGTGCTGCTGGCCCGGTGGCTGATCACCGAGCCGCGACTGCTGATCCTCGACGAGCCGACCCGGGGCATCGACATCGGCGCGAAGACCGAGATCCAGAAGCTCGTGACGCAGCTGTCCGACGGGGGCATGGCGGTGCTGTTCATCTCCGCCGAGCTGGAGGAGGTGCTGCGCCTCAGCCACAAGGTGGCGGTCATGCGGGACCGGCAGATGGTCGCGCAGCTCGCCAACGACGAGAGCCTGGACGCCGACCGCATCATGCAGACCATCGCCAGCGGATCCCACCGGGAGGAGGCAGACCGATGAACGACACCATGAGCCGCTATCGGACGATGACCGGTCACCGGCTGTTCTGGCCCGCCGCCGTGCTGTTCGTCATGCTCGCCGCGAACACGATCTACCGGCCCGGGTTCCTGTCCATCGAGCTCAAGGACGGGCACCTGTACGGCACGCCGATCGACATCCTGCGGCTGAGCGCACCGCTGATCCTCGTCGCGTTGGGCATGACGCTGGTCATCTCCACCGGCGGCATCGACCTGTCGGTGGGTTCGCTCTGCGCGATCAGCGGCGCGATCGCCTGCATGTACATCAGCAAGCAACCCGACCAGAACAGCGTTGGCGTGGTGGTGACCGCTCTCGCGATGGCGCTGGGTGTCTCGCTCGTGCTCGGCGCCTGGAACGGGGTGCTGGTGGCCGTGATCGGGATCCAACCGATCATCGCCACCCTGATCCTGATGGTCGCCGGCCGGGGTCTCGCCCAGCTGATCACCGAGGGCCAGATCATCACCATCAACTCCGAGCCGTACCGGGCGATCGGCCTGGGCCACGCGTTGACCCTGCCGCTGGCCATCTTCATCGCGCTCGCCGCGGCCCTGCTGGTCGCCGCGTTCACCCGTCGCACCGCACTCGGCATGATCATCGAGTCGGTGGGCGGCAACGCCATGGCCAGCCGGCTCGCCGGCATCCGGTCCGGCCGGGTCATCTTCCTGGTGTACGTGATCAGCGCCGCCTGTGCGGCGGTCGCCGGTTTCATGATGACGGCAAACGTCTCCAGCGCCGACGGCAACGCCGCCGGCCTCTGGGTCGAGCTGGACGCGATCCTCGCGGTCGTCATCGGCGGTACGTCGCTCGCGGGTGGCCGGTTCTTCCTCAGCGGCACGATCATCGGCGCGCTGATCATTCAGACCCTGACCACCACGGTGTACGCCATGGACATCTCACCGCAGACCTCGCTGCTGTTCAAGGCGGTCGTCGTCATCGCCGTCTGCCTCATCCAGGCGCCGGCCTTCCGGGCCCGGTTCAGCCGACGTAGGCGCAACGCCCCGCCGCCCGCCACCATCGCCGACAAGCCGAAGGAGCAGGTGCCGGCATGACCACTGGAACGCTTACCGCCGGTCGTACCCGGTTCCGGCTGCCGAGGAAGCAGATACCGGTCCTGGCGACGCTCGCCCTGCTGCTGGTGATGTACGGCATCGGCGTCTCGCAGTACACGGCGTTCTCCAACGTCCAGGTCATCTTCAACGTCTTCATCGACAACGGCTTCCTGCTCGTCGTCGCGGTGGGCATGACCTTCGTGATCCTCACCGGTGGCATCGACCTGTCGGTCGGTTCGGTGGTCGCCATGACGGCGATGGTGTCGGCCGCGCTGCTGCAGGACGGCATGCCGGCGGCGCTGGTGCTGGTCATCGCCCTGCTCATCGGGCCGACGCTCGGCCTGTTGATGGGCTGCGTCATCCACTTCTTCGAGATCCAGCCGTTCATCGTCACGCTCGCCGGGATGTTCTTCGCCCGGGGCATGTGCACCTTCATCTCCGGCGCGTCGATCCCGATCACCGACGGGTTCTGGACCTCGATGTCGCAGGAGCGGATCGGTAACCCCCAGGGCAACTTCGTGTCGATCAGCGTGCTGATCGCCTTCGTGGTGGTCGTCATCGCCGCGTACACGCTGGCCTACACCCGGCTGGGGCGCAACGTGTACGCCATCGGCGGCAACCCGCAGTCGGCGCTGCTGATGGGCCTGCCGGTGGGCCGGACCCGGATCGCCGTTTACACGATCAGTGGTCTGTGCTCGGCCATCGGCGGGATCCTGCTGTCCTTCTACACCCTCTCCGGCGCGCCGCTGATCGGCGTGGGGATGGAGCTGGACGTCATCGCCGCCGTCGTCATCGGTGGCACGGTGCTCACCGGCGGCGCTGGTTACGTCTTCGGCACGGTGCTCGGCGTGCTGGTCCTCGGCGTGATCCAGACCCTCATCACCTTCGACGGGAGCCTCAACTCCTGGTGGACCAAGATCGTGATTGGCGGTCTGCTCTTCGCGTTCATCCTCCTCCAGCGCCTCATCGGAATCCGTTACAAGTGACCGCCCCTCTCGCGGAAGGCAACTCCATGGCACCACACACCGAACCCGAGATCTGGTTCCTCACCGGCAGCCAAGGCATGTACGGCGAGGAGACGCTCCGCCAGGTGGCCGAGCAGTCTCGCCAGATCGCGGCCGCACTCGACGACTCGCCGCAGATTCCCGCCCGCGTGGTCTGGAAGCCCGTCCTGACCAACAGCGGTGAGATCCTGCAGGTCTGCCGGGACGCCGCCGCTCAGGGTGCCGTCGGGGTCATCGCCTGGATGCACACGTTCTCACCGGCCAAGATGTGGATCTCCGGTCTGGACGCGTTGCAGACACCGCTGCTGCACCTGCACACCCAGGCCAACGTTCTGCTGCCGTGGAACGACATCGACATGGACTTCATGAACCTGAACCAGGCCGCCCACGGCGACCGCGAGTTCGGGTACATCCAGACGCGTCTCGGTGTGGCCCGTAAGACCGTGGCCGGGCACGTCAGCGACCCGCGGGTGACCACGCGGATCGGGGCCTGGGCCCGCGCCTCGCTGGGCTGGTCGGCGATGCGGTCGCTGCGCCTGGCCCGCTTCGGTGACAACATGCGCGACGTCGCGGTGACCGAGGGCGACAAGGTCGAGGCCGAGCTGCGGTTCGGGGTTTCGGTCAACACCTACGGCGTCAACGACCTGGTCGAGGTGGTCGGCGAGGTCACCGACGCGCAGGTGGACGACCTGGTCAAGGAGTACGAGGACACCTACCGCATCGTCGGCGAGCTGCTGCCGGGCGGGGAGCAGCACGACTCACTGCGGTACGCCGCGCGCGTGGAGTTGGGCATGCGCGCCTTCCTGGACGCGGGCGGGTTCCGGGCCTTCACGACGAACTTCGAGGACCTCGGTGGGCTGCGTCAGCTGCCGGGCATCGCCGTGCAGCGGCTGATGGCGGACGGCTACGGCTTCGGCGGTGAGGGCGACTGGAAGACCTCGGTCCTGGTCCGCACCCTCAAGGCGATGTCGGTGGGCGTGAGCGGCGGCACGTCGTTTATGGAGGACTACACCTACGACCTCACCCCGGGCAACGAGTTGGTGCTCGGCGCCCACATGCTGGAGGTCTGCCCGACGATTGCCTCCGACGTGCCCAACGTGGAGATCCATCCGCTGAGCATCGGTGGCCGGGAGGACCCGGTCCGGCTGGTGTTCGACGCCGCGCCCGGTCCGGCCGTGGTGCTCGGGCTGTCCGACATGGGGGAGCGTTTCCGGCTGGTGGCCAACGAGATCGACGTGGTGGCCCCGCCGCAGCCGCTGCGCCGGTTGCCGGTTGCCCGTGCCGTCTGGCGTCCGCGCCCCGACCTGCCGGTCTCGGCCGAAGCGTGGATCACCGCGGGCGCTCCGCACCACACAGTGCTGTCGCAGGCGGTGGGCGTGGAGGAGCTGCACGACCTGGCGGAGATGAGCCGCACCGAGCTGGTCGTCATCGACGCCGCCACGGAGCCTCGCCGCTTCGCCGACGAGCTGCGCTGGAACCAGGCGTACTACCGGCTGGCCCGCGGCTTCTGATTCGCGCGGTCTGATCGTACGAAGAACGGGTGGTCCACCCCTGCCTGCGGGCGGGGGTGGGCCACCCGTTCGCGTGTGCGCCAGCGGAGGCCACGAGGCGGTTGTGTTACGCCTTGACTAACAGCATGTTATCGCTCACAGTCTATAACCAAGATGGTCGATGTCGTTGGCTGGTCCGGCCGCGCGCGCGTCCTACCCCCGCGGTTTCGGCACCTCGTCACCGCAACGGTCGGACGATCGGTGTTAGCGATCACATGGCCGGGCGTGGTCAGCTCGGTGCCCCGCCCGGTGCCGCGGACGCCGACCCAGACCGCACGGTTCGCGTCAGCAGAGGAGGATCATGCTTTCCATCGGTCGGGTTCCCCGGGGTGCGCCGCGACGGCGCGGGTGGCTGTCGAGACTCGCCGTCGCCGCGATGGTGCTGGTGGTCGGTGGCGCGGCTGCGGCCGTCGCCTCGTCGCCCGCGTCAGCGGCCACCGTCGACACCAGCGCCTGGTACGTGTTGGTGAACCGCAACAGTGGCAAGGCCGTGGACGTGTACAACCTGGCCACGACCGACGGTGCGCGGATCACCCAGTGGACGCGTAACAACGGCAACCAGCAGCAGTGGCAGTTCGTGGACTCCGGAGGCGGCTACTACCGACTCAAGTCGAGGTTGTCGGGCAAGGTGCTGGACGTCTCCGGCCGCTCGACCGCCAACGGCGCCAGCGTCGTGCAGTGGACCGACAACAACGGCACCAACCAGCAGTTCCGGCTGGCCGACTCCGACGGTGGGTACGTCCGGTTGATCAACCGCAACAGCAACAAGGCGATGGAGGTGCAGGGCGCCTCGACCGCCGACGGTGGCAACATCGTGCAGTACGACGACTGGAACGGCACCAACCAGCAGTGGCAGCTCGTCCGCGTCGACGGCGGGACCGACCCCACCACGCCACCCCCGTCGAACGGCACGTACTCGAACCCGGTGGTCTGGCAGGACTTCGCCGACGTCGACATCATCCGGGTGGACAACGCCTACTACATGTCGGCGTCCACCATGCACTACTCGCCTGGCGCGCCGGTCCTGCGCTCGTACGACCTGGTGAACTGGGAGTTCGCCGGTCACTCCGTACCCCGACTCGACTTCGGGTCGAAGTACGACATGAGCGGCGGTAACGCCTACGTTGACGGCATCTGGGCGTCGACGCTGAACTACCGGCCGAGCAACCGGACGTACTACTGGGCCGGGTGCATCGACTTCGCGCAGACCCACATCTACACCGCGTCCGCCGTCGACGGGGCCTGGAGCAAGCACACCACCATCCCCAACTGCTACTACGACGCGGGGATGCTGGTCGACGACAACGACACCATGTACGTGGCGTACGGCAACGGCACGATCAGCGTGGCGCAGCTGTCCGCGGACGGGAAGTCGCAGGTCCGCGCCCAGCAGGTGTACCAGACGCCGTCGAGCATCGGGACGCTGGAAGGCGCCCGCTTCTACAAGCGCAACGGCGCCTACTACATCTGGCTCACCCGCCCGGCCAACGGCCAGTACGTGCTGAAGTCGACGAACGGCCCGTTCGGCCCGTACGAGCAGCGCCAGGTGCTGCTCAACCTGCCCGGCCCGATCTCCGGTGGCGGTGTCCCGCACCAGGGTGGGCTGGTGCAGACCCAGAACGGGGACTGGTACTACATGTCCTTCGTCGACGCGTACCCCGGTGGCCGGATGCCGGCCATGGCTCCGATCACCTGGACCGGCGACGGCTGGCCGGTGCTGCAGACGGTCAACGGCACCTGGGGCAGCTCGTACCCGAAGCCGAACCTGCCCGCGCCGCCCCGGGCGGTCAAGCCGCTCACCGGCACCGACACGTACGCCGGCACCACGCTCGGCCCGCAGTGGGAGTGGAACCACAACCCGGACAACAGCAAGTGGTCGGTCAACAACGGGCTGAACCTGCAGACCGCCACCGTCACCGGCGACCTGTACAAGGCGCGCAACACGCTGACCCACCGCATCCAGGGCCCCACCTCGACCGCGACGATCGAGTTGGACTACTCCACCATGCGCGACGGTGATCGCACCGGCCTGGCGGTGCTGCGCAACTCGTCGGCGTGGATCGGAGTCCGACGCGACAACGGGACCACCCGACTGGTCATGCAGAACGGCCTGACGATGGACGGCAGTTGGAACACCACAAGCACCGGCAGTGAGGTGGCGAGCACCGCTGTCTCCGGTGGCCGGATCTGGTTGCGCGCCAACGCCGACATCAGACCCGGCTCCGGCCGACAGGCCCGGTTCTCGTACAGCACGGACGGGGTCAACTTCACCTCGTTCGGCAACACCCTGACGCTGGCGAACAACTGGCAGTTCTTCATGGGCTACCGATTCGCCATCTTCAACCACGCGACGCAGGCGCTCGGTGGCGCGGTCACCGTGCGGCGCTTCGACCTGACCACCCCGTGACACCGGTCACACGACGATCGCTCTGACCGGTGGCGCTGGCGACGCAGCCCTGGCGGCATGTGAAGTCCGCGCCACCGCGTCAGGTCCTCGCCGGCCTGTTCCACGCTCTGTCCAGGAGCGAGGGCAGGCCGGCGTACCACATCAGGACCATGTCCCGTACCTGTTGGTCGGGACTCCGGACGGGCACCGCGTTGTACGGCCTCGGCACGTCGAGCGGTCCCCACACAGGCGTTCCGTGTTCGGGGCCGTTGCTGGCGTAGACTGTCGGCGATCCAGCGCTGGTCACCTGGGATTCAGCACCGGCGTGGTGACTGAGCGAGGGGGACCGGGCCGGGCCGCTCCAGTCGACGTCGACGGGCCGCGGGCCGGAGATGTAGCGGGGGGAGTGAAATGGCCGTCCACGGTCCCGCGATGACGGACGTTGCTCGTCTCGCCGGTGTCTCCCATCAGACGGTGTCGCGGGTGCTCAACGGGCACCCCAACGTCCGTGAGCAGACCCGGCTTCGGGTACGCGCGGCGATCGCCGAACTCGGCTACCGCCCCAACGGCGCGGCACGCGCCCTGGTGACCGGTCGATCACAGGTCATCGGTGTGGTAGCGCAGAACACGACGCTCTACGGTCCGGCGTCGCTGCTGGCCGCCCTGGAGCAGACCGCCGCCGAAGAGGGCTTCGCGGTCAGCGTCGGCAGCGTGCGTAACCTGGACCACCGCTCCATCTCGGCGGCCGTCGAGCGGCACCTGTCGCACCGGGTGGCCGGCATCGTGGTCATCGCCCCGGTCGAGTCGGCCGGTGAGGCGCTGGAGCGCCTGCCCAAGGATGTCCCGCTGGTCACGGTCGACGGTGACCCGAGCCGGCCGGTGCCGCTGGTGACTGTCGACCAGGTGGCGGGCGCCCGGGCGGCGACGCAACATCTGCTCGACGCCGGGCACCGTACTGTCTGGCACGTCTCCGGGCCGACCGACTGGTTCGACAGCGTGGGTCGGATCGACGGCTGGCGGCAGGCGCTGCTGGCCGCCGGGCTGGATCCGCCGCCGCCGATGCCGGGGGACTGGTCCGCCGCGTCGGGTTACCGGTGCGGGCAGATGTTGGCGCGGATGCCGGAGGTCACCGCCGTCTTCACCGCCAACGACCATCTCGCGCTGGGCGTGCTGCGGGCGCTGCACGAGTTCGGTCGACGGGTGCCGCACGAGATCAGCGTGGTCGGCTTCGACGACGTACCGGAGGCGGCGTACTTCATTCCGCCGCTGACCACCGTCCGACCGGACTTCGACGCGGTGGCGCGAGCGAGCCTGCAGATGCTGCTGTCCCAGATCGAGTCGGGCACCGGTGGGGCGCTGCGGCAGACCATCGCCCCCGCTCTGGTCGTCCGCGAGAGCGTCGCCCCACCTCGTCGCTGATGGTCGCACCAACCGGCGGTCGCCCCCGGTGTGGTGCGGAGAGTGGTCTCGCCGCCGTTCCCCGCCCAGCGGTGCACGCGCGTGTGGGCCCGCGCCAGCGCGCGCCAATTTTCGGCTTCCTCGCTCGATAAGACGCGACTCGATGGGTTGCAGAGTGTGACCAATCGATGCCAAGCGATACGACGCGGTGAAGGTATTGAACCTCGTGAAATGTCGCCGTAATATGATGGGCGTCTCTGTTAACGCTAACAAAAATTGGCACCCAACTATCGGCGTACCGACCAGAGATCGTAATCACGGGCGGGCGTCACCGACAAGGAGGCTCGATGAACCGCAATACCCGAGGTCGTCGCTGGGGGAGCGTACTGGCGGCCGGAATTCTGCTCGCCGGTGGCCTGGTCGGCCTTCGCGCCCCGACGGCGCAGGCACTGGACAACGGCGTGGCGCGCACTCCCCCCATGGGTTGGAATTCGTGGAACTCGTTCGGCTGCAACATCAACGAGGCGCTGATCCGGCAGACGGCAGATGCGATCGTCAGCAGCGGCATGCGGGACCTGGGCTACAACTACGTAGTGGTCGACGACTGCTGGTTCAACCCCAACCGCGACAGCTCCGGCAACATCCAGGGCGACCCCGGCCGGTTCCCCAGCGGGATGAAGGCGCTCGGCGACTACCTGCACGCCCGGAACCTGAAGTTCGGCCTCTACCAGGTGCCTGTCGACAAGACCTGTGCGCAGTACTTCGGCGCCTACCCCGGCGCGACCGGCAGCCGTGGCCACGAGGTGCAGGATGCACGCCAGTTCGCCGCCTGGGGTGTCGACTTCCTCAAGTACGACTGGTGCTCGCCGGAGGGCAGCATCAACGACCAGGTGACCACCTTCGCCAAGATGCGTGACGCGCTGGCCGCCACCGGCCGACCGATCGTCTACAGCATCAACTCCAACAGCATCCACGCCAAGACCGGCCCGCAGCGCAACTGGGGCGACGTGGCGAACATGTGGCGAACCACCGAGGACATCACCAACGCGTGGGACACCGGCCAGAGCAACGGCTACCCGATGGGCATCCAGAACATCATCAACGTCACCGTTCCGCTGGCGTCCTATGCGAGGCCGGGCGGGTTCAACGACCCCGACATGATGGAGGTCGGCCGCGGCGGCATGAACGACACGGAGATGCGCAGCCACTTCGCGATGTGGGCGATCATGGCGTCTCCGCTCATCGCCGGCAACGACGTGCGGAACATGAACGCTGCGACGCAGACGATCCTCAAGAACGCCAACCTGATCGCGATCAACCAGGACTCGCTCGGGTTGCAGGGAACGCAGGTGTCGTTCGACGGCACGCGTCGGGTGCTGGCCAAGCGGCTCGCCAACGGTGACGTGGCCGTCGCCCTGTTCAACCAGGGCGGTTCGACGACGACGATCTCGACCACGGCCGCGGCCATCGGCAAGTCCGGCTCGTCGTTCACGCTGGTGGACGCGTGGACCGGCGGCACCAGTTCCAGCAGCGGGACCATCAGCGCCAGCGTCCCCGCGCACGGCACTGTGGTGTACCGGGTCAGCGGTGGCGGGACGACTCCTCCGACGACGCCGCCGCCGACCACGTCGAGCGCGTACGCCAGCGCCGCCTCCGGCCGCTGCCTCGACGTGCCGAACAGCAACACGACCAACGGCACGCAGCCGGTCATCTGGGACTGCAACGGCGCCGCCAACCAGCGCTGGACCAGGAGCGGCCAGACTCTGCAGGCCCTCGGCAAGTGCCTGGACGCGCCGTCGAACGCCGCGGCCGGCGCCAAGGTGCAGATCTGGGACTGCAACGGCGGGACCAACCAGCAGTGGGCGGTCAACGCCAACGGCACGATCAGCAACACGCAGTCGGGGCTCTGCCTGGACGTCAACGCCAATGCCACTGCCAACGGCACCACGGTGATCCTCTGGACGTGCACCGGAGCGGCGAACCAGCGGTGGTCGCAGCGGTAGCCGATCGGGACCGCCGACGGCCGAGGTCGCGGCGACCCACCTGATCCGGCCGATGCTGGTGCCCGCGGACGACAGACGTCGTCCGCGGGCATCGGTCTGTAGAGTGCTGCGGACGACCACGCTGAGTCGCCGCGTCCTGCCCTTCCGGCGGATCGGCCACATGGCTACGCTCGCCTGGATGCTCCGTTACGAGACCGTGACACCGGTATTTCGGATCTGGTGTTGACGCAATCTATGTGAGCGCTAACACTACCCGAAAGATGACAGTTGGCCCCGGCAGTCGGCGGGGGAGTCCAGAGAGGAGAAGCCCGTGGGCAGGAAATTCCTGGTTGCTCTCGGCGGCGCCGCACTGGCGCTGAGTTTGGCGGCGTGCAGCGGCGGGGGTGCGGGCAGCGGTGAGAAGTCCGGCGACGAGAAGCCCAGCGATCTGACCATCGGTGTGTCGATGCCGACGCAGACCTCGGAGCGGTGGATCGCCGACGGCAACGCGGTGAAGTCGAAGCTTGAGGCCAAGGGCTACAAGGTCGACCTCCAGTACGCCGGCGACGACATCCCCACGCAGTCGCAGCAGGTCGACCAGATGATCACCCAGGGTGCCGATGTTCTGGTCCTCGCGGCGATCGACGGCACCGCGCTCAGCAGCCAGCTGCAGGCCGCCGCGGCCGCGAAGATCCCGGTCATCTCCTACGACCGGCTGATCCGTGGCAGCAAGGACGTCGACTTCTACGTCAGCTTCGACAACTACAAGGTTGGCGTCGCCCAGGGCACCGCGCTGCTCGTCGGTCTCGGCCTGCTGAACAAGGACGGCTCGAAGGGCACGGCCAAGGGGCCGCTGAACGTCGAGCTCTTCGCCGGGTCGCTGGATGACAACAACACCCAGTACTTCTTCGGCGGCGCGATGGACACGCTGAAGCCGTTCATCGACAACGGCACGCTGGTCGTCAAGTCCAAGCAGACCACCCCCGAGCAGGTAGCCATCCTGCGGTGGCAGCAGGAGACCGCGCAGAAGCGGATGGAGAACCTGCTCACCTCCAGCTACAACGACGGCTCGAAGGTCGACGGCGTGCTCTCGCCGTACGACGGCATCTCCCGCGGCATCATCACCGCCCTGCAGAACGCCGGCTACGGCAAGGGCGCGAAGAAGCTCCCGGTGGTGACCGGCCAGGACGCGGAGATCGCCTCGATCAAGCTGATCAACGACGGCGTGCAGAGCTCCACGGTCTTCAAGGACACCCGGCTGCTGGCCGAGCAGGCCGTGAACGCGGCCGAGGCGTTCCTGCAGAAGAAGCAGCCGCAGGCCAACGACACCAAGACGTACAACAACGGCGTCAAGGTCGTCCCGGCGTACCTGCTGCCGATCGCGACCGTCTACAAGGACGACATCAAGGCGACGCTGATCGACTCCGGCTACTGGACGGCGGAAGAGGTCGCCGCCGGTCAGGCCAAGAAGTAAGCCACTCGTCGGGCCCGGCGGTCACCCGCCGGGCCCGACGCCTGGGCGCGTACCACGTCCAGACCTGACGGAGGACAGTGACAATGGACGACACCATCCTCGAGATGCGTCGCATCACCAAGACCTTCCCCGGCGTGACCGCGCTGGAGGACGTCACCCTCGCAGTGCGCCGCGGGGAGATCCACGCCATCTGTGGTGAGAACGGCGCCGGCAAGTCCACCCTGATGAAGGTGCTGTCCGGCGTCTACCCGTCCGGCTCGTACGACGGCGAGATCCTCTTCGACGGCAAGCCGATGCAGTTCCGTGGCATCCGCGACAGCGAGGCCAACGGCATCGTCATCATCCACCAGGAGCTCGCCCTGGTGCCGTACCTGTCGATCGCGGAGAACATCTTCCTCGGCAACGAGCGGCGCGGCCGCAGCGGGCTCATCGACTGGAACTTCGCCAACGCCGAAGCGGCGAAGCTGCTCGCGTCCGTCGGGCTGCACGAGAACCCGGTCACCCCGGTCATCCAGCTCGGCGTCGGCAAGCAGCAGCTCGTGGAGATCGCCAAGGCGCTGTCGAAGAAGGTGCGCCTGCTCATCCTGGACGAGCCGACGGCCGCGCTCAACGACATCGACTCGGCGCACCTGCTCGACCTGTTGCGGGCCCTCAAGGAGCAGGGCATCACCTGCATCATGATCTCGCACAAGCTCAACGAGATCACCGCCATCGCCGACTCGACCACAGTCATCCGCGACGGGCGCGCCGTGGAGACCCTCGACATGCGGTCGGACGAGGTGACCCAGCAGCGGATCATCCGGGGCATGGTCGGGCGCGACCTGGACAGCTTCTACCCCGACCGCGAGTCGTCCCCCGGTGATGAGGTCCTGCGCATCGAGGACTGGACGGTGCGTCACCCGGTCCAGGACCGGATGGTCGTCGAGGGCGTCGGCCTGTCCGTACGCGCCGGCGAGGTCGTCGGCATCGCGGGCCTCATGGGGGCCGGGCGGACCGAGCTGGCCATGAGCGTGTTCGGTCGGTCCTACGGGCGCGACATCCGGGGCCGACTCTTCGTTCACGGGCGGGAGGTGCAGGCACGCACCGTCGCCGAGGCGATCGACAACGGCATCGCCTACGTCACCGAGGACCGCAAACGCTACGGCCTCAACCTCATCGACGACGTGCGGCGCAACGTGTCCGCCGCCGCGTTGGACCGGCTGTCCCGCCTGGGCTGGGTGAACGGCAACGAGGAGATCAAGGTTGCCGAGGCGAGCCGCAAGGAGATGAACATCCGGACGCCGAGCGTCATGGCGGTGGTCGGCAAGCTCTCCGGCGGCAACCAGCAGAAGGTCGTCCTGTCGAAGTGGCTGTTCACCGACCCGGACGTGCTGATCCTCGACGAGCCCACCCGTGGCATCGACGTCGGCGCCAAGTACGAGATCTACACGATCATCAACCGGCTGGTGGCCGCCGGTAAGGCGGTGATCGTCATCTCCTCCGAGCTGCCGGAGCTGCTCGGAATGTGCGACCGCATCTACACCCTCGCCGCCGGCCGGATCACCGGCGAGATGCCGGTGGCCGAGGCGACTCAGGAGAGCCTCATGGAGCTGATGACCAAGGACAAGGAGCTCGTCGGATGACCAGCATCAAGACCCCTTCGACGGAGCACCCCACGCCCCCGGACAGCCCGCCCGCCGCCGCCCTGCACAGCGGGACGAGCGACCTGCGGGCGCTGGTGTTGAACAACCTGCGGCAGAGCGGGATCTACGTCGCCCTGGTCGTCATCGTCGCGCTCTTCGCGGTCCTGACCGACGGGGTGCTGCTGAGCCCCGGCAACATCACCAACATCGTCCTCCAGTACTCGTACATCCTGGTCCTCGCGATCGGGATGGTCATCCTGATCATCGGCGGGCACATCGACCTGTCGGTCGGATCGGTCGTCGCACTCACCGGCGCGGTCTCCGCCGTCCTGGTGATCCAGCAGGGCCACCCCTGGTGGATCGGCGTCGTGGCCGCGCTGGTCGTCGGTGTCGCGGTCGGGGCGTGGCACGGGTTCTGGGTGGCGTACGCCGGCATTCCGGCCTTCATCGTGACCCTGGCCGGCATGCTGCTGTTCCGGGGTCTGACCCTGCGGGTGCTCGACAACATCTCGCTGTCGCCGTTCCCGTCCGAGTACCAGCAGGTCGCGGCGGGCTTCCTCAACGGCCTGCTCGGTGGGCAGGGCTTCGACGCCTTCACGCTGCTGATCGGTGCCATCGCCGTGGCCGGCTACGCGGTCAGCGGCTTCCGCACCCGCGTGGCGCGGATCCGCTACCAGCAGCCCGTCGAGTCGTTCCCGCTCTTCGTCGCCCGGGTCGTGCTGGTCGGCGCGGTCCTCATGTACTTCGCCTGGCAGCTGGCGCACGCCCGAGGGCTGCCGATCGTGCTGATCATCCTGGCGGTCCTGGTGCTGGTCTACGGCCTGCTCACCCGGCGTACCGTCTTCGGTCGCCAGGTCTACGCGATCGGCGGCAACCTGTCGGCGGCGGCGCTGTCCGGGGTGAAGGTCCGCACCGTCAACTTCTGGATGTTCGTCAACATGGGCTTCCTGGCGGCGGTGGCCGGCGTCATCTACTCGTCGCGGTCGAACGGCGCCCAGCCCGCCGCCGGCAACATGTTCGAGCTGGACGCGATCGCCGCGGCCTTCATCGGCGGCGCGGCGGTCACCGGTGGCGTGGGCACCGTGGTGGGCGCGATGGTCGGTGGTCTGATCATGGCGGTGATGAGCAACGGCATGCAGTTGATGGGCATCGACCAGTCGACCCAGTCGGTGGTCAAGGGTCTCGTCCTGCTCGTCGCGGTCGCCTTCGACGTCTACAACAAGCGTCGCGCCGGCACGGCCCGCTGACGCTCGGCCGGTACGCACGTGCCCCCTGCCCGCCTCGCGGACAGGGGGCACGCGTTTGTCAGTGGCAGGTGCTGGTGCCGCTGTCGGTGTAGGTCTGGCCGGCCACCGGCACGAACTGCCAGTCGTAGCTGTTGGAGTGCAGGGTGAACTTCAGTACGCCCCACGCCGAGCTGTTACGCGCCTCGCTGTTGGGCTGGATGGTGCCGAAGCCGTAGTGGCCGGCGCCGCCCATCCCGGCGACGAAGCTGCGCAGACCCCGGCTGGAGTCGGCGCCACCGGCCGGGTTCATCGGGGCGAACCGCTCGTACACGTGGTTGTGTCCCCACACCACGACGTCGGCGTTGTAGTCGTAGAGGGCCTGGTACAGCGGACGCGTCGACGTCGACGGCGCGTGGTTGGAGCTGGACGTGAACAGCGGGTGGTGCCAGTACGCGATAGTGCACGGCCTGCTGCTGGCGGCCAGGTCCGCGCGCAGCCACTGCTCCTGCGTCGAGCCGGCCGACATGCTGATGTTCGAGTTCAGCGACACGACGTGCCAGTTGCCGAGGTCGTACGAGTAGTACCCGCGCCCGCTCGGGCCGGCGGACGTACCGAAGTAGTTGTAGTAGCCGGTCGCGCCCGACGTGTTGTAGTCGTGGTTGCCCGGCGACGGGCGGGTGCGGGACTTGTGCCGACCCCAGGTGGGCTCGTAGTAGCTGTTGAACTGCGACGCCGTCCCGCTGTCGTAGACGTTGTCGCCGGTGGTGAAGACCGTCCCAGGGATGCTGTCCAGCAGCGTCGCGGTGGCGCTGTCGCCGGAGCCCGAGTCGGCGATGTCGCCGGCACCGACGAACACCGGGTCGCCCGACGGGGGTGGCGTGGTGGTCCCGGTGGTGACCACCAGTTGCGGAGCGTCCGCGCCACTCTCGCGGGTGTCGTAGTAGGCGCCGTCACCGCTTGTCGAGGTGGCGCCGAAGCTGTACGTGCCGTTGCCGGTGACCGCGGCCGTGACGTCGACCTCGTACCAGGTGTTGCCGCTGACCGCGCCGATCGTGCCGAGCGTGGCCCCGTCGATGGTCGGCTGGTTGTTCCAGGTGGTGCCGGTCTCCGACCAGGTCGTGTTGGACATCCGGCGGAACGTGCCACCGGCGTCGCTGCCGCTGTTGCCGCTGATCGTGCGCAGTCGCAACTTGGCGCCGGTCACCGTGCCGCTGACACCGCTCACTGTGAAGCGCAGGAACGAGCGTCGCACTGGCGAGTTGTCGACCACCACCTGCGTGGACGTGCCGTAGTTGGTGGCGGCCGCGTCGCTCTGGACGTAGGTGTCGGCGACCGGCGTGAAGGTCACGCTCGCCGCCGACGCCGCGCCAGCGCCGGTCACGACGACGGCGGCGGTCGCGGCGACGATCACCGTGACCACCCCCAGCGTCACCGACGGACGGGGGAATCGAATGTCCATCCAGGACTCCTTACCTCGTGGGAAGAGCGCAAGGAATGTAGGAAGATCGATGAGCCGGCGGGCGACGGGCGGATGAACAGCGCGTCCCGGCAGGCGAACACCTCGCTGTTGGGAACTCGTTCATCCGACCCTCGTCCGGACGCCACTCGCGGTCCGTTGTGCCTCCTCCACTGAGTACGGACGATGGCTGCCCGTCGACCGCTGATCAGAGGAGATGCTCGTGTACCTGTCGACCGTCTCCCGACCGGTCGCCGACCAACCCGGATCGGGGCCGCGGCGCCGCCGGTTCGCAATGGTCAGCGGCAACGTCGTCGCGCTCGGCACTGTCAGTCTGATCACCGACGTGTCGGCCGAGATGGTGGCCGCGGTCCTGCCGCTCTATCTGGTGCTGGGCCTTCACCTCAGCCCGGTGGCCTTCGGTGTGCTGGACGGCGTCCACACCGGCGCCACCGCGCTGCTGCGGGTCGTCGGTGGTTTTGCCGCCGACCGGTTCCGGCGGCGCAAGCTGATCGCCGGCGTCGGGTACGCGCTCTCGGCGGTCGCGAAGCTCGGCCTGCTGCTCGCCGGTCGGTCGATCCCGGCGATCGGCGCCGTCATCGCCGTCGACCGGATCGGCAAGGGGGTGCGGAGCGCGCCGCGCGACGCGCTGATCACGCTCTCCACGCCACCCGAGGCGCTGGGTCGGGCGTTCGGGGTGCACCGGGCGATGGACAGCGTCGGCGCGTTCCTCGGGCCACTCGCCGCGTTCGCGGTCCTGTTGGTCGTCGGGCAGTCGTACGACGCGGTCTTCGTCACCAGCTTCTGCATCGCGGCCCTGGCCGTCGTGGTGCTCGTGCTCTTCGTTCGGGAGCAGCCGGACGGCGAGGCGACGGACGGCGAGGCGGCGGGCGAGACCAACGGCCCCAAGGTCTCCGTCCGCGAGGCATTCGGGCTGCTGCGCGGCGGACCGGCCCGGCGGCTGGTGCTGGCCGCCGCGATGCTCGGGCTGGCCACCATCGGCGACGGCTTCGTCTACCTGCTGCTGCAACGCCGGATGGACCTCGGCCTGCGTTGGTTCCCGCTGCTCGCGGTGGGAACCAGCCTGGCGTACCTGCTGCTCGCCGCCCCGCTCGGCGTACTCGCCGACCGGATCGGTCGCCTGCCCGTGGTGATCGGCGGTTACACCGCCCTCGGTGCGACGTACCTGCTGCTGGCCGGTCCGGTCGACGGTTGGCCATTGATCGCCCTGGCGCTGACGCTGTACGGCGCCTTCTACGCGGCCACCGACGGCGTGCTCATCGCGCTCGCCGGTCCGGTGCTGCCGGCGCGTCTGCGGACCACCGGAATCGCGTTGGTGCAGACCGGGCAGGCCCTCGCGTACCTCGTCTCCTCCGTGCTGTTCGGTCTGGCCTGGCAGTCGTGGGGGCCGGAGAACGCGATCCGCGCGGCGGCCGTGGCCGTCGCCGGCGTCCTGGTCGGCACGCTGCTCCTGCTGGCCTCCCCGTCCCGACTCACCACCCGGAAGGTGCCCCGATGACCGCGATGTCGACCCGAGCGAAGCTCGGCGTGGTGGTCGCCTCGGCCGTGCTGCTGGGCACCGTGGCGGCCGGCTACGCGGCCACGGCCGCGCAGGCTCCCCGGACGCCGCCACCCGCTGGCGGCGCGCAGGCGGTCACCCTGACGTCCGGGCCGCGCCTGCTGGCGATCACCGACCGGCACGTCTCCACCGTCGCCGCGACCAACCCCGCCGGGCCGCGCACCGTCGCCGGCCTGGAATGCCTCCGGGTGTACGCGGCGGCCGGCACCGGGGTCTGCCTGAAGCCGGAGACGGCGTGGTCGTACCAGGTTGTCGTGCTCGACGCGGCGCTGCGCCAGACCCGAGCGGTCAGTGTGCCGGGGCTGCCGAACCGGGCCCGGGTCTCGGCCTCCGGCCGGATGGTCTCCTGGACGACGTTCGTCGGTGGCGACTCGTACACCTCCAGTGGCTTCTCCACGCGCACCGGGATCCTCGACACCCGTACCGGCGCCACTGTGGCCTCGCTCGAAGAGTTCGCGATCACCCGGGACGGCCGGGGCTACCGCAACGCGGACGTCAACTACTGGGGAGTCACCTTCACCGCCGACGACAACCGCTTCTACGCCACGATGGCGACCGGGGGTGAGAGGTACCTCGTCCGGGGTGACCTCGCGGCCCGTACGGTCGAGACGCTGAAGGAGAACGTCGAGTGCCCGTCGCTGTCACCGGACGGCACCCGGCTCGCGTTCAAGGAGGCGGTCGACGCCGACCCGGCGAAGGGCTGGCGGCTGTCGGTCCTGGACCTGGCGAGCACGCGGGTCACCGCGACCGCCGAGGTCCGCAGCGTCGATGACCAGGCCGCGTGGCTGGACAACGGAAAGCTGGCCTACACGCTGCGTCGGGACGACGGCCAGCCCGACGTCTGGAGCGTCCCGGCGGACGGGTCCGGCACGCCGACGCTGGTGATTCCCGGCGCCGAGTCGCCGTCGCCGCTCACCTGACGGTCCGGCCCCCGGTCCGGCGGTCCGGACACCTGAACGCCTTGGCGTGGACAGCATTCCGTCATGTCCGATTCCGCCGCGCAGCCATCGCCGTTCATCGACGTTCCCGAGGCTGTTGACCATGACAAGGCTGAGCCGTCGCATCTTCGTCCTCAGTGGACTCGTGACCGCCGGAGTCGCTGTGACACCCCGCCAGGGTGCCCGCGCCGCGGTGCCGTACCCCTTCAAACTCGGTGTGGCGTCCGGTGACCCGGCGCCCGACAGTGTGGTCCTCTGGACCCGGCTGGCACCCTCCCCGCTCAACGCCGACGGGCAGGGCGGCATGACCAACGCCGACGTGACAGTGGAGTGGCAGGTGTCCACCACCGACCGGTTCACCTCGCTGGTCGCCTCCGGCTCGGTGGTCGCCCGGTACGCCGACGCGCACTCCGTGCACGCCATCGCGGGCGGGCTCGCCGCCGACTCCGACTACTACTACCGGTTCCGGGCCCAGGGTCAGATCTCGCCGGTCGGGCGGACCCGGACCGCCCCGGCGCCCAGCGCCTTCGGCCGCGACCTGGTGATGGCCTTCGCCTCCTGCGCCCACTACGAGGCCGGCTACTACACCGCGTACCGGCGGATGGCCGAGGACAACCCCGGCCTGATCCTGCACCTCGGCGACTACATCTACGAGGGCGGCGTCGGCACCTCCACGGTGCGGCAGCACGTCGGCGCCGAGATCGTGTCGCTGGCCGACTACCGCCGCCGGTACGCGCTGTACAAGTCCGACCCCGACCTGCAGGCGGCCCACGCGGCGGCACCCTGGCTGGTGGTGCCGGACGACCACGAGGTGGAGAACAACTACGCCAACATGGTCCGCAACGACAGCAGCCCCACGCTGACCGCAGCCCAGTGGACCGCCCGGCGCACCGCCGCGTACCGGGCCTACTACGAGAACATGCCGTTGCGACCGGCGTCCGCCGCCAACGGCAACAGCATCCCGCTGTACCGACGGGTCCGGTGGGGGCAGCTCGCCACCTTCCACATGCTCGACACCCGGCAGTTCCGCGACGACCAGGCCTGCGGCGACGGTTGGAAGGTCTGCGCCGACGCGGACCTGGCGTCCCGTTCGCTGACCGGCGCCACCCAGGAGGCGTGGCTGCTCGACGGGCTGGCCCAGCGCTACGGCACCTGGGACATCCTCGGCCAGCAGGTCTTCTTCGCCCAGCAACTCGATGCGAACGGGGCGGCGAGCATGGACGCGTGGGACGGCTACCGGGCCTCCCGCAGCCGCATCCAGACCGGCTGGCAGCAACGTGGGGTGCGCAACCCGCTGGTGCTCACCGGCGACGTGCACCGCTCGTGGGCCAACGATCTCAAGGCCGACTACGCCAACCCCTCCTCGGCCACCATCGGCACCGAGCTGGTCTGCACCTCGATCAGTTCCACCGGCAACGGCAGCGGCAGCACCACGGTCCCGAACGCGGCGGCCAACCCGCACCTGAAGTTCTACTCGGACCGGCGCGGCTACGTCCGTACCACCATCAGCC
This sequence comes from Micromonospora noduli, assembly GCF_003264475.1. NCBI lineage: Bacteria > Bacillati > Actinomycetota > Actinomycetes > Micromonosporales > Micromonosporaceae > Micromonospora > Micromonospora noduli. Next base: position 296,448 of record NZ_PYAC01000033.1, on the reverse strand, counting down.
GCAGCCAGGTCCGCGCGGACTTCCGCGCGGTGAACACAGTGACCGAGCATGGCGCGGCGGCGTCCACAGTGCGTTCGTTCGTCATCCTCGACGGCCAGCCCGGCCTGCAGGCCGGGTAAGGGAGAGAGCCACCATGACCGCGATCACCGCACTGCTCACCGCGTCCCTGCTGGTCCCGAACGTGGTTCCCGGCCCGACCGCGATGACCGCCGAGGCGGTCACCTGGACCACCGCGAACAGCGTCGCCACCGGCGACCAGGACCTGCCCTCCATCGCCATGAACCGCAACGGCCACGTCGCAGTGGTCTGGGAGGACGACCGGGACGCCACCGCCCCGCAGGACGACACCCACAGCGAGGTCTACCTGCGGCTGTTCCGCGACGGCACCCCCGCCTACGAGCTGAAGCTCTCCACCGGGGGAACCAGCGGAGCCGCCTGGCGGCACCTCAGCCCCGACGTGGGGCTCGACGACCGGGGCAACGCCGTGGTGGTCTGGGCCGCCGACGGTGACGGCAACGGCGTCTACAACATCCAGTACCGGGTGGTGTCACCCGCCGGCGCGGTGCTCGGCTCGGGGCAGGCCAACGCCAGCGACGCCGGGCAGCAGATCTGGCCGAAGGTGGCGGTCGACCCGGACGGCGCGCCCACCAACGCCGCCGCCGTCGGCTTCACAGTGGTCTGGGAGGACGTGCAGGGAACCGCTCCCGCCACCGTCAAGGCCGCCGGCTTCACCGCCGCCACCACCAAGGCGTACGAGGTGACGGCCTCACAGACGACGGGCACGCACCACCGTCCCGACGTGGCGGTGTCCGCCTCCGGTGAGGCGCTGGTGGTCTGGGACGAGGACGCCGACGCGAACGGCTCGTACAACATCGGGCTGACCCGGCTGGCCCGGTCCAACGGCGCGGTGGCGCTGTCGCGGCGGACGGCCAACGCCCAGAGCGGTGGGCAGCAGCAGCGTGCCTCGGTCGCGGCGAACTTCGCCGGCGACTTCACCGTCGGATGGGAATCCGACCACACCGGCACCCGGGGTGTCTGGGCCCGATCGTTCACCGCGACGGGTACGGCCCGGCACGACGAGGTTCCGGTCTCCACCGGCACCGGTGCCATCGCTCCCGGGGTCGGCATCGACGACCAGGACAACGTCGTGGTGGGCTGGACGGTCTCCGGCGCCAACCCGGACGTCTGGGCGCGCGGCCTCAACCCGGACGGCACGTCCACCGGCCGGCTGGCGGCCCAGGCGCTGAGCCAGACCACGACGGGTCGCCAGGAGCACTTCGCGGTCGCCGCGTCGCCCTGGGGCGAGGTGAGCGTCTGCTACACCGACGACAACGACGGCAACTCCTTTGACCAGGTGCTCCTCGGCCTGGGGACGACGAACTCCACCTGGCTGATGTCCGCCGACGAGCTGCGCCGACTGAAGGCGCGGGCCACCACGGCACGCTGACGAATCCGAGCGTCGGCGAGTGAAATCGGACGATGTAGGAAACCTTCGCTGAGCGCGTTGACTTCGACGGTTTACTACACAACAATCAGCTTCAATATTTACGCCTATCTCTTGAACCTGGCAGTCGTCGCTGCTCAGGCCCGCCAGCACTGCACCCCTCAGCGGCCACGGGCTCTGCATCAAGCCGGCCCGAGATCCCAATCGAAAGTGAGGGCACGATGAGAAACGGTCGACGATTCGCCGGCGGCGTCGCCGCGGCCCTGTTGATGGTCACGAGCCTGATCGGGGCCACCCCCGGCGCCGCCTCCGCGGCCGTGACCCCCACGCTCACCGCTGCGGTGACCGCCAAACTGCTCGGCACCGCCGAGCTGTCCGCCGCCGATGCGCGACCGGAGACCCGGATCACCGTCAGCCGCACCAGCGGCCGGTGGGCGTTCGGCACCGCCGTCGCGCTCGCGCCCCGACAGGAGGACGCCCACCCGACCGGATCGATCTTCATCGCCCGGTCCGAGCCCGCCGGGTGGCGGATCGCCTTCGACGGCGAGGCCGCCTTCGGTGCGCTGGCCGCCGAGTCGCCCCTGGTGACAAGTCAGGAGAAGAGCGTCCTCACCACCACCCCCACCCCGATGTACGCGGGCGGGGACTACCGGACCGGAATGGCCCTGCCGTTCGGTGTGGGCCAGACGTGGACGCTCACCAGCGGCCCGCACGGCTGGGGTGGGACCGAGTCCCCGTACAGCTCGGTCGACCTGGCCGGTGGTGACCAGGTGGTCCGCGCCACCCGCGCCGGAGCGGCGTACACGATGTGTCAGGGGTGGATCCGGGTCATTCACGACCGGGGCTACTCGACCGACTACTACCACCTGTGGAACAGCATCTCCGTCAACGGCGCCAGCGTCGGCCAGGGAGCCGTCCTGGGCAACACCGGCACGGACGTCACCTGCGGTGGAGCCGCCTACGGCCGACACGTCCACTTCGGACTTCGGCAGAACAGCGCGTACGTGCCGATCGCCGGCCACGACATCGGCAAGTGGGTACTGGCCAACGGCGCCGCCGCGTACCAGGGCGGGGCGCGGCACGGGTCGGCCTGGGCCGGTGCCGGCGGTGGCCTGTACAACTACGGCGCGCTCGGCTTCAACCAGGGGGTGGTCGACGCGAACGGTGGCGGGGTGCTCACCCGACGTGCCGGGCCGGGGACCGGCTACGGCTCGCTGGGCTCGGTGGCCGACGGCGCCACTGTCACCATCTCCTGCTCCGCCAACGGCACCTCCCACACCGGCCGGTACGGCACCACGGCGCTCTGGAACCGGTTGAGCGACGGCAGTTGGGTGTCCGACGCCTACCTGTCGACCGGTGTGAACGGCCCGATCAACGGCTGGTGCTGACGAGGTTCATCCCTGGGGGTTGGCGGCCCACCGGCCGCCAACCCCCGGTAACCGCAAGGAGGGCTCATGTCCGTTCGCACCTTCCACGGAGGCCGGCTCCTGCTCGCCCTGACCACCGCCCTGGCCGGAGTCGTCGCGGTTGTGTCACCGGCTGTCGCCGACCCCGGCGGTACGCCGGCGCCGGCCGCCCCGCTGGCCGTCGCGTTCGACACCGCCGCCGCGCGGTACGACGTGCCACGCGACCTGCTGGTGGCGCTGGGGTACGCCGAGTCGCGGCTGGACATGCACGCCCGCACACCAAGCGCGGCAGGCGGTCACGGGCTGATGCACCTGGCGAGCACCCCCGGCGTGCGCACCCTGGACGAGGCTGCCGCGCTCACCCGGCTCAGTCCGGCCGCGCTGCGGACCGAACCCGCGGCGAACGTGCTCGGGGCGGCGGCCGTGCTGCGCTCGTACGCCGATCAGGCCGGCCTCACCGCCGCGACGCGCGACGACGTGAACGGTTGGTACGGAGCGGTCGCCCGGTACGGCGGCGCCACCGAGGCGTCGGTCGCGCGGCTCTACGCCGACACCGTCTACGACCTGCTGCGGACCGGGTTCACCGGGCGCGGCGAGGCGGTGGCCGGGCGACCGGTCGCGCCCCGGCGGGGTGGCCTGGAGCGGGCCGCCGTGCTCGGCGGGATCGGCACCCTGAGCACCGACTACGGGCCGGCCGCGTGGGCGCCGGCCAGCACGAGCAACTACACGGTGGCCAGTCGACCGGGCAGCCACCCGGTCACCCGCATCGTCATCCACATGACGCAGGGCTCGTACGCCGGCGCTGTCAGCTGGTTCCAGAACCCGGCCGCGCAGGCCAGCGCGCACTACACCTTCCGCTCCTCCGACGGGGCCGTCACCCAGTCGGTGCGGGAGAAGGACATCGCCTGGCACGCCGGCAACTGGACCTACAACACCGAGTCGATCGGCATCGAGCACGAGGGGTTCGTCGACAACCCCGCCTGGTTCACCGACGCGATGTACCGCGCCTCGGCCGCGCTCACCCGCAGCCTCGCCACGAAGTACGGCATACCCAGGGACCGGGCGCACATCATCGCCCACCGTGAGGTGCCCGGTGCCACCCACACCGACCCGGGCCCGAACTGGAACTGGACCTACTACATGCAGTTGGTGAACGGGATCACCGGCATTGGCTCCGGCACGGTCAACACCGAGGCGTCCAGCCTCAACGTGCGCTCCGGCCCCGGCGCCAGCTATCCGGTCGTCGGGTCGGTCGCCGACGGCGCCACCGTCGCCGTCTACTGCCAGGCCGTCGGCAGCACGGTCACCGGCCCGTACGGTACGACTGCCGTGTGGAACCGGATCGGCACCAACCGCTACGTCTCGGACGCCTTCGTGCTGACCGGCTACGACGGGTACATCCCGAACGTGCCGCGCTGCTGAGGGCGCGGTACGACCACGACCGCTCAGGCGGCCGCCGACGAGCCGAAGAGCAGGTCCAGCTGGGCGTCCAGCGCGCCCAGCGCCTGCTCGGCGGTGTACTGCCCGCCCAGCAGGTAGACGCCCAACCCCTCCATCAACGCGAGCAGGCCGGCCCCCTCGGCGGTGTCTCCGCTGGGCAGGACGCTGGCGATGAAGCTGGTCAGCTGCATGGTGTCGGCCCGCAGGCCGGTCGCGGACGCCGGTCGTACCGCGGTGTAGGCGAGGAATGCCAGTGCCACCCGCCCGTCGTCACGGGTGCGGTCGTCGAGCGGCAACAGCGCCGCGATCATTGTGCGCAGCAGCAGCCGGGGGGCGGGGTTCTCGCCCAGCCGCGCCAGGGCCTCGGTGACCCGGGCCTGGCCACGCTCGCGGACCACCGCCATCGCGAACGCCATCATCTCGTCCTTGGTCCGGAAGTAGTGCTGGACCATCCCGGCGGACACGCCGGCCGCGGCAGCCACGTGTCGGAGGCTGACGGCCTCCAGGCCCTGATCCGCGGCGACCCGCATCAGCGCGTCCGCGATGAGGGTGCGTCGCTCCTGGTGATCGACCTTCTTGGGCATGGCCTCGATCGTTTCACAGTGGGTGGCCCGGGGACTCCGCCAGCGCGGTGGTCACCGGCTGACGGTCTGGCTCACCGGAGTGCCCCGAGCGCTGCGCAGCAGGCCGTCCGGGTCGTCGGCGTACAGTCGCAGCTCGTTGACCGGCGTGGACCCGGCCTTCGGCAGGTCGAAGGTCAGCGGCCGACGCAGCAGGACGTCGATGCTGGTCTGGCTGCCGACCGAGATGGACACCACCCGGCGGTCGCCCTCCTGCTCGACCTGCACCGATCTGCTCGACGGCAGCGATCGGTAGCGCTTGCGCAGCGCCTCGACGTCCGTCCACGGGATCCAGATGTCGACGCCCCAGCTGAGCCGCACCCGCAGGCCTCGGTCGCCCACGACGTGGGGGTGGATCGTCATGCTGGCGAACACGCCGATCATCCAGAGCAGACCCCAGATGCCGAGGCCCAGCACGATCCAGCGGGCGGGCCGCCACGGCACCACGTGGGTGACCACCACGTCGAAGATCGGGATCTCCACGACCGACAGGCCGATGAAGATGCCCAGGATCGGCTTGACCACGCCGAGGTAGCCGAACGGCTCGTCGCCGGGCCCCAGCGGCAGTGGACGACGCCGCGCCCACACGTACAGGCTGCGCCACGTCGCGGCCTCGGCCTCGGCCGCCCGACGCAGCAGCGGGCCCACTCGCGCCCTGGTCGGTGTCTTCGTGTCGGTCATGGTCGTCCTTCTTGCTCGGGGGCCGACGGTTCGTGCAGCGTGACGGTTCCGGCGCTGCCGTCCACTGTGACGAGCTGCCCGGTGGTGATGGTCCGGGTGGCGTCCGGCACGCAGATGACGGCGGGAATGCCGTACTCACGGGCCACCGTCGGGCCGTGCGCCATGATCGCGCCGGTCTCGGTGACCAGCGCCGCCGCGGTGAGGAACAGCGGGGTCCAGCCAGGGTCCGTGGTCGCGGCCACCAGGACTTCGCCGGGCTCGACGTGGGCGGTGCCCGGGTCGTGCACCACCCGGGCGGGGCCGGTCACCCGGCCCGCCGACGCACCCACTCCGGCGAGCGTCCCGTCGCCCGTCGATGCCGCCGGCAGGACGGTCTCCACATCCGTACCGTCGGAGAGCAGTGCCACCGGGACCGTCCGACGCCGCAGCTCCCGGCGGTGCACGGCCCGTCGGGCGGTGACGGTGCCGCGCAGATCAACACCCTGGTGTACGACTGTGTGTACCTCGTCGAGGGTCAGGAACATGATGTCGTCGGGCTGGTCCAGCGACCCGCGGGCGTGCAGATCGGCGCCGATGAGCAGCAGTTGGCGACGGGTCTCGCGCAGCGGGTACAGCCCGGCGAACTTGCCGGCCTCACGCAGGCCGGCCAACGACCGCGCCCGGCGCAACAGGAAACCGGCGATCCTGCCCCGGACCGGCCGTCGGCGGCGAGCTCGGGTGACCAGTTCCTCCAGCGCTGTCTCGGCCGCCGAGGCGGCCCGCTGAAAGCGCTGGTCGGGACCCTGTTGCGGGTCGGTGACCCGCAGGTAGTTGGCGACCGCGGCGAAGACCGGCGTGGGGTCCTCCGCCCAGCGCGGCACCCCGAGGTCGACTTCGGCGACGCCCCGGTGCCCGTAGACGTCCAGGAAGGCCGCCATGCCGATGTCGGGCAGCGTCCCGCGCAGGTGGCGTGCGGCCAACTCGGCCGGCGGGGTGTCGAGGAGGAACTGGCGGTGCTCGCCCACGCCCTGGGCGAGCCGCCACAGGGCCAGGTCCATCTCGATGGTGACGTTGTGCGGCATGCCGCCGAGCACGGTGTGGATCTCGTCCGGGCCGGCGACGCCCTTGAGCAGCGCGGTCGGCAGGGCGGCGGCGAGCATCCCGGCGACGATCGGCCACATGATCGCGTCGGCGCTGTCATCGGCGGCGTCGTCGTCCTGCGCCTGCACGAAGCGCAGCCGGTCCGCGGTGGTACGCAGGTCGGCGGGGGCGGCCGAACGTACCCGCAGCTGCTCGATCGCCTCGAACATCCGGGTCCGCGTCGCCTCGGGACGGGCCAGCGCCCGCAGGATCCCCACCACCGCGCGGCGGGCCGTCCGCAGCGAAGTGGCCCCCGGTGCCCCACCGCGCCAGGCGCCGCCGCTGGTCGGGGCGAACCGGGGATCGGCCAGCACGTGCTGCATCACCGCCTGGGCGCGCGGCCCGAAGTCGACAGCCAAAAGCTTCACCAGTCTCTTGCGGGACGACCGGTCGCGCGCGAGGTCGGTCAGATCGCCGTAGAGGCGGCCGCCGATGTCGACGATCTCGACCCGCACCCCGAGCGCGGCGAGCATCGCGGCGATCTGCGTCCGCAGGGTCGACATGCCCATCGGGGTCACCGGTTGCAGCATGCCCTGGACGTGCCCGAACTCCAGGTAGACGCGGGGGAGGGGCTTCTCGCTGAGCGGCGGGGCGGGGAACAGGCTGGTGATCGGCCGGGACTGGAGGAGCCACAGGACGTCGTCAGCGTCGATGGCCCACTCGACATCCTGCGGGCAGCCGAAGTGGGCCTGCAACCGCTCGCCGGTGGCGCGGAGGCGGGCCAGCTGCGTGGACGTCAGGCATCCGGCCTCGGTGCGCGTGACGTCGTCGAGGATGTAGTGGTCGACGGCTGCCGCGCCGTCCACCACTGTCGTGCCGAGGCCGGCAGCGGCGTCGACGGCCATCTCGTCGCGGCGCCCGGTCAGCGGGTTCGCGGTGAACAGCACTCCGGCCACCGTGGGTGCAACCATGCGCTGCACGACGACGGCCATCCGCACCGTTTGGTGATCGATGCCCCGGGCGTCGCGGTAGGCGGTCGCGCGGTCGCCGTGCAGCGATGCCCAGCATTTCTCGATGGCGGCGATCAGATCGGCGGTGCCGGTGACGTCGAGGACGGTGTCCTGCTGCCCGGCGAAGCTCGCGTCCGGCAGGTCCTCGGCTGTGGCGCTGGAGCGCACCGCCACCGGGCCCGCGCCGAGCCGCTGGTACGCGGCGACGACCTCGGCCGTGGGGACGACGCCGAGCCGGTGTGCCTCGGTGGTCACGCAGAAACCGTCGGGGACCCGCTCGCCGTGCCGGATCAGCTCGCCCAGCCCGGCCGCCTTGCCGCCGACCAGGGCGGCCATCTCGGCGGTCACCTCGGACAACGCGATCACGTGCATGGCAGCCCACTCTCGTTGCAATACAACTGCATTGCATCTGACGATATCCCCTTTGCGATGCGACTGCAATGTCACCGCTGCGGGTGCGCCACCTCGGGATCGGAACGTTGCCGGGATCTGCCATGCTCGGACCGGTGACGACCGGCCGCCCGACCAGAGCCCGTTCCCACCGCCACCCTCGAAGCCGCGCCATCCGGGTCCTCCTCGCGCTCGTCGCGGCGGCGGCCGTTCTGGGTGTCGCGGTGGTCGCGGTGCCGATGCTGCGACCGGCTGGGCCGCGCCCGCTCTTCCAGATGCCGGTGACCTGCGGCGAGACGTGGCAGCTCAGCACCTACCCCGGTCACGACGACTACGACGTCGATTTCTTCCCGACCGAGGGCGAGACGTGGGGGCGGCCGGTGCTCGCCTCGTACGCCGGCACGGTCACCGTGGCGGGCATCAACGGCTCGTTGGGTGGTCGGAACCCGGAGAACCCGGATGGCCCACGGGGGCGCGGTGGCGGCTACTGGGTGAAGATCGACCACGGCGGCAAGTGGGAGACGCAGTACCTGCACATGCTCGAACCGCCACTGGTGACGGTCGGTCAGAAGGTGGCCCAGGGTGACCAGATCGGGCGGCTCGGCAGCACCGGCAACTCCGGAGCCCCGCACCTGCACTACGAGCAGCGCCGCGGCTGGGAGAAGGTCGAGACCCACTTCGACGGCGCGCCGTCGGGCATCACCACCGACGAACGCGAACAGATCCTGCGGCGGGTGAGCAACAACTGCCCGGCCGTCTCCTGAGGACCGCAGTTTGCCCGGCGCGGCTCGGGGGCACTGATTCGGGGGACAGCGCAGACGCAGGGGAGGAGCCGGTCATGGCCAAGGGTGACGTCGACACGTACCACGAGGACGGGCAGTGGAAGAACAAGCCGGAGGGCCAGGAGCGGGCCAGCAGTACGCATGACGTGAAGGCCGACGCGCAGGCCCAGGGTCGCGAGATGGCGGCCGACCGCGGCGTCGAGCACGTGATCAAGAAGCAGGACGGCACGATCGGGGAGAAGAACACCTACCCCCGCAGCCGTGACCCCCGGGACATCGAGGGCTGACAGCTTCCAGTCTCAGCGGACCGGCCTCCTCGGCGTGATCGAGGGGGTCGGTCCGCTTTTGCGCGGTCGAGTATCGCGCCGGCTTTGTGACCGTACAAGAAATATGGGCGTTTTGGAGGGATATAGTCCAGATCGGGACTGGAGTGAACGCTGGGAGTGGGCATGTCGTTTCGGGGCCGGCGTCGGCCGATCAGGAGCGCAGCGCTGGTGGCGGCCGTGATTGCAGGGGCTTTCGCGGTCGCGCCGCTCCCCGCGTGGGCGGCCGGGTCCGTGCTGTTCGACCAGCCCTTCCACAACAACACCCCGGACGGTGTCGGCGCGGTGACGGTGCCCGGCGTGCCAGCCGCGACCGCGACCAACGTCGCCTGCCTGAGCGCCGCGGGCAACTCGACCATCAGCCCGCTGCTGAGCTGCCCGACGGCAACCGATCCGCAGGGCTCGGGCAAGCTGCGCCTCACCCCGGCCGTCGCGAACCGGCAGGGCGGCGTGTTCGGTGCGGTGAGCGTGCCCACCTCCCAGGGACTGCACGTCACCTTCAACACCTATCAGTACGGCGGCATCAGCACCGGAGCGGACGGCCTGGCGTTCGCGCTGGCCGCTGTCGACCCCGCCAACCCGCGGTCCCCGTCGGTGATCGGCCAGTCGGGCGGATCGCTGGGCTACTCGGCGGCGTTCAACGGCGGCTCGGTGGGACTGTCCAATGGTTACCTGGGCATCGGCCTGGACGTCTTCGGCAACTTCAGCAACAGCCTCTACCAGGGCACTGGTTGTACGAATCCGCCCTACATCTCGACCACGAACACGCGGGTCCCCGGCCAGGTGGTGATCCGTGGGCCGGGCCGCAACGGAGGCGGCTACTGCGCGATCAACAGCACCGCCACCAGTACGTCGTCGGCCGCGCTGCCGTTGCGGGCCACCACCCGCGCCGCGTCCGTGGTGCCGGTGGAAGTCGTCATCAACACCACCTCGTCCCCATTCAGCACCGACACCGGCATCACCACCCCGGCAGGTCAGTACCGGGTCAGGTTCACCCCGGTCGGCGGGGCAGCACGCACGTTGGCGGGCGCGCTCCCGGTGGTGTCGCCGAGCCTGTACCCGTCACCGACCTGGTTGAACGCCAACGGCTACCCACGGCAACTCGCGTTCGGCTGGGTGGGCTCGACCGGCTCGGTCACCGACTTCCACGAGATCGACAACGCCCGTGCGGTCAGCTTCAACCCGGTGCCGGACCTGAACGTGTCGCAGACCAGCGCTGTCGGGGCCACCCCCCAGCCCGGTGATCCGGTCACCTACTCGATCACCGCCGGGGTCGATGCCGGGGCCACCGAGACAGCACCGATCTCGGTCACCCAGACCGTGCCCACCGGTGTCGTGCCGCGCGGCGCGTTCGGCTCCGGCTGGGTCTGTGCCGCCCCGTCCGGGCAGACCATCACCTGCACGAACAGCAACGGCCCGTTCGCCGGAGGAACGTCCCTGCCGCCGATCACGGTCGTGGCGACCGTCACCGGCACCGGGGTGACGCCGGCGCTGATCCAGACAGCGACGGTGGCGACCTCGTCGTCGATCGACGCGAACCCGGGTTACACCAGCTTCACCACGCCCGTCGCGCCAGCCACCGCACCGAGCGGCGTCACCGTCACGCCGGCGGAGAGCTCGATCTCCGGGGGCATCGCGGTCACCGTCGGCGGCAGCAATCTCACCGGCGCGACCGCGATCACCATCGGTACGGCCGCCGAGCAGCAGGCCGGTACCTCGGTGGTGCTGTTGCCGTGCAGCTCCGGCCCGGCGGCCGGCTGCTTCACAGTGAACCCGAACGGCACGCTCGGCATCTCGGCCATGCCCGCCCGGTCCAGCCCGGCGACGGTCACGGTCAGCGTCGTCACCCGAGGCTCCACGGGATCGGCGAACTACATCTACGCGTCCGCGCCGGGCACCCCGGCCACACCCACCGCCACCGCGGGCGTCACCAGCGCCACAGTGAGCTGGACCGCGCCGGTGAACAACGGCAGCCCGATCACCGGCTACCTGATCACCCCGATCCGGGACGGCGTCACCCAACCGATCCTCACCTTCGACGCCTCTACCACCAGCCGCACCCTGACCGGGCTGACCGCGGGCTCGTCGTACGCCTTCCGGGTGGCGGCGGTGAACGCCTACGGCACCGGCGCGGCCAGCCCATCCTCGGCGGCGGTGGTCCCGTACACAGTGCCGGAGGCGCCGGCGAACGCCTCGGCCACCGCCGGAACCAACGCCGCCACGGTGAGCTGGACGGCCCCGGCCAACGGGGGGTCGCCGATCACCGGTTACACAGTGACGCCGTACCTCGGCGGGGTGGCGCAGACACCCCGGGTCTTCAGCGGGACCGCCACGACCCAGGTCGTCAGCGGGCTGACGGCCGGCGCGACGTACACCTTCCGGGTGGCCGCGACGAACGCCGCCGGGACCGGCCCACAGTCGGCCCCCTCCGGGCCAGTGACGGTCAACGCGTCGCCGACGCTGACCTTCCCACCGCCCCCGCCCGGCAAGGCGTACGACCCGTACCAGTACCAGCTGACGGTGACCGGCGGCACGGGCCCGTTCACCTGGTCGGTCAGCGCCGGGAGCCTGCCCGCCGGGCTGACCCTCGACCCGGTGACCGGCCTGCTCTCCGGCACGCCCACAGTGTCCGGGACGTTCCCGTTCACCGTCCGGGTGACGGACTCGTTCGACCAGTCCGCGACCCGACCGGTCGACCTGGTCATCACCCCGCTCGGTGGGCTCTCCATCAGCGTTCCGGCGATCTCGGCGCTCGGCACCGTCACCTCGGGCACGACCGGCGTCTCGGGCCAACTCGGACCGGTGACCGTCACCGACGACCGCGGGCCGTTCTCCGGTAACTGGGTCAGCGTCGTCACCAGCACCAACTTCACCACGGGCTCCGGCTCGGGTGGCGAGACCATCCCCAACAGCAACATCACGTACGCCTCCGGGCCTGCCCTTGGCAGCACCGGGGTCGGATCCTTCGTCCCGCAGCCCGGAGCGGTGTTGAACACCCCGCGTACGGCCGCCGGGTGGTCCGGCCAGACGGGAGGCCCGAACTCCGCCACCTGGATCCCGACACTGTTGGTGACCCTTCCGTCCGGGGTGGTGGTCGGCGACTACGTGGCGGTCGTGACGCACTCCGTCATCTAGCGGTATACCTCAGAGTCATATTCATACCTCTGAGGTATACCGCTCAATACCGCATCCGCCCCGACGGTGGCGACTGACGGTCACCGCCGACCGGCGACTGCGCCCACAGCCCGGCGGACGAGATACCAGCCACCGAGGGTGACCAGCACCAGCAGCGCGATGCCGCCCAGCGTGTACACCAGCCAACTCGGCCCGCCGGACGCCGTGACCGTCATCGGCGCCGCGACGGGCAGGACGATCTTCCCGGTCGCGGTGCGCTCCACGGTGCCGCTGGCGAGCTTCGCGTGCACGTCCCAGGCCCCGGCGGGCAGGGCCTGGTCGACCTCGATCCGAACCTGACCGCTCTGGCCGGGCAGGATCGTCACGCCGTTCGTCACCTTGAACGGGCCGGCCTGGACCGCCGCCTTGGTCAGCGACAGGGTGCCGGTCATGTCCAGTGCGCGTTCGCCGGTGTTGGTGACCTTCGCGGTGACCACGGGGAACTCACCGGTGCCGGGCTCCGCGGCCAGCCCCTCGATCCGGAAGTCCGTGGGCGGCTCACCGCCCGGGCCGACGTCGAGGTAGACCCGGATGCCGACCCGGTGGATCTGGGTGACGTTGCCGGTGCGCCCTGTCGCGCTGGTGACCTGAGCCCAGATCGCGGCGTACCGCTCGCCCTTCGACGCCTTCCTCGGCACGGCGACCTCGACCTCGACAGGTCGTCGCTCGCCCGGGTCCAGCTCCATCGTGGCGGTCTTCAGCCGGATCCACCCGCTCAGTTCGTTGCCCGTACGCCCCTCGGGCACGGTGAAGGCGTTGTTCTCGACCGAAGCGGCACCGGAATAGAATTCGATCTTCTGCGTCTCGCCGGAGGTGTTCTGCACCTCGACCCGGCGGTCGATCGTTGTCCCGGGCTTCAGGTGGTCCACGATGTAGACCTGGGCGCGGGGGTCCTGCACGCGGCTGGCCGGGATGTCCAGCATCCGGATGCTGATCGCGGCTTCCTCGGCCGGGTCCTGTCGCTGCTCCCGCACGGCAACGGCTGGTGCCGCCGAAACCCCGAGCGCCACGAGGGCGACCGAGGCCAGCAGCACCAGCCGGCCGAGCGGCTCAGAACACCGAATGTGTCACCGTCCCCGTGTAGGCACCCTGGACGGTGCCGTCGGGCACGTTCACCACCAGAGTGGGGTTCCAGGTGGCGAAGTTGTTGCCGGTGCCGCCGGTGTGGCTCATCGCCGTCTGGGGAACGTTGATGATCACCTGCTGGGCGGAGGTCGGCTGACCGGGTGTGAAGGTGCCGCCACCGGCGGTCGCCGTGGCAGGACCGGACCAGTACAGGACGTTGAGGTTGGGGATCGTCTCCCCCGAGCTGCCGCCGCCGGTGACGAAGTCGGTGGAGATGACGTTGGCGGTCCAGTTGGGGGTGAGCGACCCGCGCTGGTCCAGCACGGTGACCGGGCCGAGCAGACCTGAGATGGTCGTGCCCTCCACGCCGCTGCCGATGTTCGCCGTCGCCGGCACCGTGATCGACAGACCACCGGCGGCGTTGACGGTGAGGGTCACGATCGTGTCGCCCGTCGTGTCCGCTGAGGCCGGTCCGGCGAGCGCGACGACGGCGGCTACGCCTGCCAAGCCCGCGAGAATCTTTCTACGCATCGAGTCTCCTTCTCTCCTAAAGAACCCTTAGAGCACTTAAGAGACTAACTACGCAAAACGCCCAGAACGGATGGAATGGCACGAGCGTCACCCTGTGGTCGTGCGCGATCCCGGATGGTCGGGACCACCGCTCGTGGCCGTCGCGGAGGGCGCGCACGGCAAGGGCTCGGCTCCGTGTCGGCAGCCGAGCCCGGCGAGAGTTTCAGGCCGCGACCACGTACGGGAACGTGGCGGAACGGGCGGCCTTGGTGACCTCCGAGGTGAGGCCCGCCGTGGTCCCGGTGTTGAGGACCAGGGAGAACATCACCTCGGGCACGTTGTCGGCCAGGGTGCGCCCGTTGCGGACCGCGAAGCCGAAGTTCGCGGCCGTGCCGACCTTGTACGAGAGCAGGTTGGGGTAGAGCTGCCGGGCGACGCTCCAGCCGTACGCCTGCGGGTCCGGTGCGGTGCCGTTCGCCTTGACCACCCCGGCGACCGCGTTCGCGATCTCCTCCCCGCCCTCGGTGAGGTCGTTGCTGGGGTGCCGAAAGTTGGCGGGGTCGGAGAAGTCGGTGTCGTGGGGCCAGAAGATCGGCCACATCATGGGGTGGCCGGCGCGGTTGATCTGGCGCCATCCGCCGGCGTCGGTGGCCAGCATGGTGCGACACCACACGCCGATCTCGGTGCCGTCGCGCAGCAGTGGCTCGTCGTGGGAGACCTCGAGGACGATCGACTCGACTGTGGTGCCGGCGAAGCTGTTCTTGGCCTGGTCGGCCCGCCACGCCGAGCGGTCCACAGGCGAACCGTTCTTGACCGCGCCGTTGATGGTGGCGAGTTCGTCGAGGTCAATGAAGAAGGGGTCGGTGATCCGGCCGGCCCAGATCCGGACGTTGCCGCCGGTCGTCACCTCGCCGGTTCGCCCCTCGGCGATGGGGGTGCCCATCGCGGCGTCGTCACGGGCGTCCGCTCCGGTGAGTTCGTACAACTGGAGGGCCTGCCGGGCGTCGCCGTCCAGCTCGCCGAAGGCGAACCGGTAGGTCAGGTCCTCCACCTCGGCGCCGTTGATGTGAATCTTGATCTCGTAACGCGCCTCGGCGTGGAAGCCGCGCTTGATGTCGGCCTTGGTCACCGAGCTGTTGACGTCCATGACGAACACCGTGGCGCGGTCGCCGTTGAAGACGTACAGGTCGTCGATGTACAACTGGCCGCCCTGGGCGGCCAGGGGCGTATCGAGGTGGTGCGACATGAGCTCACTCCCGGAACTGCCGGATTCTGGACTAATCCGAACATAGTGGGCATGAGCCTGGCCTCCCCGCCCATCGAGTTAATCCGGTTCCAGGAGGTGGGCGGGGCTCCAACGGCGTGGGCCGCCCGAGTTCTCCTCGGACGACCCACGCCTTCGTGCTCGGGTGATCAGATGCGAGACCACTTCTGGTTGGCGGCGCCGAGGCAGTCCCACAGGTGCAGCTTGCCGCCGTTGTTGGGGTTGGCCTCCCGTACGTCCACGCACTTGTTGGCGTTGAGGTTGACCAGGTCGCCGGAGGCGTTGAGGGTGAAGCGTTGCGCGGTGTTGCCGTTGCAACTGACCAGGTTGACCTCGGTGCCGTTGGCGGTGCCGGCCCAGGCCGGGTCCATGCATTTGCCCATCGCGCGGACGGTCCCGTCGGAGGCGAAGGTCCAGCTCTGGGCCGCCGTGGTGTTGCAGTCCCAGATCTGGAGTTTGGCGCCCTCGACCGGGTTGGCGCCGGGGATGTCGATGCAGCGACCGCTCTGCGCACCCCGGATCCGGTTGGTGCCGGGAGTCGGGTCGCCCCCGCCACCCGAGGTGTAGCTGGACACCCGGACGTAGTCGACGAGCATCTGCTGCGGGAACTGGGTCGAGCCGTCCGGGTAACCGGGCCAGTTACCACCGACCGCCACGTTGAGGATCATGAAGAAGGGGTGGTCGAACACCCAGCGGTTGCCGCCGAGCCGAGCGGGATCGACCCGGTGGTACTGCACCCCGTCGACGTACCAGGTGATGACGTTCGGCTCCCAGTCCACCCGGTAGGTGTGGAAGGTGTCGGCGAGCGGCGCGCCAAGGGTGCGGCTGCCCGTGATGCCGCCGCCGCCGGAGTAGCCGGGCCCGTGCACCGTGCCGTAGACGGTGTTGGGCTCCCGACCGATGTTCTCCATGACGTCGATCTCGCCGGCGTCGGGCCACCCGCCGCCGGTGCCGAGCATCCAGAAGGCCGGCCAGATGCCCTGACCACGCGGGATCTTGATCCGGGCCTCGAACCGCCCGTACGTCTGGGTGAAGGTGGCCGCCGTCAGCAACCGCGCCGACGTGTACTCGCAGCGCCCGTAGTGGCACTGGTAGTTGGCGGGATTGTCCCGGCGGGCGGTGATGACCAGGTTGCCCTGGCCGTCGTGGACGGCGTTGCTGGTGCTGTTCGTGTAGTACTGCCGCTCGTTGTTGCCCCAGCCGCCACCGCCGATGTCGAACCGCCACTTGTTCTGGTCGACGGGCGTGCCGGCGGGGGAGTTGAACTCGTCCTGCCAGCTGATGGGGCCGATGGCGGCCTCGGCCCGGTCGGGGTGCGCCGGGACGACGAGCGCCGTCGCGGTCGCGACGAGGGCGGCCGCCAGGAGTACGAGGGGGCGGAAGCGGAGGCTGGGCCGGGCTGTGAACACGGGAGGCTCCTCAGCTTGGGGGTGGTGGAGGCGGTTTACCAGGATAGAGAGCGCTCTCTAAAGCGAAGCATGTCGATATCGTGTCTTTCTGTCAAGAGTGTTTCCAATATCACGACCGTCCGTTACCGCCCGATGCTGAGCAGTGAGCGCGGAGCGCCGACGCCGGTCGTCGCCGTCGCATTGCTCGATGCCTCCGAGATGGACGACGCCGACCCATCGAAAGAGTTCGGCGCGGTCGAGCGTTACTCGATAGCGGTCGAATCGACCCTTCCTATTGCCGTGGGACGTCCACGCGGGACAGGATGACGAGGCGTGCCGGAAACTTTCCCGTAACCTGCGCGCTGCTGGTCTCTGTCACAAGGAAGTGGGAGTCAGTCATGAGCGAGGCGTCGACGGCGCTGGGTGTGCGCCTCTACCCGGATCTGGTCGAGCGGGGTGGCCTGGCCCCCGCGCTGATCGAAACTGCTGCCCGCCACGGGCTCGACGTCGGCCGGGTGACCGCGCCGGAGCAGGGGCGGGCCCGGTTCACCTGCGCCGAGCTGCACTCCGACGAGGGCGTGGTCTGCGTGGGGCTGGGGTCGCAGGCCCGGTACTTCATGATTGACCTGCGCGTCTCGGGAGAGGTTCTTGCCCGCGGTGACGTCATGGACCTGGTGCAGGTCGCCCAGGTGGCCGCAGCCTGGCGGGCCGGCCTGACGTTCGCCGAGCTGACCGCCCGGTTCCCGTTCATGGAGGAGATCAAGCACCGCCCGGCGCCGGTGGCCCAGGTCAGCTAGTCGGGCAGGTCAGCAGCGCAGCCGAGGTGGCAGAGGTGACTCCGCACCGGCACTCCGGTTGAGGTAGGTCGACTGGACGAAGTCGACGAGGCGCTCCGCGTCGGTCGCAATCGAGGCCAGGCCGAACGAGACGCGGACCGCGCCGCCCGTCGGTAGCCCCAGCGCGGCAAGGTACTGGTCGATCGTGTCGACGCCCGCCAACAGCCGCTGCCGCATCGACGTCCGGCTCATCCCGAACGCGCCCTCGGCCGCGCCCGGGTTGCAGAAACAGCCGGTACGCAGGGAGAGCCCGGCCGTTGCCGCCTCCCGCGCCACGAGCCGTTCGTCGACCAGCGTGCCGTCCGGGTGGCGGAGGTTGAAGGTCACCGTGCCACCGCGCCCCGCACCCGTCGTCGGCCCGTACACCTGGACCAGCGGCCCGCCGGTGTCGTGCCGCAGGGTGGCCAGCCGCTCCAGCAGCCAAGCGGTGAGCAGGCCGACCCGGGCGTGGACGAGGTCCACGCCGACCGAGTCGAGCCAGCGCAACCCGAACTCCACGTCCGGAATGCTCAGGAAGTTGAGCGTGCCGTCCTCGAACGCCGACTCGTCGTCCATCGGCCGGTGCCAGTCGCCCTGCACGCTCACCGCGCGGATCGTGCCGCCGGCGAACCACGGCCGACGCAACCGGGCCAGCGCCGAACGGCGAGCCAGCAGCGCGCCGACCCCGGTGGGGTAGCCGAAGAGCTTGTACCAGCTCAGGCAGACGAAATCCGGCCGGACGACGCTGAGGTCCAGCCGGTTCGTCGGCGCGAAGGCGGCCGCGTCGAGCAGCACGTCGTAGCCGCGCTGGTGGGCCAGCTCCACCCAGCCCAGCGGGTGCTGCACCCCGGAGAAGTTGCTCTGCGCCGGATAAGCGAACAGCCCGCGCCGACCGGGTCGACCCCACCGACGGGCCAGGCTGCCTCGGCCGGCGTCCAGCGCCGCGACCAGGTCCGACTCGGCGACCCGCAGCTCCGGCCCGTTCAGCGGCAGATAGCGTACGGACGCGCGAGTCGACCGCGCGTACTCGCGGATGCCGTTGACCGAGTTGTGGTTGTCCCAGGTGAGCACGAGCGGCGCGGACCGGCCGAAGTCGTACGCCTCACCGACCAGCCGACAGGCGCCGCTGGCGTTCGGGGTGAAGATGACCGCGTACTCGTCCGGGTCGGCGCGGAAGAAGTCGAGCACCGCGCGTCGCGCCGACTCCACCAGTGAGCCCGCCGCCACGCTCGTGGGGTTCTCCGAGTGGGGGTTGCTGTACAGGCCGGCGAGCAACCGGTCGTGGTGGGCGCGAACCTGCGCCTGGGCGGCCACCCCGGCTCCGGCGTAGTCGAGGTACACCTGCCCGTCGGTGTCCAGGTGTCGGTACTCGGTGGCGCGCAGCTCGTCGATCCGGCCGGTGGCGGCGTATCCCGGCAGCGCCGCGGGGGAGGCGTGCGGCGTCGGGTCAGGACGCACGACGGGGATCCCGTCGGAGCAGGACCGCCCAGGCTGCGCTCAGGAAGAGCAGCACGAAACCGCCGAGCACCAGCCAGTCGACCCACACCGGCCGGGAGAAGCTGTCGCCGTACGTGGCCAGCAGCGGCGGGCCGAGCGGAGAGCCGCCGTCGCGCCAGAGCCGCTCCACCCCGGCGGTGTGCCCCAGGCCCTCGAACGCCCACCGGTTCGACATCGCGTAGCTGAGCCACTGACCGCCGACCGCCATGGCCGGCACCGGCAGGATCGCGCCGACGAACAGCACCTGTGGGAAGCAGAGCATCGGCAGCATGAGCGTCGCCTGGGCCGCGTCGGACACGGCCGCCGAGCAGAGCAGACCGAGGGCGAGCGCCGCCGCCGAGGAGAGCAGCAGGGTCGCGTACAGGGCGGCGAAGTCGGCGCCGCCGACCGGCGGCAGCCGGTCCATGCCGCGCAGCACCCCGAGCAGGGCCAGGTCCACCAGGGCGAGCAGCGGCAGCAGCACCGCGACCTTCGCCAACAGGTACGGGATCAGCCGGACACCGGCGAGCCGCTCCCGGCGCAGGATCGGCAGCTCGGTGCAGATCTGGAGGAGCCCGTAGGTCAGCCCGAAGAAGAAGCCGCCGAACGCGATCCAGAACAGGATCATCACGGTCACCGTCGGGCTGGGTCTGGTCGGCTCGAACGCCCCCGGGCGGAACAGCAGCGCGAACATGCCGAGCACCATCAGCGGCGAGCCGAGCAGGATCGCCAGGGTCAGCCGGTTGCGGGCGACGATCTCCGTGTTGCGCGCGGTGAGGACCTCCCACTGACGCAGCCGGCCGACGCGCCGGGCCGGCGTCGCGGCGACGTCGGCGTCGTCGGTGGTACGGGGCGGCTGTTCGGCAGGGCGCTGCTCGGCGAAGCGATCGGGCCACTCGGCGGGTTGCGTCACTTCGTCGAGCCGGAGGTGGACCTCGACCAGGGACCGCAGGCCGAAGAACTCCCGGGCGGCGGCCGGGGTGCCGGTGAACGCCAGCCGGCCCTGACGGGTCAGCACGACGACCCGGTCGCAATGGTCCACGTCGGTGATCTGGTGAGTGGTCAGCACGACGGTGGCACCTGTGTCGGCGAGCGCGCGAAGCACCCGGAGCAGCTCCACGGCGATCGCCGGGTCCAATCCGGAGGTGGGCTCGTCCAGGAAGAACACGCCGGGTCGGGTGAGCAGCTCGACGGCGATGCTGGCGCGCTTGCGTTCACCGCCGCTGAGCAGGCCGACCGGCGTGGCGGCCCGGTCGGTGAGTCGCAGCTCGGCGAGCACCTCCGCGACCCGGTCACTGATCTCGGCCGGCCCGGTGCTGGAGGGCAGGCGTAGTCGGGCGGCGTACCGCAGCGTGCGGGCCAGGGGCAGCTCGCGGTGGATGATGTCGTCCTGCGGAACGACACCGATGGTGCCGGCAGCGGCGCTGCCGTCGTACGTCACGGTGCCCGCCGCCGGTCGCTGTACCCCGGCGAGGATCTCCAGCAGGGTGGTCTTACCGGCGCCGCTGGCGCCGATGATCGCGACCAGCTCGCCCGGCGCGATGCTCAGGGAGATGTCGGTCAGAATCTGGCGACCGCTCCGGACGCTCTGGCCCAGCCCCTGAGCGGCGATGCCGACACCGGCACGCGGGGGAGACGTGGTCTGCTCGGTCGTCATGTCGAGTGCTCGATCCGGTCGGGGAGTGGTCCGCCTGAATATCGTGCCTCGCCGATGCTACTGAGCGGCCGCGCAGTGCGCCCAGAGTGGACGGTCAGCGACCGTCGTCCGTTCAGCCGGTGGTGGTCCGCGCCTGCGCCGGCACCTGGAGGAGATCAAGGCAGTTGCGCCACAGCGTCTCCAGTTGGGTCGGATCGTTGAGCAACTTCGCGAGCAGGACCCGCCCCTCGATCTGGGCGACGATCGATCGGGCGGCGTCCCGGCTGTCGACCGCCGGGCCCGCCAGGCCGCGCTCCTTCGCCTCGACGACGACCTGCTCGATGAGGCTGATCTGCTCCTCGAAGATCTCCTGGAGCCGACCGCGGATCTCCTCGGCCTGGTTGCTGAGTTCGAGGGCGAGGTTGCCGAACAGGCAGCCCGCGACCACGCCGGCCTTCTGCTGGCCGACGCGCTGGACCTCCTCGGTGGCCTCGAACAGGTCCCGGAGCCGCTGTAGCGGGTCGCGCTCGCTGCCGAGCAACTGCTCCCACTGGCGGCGCTGGGTGACCCAGTGCTCGTCGATGACGGCGCGGGCGAGCGCCTGCTTCGACTCGAAGAAGTAGTAGAAGCTGCCCTTCGGTACACCCGCCGCCGCACATATCTCGGCCACGCCGAGCGCCGTGTAGCCGCGCTGCTCGATCAGCGTGGCGGCCGCGTCGAGGATCTTGTTCTTCGCGTCACTGGTCCGGCCCATGCCTCGACGATACACGACCGGTCGGCTAGCTTTTAGTAGACCAGTCGTCTAGTGAAGGTGGTTCCCTCATGAACAGCAGTCAGAGCCAGAAAGCCGTCGTGATCACCGGCGCCTCCCAGGGCATCGGCGCCGACCTCGTGGCCGCCTACCGCAAGCTCGGGTACCGCGTCGTGGCGACCTCGCGCTCGATCGGCGCGTCCGACGACCCGGAGATCGTCACGGTCCAGGGCGACATCGCCGAGGCCGACACCGCCGAGCGGGTGGTGCGTGCCGCACTGGACCGCTTCGGGCGGATCGACACCCTGGTGAACAATGCCGGCGTCTTCGTCGCCAAGCCGTTCACCGACTACACCGACGAGGAGTTCGACCTGGTCACCGGGGTCAACCTCGCCGGGTTCTTCCACCTCACCCGACGCGTCCTGCCGCACCTGCTGGCCGGGGGCTCGGGGCACATCGTCAGCATCACGACCAGCTTCGTCGACCAGCCCAGTTCGCACGTTCCGTCGGTGCTCGCGTCCCTGACCAAGGGCGGACTCAGCTCCGCCACCAAGTCCCTGGCCATCGAGTACGCGGCTCGCGGCGTACGGGTCAACGCCGTCGCTCCCGGCATCATCAAGACCCCGATGCACCCGGTCGAGACGCACCAGACGCTCGCGGGCCTGCACCCGGTCGGCCGGATGGGTGAGACCAGCGACGTCGTCGACGCCGTCCTCTACCTCGAGTCCGCCCCGTTCGTCACCGGCGAGATCCTGCACGTCGACGGCGGCCAGAACGCCGGTCACTGATCCCGCGACACCGAGCAGGCCGCAGACTCACACCGATGTGGCGCGCAGGGTTCGCACCGCCGGTGCGGATCCTGTCCGGCGGCGGCCGGTGAGACAGCCCGCACGGGGGTACGCCTCGTGCGTCGGTGAATCACCGGTCGCCGCCAACGAGCCCGACCGGGTGCGTCCGATGGGCTGACGTGGTCAGGTGCCTCGGCTGGGCCGTCGGTGCCTCGGCCGGCTCGGCTAGGCCGCCGGTTGTGCGGCGAAGAACTGCCGCAGCGCGTCGGCGACCACCGTTGGTGCCGTCATGGTCACGAAGTGCGACTGACCCGGCCAGACGACGTAGCGGACCGCTGGAATCGTCCTCGCCAGCGCGTTCATCGTGCTGGGCATCGGCTCCCAGGTGTCCGCGCCAGCCAGCAGGAGAGTCGGCACGGCGATCGAGGACCACCGGGTGATGTCGGTGCTGTCCTGCGCGAGCGCCTCCAGATCGTGCAGCCAGCCGACCGCCGAGCGGCGCGCCTCGACCGGGTCGGGCACCCGATCGCCCACGCCGGCGGCCATCGCGGCGACGATCTCGGCCGGAACCCGCGTCACGTCGTTCAGGGCTGCCGCCATCGCGGCGGCGTCGTGGCGCTCGAAGGCGGCACGGTACCGGTCGAGCAGCGGCGCGACCTGCGCCCCGGCCGCGTAGAGCGGCGGCTCGAAGATGGCCAGGGAGCGTACGTCGCGCGGATCAGCCAAGGTGGTGTGCAGCGCCGCTGTCGCTCCGTAGGACGCGCCGACGAGATGGACCGGTCGGCCCGAGGATCGCCGGGCCGCCTCGATGACGGCGCGCAGATCGGCGGTCTCGTCCCGGAAGGACTTGGTGCCGGCCGGGACGTCACTGGGACCGTATCCGCGCCGGGCCGGCAGCCATACCTCGTGGTCCCGGGTCAGGTGCTCCGCGACGGTGGCCCAGGAGTGCAGCCCGCCACCCGAGCCGTGCACCAGGACGACGGGGTCTCCGACGCCCAGTCGTCGTACCACCAGGTGGGTTCCGTCGGCCGACTCGACCGACTGATCGTGGCTGCTCACTGCTGCTCCTGTTTCTGGGTCGGCCAGTTGCTCAACGTGGTGTGCACCGCGTCGAGGATCGACTGCCACGACGCGTCGACAGCACGGGGATGCCCGAAACCGTCGACCGTTTCGAGGCTCACGAAGCCGTGGAAGGTGCTGCGGACGAATCGGATGGCGTCGGTCAGGGCCGGCTCGTCGAGCCCGTACCCGCGCAGCATCGCGTAGCTCAGCTCGATCATGCGTAGGTGCCCGGCCGACCGGGTGCCGACCTCGGGCGGCAGTTGAAGCTGGGTCGCCGCGTACTGCCCTGGATGGGTGACGGCGAACGCGCGCCAGGCGTCGGCGAACCCGACCAGGGCCTGGCGACCGGCCCGCCCCGCCACCGCGATCGCGAGTGCGTCGGCGAACGTGGCCGCCGCCCGGACCGCGACGTGCTCGATCAACGCGTCCCGGCTGCGGACGTGCACGTACAGGGCCGCGTCCGAGACCCCGAAGTGCCGGGCGACGGCTGCGACGGTCAACCGGGACAGGCCGACCGAATCCGCCAGCTCGGCCGCGGCGGCCGAGACGCGCGCGCTGGTCAGACCCTGCCGTGGCATACCGAACCTTTGCTTCGCTAGGAAATAACTTAGGGGCCCTAAGATAGCATCGTCGTCGGCTGCCGGGTCGGGCAGGCATGAACTGCCCAGTCGGGGGAAGACCGGCCGTTCCACAGCCGAACAGGAGCGCCGGGATGAGAGCCGTCGTCTACACCGACGTCCGGACGGTCGCGGTGCGGGAGGTGCCCGACGCGACGCTGGAGGCGGAGACCGACGCGCTCGTGCGGATCACCTCCACCGCCCTGTGCGGCACCGACCTGCACATGTACGACGGGCGCACCAGCGCCGAGCCCGGCCTGGTGCTCGGGCACGAACCGTTGGGTGTGGTGCAGGAGGTGGGCGCCGCGGTGCAGACCATCCGGGCGGGGGCCCGGGTGGTGATCCCCACGCACCTGTTCTGCGGGACGTGTGTGATGTGTGCCCGCGGGCTCTCGGCGGCCTGCCTGCGGGCCCGGGCCGAGGGGCCGGGCGCGGCGTACGGGTACGCCGGGATGGGTCCGTACCGGGGAGCGCAGGCCGACCTGCTGCGGGTGCCGTGGGCCGACGCCAACTGCGTACCCCTGCCCGGCGAGCCGGGGGACGCGTACGAGGACGACTTCGTGCTGCTGGCCGACGCGTTCGTCACCGGGTGGCACGCCGCCACCACCCTCGCCGAGGTCGGGCCCGGTGACACCGTGGCGGTGTTCGGCGCCGGCACCATCGGCCTGCTGGGCGCCTACGCGGCGCTGCTCCGAGGCGCCCGGGTCGTGTACTCCGTCGACGGGGTCGACGCCCGACTCGACAAGGCCGGCGAGATCGGCGCCGTGCCGATCGACTTCCGCCGGGGCGATCCGGTCGAGCAGATCCGGGCCGACCGGGCCCGGGCCGGGTTGCCGCTCGGCGAGGAGAAACTGGGCGGGGTCGACAAGGTCATCGACGCGGTCGGGTTCCAGGCCCGCGACCGGGAGCACCCCGACCGGGAGCGTCCGAACCAGGTCATCGCCGACGCGGCCCGGTTGGTCAACGCCGCCGGCAGGATCGCGGTCGCCGGGGTGTACCCGGACCGCGATCCCCACCCCGGCCCGGGCGCGGACGACCACGAGAACCTGGTCGCACCGTGGGGAGCGCTGTTCAGCAAGGGCGTGGCGGTCCGGTTCGGTCGCACCCACGACCGCCGCTACACCGTCCTGCTGCGGGACCTGGTCGTCGCGGGCCGGGCGCGGCCCAGCGTGATCGTCACCCACCACGGCACCCTGGCCGACGCCCCCGAGCTGTATCGCCACTTCGACCGGCGCGAGCACGGGGTGATCAAGGCGGTGCTGCACCCGAGCTGACCGGCCGACGCCTCGGCCTGCGGGTCGCGGTGTGGTGTCACGAACTGCGCATAAGGGACGTTAGGGCTCTGGCCCGTCGTCCGGTGCAGGATGGTGACCATCGATGCGTGCGGTCGGTAGAGGCGTGGGTCACATCAGGCCGCCAGAGGCTCGTGGTGCGCCTCGCGTGCGGCGCTGGGCTGGTGCCCGATTCCCATCATTCGATGGCGTGACGTGTGCGCTGCGTTACCGGATGCGCCGTCCCTGAGGCATCTTTCCTGGTGGGAAAGCTGCGGGAACGGCCGGGGTCGATTGGCGCGTTGTCGCAGGTAGGCGTGGGTGCTGCGGTCAGGCCTGGGGTACCGGGAGGGGCTGTCGTTGCCGCTGTGGCGGGCGAACACTGTGCGACATCTATATTACCGGATTGTTACTTTTTCAACAGTCCCTCGCCTTGCGGATGGCCCTCCGGCCGCAATACGTTGCCGTCAACAACAAAACCAAGTGAAGGTTCAACCTTCCGGAGGCAACCGATGACGTTGGCGAGGTGGTACGAGCGATGAGCGACGTGCCCATCCTCCTTGAGATGCGCTCCATCACCAAGGAGTTTCCCGGAGTCAAGGCCCTCTCCGACGTCAACCTGGTGGTTCGCGCCGGCGAGATCCATGCCATCTGCGGCGAGAACGGCGCGGGCAAGTCCACCCTGATGAAGGTGCTCAGCGGGGTGTACCCCCACGGCACCTACGACGGCAAGATCATCTACCAGGGGTCGGAGAGCAAGTTCTCCGACATCCGGGCCAGTGAGAACGCCGGCATCGTGATCATCCACCAGGAGCTCGCGCTCATTCCAGGGATGTCGATCGCCGAGAACATCTTCCTCGGCAACGAACCGCGCAAGCGGGGCGCGATCGACTGGAAGGCCGCGAACCGGATGGCGCTGGACCTGATGGCCCGGGTCGGTCTGGAAGAGGACCCGGACACCCTGATCAAGGACATCGGGGTCGGCAAGCAGCAGCTCGTGGAGATCGCCAAGGCGTTCGCCAAGGACGTGAAGCTGCTGATCCTCGACGAGCCCACCGCGGCGCTGAACGAGGCCGACTCCAAGCACCTGCTGGACCTGCTGCGCGGGTTCCGCTCCCGCGGCATCACCTCGATCATGATCTCGCACAAGCTGAACGAGATCGAGGCGATCGCCGACCAGATCACCATCCTGCGCGACGGCCGGACCGTGGAGACCCTCGACGTCAAGGCGGACGGGGTCGACGAGGACCGGATCGTGCGGGGCATGGTCGGCCGCGAGCTGAGCAGCCGGTTCCCGGACCACACGCCGAAGATCGGTGAGGTCTTCTTCGAGGTCCGCGACTGGAACGTCCGGCACCCGATCTCCGCCGAGCGGCAGGTCTGCAAGAACGAGAGCTTCGTGGTGCGCCGCGGCGAGATCGTCGGCTTCGCCGGTCTCATGGGCGCGGGCCGCACGGAACTCGCGATGAGTGTCTTCGGCCGCTCCTACGGGGTGTACGAGTCGGGCACGATCATCAAGGACGGCAAGGAGATCGTCCTGAAGTCGGTGGCGGATGCCATCGACAACGGGCTCGCGTACGTCAGCGAGGACCGCAAGGCGATCGGCCTCAACCTGCTCGACGACATCAAGACGTCGACGGTGGCCGCCAAGCTGTCCAAGATCTCGCACCACGGCGTCCTGAACGAGGTCGAGGAGTACCAGGCGGCTGAGGCGTACCGCAAGGAGCTGCGGACCAAGGCCCCGACGGTCGACGAGAGCGTCTCCAAGCTCTCCGGCGGCAATCAGCAGAAGGTCGTCCTGGCCAAGTGGATGTTCACCGACCCGGACCTGCTGATCCTCGACGAGCCGACCCGCGGCATCGACGTGGGTGCCAAGTACGAGATCTACGGCATCATCCAGCGGCTCGCCGACCAGGGGAAGGGCGTCATCGTCATCTCCTCGGAGCTGCCTGAGCTGATCGGGCTCTGCGACCGCATCTACACCGTGTTCGAAGGCGCCATCACGGGCGAGATCGCCCGGGCGGACGCCACCCCGGAAACCCTCATGAAGCAGATGACCTCGACGAAGAAGATGGCCACACGATGAGCCGATTGAAGGACCTTCAGAAGAACCTGTTCGGAGGCACCACCTCCAACGCTCGCCAGTTCGGAATGATCTTCACTCTGGTGGCGATCGTCGTCCTGTTCCAGATCCTGACCGACGGCCTCACCCTGCGGTCGGACAACCTGATCGCGCTGTTCCAGCAGAACTCGTACATTCTGATTCTGGCCATCGGCATGCTCATGGTGATCGTGGCCGGGCACATCGACCTCTCGGTCGGCTCGGTCGCCGCCTTCGCCGGCATCCTGGTCGCCAAGTCGATGACCGAGTGGGACCTGCCCTGGCCCGCTGCCATCGTGTTCGGCCTCGCCATCGGCGCGGTGATCGGCGCCTGGCAGGGCTTCTGGGTGGCCTACATCGGGGTGCCGGCGTTCATCGTCACCCTGGCGGGCATGCTGCTCTTCCGGGGCGGCAACCAGTTCATCGGTAACGCGAGCACCGTCCCGGTGCCGGAGGGCTTCCGGGAGATCGGCTCCGGCTTCCTGCCCGAGTTCGGTCCGAACACCGGCTACAACAACGCCACGCTGCTGCTCGGCCTGGCCGCGGCGTTGGCTGTGGTGTGGCGCGAGATCCAGGCCCGCAAGACCCGACGGGCGATGGACGCCGACCCGGCGCCCATGTGGATCTCCATCCTGCGGATGGCCATCATGGTCGGCGTGATCGCCTTCGCGGCGCTGCGCTTCGCCAGCGGTCGCGTCGGCACCAGCTTCCCGATCTCCGGCATCATCCTGCTGGTCCTGGTCATCGCGTACTCCTTCTACACCCGCAACACGGCCGGTGGCCGGCACATCTACGCGGTGGGCGGCAACTCCCGGGCGGCCGAGCTGTCCGGTGTGAAGCTCAAGCGGGTCAACTTCTTCGTCATGATGAACATGTCCGTCCTGGCCGCGCTGGCCGGCATGATCTTCGTGGCCCGTTCCGCGGCCTCCGGACCGCAGGACGGCAACGGCTGGGAGCTGGACGCCATCGCCGCGGTCTTCATCGGTGGCGCGGCCGTCGCCGGCGGTATCGGCACCATCAGCGGATCCATCGTCGGTGGTCTCGTCATGGCCGTGCTCAACAACGGCCTCCAGCTCATGGGTGTCGGCACCGACCGCGTCCAGATCATCAAGGGTCTGGTCCTGTTGCTGGCCGTCGCGATCGACGTCTACAACAAGAGCCAGGGGCGCTTCTCCATCATCGGGAGCCTGATGCGGCCCTTCCGCCGCGAGGACTCCGCCTCACCGCCGGACGCGGAGCGCGAGCCCGCCAAGGCAGCGGTGTCCGGCTGACGGCCACCGACCTCTCTACCCGCCTCACCATCTAGAAAGGCAAGTCCTCACCATGCGTAAATTCTTCGGCACGTCGGTGGTGGCCATCAGCGCCGCCGCCATGCTGGCCCTCGCCGGCTGCGGTTCCGGCCGCGACGGCGACAGCGGCTCCGGCGGCGAGGCCGCCAAGGGCTTCCCGGCGAACTCGCTGATCGGCGTGGCCCTGCCGGCCAAGACCTCGGAGAACTGGGTCCTCGCCGGTGACCTGTTCAGCAACGGCCTCAAGGAGGCCGGCTTCCAGGGTGACGTGCAGTACGCCGGCGCGTCGACCACTGTCGCCGACCAGCAGGCTCAGATCACCGCGATGGTCACCAAGGGCGCCAAGGTCATCGTCATCGGCGCGACCGACGCCGCGCAGCTGTCGACCCAGGTCGCGGCGGCCCACACGGCCGGCGTGAAGGTCATCGCCTACGACCGGCTCATCACGAACACCCCGGACCTCGACTACTACGTCGCCTTCGACAACTTCAAGGTCGGCCAGCTCCAGGGCCAGGCCCTGCTGGACGGCATGAAGGCCAAGAAGCCGAACGGCCCGTACAACATCGAGCTGTTCTCCGGCTCGCCGGACGACAACAACGCCGGTGTCTTCTTCAACGGCGCGATGGACGTGCTCAAGCCGGAGATCGACAAGGGCAACGTGGTTGTCGCCTCGGGTCAGAAGGACGTCAAGCAGACCGCCATCCAGGGCTGGAAGGCCGAGGGTGCGCAGGCCCGCATGGACCAGCTGCTGACCTCGACCTACGGCAACAAGGAGCTGGACGGCGTCCTCTCCCCGAACGACACGCTGGCCCGCGCCATCCTGACCTCGGTCAAGGGTGCTGGCAAGCCGACCCCGGTCGTCACCGGTCAGGACTCCGAGGTTGAGTCGGTCAAGTCGATCGTCAAGGGCGAGCAGTACATGACGATCAACAAGGACACCCGCAACCTGGTGAAGGAGACCATCAACATGGTCAAGGCTCTCCAGGCCGGCGACAAGCCGCAGGTGAACGACACCAAGTCCTACAACAACGGCAGCAAGGTCGTCGACACGTACCTGCTCCCGCCGGTCGCCGTCACCAAGGCGAACGCGGCTGAGGCGTACGCCAACGACCCGAAGCTCGCGCCGCTCACCAAGTAATCACCGCACGGTAGGTAGTAACGCCGATGGGTCCCGGGTCTCCTCTACCGGGACCCATCGTCGTCCCTGCACCCCCGCACCAACCGGCCTCGACCCGGAAGGAGGTCTGACCGTGGCGATACCAGTACGGGCCAGGCCAGCCGGCGTCGGCCGCAACGCCGAGTCCCCGCTGCCGTCGGTTCCCGGCGCCAGCCAGGAGGAGATCCGGCGGCAGAACCTCGGCGCTGTGCTGCGCTACGTCCACCTGCACGGACCGACGTCCCGCGCCGAGCTGACCAGCCGGCTCGGCCTCAACCGAAGCACCATCGGCGCCCTCGCGGCCGACCTGGTCGCCAGCGGCCTGGTCACCGAGGAGGCTCCGACCACCGCCCGCCGCGCCGGCCGCCCCTCGCTGGTCGTCAGCCCTCGCTCCGACCGGGTCTACGCCCACGCGTTGAGCATCGACGCGGACCGGCTGCGTGCCGCCCGGGTCGGCCTCGGCGGGCAGATCCTCGATCTACGGGAGATCCCCCGACCCAGTGGCATGTCGGCGATCGAAGCCGTCGGGCCCCTCGCCGACCTGGTCCGCGACATGGAACGGTCGGTGGCCGGCGACGCGCTGCTGGTCGGCGGCGCCGCCGCGGTAACCGACACCACCCGCGACCCGGACGGCAGGCTCCGGATCGCCAGCATCGACGAGACGCTCGGCGCCGCGCTGGAGGCGGAGTTCAGCTCCGGCCCCGGTTTCGTGGCCGGTGACCTGGCCGACATCGCCGGCCTGGCCGAGCATGTCCGGGGCGTCGCGGTCGGCATCGACGACGTCATCTACCTGCACGGCGACCTGGGGATCAGCGCCGGCATCATCGTCGGTGGCCGACTGGTGATCGGCCACCGGGGTCACAGCGGCAAGGTCGGTCACATGGTCGTCAACCCCAACGGCCTGCCCTGCGGCTGCGGGTCACGCGGTTGCTGGGAAACCGAGATCTCCGAAGCCGCGCTGTTGCGGCACGCCGGCCGTGACCCGAGCGACCGCGCGGCGGTGGCCGAGGTGCTGCGCGCGGCGGCGGACGGCGACCCGACCGCCCGCGCGGCGGTCGAGCAGGTGGCGGACTGGCTCGGCTTCGGCGTGGCGAACCTGGTCAACGTGGTCAACCCGGACGCCGTGGTGTTCGGTGGCTCGCTGCGCGACATCTTCACCGCCGGCGCGGACGTGGTCCGGGACCGGCTCGACACCATGCCACTGCCCGCCTCCCGCGAGCACCTGCGGTTGCGCGCGGCGGCGCTCGGCCGCGACGCCGTCCTGATCGGCGCCGCCGAGTTGGCGTTCGACAAGCTCCTGGCCGACCCGTTGAACGTCGGCGTCGCGGGCCAGGTCGGGACCGCCGAGCCCGCGTAGCCGCGGCTCCCCGCCGGTGCCGCCCGGCTTCCGGAAGTGATCTGACGTCGGCGTGACGGTTGCCGCTGGCGCCACCCTGCCCCCACTCGGTCCGGCCTTTCATGAAGCTTCTCGTACGCCTTATCGTACGCTGTACGGTAGTGCGGGCAGACAGTTTCAGGAGGGAGCGCTCTGATGACAAGAGCCGACGCGATAGTGGCGCAAGGGCTGCGCAAGCGGTATCGGGACCGGTACGCGCTGGACGGGTTCGACCTGCGGGTGCCTCGGGGAACCGTGTGCGGCCTGCTCGGCCCGAACGGGGCCGGCAAGACCACCTCGGTACGGATCCTCTCCACCCTGCTCCGACTCGACGAGGGTCGTGCCGAGGTGGCCGGCTTCGACGTGACCCGCCAACCCGACCAGGTGCGCTACCGCATCGGGCTGGTGGGGCAGCATCCCGCGCTCGACGAGGCGCTGAGCGGCCGGCAGAATCTGGTGCTCTTCGGCCGGTTGTTCCACCTGGGTCGCCGCCGGGCCCACCAACGGGCGGTCGAGCTGCTGGAACGCTTCGGTCTCGCCGACGCCGCCGAGCAGCCGGTCAGCACGTACTCCGGCGGCATGCGCCGACGGCTCGACCTGGCGGCCGGCATGATCCTGGCCCCTGCGGTCCTCTTCCTCGACGAGCCCACCACCGGGCTGGATCCGCGCGGTCGCAACGAGGTGTGGGAGTCGGTCCGCGAGTTGGTACGCACCGGCGCCACAGTGCTGCTCACCACCCAGCAACTGGACGAGGCCGACCAACTCGCCGACCGGATCTCGGTGGTCGAGGCCGGCCGGGTGATCGCCGAGGGAACTCCGGACGACCTCAAGACCCGGCTCGGCGGCGATCGGATCGAGGTGGTCGTCGCGGAGCCGACCGACCTTGCCGCCGCGGTCACCCAGATCCGCCGGGCGGCCGACGACGAACCGACGGTCGACGTGGACCGGCGGATGGTGAGCGTCCGGGTCGGTCACCAGGCCGGTGCGCTCGTCGACGTGTTGCGGGCGCTCGACGCCGTGAACGTCCCGGTGGCGGACGTCGCGCTGCGCCGCCCAACCCTGGACGACGTGTTCCTGCACCTCACCGGGCACCGGGCGGCGACCGCCGAGGTGGCGGCATGAGCGCGGTGAGCATGCCGGCCCCGCCGGTGGATCTGACGCCCGGCCGGCCCGCCCTCCTGGCCGACAGCGGCACGCTGATCTGGCGCGGCCTGGCCCGGTGGCGACGCGATCCTGGCGCGCTGATCGCCTCGCTCGGCTTCAACACCCTGATCGTGCTGATGTTCGCCTACCTGTTCGGTGGCGCCTTGCAGGTGCCCGGCGGTGGCAGCTACCGAGAGTTCCTGATGCCCGGCATGTTCGTGATGACCATGGTCTTCGGCATCAGCCTCACCACTGTCGCCGTTGCCGAGGACCTGGAGCGCGGGGTGACCGACCGGCTCCGATCGATGCCCGTCTCACCGCTGGCGCCGCTGGCAGCCCGGGCGGTGGCCGACATGCTGTTCGCGGCGGTCACCCTCGGGGTCCTGCTGCTGACCGGTCTCGCAATCGGGTGGCGGGCACACGGTGGGGGCGGTGCCACGATGGCGGCGGTGGGACTGATCCTGCTACTGCGCTTCGCCCTGATCTGGGTCGGCATCTTCCTCGGGTTGGTCGCCCGTGGGCAGACCGCCGTGGTGGCCGTGCAGACCCTGGAGTTTCCGCTCGGCTTCCTCTCCAACGCGTTCGTCGCACCGTCCACCATGCCTGCCTGGCTCGGGGCGGTGGCCGCGTGGAACCCGCTGTCGGCGACCGTCGGCGCCACCCGTGAGCTGTTCGGCAACCCTGGTTGGGGCGGCGACTCCTGGGCGGCGCAGCACTACCCGTTGCTGGCCGTGCTCTGGCCGCTCGTCCTGGTCGCGGTCTTCCTGCCCCTCTCGGTCGCCCGGTACCGACGGCTGGCCGGCTGAGCCCGCGCGGACGCGGGGTTCGACTCTCTGGGCCCGATCGGTGTCGGTGGTCGTCGTTAGGCTCACCGACGTGGGTGTGCACCGACTCGATCGGGCCCAGGCGCGGCGGATCGCCATCCGGGCCCAGCTGCTGGCCGCTCCGCGTCCGACCGACCTGCTGACAGTGGTCCGCCAGTTGACCCTGGTGCAGATCGACCCGACCGCCGCCGTCGCGCCCAGCGCCGACCTCGTCTGCTGGAGCCGGCTCGGCTCGTCGTACCAGCCCGCGCACATGCGCGAGGCCCTCGAACGGGACCGGACGCTGTTCGAGCACCAGGCGATGGTGCGACCGATGGACGACCTGGGCCTCTTCCTCGCGGCGATGGCGGCGTCGCCCGGTCATGAGCGCCACCGCGAGTGGCTGCGCGTCAACGACTCGTTCCGGCGAGACGTCCTCGACCTGCTCGGCCGTTCCGGTCCGCTGCTTTCCCGCGACATCCCGGACACGAGCGCCGTGCCCTGGCCGTCGTCGGGCTGGACCAACAACCGCAACGTCACCCAGATGCTGGAGTTCCTGGTCCTGCGCGGCGAGGTCGCGATCGCCGGCCGCCAGGGCCGACAGCGGCTCTGGGACGTGGCCGAGCGGGTCTACCCGGCCGATGTGCCCGTCATCGAGCTGGAGCAGGCGCGCCGACTTCGCAACGAGCGACGGCTGCGGGCGCTGGGCATCGCTCGGGAGAAGGCGGTGGTCGTGCCCGGCGAGCCGGCCGAGGTCGGTGACGCCGGCGAGCCAGCGATCATCGAGGGCGTCGCGGGGGAGTGGCGGGTGGACCCGGCCGCGCTCGGTCAGCCCTTCACCGGGCGTACGGCGCTGTTGTCGCCGTTCGACCGGCTGGTGCACGATCGGGTCCGCCTCGCCGACCTCTTCCAGTACGAGTACGTGCTGGAGATGTACAAGCCCAAGGCGAGTCGGCGGTGGGGCTACTTCGCGCTGCCGATCCTGCACGGCGATCAGCTGGTCGGAAAGGTGGACGCCACGGCCGAGCGCCGGCGCGGCACG
Source organism: Micromonospora noduli (assembly GCF_003264475.1). Classification (NCBI taxonomy): domain Bacteria; kingdom Bacillati; phylum Actinomycetota; class Actinomycetes; order Micromonosporales; family Micromonosporaceae; genus Micromonospora; species Micromonospora noduli. The sequence continues at coordinate 262,567 of NZ_PYAC01000033.1, read as the reverse complement.
CTCACCGTGCACGCCGTCCACGAGGACGTGCCCTTCACTCCCGAGGTGACCCGGGCCGTGCACGAGGAGCTGCACGACCTGGCGTCCTGGCTGTCGTTGACCGTCGAGGGCCTGCGCTGACGGGTGATCGCCGGGGCCCCCGCTCCCCGACGAGCACCCGTCGCCCAGCTAGGCGATCCGGCGGATCCGGCGCACCGCCAGGTAGAGCAGGAGCACGGCGAGGGCGACGAAGATGCCCGTCTCGATGCCCTGGAACAGCCAGAACCGGTCCGCCGGCTGGTAGAGCTGCCAGTTGTACGCGCCCGGTTCGAGGCCCAACTCGGACCCGCAGACCCGACCGTCCGGCCCCTTCCCGCCCGGCGGGCACTGGATCCGGGTGTCCTCCGCGACCATGGTCCCGTCCGGGTTTCGGACACCCTGGGAGAGAATCCAGTCCCCCCGGCTGATCTCCGGTGACCCTTCCCCCGCGATCGGGAAGGTCTGGGTGCGGGCCGGCTGGTAGTGCGGTCGGGCCAGGATCTCCACCGCCGCCCGTACGCCGATGAACCCAGCGAGGGTGATGCCCATGGCGGGCAGCATCCGCTTCCAGACGGTGCCGGCGAAGACGCCCAGCGCCACGGCGAAGAGGGTGTAGCCGATCGGCGCGATGCCCTGCAGATCGAAGACGATCATGCCGAGCCGGCCCTCGTACGCGGCCTGGGTGAGCGGGTCGACCCACCAGGACATGCCCAGCCCGTAGGCCGCTGCGAGGATCACGACGGCCGCGCCCACCAGCCCGAACTTCACGAGGGCCCAGCGGGTCCGGCCGACGCCCTGGGTCCAGACGAACCGGTGCGTCCCGTGCTCCACCTCGCGGGCGACCAGTGGTGCACCCCAGAACAGGCCGACCAGCGCCGGCAGGGTGATCAGCAGTACGGCCACCAGGTTGAGGCTGCCGTACTGGCTGCCGAAGCGCTGGAAGCCCGCTTCGCAGGTCTCGCGGGTCGTTTGCGCCACGTCGGCACGGGCAAGCTGGCTCACGCAGTCCGTCAGCCCGAGGTCGCTGAAGGTGTTCCGCATCGACAGGCCGATCGGGACCAGCAGAGCGGCCAGTGCCACGAACCCCAGCACTGTGTAGAACGCCTGCTTGCGATGTTGCCGCCAGGTCAACCAGATCATGCTGCTACCCCCCACTCGCTGTGACTGGTCTGCGTGGTGCCGTCCGCCAGGTAGGCCAGCACGACGTCCTCCAGGCTGACCTCGCGGACCGTCCAGGCCGGATCGGTGACCGGCCCGTCGGTGCGGACGAGCAACGTGGACTGCCGGTCGGTGTGGCTGGCCCGGATCACTGCGGCGACGCCCCCGATAGCGCCGCCGTCGTGCCGCGGCCCGACGAGCTGCCGGTGCCCGGCGACCAGGTCGTCGACCGCGCCGGTGAGCTGCACCTGGGAGGCGTTCAGCACGATCAGGTAGTCACAGACGCGTTCCAGGTCGGCCAGCAGGTGCGAGGAGAGCAGAACGGTGGTGCCCGACTCCGCGACGCTGCCCATCAACGACTGGAGGAACTCCCGTCGAGCCAGGGGGTCGAGGCTGGCGACCGGTTCGTCGAGCAGCAGCAACCGCGGCTGCTTGGCCAGTGCCAGAGCAAGCGCGACCTGGGCCCGTTGACCGCCGGAGAGCTTGCCGACCGCCTTGTCCGGTGGAATGCCGAGCTGCGCCAGCCGCTGGCGGGCCAACGTCGCGTCCCACCGCTTGTTCAGCTTGCCGCCGGCGATGACCAACTCGGACGCCGTGAAATCCCGGTACAGCGGGGTGTCCTGGGCGACGAACCCGATGTCGGCCAAGCCCTCCGTGTCGCCGTACGGGGACCGACCGAACACCCGGACCGTGCCCGCATCGGGTTTGAGCAGCCCGACGGCCAGGTGCAACAGCGTGCTCTTGCCCGCGCCGTTCGGCCCGACCAGCGCGGCGATCCGGCCGGCCGGCAGATGCAGCGAGCAGTCCCGCAACGCCCAGGTGCTGCCGTACCGCTTGCCGAGCTGGTCTGCTTCCAAGACCATGTCCATCCCTTGTCCTCTCGTTCCGTTCACGCGGGCTCCTTCTGGGGGGCGTCGTCGGCGAGGGTGGCGCGCAGCGTCGTCTCCACCAGGGCGATGACGTCCTCGGCCGTGAGACCGGCCGCTTGCGCCCGGTGCAGCCAGGCGACCAGGTCGTCGCGCAGCTCGGCCTGGTTGGGCAGGGACGCGCCGGCCAGGGTGCGCTGGACGAACGTGCCCACCCCGGGTCGGCCACCGACCAGACCCTCGATCTCCAACTCCCGGTACGCCTTCAGCACCGTGTTCGGGTTGATCGCCAGGGATTGCGCGACGTCCCGGACCTTCGGCAACTGGTCGCCCGGCGTCAGCAGGCCAACCCGCAGCGCCTGTTTCACCTGCTGCACGAGCTGCATGTAGGTGTTCACCTTCGACCGGCTGTCCAGTACGAACTCGATCACTCCCGATGATCCTTCCTGTTGTCCTACGACAGTAGGACTAATAGACAGCTTCATCGGTGACCCATCGGCTGTCAAGCTCGGCGCGGCACGTTCTGTCCGAGCGCGGCGCGTCTCGTCCGGCGCGCCGCTTGCTGGCCGGCGGGCGCATCGGGACGGGCCCGGCGGTGGTGACCCTGGTGGCACCGGCAGGCCACCGGTTGGCACCCAGGGGTCAGCCCGCGGGGAAGGGACCGGCAGCGATCCGCGTGGACGGGGAGGTGTTCGGTGGTCACCAACGAACTGACGACGTCGAGGGCGACTCCACTACAGGCCGCCCGCGCCCGGGGTCGCGTACGTGGGCGGTTGATCCTGCTCGGCCCGGCGTTCGTCGCCGCCGTCGCGTACGTCGACCCCGGCAACTTCGCCACCAACTCCGCCGCCGGCGCGCGCTACGGCTATCTGCTGGTCTGGGTCGTGGTGGTGGCCAACCTGATGGCGATGCTGGTGCAGACGCTCACGGCGAAGCTGGGTCTGGCCACCGGGCGCAGCCTGCCCGAGCTGTGCCGGGAACGCCTACCCCGGCCGGTGAACCGGGTGATGTGGGTGCAGGCCGAGTTGGTCGCCATGGCCACCGACCTGGCCGAGGTGATCGGTGGCGCGGTCGCCCTGTACCTGCTCTTCGGCATCCCCCTGCTGCCCGGCGGCATCATCATCGGCACGGCCGCGTTCGCCGTGCTCGCCCTGCGCTCGCGCGGGTACCGCGCCTTCGAGGTTGTCATCGCCGTCCTGCTCGGGGTGATCGTGCTGGCCTTCGCCGCCAACCTGCTCGCCTCCGGCTCCGATCCCGGCTCTGCCATGGCCGGCATGGTGCCGCGTCTACAGGGCACGGACAGCGTGCTGTTGGCCGCCGGCATCCTCGGCGCGACCGTCATGCCGCACGTCATCTACGTGCACTCCGCGCTCACCCGCGACCGCATTCCCGCCGCCGACGACACCGAGCGTCGGATCCTGTTCCGTGGCCAGCGCACCGACGTGCTGCTGGCCCTGAGCGCGGCCGGCGCGGTCAACCTCGCCATGCTGCTGATCGCCGCGGCCAGCTTCCGGGGCGGCGGCCCGGGCGGCGCGGACAGCCTGGAGGGGGTGCACGCCGGGCTCGGCCAGACCATCGGGACCGCCGCCGCGTTCGGGTTCGCCGTCGCCCTGTTGGTCTCCGGGCTCGCCTCCACGAGCGTCGGCACCTACGCCGGCGAGGTGATCATGCAGGGCTTCCTGCGTCGGCGGGTACCGCTGCTGCTGCGTCGGCTGGTCACCCTGCTGCCCGCGCTGGCCGTGCTCGCCATCGGCCTCGACCCGACCCGGGCGCTCGTGCTGTCCCAGGTCATCCTCAGCTTCGGCATCCCGTTCGCGCTGATCCCGGTGGTCGCCTTCACCCGCCGCCGCGACCTGATGGGCAACCTGGTCAACCACCCGCTCACCACCGCCGCCGCGTCTCTGGTGGCCGTGCTGGTGGTCGCGCTGAACGCGTTCCTCCTGTGGCAGGTCGTCGCCGGCTGAGCCGGCTGGTCGGCGTCGCCGGCTGAGCCGGGCAGGCTGCCTGGGCCCGGACACTCTCACGAGCGTTATACCTGTGAGTCATAAAAATGACTCACAGGTATAACCCGTTGAGGACCACGTCGGGCCGGACCCGTGTGATAGCCGGATCCGTGTAGTGGCCGGACCCGTGTGGGTAACCGGGCCCGGGTGGGTCAACGGGCCAAGTGTGGGCGGTCGGGCCTTGGTGTGGGCGGTCGGGCCTTGTGTGGGCGGTCGGGCCTTGTGTGGGCGGTCGGGCCTTGTGTGGGTGACCGGACGCGCGTGGGTGCGCCGGGCCCTGGGCGGCCGGGCCCTTTCTGAGGGCAGCCCAGCCTTGACGGCCGGAGCCGGCTTGGCGGCCGGAGCCGGCTCGGCCAGGCCAACTTGGGGCGGGTGTGGTCAGGTGCGACGCCCCTCGTCTCGGGTCGGGATCTCCTGACGCTGTTCGAGGGCGTCCGCCGGGTTGGCGTCGGCCGGCAGCGACGTCACCTCCTCGAGCGTGCCCGCCGGGAAGGCGCCCTGCTCGGCCAGGTCGGCCTCGGCGGCCTCCGGGTCCACGTCACCCGAGACCCGGTCCGGCGGCCCGACGTCGAACGCGTCCTGCCGTTGTTCCAGGGCATCCGCCTCCGGTGGAGGGAACGTGCCGCCCTGTTCGTCCCGGTACGTGCTCATCGGAGCCTCCCACCCGGCGGGTGTCGACATGCCGCCGGGCCGCTGCCTACCCGCCGGCGCCGCACTCACGCCGCCACGCTGGCCAAGATCTGGGCAGTTCCCGGGATGGTGCTGCCTCCGCGGCGGAGGAAGCAGCACATTCCCGGTAGTTGCGCGGATCTTGAGGGCTGATCGTCATGCCGCCGGCGGCATGAGGCGGCGGCAGTGGCCCCCGGTCGGCTTCCGCACCGTGGTGGGTGCCCCCAGGTCGACCGGGGTCGGGCCGCCCGAGCAGGCCAACGCGCCCACCTCGCCGCCGGCAAGGATGGGCGCCGATGCGGTACCGGCCAGTGCCAACGGCCCGGCCACCCGGGCCGCCACCATCGTGACGTGGTCGGTGGTGCCGGTCAGCGACATGGCGCCGCGTACCTCGGTGTTCAGCACCTCGACGACCGTGGCGCGGGATGCCGTCAGGTTCCCGGCGATCGAGGAGCCCTGGGCGACCAGGGCGGCGCCGGGCGCGACGGTGACCGGGCCGGTCACGGTGGCCGCGCGCAGGCAGGCGACGCCGGCGGTGACGGTCAGCGGGCCGGCGTGTCGGCCGGTGACCACTGTGGTGCAGGCCGGTGGCGGCGGGATCAGCGTGGCCATGAACGCGCGGGCCGGTCCGATGTTGCCGACGGCGTCGATGCCCCGGTACTCGATGCGGTGCCGGCCGTACCCGGGAGACCGCTCAGCGAACGGGGACACGGACAGGCCGCCCGAGCCGAGGTTGCCGTAGACCAGGCCGTCCACGTCGGTGCCGGTGGCGCTGAACAGGAACGGCGACCGGGCATCGGTGGGCCAGCCGTAGTAGTTGTGCCACCCGTCGCCGTCGAGCCGGAACTCCGAGGTGACCTGGCCGGTGCCGTCGTCGGTGCCGGTCAACCCCATGGTGAACGGGCCGTTGTACACGTACTCGGTGGGTCGGCCGGGCCGGGTGACGGTGAGCAGCGGCTCGGAGAGGGCGTACGCCACGTCGGGCCGCGTCGCGTCGACCGTCCAGGTGCGGGTCACCGCCCTCCCGGCGCCCGGCTCGTCTACCCGGGCGGTCAGCCGGTGGGTACCCCGCGACAGGCGCAGCGCGCCCAGGTCGACGTCCCGGTCGGTGCCGGTGCCGGTGTCGGCCACCGGCCTGCCGTCGAGCGTCCAGCGCACGCGTGGCGCCCGATCGGTGGGCTGGCTGGTCCGCACGTACACCACGTCGTGCGCGCCGACCGGCCGGTCGGTCGCGGTGGACGCGGTGATCGCCAGCGGCGACTCCACCACCGGGGTACGCACCGCGGTGTCCACGGTCCAGGCGCGGGTCTGGGTCAGCGCCGGTGAGCTGCGGACCGCCGGGTCGCGGACGAACTCCGTCGGGTCGGTCACCGTGACGGTCACCGTGTGCCGGCCGGGAGAGAGCCGTAGTTTCCGCAGGTCCAGATGGCGGGCATTGCCGGTACGCGGCACCGCCCTGCCGTCCACCGACCACGTCACGGTCAGCGCGTGGCTCACCGGGTGCAGGGTGTCCACCCAGAGCAGCCGGTCCGCGCCGACCGCCTGATCGGTGGCCGTGCCGCCCTGCACGATGCCGACCCGGGCGGCGATCCGTTCGGTCATCCGCTCCCGGCCGACCTGGTCGAAGTAGAAGCCCAGCGACTTCATCATCGAGTGCCGGCTCGGTCGCCACACCCCACGCTGGAGGTACAGGCCGCCCTCGTAGCGGCCGATCGTTCCGCCCGCCTCGCTCGGCTCACCCAGCCAGCGCCACCACTTGGTGCGGGTGTCGCGCATCTGCCGCTCGGTCAGCACGGTGTGGTGCACCGAGTCCGGCTCCGGCCCGCTGTAGGTGTCGCCCGGCACCCCACGGCCGTAGTAGTCGTACTCGTCCTGCAAGCCACCGAGCGAGTGCCCCAGCTCGTGCGGGCTGATCAGCGCGGAAAGCGCGTTGCCGCCGGAGGCGGTGGCGTTGCTGCCGCCGGCCCCACCGTAGGTGCCGCTGTTGGCCAGCGCGACCAGTTGCCGGTTGCCGGGGTTGGTGCCGACGGCCAGGTCGGCGTACGCGTTCGCGGCGGTGCCGTCGACAGTGAGCAGACGTTGCACGCTCGCCGGGTTGCAACCACCCCAGAAGCCCATGCCCAGCGCGGTGTCGCGTCGCGGCGCGGACAGGCCGGGGTCGCAGTCCACCCCGGACTCCGCCGAGATGATCTCCACGGCGTAGACGTTGAAGTAGCTGCGGTAGGACTTGAACGGCTCGATCGTCCACAGGGTGTTGAGGTGCCGGTCCACGTGCGCTCGGAAGGTGGGTAGGTCGGCCTCGGTGTAACCGTCGCCCAGCAGCACCAGGTTGAACCGCGTCGCCGGGTCACCGGTGACCTGGACCGGCACCACGCTGGTGCCGGCCACCGGGACGGCGGCCGGTGTGGCGGCGGCCGGTGTGCCGACCGTCAGTCCCGCCGCGACGAGCGCCGCGACACACAACCCCACTTTGATCCGCACCCTGCGCCCCTTCCATGGCCGGTCGGCCTGGCGGTGCCGGGCGGCTGGCCCGGCGGGGGCGCCGTCGTCCGGGCCTGCCGTGACCGTGGACATCTCGGACCGTACCGGTCTGCGCACCGACAGGTAACCCTCGGCGGTCCTCGGTGGACGTCGAAGCCGGTCAGATGGAGGAGGTGCAGCTCTGGACGTGCAACGGCACCGCCGCGCGGCGCTGGTCCGTCCGCTGACAGATGCCCAGGGCCGGTCGCCGTGCACCCGACGGGGCCGGCCCTGGGCGGGCCACGACCGGTCCGCCGGGGGTCAGTCGGCCGTCGCCTCGGGCATGGTGTTCCGGCGGGTTCCGGCGGCCAGCCCCAGCGCCAGCAGCACGCACACCGCGCCGACCAGGAAGAGCAGCGAGGCGGCCGGCTGGCCCAGCCACTCCCAGTACGGGTGCCAGGCCGGGTGTGGCTCGCCGAGGTGGTGGTGCAGCAGCTGCGGTGCGGCCAGCAACACCGGCAGCCACCACAGCACCGTGGCCACACCGATCAGGCCGTTCACAGTGCCGCGGCTACGGCGTCCCTCGGTGCGTCGGCTGACCCAGCCGAAGACCAGCCAACCGGCCACCGCGCCCAGCACCGTGCCGAGCACTCCGGCGGGGACCACCAGGGGCGGTGGCGCGCGGTGCAGCTCGACCGAGAGGTAGCTGGCGTCGACGGCTGTCTGCGAGGAGATCGAGGCGTTCAGGATGGTGTCGCCACGTCGGGCGGTCAACGCGGTGTCGGTGATCGCCTGCGGGGTGGCGCACATCTTGTCCGCACAGCTGACGCGATCGGACACCTGTTGGTCGTACACCCGCCAGCCGCCACCGGTCAGGCGCTCCCGGGCCGCCGTGACGATCTGTGCGACGGGCGCCGGCGGCGCGCCGAGGGCGAAGGCGCCGGTGGCGCCCTCCTGATATTCGCCACCGTCACCGAACACCAGGGTCTTGACGGTCCCGAGGCGCAGCGCGTGCCCGTAGACGACGAAGAGCGCCGGCGGGGTGTCGATCTCGCCGAGGTCGTGGCCGGGAAAGACCTCGGTGAGGATGGCGGCGGCCTCGGCCCGGTCGGGTTGCGGTCGGGACGTCTCCCAGGCGGCGCGGCTGGCCAGCGCGCCGGTGAAGAGGCCGCAGACGAGCGCGGCGAGCGGCACCCACGCGGCGGCGGCGCCACCGGCCGGGCGGCCGAGGCGGCGCAGCAGCCGCCGTCCGAACCGGGTGGCCGGCACGGTGTCGCTCACGGACATGTCCATCCTCCGACTTGAAGATCAGGCGGAGCGACAGTACATCGACCAGGGGTTCCGGCGCGTCCCCCCGATGACCGCCGACCGTGGCCGGGATCGGCCAGGATGGGCGGGTGGCCGGTCACGGCCGCGACGAGGAGGGTGGGCGATGCGGGTACGTGGACGGTTGACCTGGGGGCGGCGTGCTCGTGCGGGGGCGGTGGTGACCGCGATGCTCGCGGGCGTGCTGTCGCTGGCCGTGGTGCTGGCGCCGGGCGCTGCCACGGCGGGCGCGGCGGCGGGGACGCCGGTCTGCCAGGTGCGCGACGACCGGCTGCGCGAGATCTCCGGGATGGTCGCCACCGACGGCGGGTACGTGGTGATCAACGATGGGGCCGACGATGAGGCCCGCCGCCGGATCTTCTTCCTCGACCAGCGCTGCGCGGTGGCGCGCACCGTCTCCTTCCCGTCCCGGCCCCGCGACACCGAGGACCTGGCCATCGGCCGGGACGGCACCGTCTGGGTCGCCGACATCGGTGACAACGACCGCTCCCGGCCGACGGTCGGCGTGTGGCGGCTGGCGCCGGGGGCGAAGCAGCCGGTGCTGCACCGGATGAGCTACCCGGACCGTCCGCACGACGCGGAGGCGCTGCTGCTCGACGCGTCCGGTCGGCCGCTGATCGTCACCAAGGGCGGCAGTGGCACGGTCTTCCTGTACGCGCCGGCCACCGCGCTGCGATCGGACGCGACGACGCCGCTGACCGCACTCGGCCAGGTGACAGTGCCGGGGACCACGACCAGCAACCCGTTCTCGTTTCTGGGGCGCGGCGTGATCACCGGCGCGGCGAGCGCGCCGGACGGGCGGCGGGTGGTGCTGCGCAGCTACGCCGACGCCTTCGAGTACGACGTGCCCGACGGCGACGTGGTCCGCGCGTTGACCACCGGCACACCGCGGATCACCCCGCTGCCGGACGAGCCCCAGGGCGAGTCGATCACCTACAGCCGGGACGGTCGGTCGTTGCTCACCGTCTCCGAGTCCGCCGGCCAACCAGCGGGCACCCGCTCGACGATCCTGCGTTACCCGGCCACCGCCAGCACGGCCACCGCTGCGCCCTCCACGGAGTCTGTCGACCCGGTGTCGCCCACGGCGGTCCGTCCGGCCGCCGGAGAGGTCGGCGGAGAGGATGGGCAAACCTGGCCGCTGGCCCTCGGCGCGGGAACACTGCTGGTCCTGCTCGGGTTGGGCGGCGCGCTCTGGTGGAGGCACACCTCGCGCCGGTGAGCGGGGCGGGCCTGCGGCAGGATGGGGGGATGTCCGTCCTGTCCACGTTGCGCCAGCCGATCATCGCCGCCCCGATGGCTGGTGGCCCGTCCACGCCCGCGCTGGTGGCCGCCGTGTCCGCCGCGGGTGGGCTGGGCTTCCTCGCCGCCGGGATGATCGACACCGGTCGGCTGGTCGCCGACGTCGCCGAGGTCCGCGCGCGTACCGATCGGCCGTTCGGTGTGAACCTCTTCCTGCCCGACCCCGGCGGCGTCGACGACGCCGCCATCCGGGCGTACGCCGAACGGCTCGCCCCGCAGGCCGCGCAGCGAGGCGTGAGCCTGGGCGAGCCGGTGGGCGGCGACGACGCGTACCCGGAGAAACTGGCCGCGCTGCTCGCGGACCCGGTCCCGGTCGTGTCCTTCGTGTTCGGGCTGCCCGACCGGGCGGCGGTGACCGCCCTGCGCGAGCGGGGCACCGAGGTGTGGGCCACCGTCACCCGCCCGGACGCCGCGACCGCCGCCGCCGACCTGGGTGCGGACGCGGTGGTGGTGCAGGGCACCGAGGCCGGTGGGCATCGCGGCGGCCTGCCGGACGACGACGACTACGGGTTGCTGCCGCTGCTCCGGCTGACCGCCGCCCGCTGTGACCGGCCGTTGGTTGCCGCGGGTGGCCTCGTCGACGGCCCCTCGGTGGCCGCCGTGCTCGCTGCCGGCGCTGCCGCCGCGCAACTCGGCACTGCCTTCCTGCGCTGCCCGGAGGCGGGCAGTTCGCCGATGCACCGGGCGGCGGTGGCCAGTGCCGCGCCGACCGCGTTGACCCGGGCGTACACCGGTAAGCGGGCCCGTGGCGTGGCCAACGACTTCCTGCGCCAGCACGACGCGGTGGCACCGAGCGGTTACCCGCAGGTGCTGCACCTGACGCGTCCGCTGCTCGCCGATGCCCGGCGCGACGCGGACGCATCGGTGGCCAACCTGTGGGCCGGGCAGGCGCACCCGTTGGCCCGGGACGTGCCGGCGGCGCAGGTGGTCGCCGAGGTGAGCGCCGAGGCCCGGGCCGCGCTGGCCACAGTGGTCGAGCGCTCCAGCCGCTGGGGCTGACCAGGACGCCGGCAACCAGCTCGGGCGGGCCGGAAGAGGCCGGTCGGGCAACCCGTTAGAGTCTCGCCGTGATCGAGATCGGTGCGCAGGTCGACCTGTCCCACCCGGCTGAGCGGGTCTGGCGCGCTCTGACCGATCGGGAGTTGCTCGGCCGGTGGTTCGCCGAGGCCGAGACTGTCGAGGGCGTAGCGGACCGGATGCTGCTGCACACCTCCGGTCTGCCCGGCTTCGAGGCCAACGTCGAGGTCGAGGTGACCGAGCGGCAGGAGCCGGACCTCCTCGTGCTGGCCTGCGACGAGGCCGGCCGGCTCAGCGAGCTGACCTGCACGGTCACGACCACGAAGCAGGGCTGCCGACTGGAGCTACGGGAGGTCAGCACGCACGGCGCGTGGTCCGCCGAGCAGCACGAGCCGCGCGAGCAACAGCTCCGGCAGGCGCTGACGGTACGGCTGCCGGCCATCCTCGACTGGCTCGCCTTCCAGCAGGTCGACCTGAGCCGGGCCGACGGTGGGATGACCGCGGAACTGCCGCTGATCGGCGTACGCGGCAGGGCCGACCGCAACCCCCGTCGGCGTCGCACGCCGGTCGCCGTGGTCGCCGGGGCCGTGCTGGTGGCGGGAACGGCGGCATGGGTGACGTTACCGCTCGACCCGAAGCCGGCCGCCGCGCCCGCACCGACCGCGACCGCGTCGCCTACCGTGACGGCCGGCACAGTTACCGTCGCCCCCACGGCGACCCCCTCGGCGCGCCCCTCTCGGACCACCGCGTCGGCGACCACCTCGCCGAGCCGGACCCCGTCGGCGAAGCCCTCGCGGACACCCGCGTCGGCTGCGCCACCTCCACCTCCACCACCGGCGCCCGTCACGGCCCGATACGAGACCGACTCCGACCGGCTGTTCGGCTACACCGGCGAGATCGTGGTCCGCAATCCCGGCGGCGCACCGGTGGCGGACTGGGCCGTGGTGGTCACCCTCGCCGAAGGCACCACAGTCGACGACGTCGACGGCGCGAACTGGCGACAGGACAAACAGGTGATCACCTTCACCGGAGCCGCCTTGGCGGCCGGGGGATCCCAGAGGATCAGCTTCGACGTCCGCGACAGCCGGCCGAAAGCCCGGGAGCCGGAGAGCTGCACGATCGGCGGGCAACAGTGCGCGGGCCTCTGACTAGGCTGCCATCATGGCACTGCTGCACAGGGCGACCCTGCACCCCACGAAGCTGGACCTGCTGACGGCCTGGCTCCCCGACCGACAGTGGTTCGCCGGACCGGCCGGCGTCGAGATGGTGATTCGGGGTGCCTACCGCTTCGACGACCCGGCCGGCGAGGTCGGCATCGAGACGATGCTGGTCGGTGCCGCGGACGGGCCGGTCCACCATGTCCCGCTCACCTACCGCGCCGCGCCCCTCGACGGTGCGGACGCCTGGCTGGTCGGCACCACCGAGCACTCGGTGCTCGGCCGGCGCTGGGTGTACGACGGCTGCGTCGACCCGGTGTACGCCGCCGCGCTCGCCCACGCCATCCTCACGGGCAGCGGCCAGGCGGAGCAGTACTTCGAGGTCGACGGCCGGCGCGAGCTGCGTGAGCCGACCATGACGGTCGTCGTCGACGGAGCCGGGGACGCCAACGTGACACCGGTCGGCGTCGTGCGTCGGGTGGTCGATGGGGACAGCACACTCATCGACACCGACACTGTCGAGCTGGTCGTCGTCCGCCGTCCCGGCGCTGCCGACAGCGCCGGGGCCACCCTGCTCGGCAGATGGAACGGGCAACCGACGAGCGTGCCGCTGGCGTACGTGCGGGCGCGCTGACGTCCCGGTCGCCCGACCCGCTCGTCGCGGTCGACGGGAGGACCGGACGGCCGTACGGTCGGGACGTGGTCACCGTCGCCGATGTGCGGGCTCTCGCCCGAACGCTGCCGCGCAGTAGCGAGCACCTGATCCGGGACCGGGTGAAGTTCCGGGTGGGGTCGATGGTCTACGTCGCCTTCTCGCGGGACGAGGCGACGATGGGCTTCGCGTTCCCGAAGCAGGAGCGGGCCGGTCTGGTCGCCACCGACCCGGAGCTGTTCTTCCTGCCGGGAGAGGCCGACCTGCGCTTCCACTGGATGTGCTGCCACGCCGCGCGACTGGACCACGATCACATGACCGAGTTGGTCACCGAGGCGTGGCGGATGGTGGTGCCGAAGTTCCTGGCGCGGCAGCGGCTGGGCAGTTGACAGACGGTGGGCGGCCCGACTTCCCGGGCCGCCCACCGCTGTCACCACTGCGCCGGGGGCGGGGGCGGCGACACGGGCGGCCGGTCGTCGCAGGTGATGGTGTTGGGCAGCAGCCACGGCGCGAGCCACCCGCCGTCGTTATCGCCGAGGTCGGTCAGTGTGAACTCCGAACCGGCCGGGGTGAAGTGGAACGATCCGCAGTTGTTGACGCCGACCGCGCCGACGTTGCGGGCGTCCACGTTGGCGAACGAGGCGGACCCGGCCGCGCGGGCGCTGACCACCGAGGTGCCCGTGCCATCGACCCGGACGTCCCGGAACCGCGCATCGGAGATCGAGTAGAGATCCTTAACCGGCCAGTCGCTGACCAGCATGATCGCGTTGTACGTGTTGTCCAGGTACGCGTCGCCGGTCACCTCGATGGGCGTCTCGATGCTGCGATCCAGGGCGAAAACCCAGATCGCGCCCAGCCCGATGTTCCAGTTCAGCTCGTACGTGCCGGCGCGGGCGGTGGTGTTGTTGGTGAACCGCAGGTGCCCGGTGAACGGCTCCGCGCCGAAGCGGGCCCCGGCGTGCAGGCCGCTGCCCTCGCGTACCGGGTCGGCGACCAGGTTGTGCGAGACCGTGGTGTCGGTGCCGCCGTAGATGGCGATGCCGTTGGCCAGGGTCGGTGACTGCACGGTGTTGTGGTCGAACGTGTTCCGTGCGTTGGCCGTCTTCTCCGACCACATCGCCAGGCCGTCGTCGCCGGTGTTGCGGACGAAGTTGTGCGACACGAGGGAGTCGGTCACGCCGGTGTGGAAGTTGAGCGCGTCGGCGATCTGGTCGACGATGATGTTGTTGGTGACCCGGACGTTGCGCATCGGGCCGTCGAACCACAGGCCCGCCTTGGTGTGGTGCAGGTAGAGCCCGTCGATGGTGGAGTCGCTCATCGCCCCACCGATCGCGTTGACCTGGTCGGTGTCGATGCGCTCCCGCACGTCGCCCTCGATGGCGAAGCCGGAGAGGTGCACGTTACGGCTGCCGCCGTCGGCGGCGTCGCGCCCGTAGAACCCGACGCCGGTGTGCACCGACCCGTCCGGCGCGGGCGTTGGCAGGGCGACCTCGCGGCCCTTGATGGTGGTGTACCAGTTGCCGGCGCCCTCGATGGTCACGTCGTCGACGATGATGTGCCGGTTGACCTGGTAGGTGCCCGGCGGGATGTACACCTTGAGGTGGGCGCGCCGAGCGAAGGCGATGGCCCGGTCCAGCGCGTCGGCGGAATCCCGCCGGCCGGTGGGGTCGGCGCCGAACGCGAGCACGTTCGCGGCGAGCAGTCGGACGTGCGGCGGCGCTACCAACTCGGAGTCGAGCAGGTCGATGACAGTCCAGGCGGCGGCGCTACCGGGCGGCGCGGTGAGCCGGACCTTGTCGCCGGCCCGGTAGGTACGTCCGAGCAGCAGCCGCTGCTCGTCGTAGAAGTGGGTGGGCCGGAACGGCTTGTCGATGCTCGGGTACGGCGTGGTGGCCGACGGCACGCACTGGCACTCGGTGATCCACCAGTCCGGGTGCAGCAGCCCGGCCTGCGGGTCGTTGGTGAACGGGTACTGGTTGTAGAGCCACGAGTACTGCGACGTGAGCGTCATGGTGCGCAGGTGCTTGCCGTTGACGGCGACCCGCAGCGGCGCGGTGATCCCACCACCCTGCGGCGCGTCCGGGATGCTGTACCGCACGGTGATCCCGTTCGCCGCGCTGGGCAGGACGAACTCCACGTACTCCCCGGGGGTGAGCCGGACCGCGCGGCGGCCGGAAGCCTCCGCGGGCAACGTGTAGGCGGCCCGGTCGGGCCCGATGATCTCACCGTTGGTGCGGGCGTTCTCCGCTTCCTGCTCGAGAAAGTCGACGTCCGCGCCGCGTCCGGCGACCAGCGCCGGGTCGAGGGCGGCCCGGGTGACCACCGGCTGCGCGTCGGCGGACGCGGGTGGACTGGCGGCGGCCGCGGTGGGCCCGGCGACCAGCACGGCGAGACCGGCCGCGAGCGCGACGGCGGTGCCGCTGGGCCGGCCGGGGCGTCCCCGCGCCGGCGTGAGGCTGCGAAACATCGGTGACCCTCCTGGGTGGGTGGTGGTGGAGGTCCGCCCGGCGTTCCCCCGACGCCCGACATTGATCGTCATGATGCAGCACCGGACAGGGCACTGCAAGACACCTATCGAACAACGAAAATAAACGACTTTCAGGCCGCAAGAAATGGACGGTCGTCGAGTTGAGGTGTCGCGCGTCGCCCGCCCCGACCAGCTCACGCCCGGCGTAGGCTGATCCGCGTGGATCAAGAAGACCGGATTGCCCTCTTCCTCGACTACGAGAACCTCGCGTTGGGCGCGCGCGACCATCGCGGCGGCGCGGCCTTCGACTTCCGGCCCATCGCCGACGCGCTGGCCGAACGAGGTCGGGTGGTGGTCCGCCGGGCGTACGCCGACTGGTCCTACTTCGACGAGGACCGCCGCATGCTCACCCGCTCCCACGTCGAGCTGATCGAGATTCCACAGCGGATGGGCGCGTCCCGTAAGAATGCCGCGGACATCAAGATGGCAGTCGACGCGATCGAGTTGGCGTTCGAACGCGACTACATCTCCACCTTCGTGATCTGTAGTGGTGACAGCGACTTCACCCCGCTGGTGCACAAGCTGCGCGAGCTGAACAAGCGGGTCATCGGCGTCGGGGTCGAGGGGTCCACCTCGGGGCTGCTTCCCCCGGCGTGCGACGAGTTCCTGTACTACGACCGCTTGGAGGGCGTGGACATCCCGCCGGCCCGTGGCCGGCGCGCTCGTCCCACCACCCGGCAGGCCGGCGCGGAGCAACGCCCACCCGAGCCGGAGCGGGAGCACGAGCCGGAGGTGGACCGTCGGCCGGCGGGGGAGGAGCCCGGCCGCGACGTGGACGCCCTCGCCGTGCTCGTCGCCCAGTCGGTCGCCGGGTTGCAGGGCAGTGCCAACGGTGAGGTCACCGCCTCCCGGCTCAAGCGCACCCTGCTGCGCAAGGACCCCACCTTCAGCGAGTCCGACTACGGCTTCCGTACCTTCGGCGAACTGCTGCGCCACCTCGCCGAGCGCAACGTGATCGAGCTGGGCGAGGGGCCGGCGAAGGGTGACCCCGAGGTCTCGCTGCCCGAGCACGGCGACCGCGAGGTGGCGTTCGGCCTACTCCGGGGCGTCGTGGCGGACCTTGGTAGTGGCGGGAACCCGGTGGCGTTGTCCGGGTTGAAGAACCAGGTACGCCGGGCCCGCCCCGACTTCAGCGAAAAGAAGCTCGGCTACCGCAGCTTCCTGCAGTTCTGCAAGGCCGCCGCCACCGCAGGCGTACTGGACCTGCGCTGGAGCCCCGAAGCCGACGACTACCTCCTGACAACCCAAACCTGACCCCCAACCCTTCTCGTGTTGATCAAGAGGTTTGCGTCACCGGGAACGCGATTCGTGACGCGAACCTCTTGATCAACATCGGCTGGGGGTTGGAGTTGCGGGGAGGGTGCAGAGTGGGGCGGGGTTCCTGATTCGCAAGTCAGGAGCGGGAGAACCGCCCGTTATGGTTTCGAACCGTCAACGGTTGGCCCGAAATGCGCCTGGATTGTCGCCCTTGCCCCGGTCCGGGCATACCTGCGCCGTACCCTCGGCGCGGGAATTGCTATACGGTCGGCGAATGAAGGTGGAGGAGCACTGGTGGAACGGAGACACGACCCCGCGCGGGCGCCGGGACGTGTACATCCGTACTGACGGGCAGGGTTGGGAGGTCCGCGCCCAGATCGGTGGGGCGTCGGGTCGTGAGCGGGTGCAGCAGTGCCCAAGCCGGGCCTCGGCGGCCATCCTCGCCGACGCCTGGCGCGGCACCCACCCATCCTGGCGCGAGCTAAAGCAGCGCTGATCCGGCACCGGGCCGGGTCGGCAACGCTCCCGGGCTCCAGCCCGGCGCGCCCGCCGACCGGCCCGGCGCTCGGTACGTTGGTCCGCCGAAAGCGCTCAGCGGTACAGCCGCCGACTACCTCCAACGCACAGGTCACCGCCCTCTGAAGCATGACGGAAGCAACGTCTGCCAGAGGCGCCAATGCCGAATCCAGTCGCGGGCAGTCGTCGCGTGCTTGGCACTCGAGGCAGCCGCCAGTTCGCCACGGCCTCTCAAGAGCCCGACTCCAGTGCGTACCCAGCACCCGTTCGGCCGTATCTGACCAAGGGATCGTGGCTCCCTCCGTGTCTCCGCCCTCAGGTCGGGTACACGTGGGTCTGCCTGTCGCGCCCGATGGAGGTCCCCATGTCGCACGGTCCCGACGAGGAGAACCCCAGGATCGACGATGAGGCCCGGGAGGCCGAGCGTCGGCTCGCCAACCTGCCCAAGACGTCGGACGACGCGCTCACCGACGACGACGCCCGCGCGCCGGACGACGCTCGCTCCGAGAAGAACGCCGACTGAGGCTACCGAAATCATGATCGACTCGGTTTCCGTGAAATTGCGGTGTTGGAGGCGGTCCAACCCCCCGCTTTCACGGAAACCGAGTCGATCAAAGTGCTGGCCAACCATGCCGCTGCCATCGGGGCCTGTCCGGCCGGACGCCGGGCGGGCCCCGATGGCGGGGGTCAGCGCTTCAGCGTGAAGGTGAAGTCCCCGGAGAGCTTGCCGCTCAACCGGAACGCCGAAACGATCTTCCCCTCCGCGATCAGTCGGTCGACCTCGCCCCGCGACACACCGCAACCCTCTGCGATCAGTCGGGTCGGCCGGACCGGGATCCGTGCCGCGTTGCGGACCGCGACGTCGATCACGTCGAGGTCCAGGTGATCAGATCCACCGGTGTCGAGACGCCAGGCGTCGGTCCAGTCCAGGGCGAATCGGTTTTGGTGCTGGACGGCCGGATCCTGAAGCAGTTCAGCGGTCAGGCCGGGGTCGTTGGCATGGAGCCGGTCCAGCAGTTCGGGTGGGATGGAGCGCACCGTCATCCGTTCCAGGACGGTGAGCTTGGCCGTCTCCCCGCAAGCGGTGCAGAGCGCGAGCAGCCAGACGTCGAGGAGCTTGTGGTTGGCGTTGACCCGGAACTTGCCGCTCGCCCGGAGGCGTTGGGACGCGCACGCGTGGCAACGGCGGCGAACGATGGGCAGGCAGGTGGGCACGACGGCCCAATTTTTGAGCACAGAAGTACACCGGTCTCAGTGAGAAGTCCGCAGCAAAAAGGAGCGCGGCGCAACTGCGCGACGCGCGACAGATCAGCTCTCGGGAGGTCTCACAGGGTGTACAACGGCACGTCCTTGCCTAGACGACCTGGTTGCGCAGCACGGTAACGGCGCACGGCGGCGCCGCTCCACTGGTTTTCGCGTACGCGTCAGGAGCCCGGGTGGCGGGAGGTGTCGAGCGGTCGGGGGTCCGCCCCGGTCAGGCGGTCGGGACCGGCAGGACCACGCCCTCGGCCGCCGACCGGTGGGCCAGCTCGATCAACTCGACAGTGTGGACGGAGTCCCGGGGGTCCACCGGCATCGGCGTGCCGTCGCGCAGCGCAGCCGCCACCTGGGCGTAGAAGCTCTGGTACGCGCCGGGTTCGGTCGGCACCGGCCGCAGGTCACCGTCGACGCCGAGCAGGCCGTAGCGGTCCGACGGGACCTCGCCCCAGCCCGGCTGGTCCGGTCGGCCACCGTCGTGCAGCGCCGCCTCCTGCACGTCCAGCCCATAGCTGGTGTAGCCGGCCCGATCGCCCAACACCCGCAGGCGTGGCCCGAGTTGAGCGGTCACCGCACCCATCCACAGGTGCGAGTGGACCCCGTTGGCGTGGGTCAACGCCACGAAGGCGTCGTCGTCGACGGCCGCCCCCGCGCGGCGACGGTCCACCTCCGCGTAGACCCGGTCGACACTGCCGAACAGCTGCACCGCCTGGTCGACGAGGTGGGCGCCGAGGTCGAAGAGGGCGCCGCCGGCCTCCTCCGGACCGGCGAGCTCCCGCCAGCCCGGCTTGATCGTCGGACGGAACCGCTCGAACCGGGACTCGAAGCGCAGCACCTGCCCCAACTCGCCCTGCTCGACCAGGCGGCGGACGGTCAGGAAGTCGCCGTCCCAGCGCCGGTTCTGAAAGACCGTCAGCGGCACCCCACGCTCAGTCGCCTCGTCGATCAGCACGCGGCCCTCCGCGGTGGTCGGGGAGAGGGGCTTGTCGACGACGACCGGCAGGCCGGCGGCGAGCGCCGCGCGCGCCATCGGCACGTGCTGCCGGTTCGGCGTCGCCACCACGACCAGGTCCAGGGCGTCCGGGGTACGCCACAGCTCGTCGGCGTCGTCGACCAGGCGGGCGTCCGGGAAGTGCTGTCGGGCCTGCTCGCGTCGCTGCGGATCACGGGTCACGATGGCGTCGAGCCGCAGCCCGGGGGTCGCGGCGATCAGCGGGGCGTGGAACACCCGGCCCGCCAGCCCGTACCCCAGCAGACCAACCCGCAGCGCCTTCGCCATGCCGTGCCCCCGTCTCCCTGGTCCGCGCCCTGACCTGGCGTCGGTACCGCTGAGAAGAATCTACGCCGGGGGCGGTCGGGCCCGATCCCGGCCCGGCGCCGGTCAGGTCACCGGGTCGGCGCGCAGGTAGGTGAGGACCGCGAGCACCCGACGGTTGGTGTCGTCGCTGGGTGGCAGGTCGAGCTTGAGCAGGATGTTGCCGACGTGCTTGCCGACCGCCGCCTCGCTGACGTGCAGCCGGCCGGCGATCGACGCGTTGGACCGCCCCTCGGCGAGCAGCGCCAACACCTCGCGTTCCCGGGCGGACAGTGCGGCGAGCGGGTCGCGGGGGCGGTGCAGAAGTTGTCGGACCACGTCCGGGTCGATGGCGGTGCCGCCCCCGGCGACCCGGCGCAGCGTGTCGACGAACTCGGTGACCTCGGCGACCCGGTCCTTGAGCAGGTAGCCGACGCGTTGACCGTCGCCGCTGTCCAGCAGCGCCGCCGCGTACCCGGTCTGCACGTACTGGCTGAGCACCACGACCGGGAGGTCAGGTCGCTCGGTGCGCAGCGTGACGGCCGCGCGCAGCCCGTCGTCGCGGCGGCCCGGCGGCATCCGGATGTCGGTCAGCACCAGGTCCGGTTGGTGGTCGCGGGCCGCCGCCAGCAGGTCCGGTGCGGAGCCGACGGCCGCGCACACCGTGAAGTCGAAGCGGGTCAGCAGCGCGACCAGACCCTCCCGCAGCAGCACCTCGTCCTCGGCGAGCACCACCCGGGTCACCGACGACATGGCAGCTCCACCCGGACCACTGTAGGCCCGCCGGGCGGGCTGGACAGCAGCAGCCGGCCGTCCACGGCGGCGACCCGGTCGGCGAGCCCGGTCAGGCCGGTGCCCCGGGCCGGGTCGGCGCCGCCGTGACCGTCGTCGGTCACCTCGACGACGAGGTCACCGCCTGCGCGGGTGAGGCGTACGTCGGCGCGGGTCGCCTGGGCGTGCCGGGCCACGTTGCCCAGCGCCTCGGAGACCACGAAGTAGGCGGTGGTCTCCACGATCTCCGGCAGTTCGTCGTGCAGGTCGGCGTGCACGGCGACCGGGATGGTGGCGGCGTCGGCCAGCTCGCGTACGGCGCCGGCCAGGCCGAGGTCGGTGAGGCTCTGCGGGCGGATGCCGTGCACCAACTGCCGCAGCATCACCATCAGGCCCCGGGCCTGGTCGTGCGCCACGGCGAGTGGTCGGGAGGCGGGGGAGTCCTCGGGTACGTCCAGCCGGGCCAGCCCCAGCTGGAGGGTGAGGCTGGTGAGCCGGGGCTGTGCGCCGTCGTGCAGGTCGCGCTCGATGCGACGGCGTTCGGCCTCGTACGCGCCGACCAGTCGGGTGCGGGAACGGGTGACCTCGCGCAGCGCCGCCGCGTCCACCGGGTGGGCCAGCAACCACCGGGCCACGGCTGCCTGGACGGCGGCGAGCAGACCGATGGCGTACCAGAGCACCGGGATCAGCAGCACCCCGACGATCGCGTACGGAATGGCTTCGCCGGTGCTGTCGATCGGCTGCCAGATCACCACCGGCTGGTTGGCGTCGCCGGCCAGCCAGGGGCTGGAGATCATTCCGAGGTCGAGCAGTACCAGCACCAGGAACACCCAGTACGCGACCGGCGTGAACCCGCCCAGCCAGAACAGGTACGCCACCTCCCGCCAGGTCGCGGCGCTGCGGTAGCGGGCGACCAGTCCCGGCCACGGCGACGAGGCCAGCGGACGACCGTCGACGAGCCCGACCCGCCACCGCTCGACGACGGCCACCGGGAAGCTCACGAGCGGGGCCAACGCCAACAGGGTGAGGCTGCCGGTCGCCAGGAACAGCATCAGCGCGATGCTCGGCGGTCGGCCGTGCTGTCGGAGCCCGTTGGCGGCGGCCAGCAGGGGGGCGCCGATGACGAGCAGCCCGACGCCGAGCACGCCGGCGATCGGCACGGTGGTCACCAGGTAGGCCAGCGCGCGCCAGGGCCACGCGGAGATCAGCCAGCGGCGGCGGCGTAGCGCCTCGGCCAGGTGCGAACTGTGTTCCGTGGTCATGCAGCAGACGCTAATCGGGAGCGAATGGGTGCCCCAGCCGTCCAGATCCACTCTTCGGGGTATGCCCAGCACTACCGGCGAACGGGTGTGCGGGGTCCGGAAACGGGAAGAACGCGCCGTCGCGCGGCCCGCGTGACCTGTGCCGGCGACGGCTGGAGAGACATGGGTGCCAGAACCTTCGTGGTGGTCGGCGGGACCAGCGGTCTCGGCCTCGCGGTGGCCCGACTGCTCGTCGACGAGCATCAGGTCGTGGTGTTCGGCGACGTGCCGGCCGAGGTCGCCGCCGCGACCGGCGAGCTGGGTTGCGACGGCGTCGTCTGCGACGTCTCCTCCTACGAGCAGGTCCGCGACGGGCTCGCCGAGGTGGTCGAGCGCTACGGCACTATCGACGGGGTGGCGGCCTGCGCCTCCATGTGGGCGGGCGGCGACCTGGGGGACCTGTCGGTGGAACACATTCGCCGGGCCGTGGAGGTCAACGTTCTGGGCATCACGTACCTGCTGCGGGAGGCGGTGCGGCACCTGCACCGACAGGGCCACGGCAACGTCGTCTACATCGGCGCGCTGGCGCTGGCGGCGCCCCGGCCCGGCATCCCCGTCTACCGGGCCACCAAGAGCTACGGCAACAGCCTGGTCGATTCGCTGGCCGAGGCCCAGCACAGCAACCGGGTCAAGGTGATGCAGCTGCATCCCGGGCCGATGCCGACGCGGCTACAGGAACGGGTGGGTGCCGAGTTCCTGGACAAGGTGTACGCCATGCCCGAACAGGTCGCCACCGAGGTCGTCCGGTTGCTGCTGCTCGAACCCGACGACCTCTACGTCTCGGGTGAGCGCGTGTTGCGCGCGGACGGGCGGTGGTGACGGCCGCAGCCGGACCCGCCGACCGTCCGGCCTCGGCCTGGGCGCCGCTGCGTACGGCGGTCTACCGCAACCTGTGGCTGGCCCTGCTCGCCGCCAACATCGGCACCTGGATGCAGACCGTCGGCGCGCAGTGGCTGCTGATCAACCACTCCAACGCCTCCACCCTTGTCGCGTTGGTGCAGACCGCCAGTCTGCTGCCGGTCCTGCTGCTGGCGTTGCCCGCCGGGGTGCTGGCCGACAGCTTCGACCGCCGGCACCTGTTGATCGCCGTGCAGCTGTTCCTGGTGGCGGTGGCGGTGGCGTTGACCCTGCTCACCCTGGCCGGCCGGATGCCGCCGGCGCTGCTGCTGACCCTCACCTTCGCGTTCGGGGTCGGACAGGCGCTGACCCTGCCGGCCTGGGCGGCGGTGATTCCGGAGCTTGTGCCGCAGGACCAACTGCGGTCGGCGTCCGCGCTCGGTTCGATAAGCGTGAACGTCGCGAGGGCGCTCGGGCCCGCGGTGGCCGGCGTGCTGATCGCCCGTACCGGCGTCGCCCCGGTCTTCGGCATCAACGCGGTCGCATTCGCGATCTTCGCGTACGCGCTGTGGCGCTGGCGGCCCGGTAACGCCCGCGCGGTCGACGTGCCCGAGCGGTTCACCGCCGCGCTGCGGGCCGGTAGCCGCTACGTACGCCACTCGCCGACCGTCCGCCGGCTGTTGCGCCGGGCGCTGGTCTTCGTGGTCCCGGCCAGCGCGCTCTGGGCGCTGCTGCCGTTGGTGGCGAGTCGGCGGCTGGGGCTGGGCTCCGGCGGGTACGGGGTGCTGCTGGCCGCCCTCGGCGTGGGCGCCATCGCGGGTGGCGTGCTGCTGGCCGTGATCCGCACGCGACTGTCGGCGAACCAGTTGCTGCTGATCGCCGGGGCGCTGTTCACAGTGGCGCTGACAGTGGTCGGCACCGTGCGGGCGGTGCCGCTGGTACTGCTCGCCCTGCTGCCCGCCGGGATGGCCTGGGTGACGGTGCTGGCCAACGTCAACGCCGAGATGCAGCTCTTCCTGCCCAGCTGGGTACGAGCCCGGGGCCTGGCCGTCTACCAGGTGTGCTTCGCCGGTGGGCAGGCGGTCGGCGCGCTGCTCTGGGGGTTGGTGGCCGACATGGCCGGGCTGGTCCTCGCGTACCTGGCGGCGGCGGCGCTGATGCTGGTCGGCACCGTGACGAGTCGGATCTGGCCGCTGCCGGACCTGCGGTCGGTGGACCGGGAACCGGCGGCCTACTGGCCGCAGCTGCACCTGGCGCACGAGCCGGACCCGGGGGTGGGGCCGGTGCTGGTGACGGTGCAGTACACCGTCCGGCCGGAGCGGACCCAACGGTTCCTGGCGGCGATGGACCTGGTGCGTGGCGCGCGGCAGCGGACCGGCGCGATGCGCTGGGGGCTGTTCCGCCCGGCCGAGACGGCGGACCGGTTCGTCGAGGTGTATCTGGTGCCGTCCTGGGACGAGCACCTGCGCCAGCACGGTGGCCGGTTGACCGGTGAGGACCGCGCGGCCGAGCAACGGGCCCGGGAGCTGACCGACGGGGAGCCGGAGGTCCGACACCTGGTGCCCGCCGCCGCCGGTCCGACGCTGTCCGACGACCGCGAGGCGCTCTGACGGCGTACGGGGCGAGCGAGAGCAGGCCGGCGCGGTCGTACGGCGTACGGCCTCGTTGTTAGGATGGCCGCACCATGGCGAGTGAGCGCAAGGCGACCGCGGACCCGGCCCGCAGCCTGGCCCTTCTCTGGCGCACCCGCGAGCCGACCAGCCGCAGCGCCGGTCCAGCGCTCAGCGTCGACCGGATCGTCCGGGTCGCGATGGACATCGCCGACGCCGAGGGGCTCGACGCGCTGACCATGCGCCGGGTCGGTGAGGCGCTGGGGGTCGGCACGATGTCGGTCTACACCTACGTGCCGGGCAAGGCCGAACTCGTCGCCGTCATGATCGACACTGCGTACGGCGAGATGCCGCGCCCTGTCGTCGAGGGCGACTGGCGGACCAGGCTGGAACGGATCGCCCGCGACAATCTGGCGCTCTACCAACGGCATCCGTGGATGCTGCGGGCCGAGACGACCCGACCGGTGCTCGGTCCGCACCTGATGGCCAAGTACGACTACGAGCTCGGCGCGATCGTCGACATCGGGCTCACCGACGTCGAGGTCGACGCGGTGCTCACCCTCGTGCTGGGTCACGTGAAGAGCGCCGCCCGGGCCGCCTCCGAGGTGGTCGACCTGGAGCGCGAGACCGGCATGACCGACGGTCAGTGGTGGCAGTCGCACGCGCCCTGGCTGGAGACCTTCCTGAAGCCCGGCGCCTACCCGACCGCGTCCCGGGTCGGCACCGCCGCCGGCCAGCAGCACGGCGCCGCGTACGGCCCGGAGTACGCGTTCGAGTTCGGTCTGCAACGCGTCCTCGACGGGATCTCGGTGGTGGTCGCCGAGCGGGCGGCCAACCGATAGCGGGCCCGCTTCGGGGACGGCGACGCTAGCGCGGTGCCGCCCGTCGAGCCAGCCGGGCCAGCGAGCGCGCCGACGGGCTGCCCGGCTCGGCGTGATAGACGACCAGCGACTGGGTGGTGCCGCTGATCGCGAGCTTCTCGTAGCGCAGCGCCAACTCGCCCAGCTCCGGGTGCTGGAACACCCGCACCCCGCCGCCCGCGCGGGCCGTGACGTCGTGACGGGCCCACAAACGCCGAAACCGCTCGCTGCCGGCCGTCAGCTCCTCCACCAGCTCGATGAGGCGGGGGTCGTCCACCTCGGGGCCGACCTGTGCGCGCAGGCCGGCCACCGCGTTGGCCGCGACCCCCGTCAGAGCCGGGTAGAGCGCCGGCACGCTCTGGTCGAGGAAGACCGCGCGCAGCAGGTTCACCCCAGCGGTGAAGATCGGCGCCAGCGCGGTCGCGGCGGGGTTGGCGAAGAGCACGTCCAGGTGTCGACCGTGCACGAAGGCCGGCGTCTCGGCCCACGAACCGACCAACTGCCGGATGCCCACCGGCACCCGCTCCGAGGGTCGCGCCGTCCGCCGGGCCGGCACCGGCCGGGCCAGGCCGTGCAGGTGCGCCGCGGCGTCCGCGTCCAGCCTCAGCGCGCGGGCCAGCGCCTCGACCACCTGCGTCGACGGGTGCCGGTCACGCCCCTGCTCCAACCGCAGGTAGTAGTCGGCGCTGATGCCGGCGAGCAGGGCCGCCTCCTCGCGCCGCAGGCCGGGCACCCGCCGACGGCCGTGCGCGGGCAGGCCGACGTCACCCGGCCCGATCAGCTCGCGCCGGGCACGCAGGTATTCGCCCAGCGGGCCGGCCGTGCTCACCCGCCCATCGTAGGAGCCGCCACCGACCGCCCAGCCTGGTCCTGCCACTACCAGGAAAAGCAGGGAACCGGCTAACGCCTGCCACCGGGGTGACAGTGTCGGAGTAAGGGTGATCGAGAGACGGGACAGCAATGACAGAGCGCATCACGACCCCCTTCGGTTTCGCCTCGACCGCCGACGAGGTCATCGCCGGGGTGGACCTGAGCGGCAAGCGGGCCATCATCACCGGCGGCGCCGCCGGTATCGGCATCGAGACGGCCCGTTCGCTCGCCGCTGCCGGCGCCGAGGTCGTGCTCGGGGTCCGCCGGGTCGCGGCGGGTGAGCAGGCCGCCGCCGACATCGCGGCCAGCATCGGCGCGGAGCGGGTCACCGTCCGCGCGCTGGACCTGGCCGACCAGACCTCGGTACGCCAGTTCGTCGCCGGCTGGGACCAGCCGCTGCACATCCTCGTCAACAACGCGGGCATCATGGCGCTGCCCGAGCTGGAGCGCACCGCCGAGGGCTGGGAGATGCAGTTCGCCACCAACTTCATGGGGCACTTCGCGTTGACCGTCGGCCTGCACAACGCCCTCGCCGCAGCCGACGGTGCCCGGGTGGTGTCGGTCAGCTCCAGCGGCAACCTCTTCTCCCCGGTGATCTTCGATGACCTGCACTTCGCGTTCCGGCCCTACGACCCGCTGCTGGCCTACGGTCAGTCCAAGAGCGCCGAGGCCCTGCTCGCCGTGGAAGCCACCCGCCGCTGGGCCGACGAGGGGATCTACTCCAACGCGCTGAACCCGGGCGCGATCGCCACCGGGTTGCAGAAGCACACCGGTGGGCTCAAGTCGCCCAAGGAGATGCACAAGACCCCGCAACAGGGTGCGGCGACCTCGGTGCTGCTCGCGGCCTCCCCGTTGCTGGACGGCATTGGCGGCCGCTACTTCGAGGACTGCGCCGAGGCCCCGGTCGTCACCGATCGGCCCGCCGACTACAGCGGCGTGGCCGCGTACGCGGTCGACCCGGGCAACGCCGAGCGGCTCTGGGCCGTGGCATCCGACCTGATCTCCTAGCGCGGCGTCACCGGCTGCCGCCGACCACGACGGCCCGGCTCGGCGGAACCGACCCGGGCCCGGCGGTCCGGGTGGTACGACTGGGGCGGCGGTGGCAGCTGCGGGCCGGGGAAGGATGGCGATGGCGGGCGGGCTTCCGGGACGGCTGCTGCTCCGGCGGGAGAACCCGGGCAAGGCGTCGTTCCTGGAACTCTTCTTCGACCTGGCGTTCATCTTCGCGCTGACCCGGTTGTCCCGGGCGCTGCTCGACGACCCCAGCTTCAACGGTGGTTTCCAGACGCTGCTGATGCTGGCGGCGCTCTGGTGGGTGTGGTTCGTGACCGCCTGGTCGGCGGACTGGTTCGACCCCCGGGCTCCGCTGATCGTCACCCTGCTGCTCTGGACGATGTTCGGCGGCCTGCTGATGGCCGCGGCCGTACCCACCGTGTTCGACGGACACGCCATGGTGTTCGCCGTCGCCTACGTGGCCATCCACCTGGGTCGGGCGGCGATCCTGATCCCCGCCCTGCGGGGGCACCCGCTACAGGTGCGGAGCCTGCGGGTTGCGGTCTGGTTCGCGATCTCCGGTGTGCTCTGGGTGGTCGGGGCGGCCGTCACCCCGGCCCGGGAGGTGCTCTGGGCGCTCGCCCTCGTCATGGAGTACTCCCTGGCGCGGCTGCGCTGGCCGTTCCCGTGGCTCGGACGCAGCACCTGGCCGGAACTTCAGGTGAACGGAACACACCTCTCCGAGCGGTACCAACAGATCTTCATCATCGCCCTGGGTGAGCTGATCCTGATCGCCGGCGTCACCTACAGCGGGTCCGGCCTGGACCGGGACAGCACTGTGGCCTTCGCCCTGGCGTTCGTGACGGCGGTGGCCCTCGCCCGGCTCTACCTGGTGCCCGCCGGCAGCCGGCTGGGCGCGAGAATCGAGGCGGAGGGCCCGCCCGGCAGCAAGTTGACGCTGATGGCGGGCTACCTGCACCTCGTCATGATCGCTGGTGTGCTGGCCACCTCGGTGGCCATGGAGATGACGATCGACCATCCGGGAGAATACGAAACGGGGCAGACGACAGTGGGCGTCATCGGCCCCGCGTTGTTCCTGAGCGCCCGGATCCTGCTCGCGGCGGTGGTCGACGGCAGCTGGCCCTGGGCGCGTCTGGTCGGTGTGCCGGCGATCATCGTGGGCGGGCTGGCGACAGTGCGGTCTCCGCAACTGGTCAACAGCGCCGTCGTCGCCGGGGTACTGCTGCTGATCGTCCTGTTCGACGCGATGCCGGCACTGCGGCGGTCCGTGCACGAGCCCGGGGAGAGCGACGCACCCCACAAGCGGCGACACGGATAGCGCCCCGATGCCTGAGGGAAGACAGCGGCACGGCGACCAACCGCGACGACACGACGTGGTGGAGTTGCGGGTGCACGGCGTGTCCGGGGCGGACCCGACGGTCATCCTCGACCAGCCGCAGGTCCGGCAGGTCGCCGGCGACGGCAGCGGGGGCTTCCACCGTGCCACCCGGTCGGACGACATCGGCCCGGACGAGCTGACGCTGGAGGCGTACCGCTGGGGTGACCTGCCCTCGGGCACCGTCGGACGGACCCTCGCCATGGTCTTCCTGCTGCCGTTCATGCTCGCCAACGTGGCCGTGTGGATGCGCCCCACCGGCCGCCGCCGCGCCGTCGCGGTCAGCGTGCTGTGTCGGCTCCTCGCGCTCAACCTCACAGTGCTGTACGTGGTGTCCATCGCCGGAGTGGCCCTCGACCTGCTCGCCTGGCGGTGTCTCGGTGCGGCCCGCTGCCGCCCGCCCTTCGACACCATGGCCGGGCTCGACGGTCGGAACGTCGGGCAGCGGCTGGCCGTGCTGGCGCTCCTGCCGATCGCCGCCATAGCGGTCCTGCGCCTCCTCGGAACCCGTCGGTCCGGCCCGGCCGACAACCCACTGTGGGCCGTGGAGCCGCTGGTGCACCGGTTGCGCGCGATCCACGTGGCCGCCGCGCTCGCCGTACTCAATGTCGTGCTGCTCACGGCCCGTCGCGCCAGCGGCGCGACGTTCTCCACGACGCTGCTGCTGGCGCTCAGCGCGGCGGTGTTGCTGGCCTGCGTCGGTCTGCTCGCCGCTCCGGGGATGATCGACCGGGCGGCGACCGCCCGAACGGCGACCTGGACCGCCCGCACGGCGGGCACGGTGTCTGCCGTCCTGAGCGTGGCGACCCTCGTCACCGTGGCGAGCGACCGGCGCGACTGGTCGTCGGCGGCCGAACTTCCCGGCTACGGCGGGATCGCCGGCGCGGCTCTGTTGGGCCAGATGACGTCGCTGGTGCTGCTCAGCGTGGTGGTGCTGTGGCAGCGCGGTCGGGTGGGCGGCCGGTCCGCGCTGCCGGGTGGCCTGGGCGCGGCGGTCCTCGCCGCCCTCGCGGTCGGCCTGGCTGGCGCGCTCTCCGCCGGCCTCGTCTACCAGATGGGGGATTTGCTCGGCGGCTACCGCGGTGATGGTGGGCCACCGTTGCCGTACCGCTGGACGCTGCTGGCCTTCTTCCTGCACGTGGTCGCGGCGGTGCTGCTGTGCGGCGCGTTGACCGTCGTGTCGCGGCGGCGCCGGCTGCGTGCGGCTGCGGCGATCACCGCTCGTGACTTCCCGGTCGTGCCAGCGGAGGCGGTCGGCAGGTTACGGCTGACGACGAAGACCATCGCCCGGGCGCGGTTCACCGAGTGGTTGGGTCCGCTGGCCGCCACGTACGCGGCGCTCGCGGTGGTCGGACTGGCCACGAGTCTGGTGGGGCGTAGCGGGCGCGAACCGGAGGACCTGACCCGGCAACTGCTCGGGCTGCCGGCCGGAGCCGTCCAGATGGGGCTCAGCGGGGGTAGCTACCTTGTCGCCGCGTTGCTGCTCACGCTGGTGACCGGTGGCGTGTTCGCCTATCGGACCGCGTGGTTTCGCCGACACGTCGGCATCCTGTGGGACCTGGGCACCTTCTGGCCCCGGGCCGCGCACCCGTTCGCCCCGCCGAGCTACGCCGACCGCGCGGTGCCGGAACTGGCCGACCGGATCAGCCAACTGGCCGAGCGGCACGTCGGGGTTCTGCTCTGTGGGCACAGCCACGGGTCCGCGCTGCTCGCTCTCGCGGTGCTGCGGCTGCCCCCGCGCGTACGTCGACGGGTCGCGCTGCTCACCTACGGGTCACCGCTGGACCGCCTGTACGCCCGGCTCTTTCCGGCCTACCTCAACGAGGAGGTGCTGCGTGACGTGGGGGAGCGGGTCGAGTGGCGGTGGCTCAACCTCTGGCGGGACACCGACCCGGTCGGCGGCTGGGTCTTCGCCGCACACCGCCCCGGCGATCCATCACCGGACCCGACCGATCCGGCGGGCCAGGTCGACCGGC
This sequence comes from Micromonospora noduli, assembly GCF_003264475.1. Taxonomy (NCBI): domain Bacteria; kingdom Bacillati; phylum Actinomycetota; class Actinomycetes; order Micromonosporales; family Micromonosporaceae; genus Micromonospora; species Micromonospora noduli. Next base: position 232,477 of record NZ_PYAC01000033.1, on the reverse strand, counting down.
GGTTGCGGGACCCACCGGACCTGCTGCCGGCGCCGGGGGAGCGGTCAGCGCCGCCGCTGCGGGGGCACCATCCGGGCGAGACCGACCCCGAGTTCCGGGCGGCGGTGCGCGAACTCGCCGAACGCCTCCGCGGTGCCGGCTGAGCCGGCCGATCGTGGGGCGGGCGGTGCGGGGACACCACCGCGGTCAACGGTCCATCTCGGGAATCCGGTCCGACTCTGCCACCGTCGCTCGGACCTTGCGCAGCGTGGCGTCGGGGGCACGGATCGCGGCGCGCCAGCGGTCCAGCGTCCGGGTGAGCACCCGGACCACGAACTGCAACTGGTTGACCTGTTCGCGGAGCGTGCCCAGCTCGGACCGGGCGCTGAACGCCTCGCCCTCCAACTGGGTGATCCGCGTCTGCAACGGCTGCACGAGCGTGAGGGCGGCCTCGGTGAGCGTGTCGGCGGCATCGGCCTTGAACTTGCCCCGCTGCACCACGACGGTGGCGATAGCGGCGAGGCCGGTGCCTCCGCCGAGGATGCCGAGCACGCTGAGCGTCACCTGCACCCAGTGCGGTGCAGCCGGTGCGGGTGCGGTGATCACGTAACACCTGCCTGCAACTGTTCGTAGGTCACAAATTCGCACGCTCGGGCCAGGCGACGAAGGTCGATGGCGATCTGCGCGGCCCGCCAGAGCGACCCGACCGTCACCGCCATCACGAACGACGCCGCGACGATGGAAGATCGGCCCGACATGACCAGCACGGCTACCGCGTACATGCCGGTGATCGTGCCGAGCACCAGCACCGACGCGAGTTCGAGGCCGAGCCCGGTGGAGAGCCGGCCGGGCCACAGGATGCCCAGTAGTCCACCGACGCCCACCGCGATCAGACCCAGTTCCCAGGCGACCTGGATGGGCCCCGGCATCGACGTCTGAACGGACGTCGGCCGGACATCGAGGGTCATCATCAGAATGCCGCAGAGCGGTGCCGCGGCCAGCACAGCGATCTCGTACGGCTGGTGGCGGGATCGGATTCGTAGGGTTCCCACGGCAACTCCTTGGTCGAGGACCGGCGTCCGGCAGCGCCCGGTGGACCAGTGCCGTTCGGTGGGTCGCGACGGCGAGCCGCGGTCCGTGCGGCGGAGCCCAGTGGTGCGTTGCCTGTGGACGGTCGTTGGGCGAGAAGATGGAGCGACTCGACGTCGTTGGCTGCCGGTATCTGCCTGTGTATCACCGATGACGGGTTGCCGTCCACCTCGTGCAACGTCGCGTTACCGCAGGTCAAGGCCCATTACTGGCTGGTTTGTGGGCTGTGGGACGGGTGCGGCGCGACGACCCGGCCACACAGCCACCCGGTGACAAGGAGTGTCGGATATCTTGCCCAGGGTGACAGTGGTGGCCGGGTCGCCGATCGATCAACGGGCGAGCAGGGCGCGCAGCGCCCGGAGCACCTCGGCCGGGGCCTCCTCCGCCATGAAGTGTCCGCAGGTGACCGTCTGGTGGTCCAGGTCGGGTGCCCAGGCCCGCCACACCGCCGCCGCGTCGTAGCCCAGCGCCGCGCCCCAGTCCTGCTGGAGCACAGTCACCGGCATCCGCAGTTGGTTGCCGGCCGCCCGGTCAGCGGCGTCGTGGGCCACGTCGATCCCGGCGGACGCCCGATAGTCGGCGACGATCGAGGGAACGGCGTCGCGGGACGCGCGCAGGTACGCGGCCCGCACCTCCGCCGGCAGGGCCTCCGGATCACGGGTCCAGACGTCCAGGAAGTGACCGAAGAAGGCGTCCGGGCTGCCGGCGATCAGCTCCTCGGGCAGGCCGGGCGGCTGCGCCATCAGGTAGAGGTGAAACGCCACCGCGGCGCTGGCGCCGTGCAGCACGTCCCACATGTCCAGGGTGGGTAGCACGTCGAGCAGGGCCAGCTGACTGACCGCCGCCGGATGGTCGAGGCCGGCGCGGAACGCGACCAGGGCGCCCCGGTCGTGCCCGGCCAACGCGAACCGATCGTGACCGAGCGCGCCGGCCAGCGCCACGATGTCGGCGGCCATGGTGCGCTTGGCGTACCCGGTGCCGTCGGTGTCGAGGGGCTTGTCGCTGTCGCCGTAGCCGCGCAGGTCGGGGCAGATGACCGTGTGGTCGGCGGCCAGATCGGCGGCGACGTGCCGCCACATGAGGTGGGTCTGCGGAAAGCCGTGCAACAGCACGATCGCCGGCCCGGAACCGCCCACGGCGGCGTTGAGCGTCACCCCGTCGGCGACGGTGACGCGTCGGTAGTCGAATCCGTTGATCTTCGGGTCCACGGGGGAACCTTCCTGGTGAGCAGTGCCGGCGAGGGCGGAGGCCCGTCGCCGTCGTACCTCACCGAGCCTGTCCGGCGGTGATCAGCAGCCGGTCAGCGTCGGATCAGTGCCGGCCGGGCCACGGGCCTAGATTGGTGCCATGACCAGGCAGCTGACGGCGCCCGTCGCGGTGACCTTCGGCGTACTCGGGCCGGTGATCGCCGCGACCGAGCGCGGCCCGGTCCCCCTGCGGGGGCACCGGCAGCGCCTGGTGCTCGGCCGGCTGTTGATCGCCCACGGTCGGGTGGTGCCGGTGGATCGTCTCGTCGACGACCTGTGGGAGGTCGCACCGGACGGCGCGGTGGGCGCGATCCGGACCTTCGTCGCCGACCTGCGCCGGGCCCTGGAGCCCGACAGACCACCCCGGCAGCCGCCCCGGATCCTGGTCACCGAGCCGCCCGGGTACGCGCTGAAGGCCGCCCCGGACGCTGTCGACGCCGGACAGTTCGAGGCGGCCGTCGCCGAGGCGGGCCGGCTGCTGGCGGCCGGGCGTCCCGCGCCGGCCCTGACCGCGCTGGAGTCGGCGCTCGGGCTCTGGCGCGGGCCCGCGTACGCCGACTGCGCCAACGAGTCCTGGGCCTTCGCGGAGATCAACCGGCTGGACGAGCTGCGGATGCTCGCCGTCGAGCGGCGGGCAGAGGCGCTCCTGGCGGTGGGCCGACCGGACGAGGCGGCCGCGGACCTACCGGCACACCTGGCCAGCCATCCGCTGCGCGAGGACGCCTGGCGACTGCTCGCGACGGCCCGGTACCGCGCCGGCCGGCAGGGCGACGCGCTGGCCGCGCTGCGGGAAGCCCGCCACGTCCTGGTGACCGAGCTGGGCGTGGACCCGGGGCCCGAGCTGCGACGGCTGGAAGCCGACATCCTGGCCCAGGCGCCGCACCTCGCCCCGGCCGTCGACCGGGCCGTCACCACCGGCCTCGGGGAACCCGTTCGACAAGTCCAGGCGGAGCAGCGCCCGTTCGTGGGCCGCGACGCGGAGCTGGAACTGCTGCGGCGCGCCGCCGAGGCCGCGTCCCGCCGCCGCCAGCCCACGCTCGCCCTGCTCAGCGGCGACCCGGGCGCCGGCAAGACGGCACTGGCCGAGGCCCTGACCCGGCGACTGGCCGCCGAGGGCTGGACCACGGCGTGGGGACGCAGCCCGGAGTACGAGGGCGCTCCGCCAGCGTGGCCGTGGACCCAGATCACCGACGCGCTCGCCGGGCCGGCCGCCCCCGTCGTCGCCCCCGCCGCCGCCGACTCGGAAGACGGCTCGGCTGACGGCTCGGCTGACCCCGCCACCGTGCGGTTCCGTCGACACCGCGCGGTGGCCTCGCTGATCTCGGCGGTCGCCGACCGGGAGCCGGTCCTGCTGGTCCTCGACGACCTGCACCGCGCCGACGGTGACACCCTGGACCTGCTGACCGCACTGCTCACCGGCCCGCAGCCGGCCGGCGGGCCGGTGCTGATCCTCGGCACCTACCGGGCCACCGAGATCAGCCCGGAGCTGACCGCCACCCTGGCCCGCGCCGCCGGGCTGGAGCCGGTCCGGGAGTATCTTGCCGGGCTGCCCGCGTCGGCGACCGGCGAGCTGGCCGGCGCCATCGTCGGGTCGGAACTGGACCAGTCCACCGCCCGGTCGATCCATCAGCGCAGCGGCGGTAACCCGTTCTTCGTCCGCGAACTGGCCCAGCTGTACGCGAGCACGGGGCAGGCGGGGTTGGCCGCCGTACCGCCTGGGGTACGCGACGTGATCCGGCACCGGTTGGCGCAGCTGCCGACCTCGACCCGTACCGTGCTGCGGCAGGCGGCCGTGCTCGGCCGGGACCTCGACCCGGACGTGCTGGGCGTGTTGGCCGGTGACCCGACGACAGCGCTGGACGCCGTGGACCGCGCCCTGGCGGCCGGGTTCCTCACCGAACGGGAGTCCGACGGGCGGCTGCGCTTCACCCACATCCTGGTCCGCGACACGCTCTACGCCGACCTGTCCGCGCCGCGCCGCGCCGCCTGGCACGCGGCCGTCGCCGAGGTGCTGCGACAGCGGGAACCCGTCGAGCCGGCTGCCCTCGCGTACCACCTGCTGCGCGCCGGCGGGCCGGTCCACGCCGCCGAGGCGTCGACGTACGCCCGGGTGGCGGCCGAGCGGGCCGAATGGGGCGGCAACCCCCACGAGGCGGCCCGCCTGTGGGGCCAGGCGATCGACGCGTACGGCCGCGCCGGCGGGGTCGAGCCGCGTGGGCGGGTGACCGCGCTGCTCGGCCTGGGGCGGGCGCTGGCCGTGACGGGCCGGCTGGCCGAGGCGCGGCTACGGCGTGCCGAGGCGATCACCGTCGCCGAGTCCACCGGAGACCCCCTGCTGATCCAGGAGGCCCTGGCTGGCTTCGACGTGCCCGCCAGTTGGACGCGCAACGACGACGACCTGCTCTCCGGGCACATCGTCCGAGCCGCCGAACACGCCCTGACCGCGCTCGGCCCGATCGGCTCGGCGCAGCGCAGTCGGCTGCTGAGCACCCTCGCGTTGGAGCTGCGCGGCACCACCACCGATCGTGGCCGCCGCGCCGCCGTCGAGGCCGAGACGACCGCCCGCGACATCGGCGACCCCGGGCTGTTGGCCTTCGCGCTCAACGCCCGCTTCATGCACGCCTTCCACCGCGTCGGTCTTGCCGACACGCGGGCCCGGATCGGCGTGGAACTGGTCGAGTTGGCCGCCCGGCACCACCTGGTGACCTTCGAGGTGCTCGGCCACCTCGTCCTGGTCCAGGCCAACTGCGCGCTGGCCGACCCGCCCGCCGCCGACGCGCACGCCCGCGCCGCCGACCGCCTCGCCGAACGGTACGAGCTGCCGTTGGTCGGTGTCTTCACCCGGTGGTACGCCGCACTGCGCCTGGCCCTTGACGGCGAGTCGGACGCGGCGGCGCAGGCGTACCGCTCGGCGACCGACCGGGTGAGCGCCGACAGCATGCCGGGGCTGACCCAGGGGTTGCTCCCGCTGGCCCTGCTCGGCCTGCGGTTGGCCGACACCATCGGCGCCGACCGGCCGACCATCGGGCTCGGCGCTGCCGACCGGCCGACCACGGGGCTCGGCGCTGCCGACTGGGCGGACCTGGACTGGGGGCCGCACGAACCGTGGGTCCGGCCGTTGCTGCTGCTCGCCGCCGACGACCGGGACGCCGCCGCGGCCGCCCTGCGGGCGCTTCCCGAGGGGCCGCACGATCTGCTGCGTGAGGTGCGGCTCTGCCTCGTCGGTCGGGCGGCGCGCGCCCTCGACGACCGGGCCACGATGACGCGGGTCCACGCCGAGCTGCTGCCGGCCGTCGACGAGCTGGCCGCCGGCAGTGGGGTGCTCACCGTCGGCCCGGTGGCCGGGCACCTCGCCGACCTGGCCGCCGCGATGGGCCGGCACGAGGAGGCGGCCGAACACCGTCGTACGGCCCGTGCGGTGACAGCGCGCGCCCGCGCCACCGCCTGACCCTCGCCCGCGGGCACCGCGACTTGCCGGTTTCCGCCGGAACCCACCGGCCGGTGCGGTCAGATGGAACCACCGGCGCGTCCACCGCCGGCCGTGGTCCGAGGGGGTGTACGCGTGGAGGCGCTCATCCTGATCGTGGTGCTCGGCGTCACCGTCCTCGTCGGCACCACCCTCGGCGGTCGGTACCGGGTCGCCCCGCCGGTCCTGCTCATCGCGTTGGGCGTGCTGCTCGGGCTCACGCCGCCGCTGTCCGAGGTCACCCTGGAACCCGACCTGGTCCTGCTGATCTTCCTGCCGGCGATCCTGTATCGGGAGAGCCTCACCATCAGCCTGCGGGAGATCCGGGCCAACCTGCCGGTGATCGGGTTGCTCGCCGTGGTGCTGGTGGTGCTCACCATGGTCACTGTGTCGTTCGCCGCGCAGGCGTTCGGGGTGAACCCCGCTGCCGCCTGGGTGCTCGGCGCGGTCCTCGCGCCGACCGACGCCGCCGCGGTCACCGGCCTGGCCAAGCGGTTGCCCCGTAAGCTGCTCACCACCCTGCACGCGGAGAGCCTGATCAACGACGGCACCGCGCTGGTGGTCTTCGCGGTGGCAGTGGGTCTGCTCAGCCACAGCGCCAGGCCGGGCGTGCTGGGCATCGGTGAGGAGTTCGTCGGCGCCAGCGTCGGGGGCGTGGTCGCCGGTCTGCTGGTGGGGGCCGCCGTGGTGCTGATCCGCAAGCGGCTCGACGATCCGCTGCGCGAGGGCGCGCTCAGCGTGCTGACCCCGTTCGGCGCCTTCCTGCTCGCCGACGCGGTGCACGCCAGCGGTGTGCTGGCGGTGGTGGTCGCCGGCCTGGTGCTGGCCTACGCCGGCCCACGGGTGATCCGCGCCCGGTCCCGGGTGCTGGCGTACGCGTTCTGGGACCTCTCCACGTTTCTGATCAACGGCGGGTTGTTCGTCCTGCTCGGCACGCAGATTCCCCGCTCGGTGCGGAGCATCACCAGCACCTCGCCCGAGCGGGCGCTGCTGATCGTGCTGGTGGTCACCCTGGTCGTGATCGGCACCCGCCTGCTCTTCGTCTACCTGACCGCGCAGTCGGCGCGGCTGCGGCGCCGGCGGATAATGGACCCGAGCCAGGGGCCGTCCGCCTGGCGGGTGGGGACCGTCGCGGGCTGGTCCGGTTTCCGGGGCGCGGTCTCGCTGGCCGCCGCCCTGGCCGTCCCGACGGTGATGGTCGACGGTCAACCGGTGGTCGAACGGGATCTGATCATCTTCGTCACCGCGCTGGTGATCGTGCTGATCATGCTGCTTCAGGGCACCACCCTGCCGTTGGTCGTGCGCTGGGCCGGGCTGAGCGGCGACCCGGAACGCGTCGACGAGGCCCGCAACGCCCGGCGGCGGGCCACCGAGGTGGGCCTGGCCGCTCTTCCCCAGGTCGCCGCGGAGATCGGTGCCCAGAATGAATCGGTGCGTCGGCTGGAAGCCGAGTACCGGCGGCATCTGGAGGACCTCGACGAGAGCGGTGGGAACACCGCCGAGGAGCGCCGCCTGGAACGCCGACTGCGCCTCGGCGTTCTCGCCCACAAGAGGCGGGAGGTCACCCGGCTGCGCGACAACCGGGAGATCGACGATCTGGTGCTCCAGGAACTTCAGTCCGCGCTGGACAACGAGGAGATCCGGCTGCTGGGGCGCGGGCCCAACGAGTGACCGTCGGCAACCCGTCGGGCCGCGCGGCTCAGAGCACCTGGTCGAGGAAACGGCGAAGCCGCGGATGCTCGGCCCGCTCGAAGATCGCCTCGGGTGGGCCGGCCTCCAGCACCACGCCCCGGTCCATGAAGGCGACGGTGTCGGCGACCTGCCGGGCGAAGCCCATCTCGTGGGTCACCACCACCATGGTCATGCCGGCGGCGGACAGGTCGGCCATCACCCCGAGGACGCCCTTGACCAACTCCGGGTCGAGCGCCGAGGTGGCCTCGTCGAAGAGCATCACCTCGGGCCGCAGCGCCAGCGCGCGGGCGATCGCCACCCGCTGCTGTTGACCACCGGAGAGCTGCGCCGGCCGGGAGTTCGCCTTGCCGGCCAGCCCCACCAGCTCCAACTGGGCCCGGGCGACGGTCTCCGCCTCGTCCGCACCGAGCTTGCGCAGCCGCCGCAGCGCCAGCGTGACGTTGCGCAGCACGCTCATGTGCGGAAAGAGGTTGAACTGCTGGAACACCATGCCCACCCGCTGCCGCAGCGCGTCCGGGTCGTCGCCCAGCACGCTGCGCCCGTCCAGCAGCACGTCGCCCCGGTCCGGTTCGATCAGCCGGTTGATGGTGCGCAGCAGCGTGGACTTGCCCGACCCGGACGGCCCGATGACGCAGGCCGTCGCGCCTCGCGGCACCGAGAGGTCGACGCCGCGCAGCACCCGGTTCGGTCCGAAGGCGAGGTGCACGTCGCGTACGTCGAGGCTGACCGAGGTCGTCGTGGCGGTGGTCATCGCCGATCTCCTTCCGTCGCGGCGTACGACGCGATGTCGTCGTCCTCTTCGGTCGACGCGGTGGCCGGCCGGCCGTTGCGCAGCCGCCGGTCGATCCAGTTCACGACGTGCGTCAGCGGGACCGTCAACGCCAGGTAGCAGAGCCCCGCCAGCAGCAGCGCCGACTCGTTGCCGGTGGTGGCCGCGTAGTCCTGCCCGATCCGGAACAGCTCCCGCTGGCTGGCCACCAGGCCGAGGAAGTAGACCAGGCTGGAGTCCTTGATCAGTGCGATGAGCTGGTTCACCCAGGCCGGCAGCACCCGCCGGATGCCCTGCGGAATGATCACCAGCCGCATCGCGTCGGCCCAGGAGAAGCCGAGCGCCCGGGCGCCCTCCAACTGGGCGGCCTCCACCGACTGGATGCCCGAGCGGAAGATCTCTCCGATGTACGCGGCGGCGATGAGCGACAGCGCCAGGATGCCCAACGGGTAGGGATCCGGCCCCCAGACCTGCATGCCCAGCGGGGCCAGCCCGACGCCGATCAGCAGGATCGTCGCCGCGGCCGGCAGCCCCCGGAACACGTCGGTGTAGATCCGCGCCGGCCAGCGCAGCCAGCGGCTGCGGGAAATCCCGGCGACGGCCAGCAGCAGGCCCAGCACCGAGCCGAGCAGGGCGGCGGAGACCGCCAGGATGAGCGTGTTGGGCAACCCGACGGTCAGCATCTCGGGCAGCGCCTCGCGCATCGCGTCCCAGTCGAAGAAGGTCTCCCACAGGGTGCTCAACGGATCCATCGGTGGCTCCTCCTCCCGCCCCGCTCGCTCGTCACCGGCTCAGGACGCGATCGACGCGGACGCCGACGGCACGGCCGTAGCGGACGCCGACGGCGCGGTCGACGCGGACGGGGCCTTCACAGTGCCGCTGCCCGGCGTGAAGTCCGCCGGGATCGGCCGGCCCGGGTAGTACTGCGCCTGCAACCGGCTCCAGGTGCCATCGGCGATGACCTCGTCGAGGCCCTTGTTCAGCGCCTCGCGCAGCTTGTCGTTCCCCTTGGCCACGGCGTACGCGGTAGGTGCCGGGCTGAGCTGCTTGGCCGCCACGGTGATCTTGCCGTTGCTGTCGGTGGCCGACTTCTCGCCGATCTCCGCCGGGGCGATCCAGGCGTCGGCGGTTCCCGCCTTGAGCTGGTTGATCGCGCCGTTGTAGTCGGGCACCCGCACCGGGTTGAGCTGCTTGCCGGTGGCGTAGTCGTCCTGGACGGTGCCCTGCACCACCACGACCCGCTTGCCGGCGAGCTGGTCGAAGCCGGTGATCGGCGAGCCGGCCGGGACGTCCAGGCCGAAGTAGCCGAAGTCGTACCCGTTGCCGAAGTCGACGGTCTTCCTGCGGGCCTCGGTGATGGTGATCGAGGAACTGCCCACGTCGAACTTGCGGTTGTTGACCTGGCTGAGCAGCGCGGAGAAGTCGGTGCCGACGAACTCGACAGTGAGACCGAGCTTGCCGGCCACGGCGGTCAGCAGGTCGTTGTCGAAGCCGGTGAACTTGCCGTCCTTGAGGTACACGTTCGGCGGGGCGTCGGTCAGCGTTCCGGCGCGCAGTACGCCCGACTGGGCCAGGCCGTACGGGTTGGCGGTGGCGTCGGACGAGCTGTCGTCGCCGCAGGCGGTGAGGGCGGTGGCGGCCAGGATCGTGGCCGCGCCCAGGGCGGCGGCGCGGGTCAGGGCAGGAAGGAATCGCACGGGTGTCTCCGAAGGGTGGTGTCTCGGCGCGCACGGACGTGCGCCACCGACGGTGCGCCCGATGGGCGTACCGGTGGGAAAGGAGCTCGGGAAGGGGGTGCTAGAGCGCGGTGCCGCGACGACAGGCGGCGCTGCACATTCGCATCATGTCCACGTGCCGTCGCCGGATCAGTGCGGGCGAGGGTCGACCGGTGCGGGAGTCCGCGACGTCGGTCGGTGGGGTGGTGCTGAGGATGCGCATGGTTCTCCCGGGTCTGTGCTGACCTGGGTGCCAGGCCACGCTTGCACCGACGTCCTGCCGGTGCCTGGTCTTCACCCGGGGCACCCCACCGCGGAGGAGGGTTGCCGGCCAGCGAGCCGGGGCTTCGCGCTGGCGCTCATGACCTGCGCCGAGGCTAGCAGCAGGAACGGGTGGATCGTCCAGTCGTTATGACCACGCTCACTGTGCGCGACGGACCGTCGACTCGCAGGTCAGCCGGCGTGCACGTGCGGTCGACGGTGCGGGTCGGGCTCCTGGCGGCGCAGGATCTCCCGGGTCACCGAGGCGATGGCGCCCTGTCCGAACGCCAGGTAGCGCAGGAAGTTGCGGGTTGGGCCGCCCTCGGACCACTCGAAGTAGATGTGGGGGCGCCGACGGCTGCGGTCGCGGATCTCCAGCAACAGAGCGGCGAGCGCGGTGGGCACCGACGAGCTGGCCAGGCTGAGCACCGGGAAGCGGTCGTCGGCCACGCTGCCCCGGACCAGCAGCTCCGTCTCGAAGTCGGAGGGGTCGGTGACAGTGACCTCGACGAAGATGACGTCGCCGTCGTCGGGAAAGTCGTTGTCCGCCATGGTCTGGGCCAGCTTGGCGCGGTACTCCGCCTCGTCGCGCCGGTCGGGTTCGTGTGCGATGAGGCGGATCCGTCGTCCGGCGCGTTCGTCGATCATCCGGGCCGCGGCGTGGTCCAGTTCGACATGGTCGACGCGCAGCTCGTAGGCCCGGATCAGCCGGGACAGCACCGACACCAGGATGATCCCGCCGATGAAACAGGCCGCGATCTTGACGCCGCTCGGGCGCTCCACCACGTTCGCCACTGTGGTGTAGACGAAGATCACCGCGACGACTCCGAACGCGATGGTGCGACCGCGCTGACGCTGCCGCTGCGCCGCGAGCGTCACCGCCGTCGCGGCCGAGGTGATCAACACCAGGACCCCGGTGGCGTACGCGCCACCCTGCGCGTCCACGCTGGCCTCGAAAACGATCGTGATCAGGAACGCCACGGCGGTGAAGACCAGCACCAGCGGCCGGACGGCTCGGGCCCAGGTCGGCGCCATGCCGTAGCGGGGCAGGTAGCGCGGCACGAGGTTGAGCAGACCAGCCATCGCCGATGCCCCGGCGAACCAGAGGATTCCGATGGTGGACAGGTCGTAGACGGTGCCGAACACCTCGCCGAGGTGGGCGTGTGCCAGGTAGGCCAGCGCGCGCCCGTTCGCCGGCCCGCCCGGCTGGAAGGCCTCCGGCGGAATGAGCACGGTGGTCGTCACGCTGCTGGTGATCAGGAAGACGCTCATGATCACCGCTGCGGTGGTGAGCAGCCGGCGGGCGCCACGGATCCGGCCCAGCGGTCGTGCCTCCGAGTCCTGCGGGTCACCCCGTACGCTCGGCATGACCGCCACCCCGGTCTCGAAGCCGGACAGGCCCAACGCCAGCTTCGGAAAGACCAACAGCGACAGCCCGACCACCAGCCACGGATCGCCGTGCCCGGTGGTCAGCATGGTGGTCCAGTCGCCGACCGCGCTCGGGTGCGTCGCCACCCGCCACAGCGCGTCGGCCACCACCACCGCGTTCAGCGTCAGGTAGACCGCGACGAGGACGACGGCGATCCCGATGGCCTCGGTGAATCCCTTGAGGAACACCGCGCCCAGCAGCGACACCAGCAGCAGCGTGACCAGCACCTCGTGACCCTTGAGCCCGCTCGGCCAGAACGGGTTCTCGTCGATGTGCGCCGTCGCGTCGGCGGCCGAGAGGGTGATGGTGATGATGAAGTCGGTGGCCGCGAAACCGAGCAGCACCAGCACCAGCAACTTGCCCGGCCAGTAGCTCAGCAGGCGTACCAGCATCGCGATGGAGCCCTCACCGTGCGGGCTCTCCACCGCCACCCGCCGGTAGACCGGCAGCGCCCCCAGCAGGGTCACCAGCACCAGCACCAGGGTCGCCACCGGTGAGAGCGCCCCGGCGGCCAGCGCCGCGATGCCCGGCTGGTAACCCAACGTGGAGAAGTAGTCGACCCCGGTCAGGCACATCACCTTCCACCACGGGTGGTGCCGGTGCTCCGGCGGGCGCCCGTGCGGCCCCGGGTGCTGCACGGCCTGGTCCGAGCCGGCGTCGAGCAGCCACCCCCGCAACCGGCCGCCGCGTCTGTCGACAGTCACCGGCGCGTCCCCCGTCATCCCGCCCACGGTCACCGTGAGTATCCGCCCGACGGGCCGCCCCCGTCCGCCGGTGCGCGGAACCCAGCCGACGCCACGGCGGGTTTCAGGGCCCAGGACAGGGGGGAAGCAGCGCCCCGGGCTGGATGGGACGGCACCGGGGGAGGGGACAGGGCATGGTCGGCGGCCGTCGCTTCCGCCCGGGTGGTGGCTTCGGCCGCCAACTCGACGAGTACGAGACGAGGGTCGGTGTGGCGCCGTCTGCGGAGTCGCCCGCCGCGTCCCACGGCGGCCTGGTGGACAGCGCGGTCTACATCCGGGGGCACCGGTTCGCCTCGCCGTCCGGCCTCGCCGAGACGTACCGCTGCCTCCAGGAGCAGGACGGCGCGATGGCCTGGATCGGGTTGTACCGGCCCGACATCGAGCAGATCACCTCGCTGGCCCGGGAGTTTCGGCTGCACGACCTGGCGGTCGAGGACGCGATCAACGCCCACCAGCGGCCCAAGCTGGAGCGGTACGGGCACACCCTGTTCGTGGTGCTGCGCGCCGCCCGCTACAACGACCTCCGGGAGGAGGTCGAGTTCTCCGAGCTGCACCTGTTCATCGGGCCGGGCTTCGTGGTCACCGTCCGACACGGCGAGGCGCCCGACCTGGCCGCCGTGCGTCGGCGGCTGGAGACCGAGGCGCAGATGCTCGCCCGGGGGCCGGAGGCGGTCCTGTACGCGATCCTCGACCAGGTCGTCGACGGGTACGCGCCGGTGGTGGCCGGACTGGAGAACGACATCGACGAGATCGAGACCCAGGTGTTCGGTGGCGACCCGAACGCCAGCCGCCGCATCTACGGGCTCAGCCGCGAGGTCATCCAGTTCCAGCGGGCCGCCCGCCCGCTGCTCAGCGTGCTCGACGCGCTGGCCGACGGCGCCGGCAGCGCCAGCGCGGACGAGGAGCTACGCCGCTACCTGCGCGACGTGATCGACCACCTGACCCAGGTGGTGGAGCGGGTGGACAGTTTCCGGCACCTGTTGCAGAACATCCTCACCGTCAACGCCACCCTCGTCTCGCAGCAGCAGAACGAGGAGATGCGCAGCCTCACCGCGGCCAGCTACAGCCAGAACGAGGAGCTGAAGAAGGTCTCCTCCTGGGCGGCGATCCTCTTCGCTCCCACGCTCATCGGCACCGTGTACGGCATGAACTTCGTCCACATGCCGGAGCTGAACTGGCGCTTCGGCTACCTCTTCGCGCTGCTGTTGATGCTGCTGGTCTGCGGCACCCTCTATGTGATCTTCAAGCGGCGCGGCTGGCTCTGAGCCGCGCGGCCGGGATCACTCGATGCCGCGCAGGATGTGCCGTTCGTCCTCGACGTCGTCGTCGCCGGCACCGATGCGGCCGAGCAGTACGGCGGCCGCCCAGATCGTCAGTGGCGTGGCCGCCCCGGTCATTCCGCCGCCGGTCCGGTCGTCCCGGGTCTGGCTCCGCTCCGTGCGCGGTGGCCTGCGCTGAGCCTGCATGGGCCCTGCCTCTCCTCGTCGAAGCCGCCGTGGGCGGCGCGGGGTGACCCCGCGCCACACCGGATGGGCGGACCGCCTGTGAGCAGCCCACCACCGGTACGACAGCCACTCGAACCTTCCCACGCCCGGCCGCATCCGCACCGCTTGTTTTCGGGTTTCCGACTGTCGCCCGCCAAACCGGACATTACGCCTCGACGGTCGAGGCGCGGTCAAGGCAGCGGGTGGGCGATGCCGCGTGCGTGATCGGTGAGCGCCGCGCCGACCACTGTCGCGGCCAGCGGCAACACCTCCAGGCAGCGGCGCACCGCGGCGGCCATCAGCGTGTTCGGCACCCGCATGGAGAGCGTGCAGTGCGGCACCCACCGCCCCGGCTGGTAGTGCTCGGCGAGGGCGATGCCGGCGGCGGCGAGCCGGTCGTGCACCAGCCGGTGGTGCGCCAGCAACTCCGGTGTGGGCGCCGGGCCGAGCCAGAGCACCCGACCGACGAACTGGCCGGCGTGCTGGAAGTCGAGCCGCAGCGGGGCGGCCACCACCGTCCCCTGTAGCGCCTCGGCGACCTGCTCCGGGTCAAAACGGGGCGCCACCATGAGCGAGACGTGCGGACGATGGCGCTGCTCCAGCAGCGAGCGCATGCTCTGCACCCCCTCGGCCTCCAGCGCGTCCCAGAGCACCCGGATCCGGCGGGTGGCGTCCGGGTCCAGGTACAACTCCACCGCGGCGACCATTCGATCACCGTAGCCGTCGAGGTTTGCGCGCCCTGGTCCGGCGGTACCTGTTCGGAAACCGACCAGGAAGGCGTACCCGTGGACGTGAGTGACCTGCTGACCGAGGCGTACGACCGGCTGCCCGACCTCGTCCGCGCGGCCGTCGACGGCCTCAGCCCCGAGCAACTGCGCCAGCAGCCCGGGCCGGGCGCCAACTCGGTCGGCTGGCTGGTCTGGCACCTCACCCGGGTGCAGGACCACCACGTCGCCGACCTGCTCGACGCCGAGCAGATCTGGGTGAGCGGCGACTGGGCGGGTCGGTTCGGGCTCGCCGCCGACCCCGACAACACCGGCTACGGGCACTCGCCCGCTCAGGTCGCTGCCGTGCGGCCGGAGAGCGCGCAGGCGCTGATCGACTACTACCAGGCGGTCGCGGCGCGTACCGGAAGCTTGCTGGCCGGCCTGGGACCGGCGGACCTGGACCGCGTGGTCGACGAGGGGTGGGACCCGCCGGTCACCCTCGGCGTCCGGTTGGTCAGCATCGTCGACGACGACCTGCAACACGTGGGCCAGGCCGCCTTCGTCCGCGGCCTCATCCAGGCCGACTGAACGCCGGTCTCACGGCACGATCACCGCCCGGCCCTCCAGGGTCCCGTCGCGCATCTGGCGGTACGCGTCCAGGGCGCCTCCCAGTGCGAAGGTTGTGGTCTTCGGGCGGACCAGGCCCCGGGCACCCAGGTCGAGTACCTCCACCAGCTCGGGGCGGCTGCCCCAGTAGGTGGTCGCGATACTCACCTCGTACGGCACGGAGAAGAACGACACCCCCAGGGTGCCGCCGCCGATCCCCACGATGGTCAGGTCGCCCACGGTGCGGGCCGCCGCCACGCCGAGCGCCAGGGTGGTGTCCGTGCCAACGAAATCCAGCACCACATCGGCGCCCCGCCCTCCGGTGGCGTCCCGGATCTCCTCGGCGGCGGCCGGTCCGGACGTCACGGTGCGGTCGGCGCCGCACTCCTCGGCCAACCGCAGCGCCTCGGCTCGGGTGTCCACGGCGATCACCCGCGCGGCGGTGGTGGCCTTGAGGATCTGCACACCCACATGCCCCAGCCCGCCGACCCCGATCATCACGGCCGTGCTGCCCGGTGGCAGCTTCGGCCAGGAGCGTCGGATGGCGTGGTACGGGGTAAGTCCCGCGTCGGTCAGCGGTGCGGCTTCCGCCGGATCCAAACCCTCCGGAAGAGGCACGACGTGCCGCGCATCCGGGACCAGCTCGAACTCGGCCATTCCGCCGTCCAGTCCGAGCCCGCCGCCGCCGCTCGGTACCGGCGCAGCGGACGGGTTCTCGCAGTACGGGTCGACTCCGACCCGACAACGGGCGCAGGTGCCACAACCCCATGCGCCGAACACAGCGACCGGTTGCCCGACGGAAAGCCCGGTCACACCGTCGCCGAGGGCGTGCACCCAGCCGGCGTTCTCGTGCCCGAGCGTGAAGGGTGGGTTCCAGGGCATCGTGCCCGGCTCGAACTCGTCCATCAGGTGCAGGTCCGAATGGCAGGCGCCGGCACCGCCGATCCGCACCACCACCTGACCCGGCCCGGGCGTCGGGTCGGGAACCTCGACCAACTCCGGCTCCGATTTCCACTCCTTCAACCGCAGCGCGCGCATACCGGTGCTCCCGTCCGTCTCGGCTGAACCACTGGCCTGCCCACCTCGTCCCAGAGCAAACAGGCCGACGCCAGGGCAGATCTGGCACCTCACCCTCTTCGGGTGAGCCGGGCTCACCCCGGCGCGGGTGATCCTGCGGGAAACCGTGGGGAGGGGACCCGATGGGCGCTACGGCGGAGCAGTACCTGCGACAGCTGGACACCGGTCGGCGGCCCGACCTGCCGGAGACCACCGCGGGGACGCTGCGGCTGGATGTCCGTGACGACGGCAGCACCGATCACTGGTACCTGACCATCGCCGATCAACGGGTCCGGGTGACCCGCTCGGCGGACGACGCCGAGCTGGTGGTGCGGGCCGACCGGGCGGTCTTCGACCGGATGGCCCGCGGTGAGCTGCACCCCGGCGCGGGCCTGTTGCGCAACGAGCTGACCGTGCAGGGCAACATGCAACTGCTGATGCTGCTGCGGCGGATCTTCTCCGGGCCGGACGGCGCCCGTCACCCGCACGAGCTGGGCCGGGCCGCGCTGGTTGGCCGGGCCGCGACGACCGCTCGGAATGAGCGGTCGTGAAGCAGGAACTGGTGCACGTCATCGCCGGCAATCTCTTCGCGATCAGCGACGCCCAGGGCGACATCGAGGTCGATCCGCAGGCCCCGCTCGGACTCTTCGCCTACGACACCCGGTTCCTGTCCCACTGGGTGCTCAGGATCGACGGTGAACGGATCAACGCGCTCTCCCGCGACGACCTCACCTACTTCGAGACCCGGTTCTTCCTGGTCCCCGGTGCGGCGAGCCACTACGTCGACGCCGACGTGTCGATCATCAGGCACCGCTCGGTGCACGACTGCTTCCACGAGAACCTCACAGTGCTCAACCACTCGTCGCAGCCCGCCGAGTTCACCGTCCGGGTGGAGATGGCCAGCGACTTCACCGACATCATCGAGGTCGGGCAGCTCCGGCAGCGGGCCGTCGAGGTCAGCGCCGACTCGGCGAACCAGCAACTCGTGCTGCGCTACCAGCGGGACCGGTTCGTCCGGGAGACCACAGTGCGCAGCACCGTCCCCGCCGAGGTGGACGAGCGGGGGATGACGTTCCGGATCCGGATCGCGCCCGACGGCAAGTGGGAGACCGACCTGCACGTCAGCGTGACCATGGGCGGCGAGGACGGCCGGGATCTCCGCGCCGACCTCCAGTCGCACCAGCAGATTGTGCGGACGGGGATGCGCGAGGACCTGGCGCAGTGGCTGGACCGGGCACCGCAGCTGGTGGCCGAACGCAAGGGCCTGGAGGAGCTCTACCAGGGCAGCCTCGCGGACCTGGCGGCGCTGCGCTACAGGCCGCTGTCGTACCGCGAGCGGGTGCCGATCGGTGGTCTGCCGTGGGCGATGGGGTTGTGTGGACGGGACGCCCTGATCACCTGCCTCCAGACGATGGCCTTCACCCCCGAACTGGCTCCCGCGACGCTACGGATGCTGGCGCTCATGCAGGGCGGCCAACTCGACGACTCGCTGGACGAGGAGCCCGGCAAGATCCTGGCCCAGCTCCGGTACGGCGAGACGGGGGCGTTCAGCGACCGGGCGAGCGCGCTGTACTACGGCGCGGCGGACACCACCCCACTCTTCGTCGTACTGCTCGACGAGTACGAGCGCTGGTCCGGTGACGCGGACCTGGTCCGCGAGCTGCGCCACCCGGCCCGGATGGCGCTGGACTGGATCGACGAGTACGGCGACCTGACCGGGGACGGCTACCTGCGCTACCAGCGTCGCAACGAACGCGACGGCACGATCAACCAGTGCTGGAAGGACTCCCCGGACGCCATCGTCGACGCCCACGGTCGGCAACCCGCCTTCCCCCGCGCCACCTGTGAGTTGCAGGGCTACGCGTACGACGCGAAGCGGCGTGGCGCTCGGCTGGCCCGGGAGTTCTGGGGCGACCCCACGTACGCCGACCGGTTGGAACGGGAGGCGGCAGCGCTGAAGGAGCGCTTCAACCGGGACTTCTGGCTGCCACACGGGGAGTACTACGCGTTGGCGCTCGACCCGTACGGCGAACCGGTCGACGCGCTGGCCTCCAACATCGGGCATCTGCTCTGGAGCGGAATCGTCGCGGACGACCGTGCGGAGGCGGTCGCCGAGCACCTGGTCGGGCCGCGACTGTTCAGCGGGTGGGGAGTACGGACGTTCGCCACGGGGCAGCGCGCGTACAACCCGGTGGGCACGCACCTGGGCGCGGTGTGGCCGTCGGACAACGCGCTGATCGCCGCCGGGTTGCGCCGCTACCGCCTCGACGTGCAGGCGGCCCGGATCGCCGACGGCATCTTCGACATGGCGCAGACGCTCGGTGGCGCGACGCCGGGAGTGATCGCCGGGTACGAGCGCGACCTGACGACCTACCCCGTCCAGTTGACGACGAGCTGCCGCCCGCAGGCGTGGTCGTCAGGGGCGTTGCTGATGCTGCTCGGCACCATGCTGGGCCTGCGACCCACCGGCGACAACCTGCTGGTGAACCCGGCGGTGCCGGAGGGGTTCGGTCGGCTGGAACTGCTGGACATCCCGGGCCGTTGGGGTCACTCCGACGCCTACGCGAGAGACCGGAGCACCGAACGCCGGCGCCGCCTGCGCTGAGGCGGTGCGGCAGCGCTCGGCCCGGCGACGGTCGACGTCGGGGTCAGCCCATCGTCTTGGCGCCGTCGATGGACTCCCGCAGGATGTCGGCGTGCCCGGCGTGCTGGGCCGTCTCGGCGATCAGGTGCAGCAGCACCCGGCGGACCGTCCAACTCGCCCCCGGCTCGAACCAGGGCGCCTGCGGCAGCGGGTGCGCCGCGTCCAGGTCGAGGGTGGCGACCAACTCGTCGGTCTGGGCGGCCACCGCCTGGAAGCGCTCGACCAGCCCGGCGAGGGTCTCGCCCGGCAACATCTGGAACTGACCGACCCAGTCGATCTCCTCGCGGCCCATCGCCTCCGCGCCGTCGACGGCGAAGAGCATCCACCGGCGCTCGACGCCGGACACGTGCTTGATGAGGCCACCGAGGCAGAGCCCGCTGACGGTGGGGCGGCTGGCCGCCTGCTCGTCGGTGAGCCCGTCGACCGTCTGCAAGAGGAAAGCGCGGTGCCTGCGCAGGCTCTGCAGGAGGTCGGTGCGCTCACCGGTGAGCTGCTCAGTGCTGGTCATGCCGCCACCCTTCGTTGATGTCCACCCGGTGCCACCGTAGGGCGAGGCACCGACACTTTCGGGCACGACACCAGCTCGACCGAAGAACCGCCAGCGGTTGCCGATCCGCGCCCGTGGCGGTCAACTGAATGACATGGGTGTGATTAAGGTGGGCACGTCGTCCTGGGCGGACCAGTCCCTGCTGCGCTCCGGGTGGTACCCACGCTCGGCCAGCACGCCGGCCCGTCGGCTGGGCTTCTACGCCAGCCAGTTCCCGATGGTCGAGGTGGACACGTCCTACTACGCCATCCCGGTGCCGGAGACGACCCAGGGCTGGGTGGACGCCACACCTGACGACTTCACCTTCGACGTCAAGGCGTTCAGCCTCTTCACCGGTCACCCGACACCGGTCGCCGTGCTGCCCCGGGACCTGCGACCGGCCAGCGGCCCGAGCCGGATCCGCCGCCGGGACCTGCCGGAGCCGGCATACGACGAGCTGTGGGCCCGGTTCCGCGCGGCCCTCGACCCGATCGCGGCGGCCGGCAAGCTCGGTGTGGTGATGTTGCAGTTCCCGCCGTGGCTGGTGCGCAGCCCCGCAGCTGAACGCCGGATCATCGAGCTGGCGCAGCGCTGCCGGCCGTGGCGGGTCGCTGTGGAGCTGCGGCACGGCTCCTGGTTGGACGACGACGTGGCGGCGGACACTCTGGATCTGCTACGCGCCCACGACCTGTCGCTGGTCTGCGTCGACATGCCACAGGGGCACCCGTCGTCGGTGCCACCGATCCTGACCATGACGGCGGAACCGGCGATCGTCCGGTTCCACGGTCACAGCGACGCCTGGGGCGAGGGCGACAAGCAGGAGAAGTTCCGGTACGCGTACGCCGAGAACGAGCTGCGGCACTGGGCCGGACGGCTGGCCGAGTTCGCCGATCTCCCCGACGAACTGCACGTGTTGTTCAACAACTGCTGCGCAGGGCAGGCCCAGCGCGACGCCACCCGGCTGGCGCAACTGCTCGCCGAGACCATGGTCGTCGAGCAGGCCGTCCCGGCGACCGGCTGATCGCGGCACGGGCTGCCCGGCCGGACGCCGGTCCGCTCAGGACCGTCGTCCCCGGCTGCGCAGGGCGTCCTGGGTCGACTCGCCGATGTCCGCGTCGTCGGGGAAGCTCCGGCCGCTGGGGGCGGGATCGGGTGGGGCACCCGGTCCGGCCATCGTCGTACGGGTCGGCTCGACCGAGCCGAAGCCGTGCCGTCCCGCCGGGTCCGACCGGCCCGCCGGAGCACCCGCGCGTCGCTCGCCGCGCCGTCCCTCGGGCACCGCGGTCTCCTCGCTGCCCTCGTCCATCG
Organism: Micromonospora noduli; assembly: GCF_003264475.1. NCBI lineage: Bacteria > Bacillati > Actinomycetota > Actinomycetes > Micromonosporales > Micromonosporaceae > Micromonospora > Micromonospora noduli. The sequence continues at coordinate 211,756 of NZ_PYAC01000033.1, read as the reverse complement.
GTGAGTCGTCGGCCGTGCCCCAGGGCGCGTCGGCGTCGAAGCCGTCGCCGGTACCCCACGGCTTGGTCGCTTCCGGCTCCAGCCGGTCGTTGTCCCCGCTGCGTCCCTTGTGCGCCGTCATGGCCACCCCGCTCGTCGGTCCGCCGCCAGCGGCGGACGATGTGCCGTCCTCGGGCCCGGACCGCCCGCCCGAGCGCGGCGCACGACATGTCGCCGGCACGCCGCCGCGCACGTGGCATCCGTTGTCGCTCCGGTGCGCGCGTAGGGCCGGCCAGCGCCCCGCCGTCGAGGTGGCGGCGGGACGACGACCGGCCCGACGTTCAGCGTCCGGCCATCGCCATCGGCCGCTTGCCGTTGCTCATCCCCGCCATCTTGATCATGGTCTTCGAGGCGCCCTTTATCCCACCGGTGCGACCGAGCATCCCGCGGAACACCTGTCCGGGCTTCTGCTGCTCACCCATGTACGCGGTGACCACGACCAGCGTCCCGGTCAGAGCCGGAATGGCCCACTGGAGCAGCTTCATCTGCCGCTGCGACGAGGCCACACTGGCCGGGGTCTGGTGGTTCGGCTCGGTGGCGCCGCTCACCGACGGCCCGCCGGCCTTCTCCAGCCGCATTCCGACCAACCGGCTGTAGCCGGTGACCGCCAGCGCGCCGATGGTCAACGCCGTCTTGATGGCGCTGGCCCGGCCTACGCCGGACTGGGCCGCCACCCGTGGGCTCTCGGTCACCAGCTCGCCGACGGCGCCGGCCAGGTGGGCGCCGATCGCGGCCGCGTTGACCGGGGTCCACTTGGACCATCCGGCCGAGGCGACCGGGAGTCGCTGGGTCGAGTCGCTGATTTTCGCCGCTGCGCCGTTGACACCGAAGGCACCCATGAGGGAGCCGCCAAACCAGGCCGCCAGGCCCAGATCGTGCATCGAGCGCAGTGCGGTGTGCCGTTCGGACATGTGATCCCCTTCCGCCGTGTCGGGCGGTGCGGCTTACCCGCCGGTCGGGCGGCTAACCCCGCCCCGGGCGGGCCGATCCGCGCCCTGGAGGGCCGCTACCGGACATCCCTGGCGTCGGCGGGTCGATCTGCCCCGAGCAGGAGTCACTCGCCCGGTGGTGGGTAGATCCCGAGCGACGCCGACGAGAGGGGAACGCGATGTCACAGCCGGACGAGAGCCGGGAGAAGACCCCCAAAACAGACGCAGTGCTCATGCACCCCGACAACGACCCACACCGGAACACCGCAGAGGTCGCACCCCGCAAGGAGCACGCCGAGATTCAGGTGGAACGCGACGGTGAACTGGTGCCGCTGGACCAGGACGAGTGAGCCGACCGACCGGTACGGCTCAGCGGGGCGGCAGGTCGCCGACGAAACCGGCGATCCGCCGCGCCAGCGGGATGCTGGCGCGGACCCAGGTGAAGTGGTCCAACGTCGTACCGGCCTGCGCCACTGTGTACCGCTCCCGGGTAACGGGGGCGTCGGCGAGCTTCGCGCAGAGGTGGTCCATGGTCTCGTGCGGGGTGAACTGGTCGTCGTCCACACTGACGGCCAGCACCGGGGTCCGCACCGCGCGGACGGCGGCCTCGGTGTCCGTACCGTCGAGCTGGGGGAATCGGCCGGTTCGCGCGGTGTGGGCCCAGTCGCGGATCACGCCGCGTGCCTGCCGACCGCCGAAGCCCCAGCCCGGCCAGACCCCCAGCAGCGCCGCCGTGGCGGCGATCCCCTGGGTGTAGGGCAGTACGCCGAGGCCGCGCCGGCCCGGGTAGCTCCGCCAGTACGGGATGCCGACCGCCACCAGCGCCAACCCGTCCACCTCGTCGCTGCCGTGCAGGGCGAGGTGCAGCAGCGCGGCCTGCCCGCCGAGCGAGTGCCCGAGGAGCAGTCGGGTGCGTCCGTCCAGACGTGGCTTGAGGGCGGCCAGGACGGCGCCGACGTCGTCGGCCAGTTCGGCGTAACCGTGCCGGTCCGCCCGACTCGGCGCGGGCGTGCTCGCCCCGGTGCCGCGCAGGTCGGCCACGACCACTGCCAGCCCGGCGGCGCGCAGCGCGGCGGCGAAGGGCCGGTAGTACCGGGCCCGGACCCCCATCGCGGGCCAGATCACGACCACCGGCGCGGCCGACACGCCGTCCGGTTCCGGATAGACCTGCACACCCAACCGGCCACCGTCGACGTCGACGTACTCCTGCGCGTACTCCGGGTCCCCGTTCATCGGCCCAGACTACGGCCTGACGTTACCGGCGGGTAGCAGCAGACCTTTGGGGTCCACGACAGCGGTGGGCAGACGTGCCGCGCGCTCGACGGACGCGACGGAGGGCCCCGCCGAACGGCGAAGCCCTCCGAAGGACGCTGCGGTCAGGAGACCGAGATCGCCCCGTTGGTGGCCCGCACGCAGGCCACCGAACGGGCGCTGGTGGAGGCCGCGCCGCTCAGGCACTGGCCGAGCACCTGGTGCCCCGTGGCGTTCGGGTGCCACGACTCCTGGCAGGTCTGGAAGTAGGTGACGCAGGTGTTGGCGATGCGCTGAATGGCGATCTTGTCCTTGCCGGCGAGGCTGGTGACGAAGGTGCCGGTCGCACCGTCCTGAAGCCGGATCGGAGTGGCCAGCGCGCCGCTCGGGCTGCTGGTCTGCTCGCAGAGCCGGGCACCGTTGAAGGCCTGCTGCACGTTCAGGTACACCAGCTCGTCGGCGGGGAACTCGGCGGCCAGAGTGTCCCGGGTGGACTTCACGATGCTGCCCAGGCCCTGGGAGAAGCGGTGCCCCGGCGCCAGGCTGGCCCGGTGGATCGGGCAACCGCCCGCGTACCGCTCGGCACCCAGGTCACGGAACTTGTCCCGGGTGTCGTCCCGGCTGTCCTCCTCGTGGAACTGCGGGTTCAGGTCCAGCGGCAGCGGGTTCGTGTAGTCCTGGAACACCACCCGGTGCTGCCCGTCCGCGTCCACCTGGTCGAGGGTGGTCAGGATCTGGCGTACGGCCGCGGTGGTCTCGGCGGTCGCGGCGCTGAGCTGCGCGGCGGTGGCCAGGTCGGCGTCGCTGCACGGCTTCTGCTCCACCGGCCCGTTCAGGTACGCCCAGAACTCCCACCAGCCGGTCCAGGCGTCGGCGATGAACCGGTTGGCGCACTTCTCCGCGACACTGCCGAAGGTGAACGAGCTGTTGTTGGAGCCGAGGCCGACCAGCACCAGGTCGATGTCCTGGGTCTGCGCGACGGCGCGTAGCTGACTCAGCTGCGAGGCGACCGTACGACCGTTGGTCCGCGCCTGGGAGGCGTTGGCGATGTCGTGTGGCTGACCACCGGAGCAGGCCAGGTTGAACCGGTTCTGGATGCCTGGCAGGTTGGCCTGGTTGAGCGAGGCGTTCGCCGAGCGGTGGCAGAAGAACGCGTTGTTGTTCGCCGCGGTCCAACCGGGGAAGCCCTGGCTGACTCCGTTGACGTCGACGACCGGGGTGTACGCCCCGGCGCCCTCGCCACTGATGAAGCTGTCCCCGAGTGCCACCGCGGCGGTGGGCAACGCGGCGGACGCGGGTGCGGGCAGCGCGACGGCGGTCGACAACGCGGCCATGGCGATCGTTAGTCCCGCGGCGAGCGCGGTACGCCGGAACCTGGGCATGGGGCCCCCAACCATCGAAAGATGAAAGATTCTCTGAGAGCGCGATCAGATCACCCCGGCGCGACAGGCGTCAATGGCCCTTAACAGATTCGTTCGACGAAAGACATGCGCCCGTAGGCATGACGGGCTACCGCGTCGAGATAGGACCCGCGCTCCGGGTTGTCGACCGCCCCTCGGCGTGGAGTCAGCGACCGGCCGGGCGGCCGCGGCGGTGCAACAGGGCCGCGCCCACGGCGTTCAGCCCGACACCCCAGATCAGGAGTACGCACAGCCACTGCACCCACCCCAGCGCGCTCATCTCGCCGGACAGCAGGTTGCGCACGCTGCCGAACGGGGTGAGCCACGGCTGCGCCGGACGGAGCGCGTCCACGGCACCCAGCAGCGCGAACAGCCCCAGCGGCAGGATGATCGTGGCCAGGAACGCCAGCGCCACCGAGCGCAGCAACAGGCCCAGCCCGGTGCCCACCAGGCCGGCGACGACCTGCACCAGCACACTGCCCACCGCGACCGTCAAGGCGAACCGCCACGGCGCGTCGGCGACGTCGGCCGGGGTGAGGGCCAGCGTCGCGGCGCAGATCAGCACGCCGACCACGCCGATGACGACCGCCGGCAGCCCCACCGCGAGCACTGTGGGCAGAACCCGGAGGCCGATGGGCGCCCGGCGCTGGTCGCGTACCAGCAGGATGCCGAAGAGCGGGGTCGCGACCGACATCAGGCTCTGCACGGTGCCCGAGAGTTCGGCGAAGGTCCGGTCGGCGGGATCCGCCGTCGCGACCAGCGCCACGGCGGCCAGCAGCCCGGTCACCAGGGTGCCCACCAGCAGCCACCGCCGGGCCGGCGTGCCGAGGGAGCGCCGCAGCGCGTCGCGAATCGTCTCGTCCACCTCGACCGCCTCCCGATCTCCTCGACCCGGTCCGGCGTGCACCCCGCGCTCAACCGGCCGCGATCATGGCTGAGCGTACCGGTGGCGGTGTCTCTGCGTGGTCCCATGATCACGCGGCGGCTGTTCGTTGGCTCACGTCCGGAGGGGCGCGCGCGGCGGGTCGCGTAGGTCCTCCGGTGGTTGTCCTAGCCTCGGGCTAGGCTCGCTGCGGCGCGCCACGCCGGCTGATGTCGCCGGTGACCGGCAGCACACCGCCGAGACCGGGGAGTACGACCAGTTGACCGCAGAGCCTGACACCCTGTACGGGGCCGATGACCTCACCCACCTTGAGGGGCTGGACGCTGTCCGCAAGCGGCCCGGCATGTACATCGGTTCCACCGACAGCCGTGGCGTGGGTCACCTCGTCAACGAGATCCTCGACAACTCCACCGACGAGGGTGTCGCCGGTTACGCCAGCCACGTCGAGGTGATCCTGCACGCCGACGGCTCGGTGCAGGTCGACGACGACGGCCGCGGCATCCCCACCGACGTGCACGCCAAGTCCGGCATCTCCGGCGTCGAGCTGGTGCTGACCCGGCTGCACGCCGGCGGCAAGTTCGGCGGCTCCGGCTACAAGACCTCCGGCGGTCTGCACGGCGTCGGCGCATCGGCGGTCAACGCGCTGTCCCGCCGCTTCGACGTGACCGTCCGCCGGGCCGGCAAGATCCACGCGATGTCGTTCCGGCACGGCGTCCCGGGCATCTTCGACGGCGACGGGCCGGACGCCCCCTTCACCGCCGGCCCCGGGCTCCAGGTGACCGGTGCCATGAAGCGCGGCCAGCGCACCGGCACCTCGATCCGCTGGTGGCACGACGCCCGCTACTTCGAGACCGGCGCCGCGCTCGACGTCGACGCCGTCCGGATGAAGCTTCGCAACACCGCGTTCCTGGTCCCCGGCGTGACCTACCTGCTGCGCGACCTGACCGGTGAGGCGCCCGCCGAGGAGCGGTTCCACTACCCCAACGGGCTCAGCGACATGGTGGAGTTCCTCGCCCCGGCCGGCGACCGCCCGGTCTCCGGCACCCTGCTGGTCAACGGCGAGGGCACCTACCGGGAGAACGCCGCCGACGCCAACGGCGTCATGCAGTCCAACGTGCAGCGGCGCGCCGAGGTCGAGGTGGCGTTCCGGTGGGGCACCGGTTACGAGCGCACCGTCGAGTGCTTCACCAACACCATCCGGAACGCGCACGGCGGCACCCACCGCAAGGGTTTCGAGCGGGCGCTCGTCCGCGCGCTCGCCGACGCGATCCGCAACACCCGCGGTCTGCTCAAGGCCAAGGAGGAGCCGCCCACCCTGGACGACGTCCTGGAGGGGATGACGGCGGTGGTGCACGTGCGGATCCCCGAGCCGCAGTTCACCTCGCAGACCAAGGACGAGCTCTCCACCACCGGCATCACCAAGGTTCTCCAGTCCCTGGTCGACGCGCACATCAAGGCCTGGCTGGAGGACCGGCGCACCAAGGCCGAGGCGCGCACCGTCCTGCAGAAGATCGTCGACGCAGCCCGGGTGCGACTCACCCAGAAGCAACAGAAGGACGCTGCCCGGCGCAAGACCGCCCTGGAGGGCGCGTCCATGCCGCCGAAGCTTGTCGACTGCCGGGCCACCGGCATCGATCGCAGCGAGTTGTTCATCGTCGAGGGCGACAGCGCATTGGGGACGAGCCGGATGGCCCGTTCCTCGGAATACCAGGCGCTGCTGCCGATCCGCGGCAAGATCCTCAATGTGCAGAAGGCCAACCTCCAGCAGGTTCTGGACAATGCCGAGTGCGCGGCCATCGTGCAGGTCCTCGGCGCCGGCTCGGGGCGCACCTTCGACCTCTCCGCGCTGCGCTACGGCCGTGTGCTGATCATGGCCGACGCCGACGTGGACGGCGCCCACATCCGTACGCTCCTGATCACCCTGTTCGCCCGGTACATGCGGCCGCTGATCGAGGCCGGTCGGCTCTACGCCGCGATGCCGCCCCTGCACAAGATCACCACCAAGGGGCGCAGCCCGCAGACCGTCTACACCTACACGCAGGCCGAGATGGAGACGACGGTCCGCAAGCTGGAGAAGGCCGGCAAGCAAATCGTCACGCCCATCCCACGGTTCAAGGGTCTCGGTGAGATGGACGCCGACGAGTTGTGGGACACCACGATGAACCCGGCCACCCGGGCCGTCCGTCGGATCACCCTCGATGACGTCGACGCCGCCGAACGCATCCTCGAACTGCTGATGGGCGAGAAGGTCGAGCCGCGTCGCAACTGGCTCATCGACTCCGCCGACCGCGTCGACCGGGATGCGATCGACGCATGAGCGCCCGTTCCGTTCCAGTGGAGAGCTGAGTCATGGCACGCCGTAAGGAAAACAAGGTCGACCTCTCCTCGTTCGACCAGGCCGGCGCGCGGGTGTTCGACAACCCGCTGGTCACCGAGGTTTCCGACTCCTACCTGGAGTACGCGTTCTCGGTCATCCACTCCCGAGCCCTGCCCGACGCCCGCGACGGCCTCAAGCCCGTGCACCGCCGCATCCTCTGGTCGATGTACGAGCAGGGCTACCGCCCCGACCGTGGGCACGTGAAGTCTGCCCGAATTGTCGGCGATACAATGGGTAAGTACCATCCGCACGGGGACACGGCGATCTACGACGCCATGGTCCGCCTCGCGCAGGACTTCTCCCTCAACGTGCCGCTCATCGATGGGCATGGAAACTTTGGGTCACCGGACGACGGGCCGGCAGCCTCGCGTTACACCGAGGCGCGGATGTCCCGCGAGGCCATGCTGCTCGTCGGTGAGCTGGGCGAGGACACGGTCGACGTCGAGCCCAACTACGACGGGTCGCTGACCCAGCCGACCGTGCTGCCGGCGGCCTTCCCCAACCTGCTGGTCAACGGCGCGTCCGGGATTGCGGTCGGGATGGCCACCAACATGATCCCGCACAACCTGGCGGAGGTCGTTTCCGCGGCCCGCTGGTTGATCAACCACCCGGACGCCACTCTGGACAAACTCATGGAGTTCGTCCCCGGCCCCGACCTGCCCACCGGTGGGGTGCTGCTCGGGCTGGACGAGGTGCGCCGGGCGTACGAGACCGGGCGTGGCGTGGTGCGGATGCGCGGCAAGGTGGAGATCGGCCCGATCGAGGGCAGCCGGGGCCGTCAGGCGATCACAGTGGTCGAGCTGCCCTACGGCGTCGGTGCGGAGAAGGTCATCGCCGCGATCACCAACGAGGTCACCAAGACCAAGCGGCTGACCGGCATCGCCGACGTCAAGGACCTCACCGACCGGGAGAGCGGCACCCGGCTCGTCGTCGAGTGCAAGGTCGGAGTCAACCCGCAGGCGCTGCTCGCCGACCTCTACCGGCTCACCCCGCTGGAGCAGTCGTTCGGCGTCAACAACCTGGTCCTGGTCGACGGGCAGCCGCGCACGCTGGGCCTCAAGGCGCTGCTGGAGGTCTTCCTGGCCCACCGGTACGAGGTGGTCACCCGGCGCACCTCGTACCGCCGGCGCAAGCGTCAGGAGCGGCTGCACCTGGTCGACGGTCTGCTGATCGCGCTGCTGGACATCGACGAGGTGGTCCGGCTGATCCGGGGCAGCGACGACGCGCAGGCCGCGAAGGACGGGCTGATGAGCCGGTTCGGCCTCTCCGACATCCAGGCCACGTACATCCTGGACACTCCGTTGCGCCGGCTGACCAAGTTCGACCGGATCGAGTTGGAGGCCGAGCAGGAGCGGCTGCGCGCCGAGATCGCCGAGCTGAGCAAGATCCTCGACGACGAGCGGGTGCTCCGGAAGGTGGTCTCCGACGAGCTGGCGGCCGTGGTCAAGCAGTTCGCCACCGAACGTCGTACGACGCTTGTCGACGGTGACCTGAAGGAGGTGCTGGCCGCGTCCGCGCCGGCCGGCCCGCTGGAGGTCGCCGACGACCCGTGCCAGGTGATCCTCTCCGCGACCGGGCTGGTCGCCCGAACCGCTGCCGAGTCGGAGGAGAGCTCCGAGGGGCGCCGACGCAACGGCCGGGTCAAGCACGACACGGTACGCGCCATCGCGCACTCCACCGCCCGTGGTCGGGTGCTGCTGTTGACCAGCGCCGGTCGGGCGTTCAAGGTCGACGTCCTGCCGCTGCCGGTGCTGCCCGAGCAGGCGGGCACCGTGTCACTGCGTGGCGGTATGTCCGCGGCCGAGCTGGTGCCGTTGGCGGCGGGGGAGACCGTCGTCGGCCTGGCCCCGCTGGGCGGGCAGGCGGAGGGCTCACCGGGGCTGGCGTTGGGCACCCGGCAGGGCGCGGTGAAGATCTGCTCGCCGGAGTGGCCGGTGCGCTCCGACGAGTTCGAGGTGATCGGTCTGCGAGACGGTGACGAGGTGGTCGGGGCGACCTGGCTGACCGACGGCACCGAGACGCTGACCTTCGTCACCTCGGAGGCGTCGCTGTTGCGCTTCCCCGCCGGGTTGGTCCGGCCGCAGGGCCTCAAGGGCGGCGGGATGGCCGGCATCAACCTGCCGGCCGGGGCGCGGGTCGCGTTCTTCGGCGCGGTGCGCACCGACGATCCGGGGCACGGCGAGCCGATGGTGGTCACCTCCACCGGCGCGACGGTCAAGGTGACGCCGTTCAAGGCGTACCCGGCGAAGGGTCGGGCGACCGGCGGCGTGCGTGCGCACCGCTTCCTCAAGGGTGAGACGGACGTGGCCGTCGCCTGGGTGGGCCCGCGACCGGTCGGCGCGACCGCCACCGGCGACCCGGTGGAGCTGCCCGCGGCGGACCCACGCCGTGACGGCAGCGGCTTCGCGGTGATGCTCGGCCCGACGGTGGTAGGCCACCTGATCGAACGCGACTGACCCACCCGCGTTGTCGGGCCGTCCCCGGGGCCGGCCCGACACATGCGGCCCGAAGATCGTGCTCGATCCTGGAAGTAGTGGCATCACCGACGCGGTGATGCCACTCGATCCCGGGTCGAGCACGATCATGCGGGGTGGGGTCTCCGCCAGCACGGTAGGGTGGTGCCCTCTGTTGTCGGTGAGGGTCCGGGTGCACCGCGAAGCGCCCCTCAACATGATTTCTTTCCTGTCCGGCGGAGTCGCCGGTGCGGCGTGAGCGCCGCCATCCGGGTCCGGCCGAGGCGTGAGCTACGCGCCGCCCGCCGTCCCCGGCCACACCGCTGCTGGGGTCACCTGATCGCCGCGCCGCTCTGGCCGCTGCACGGCGCGAACCTGGGCACCCTGTTGCGTACGTGCGACGCGGTCGGCGCCTGCCTCGCCGTGCCCCCGTTTCGTTGGGTGGACGAGGCAGTGGCCCGGGGCAACACGCTGCGGCGGCCGGGCTGCGTTCACCGGGTCGGCAGTCCGCTGCGCTGGCTGGCCGCCGAACGGGCCGCCGGCACCCGGGTCCTCGGGGTGGAACTGGCCGACGAGGCCGTCCGGCTCGGTGATCTGCCCGCCGCTCGGGGGCGCACCGTGGTGCTGTTGGGGCACGAGGCGACGGGCATTCCGCCCGAGGCGCTCGACCAGCTGGACGCGGCGGTGGAGATTCCCATGGTCGGCCACGGCCACAGCCTGAACGTCGCGGTCGCCGGCTCCCTGGTCCTCTACAAACTGGCCGGCCTCCTCTAGTGGGGCGCCCGGTCGCCGATCAATGGCGATCAGGCCGGAGAGCCGCAAGGTAGGTCCGGACAACGGTCCCGTCGCGTCCGGACCTACCTTGCGAGTCGCTGGTCACCGAGTGGGGGTCGGGCCACTCGCGATGATGCTCAGTTGGTCAGACCGCCGGGTTGGAGTAGGGGCCTTGCGCCAGAACGCCGCCTTGGTGCCCGGCCCGGCGATGCCGTCGATGACACCGGTGTAGCCGTTGAACTTCGTATTTTTCCTCCGGATCGGGACACGGGCTGGCCCGGCATCCGCCCCGTCGTGGTCCTGGGCGAGGTCAGCAGGTGCGGGAGTTGTAGGCGGCCCAGTAGGGGCCGCTGCCCTGCGGCGGGTAGAACCGGTAGTTCCCGTCGGGCGAACGCTGTAGGACGAACTGGTGCGAGCCGTACGGGCTCCGGGAACCCGTCGCCCCGTGGTACACCACGTACAGCCACCCGTTCTGGTTGTCGTGCTGCACCAGCTTGTCGCCGGCCTTCGTCCAGCTGTTCCGGCCTGCGGAGCCATCCGCTGAGAGGCCCTTGTCGCGCTGGAAGTTCCTCGTCGCGGCATCGGTCTGGTCGCCGAAGACGCCGTCGACCCCGGAGGAGGGCAGGTAGCCATTCGCCCAGAGAATGGTCTGCCAGAGACAGGCGACGTTCGAGTTGCGGTGCGTGGTGACGTTGGTGACGCCCTCGTCATCGAAGTCGTCAGACACCGCGCCGGTGCCATGGACGAACGCCCGGCCCGTGTAGGAGCCGCTGGCCGCGGCCGGCGTGGCGATGGTGACGTTGATGCCGATGGCCAGTGCCGCGCCGATGGCGGGCATCGCGACTCTCTTGAGGACGCGGCGGGTGGAGCGGTGCGACGACATGTATCTCCTCTGGTCGGGATTCATGAGGGGCAGCGGTGCTGGGGCGTTGCGCCAGCCGGCGGTGTCACACCTGGCACGACCAGGCGAGGTGGCCTCGTGCCAGGTGGACAGACGGTCCCGTTTGGCCTCGCGCCACCGTCGTGCAACCAGGCCTGGCGATCGGTGCTCTTGGATGGGGCGGTGAGGACGGTAGAACCGTCCTCACCGCTCCGGGCCCCCCGTGGAGAAGGTACGGTGGGGCCGGTACAACCGCCGTACAACTCACGCACAGCTCATCTACTCGCCCGCGTCATCCGGGTGCTGTAGGCGTGGCGGCACATGGCAGCGCCCACATGTGAGGTGCCTGGTTGCGTTTCGAACTCCTTGGCCCGTTCCGGGTGTACCGCGACGGCCGGTCGGTTCCACTGGGCTCGGTGAAGCAGCGTCTCCTGCTGGCGACCCTGCTGCTGCGCCCGAATGAGGTCGTCGGCACCAACGAGTTGGCCGCGATGCTGTGGGGCGACGAAGAACCGGCGTCGGCCGCCGCGAATTTGCGCACCTATGTGCGCGGGCTGCGGCGGTCGTTGGGCGGTGGGGCGACCTGGGATGGGATAACCGCTGCGGCCGGCGGCTACCTGCTGCGGGTGGGCCCAGACGAACGGGACGTGGACCTGTTCGACGCTGCGGCGGCGCGGGGCCGCGAGGCGCTCGCCGTTTCCGATCTGGACCGGGCCGAGGCCGAACTCTCCGCCGCGGTGCGCCTGTGGCGTGGCGCGCCGCTGTCCGACCTCCCGCTGCGCTCGACACTGGCTCGGCGGGTGGCGCAGTTGGAGGAGCGCCGGCTGCTCGTCGAGGAGGACTACGCCGAGGCGGTGCTGGCCCTCGGCGCGTCGGCCGATGTCGTGCACCGGTTGCGCGGCCTGCTCGACCGGCATCCGCTGCGGCAGCGGGCGTGGGGCCAGCTGATGGTGGGCCTGTACCGCATCGGAGACGTGGCTGGCGCACTGGATGCTTTCCGGCAGGCCCGACAGGCGCTGGCGGAGGAGACCGGCCTCGATCCCGCACCCGAGCTCGTCACGCTGTACGACGACATCCTGCATCACCGCCCGGGCCTGACGGCGCAACCGCCAACCGGGCCGGACCGGCCGGCGCCGGAGACGACAGTGGGGCCGCTCATCCAGCGCCCCGAGCAACTGCCGCGTGCGGTGCCGGAGTTCGTCGGACGCAACGTCGAGCTGGCGGGCCTCGACGGGCTTCTGCACGGCGGGGCTGAGGGGCCGACGAGCGGGGCCATCTCTGTGGTGTCCGGCATGGCCGGAGTCGGCAAGACGGCGCTGGCGTTGCACTGGGCGCACCGGGTTGCCGACCGCTTCCCGGACGGCCAGCTCTATGTGAACCTTCGTGGTTACGACGAAGCTGGCGCGGTGTCCCCGCCCGACGCCCTGTCCGGCTTCCTCGAAGCGCTCGGTGTGCCCCACGCCCGGATACCCTCCGACATGGAGGCCCGGACTGGTCTCTACCGCAGCCTGCTGGCCTCCCGTCGGATGCTCCTGGTGCTCGACAACGCTCGCGACTCCGCCCAGGTGCGCGCCCTGCTGCCCGGTGCGGGCCGCTGCATGGTCGTGGTCACCAGCCGTGACCGGCTCGGCGGCCTGATCGCCGCCGAGTGTGCCACGCCGTTGACACTGGACGTACTGACGGCGGAGGAGTCGAGGAGCCTGCTCGCCAGGCGTCTCGGGGTCAGCCGGCTCGCCTCCGAGTCGGTGGCGGTGGCCGACATCATCGAGGCCGCAGGCCGGCTTCCGCTGGCACTGTCGATAGTGGCGGCGCGTGTCGCGACCCATCCCACGTTCCCGCTCAGCGCGATCGCCGCCGAACTGCACTCGGCCGAGGCGAGGCTGGACGCGTTGGCCGACGGCGACGTCCGGCGCGTCTTCTCGTGGTCGTTCCTGGCCCTGGGGGTGGACGCGGCCCGGCTGTTCACCCTGCTTGGGCTGCATCCGGGCCCGGACCTGACCACCGCCGCGGCCTCGGCGCTCGCCGGTGAGTCGGCTGCGGCCGTTACGCCGATCCTGCGGGAACTGACCCGGCTCCATCTGCTGGCGGAGCACGCGCCCGGCCGGTTCGCCTTCCACGATCTTCTGCGCGCCTACGCGGCCGAGCTCGCACAGTCGTCGGAGCGCGGCGACGAGCACGTCGCAGCCCGACATCGCCTGTACGACCACTACCTGCACTCCGCCTATCCCGCCGCCCGGCTACTCCAGCCGCAGTGGCCCCCGATCGAGCCGATGCCGCCGCTGCCCGTATCCGCCAGGCGACCGGTGACCGATCACGACGGCGCGCTCGCCTGGTTCACGGCGGAGCATCGAGTGCTGGTCCGGGTGGTCCGACAGGCCGCCGAGAACGGCTTCGAGACGTATGCCTGGCAGATTGCGTGGGCGCTGACCACCTTCGTGGCGCCGCGCGGCCTCTGGCAGGACCAGCTCGCCATCCAAGAGGTCGCGCTGGGTGCCGCGGAGAAGATCGACGACCTCGCCGGTCAAGCCGTCGCCAACCGGCTGGTCTCCCGCGCGCTGACCCGACTGGGCGACCGCACCACTGCCGAGTACCGGCTCAAGCGCGCGCTTGAGCTGCACGAACGTCTCGGCGACCCGATCGGCCAGGCCCAGACGCTGCACAACTACTGCGAGCTCTGCTACCTGGACGGCCGGCTCGACGAGGCGCTCGAACACGGTCGCGAGGCGCTGCGGCTCTACCGGCTGGTCGGCAATCACGCGGGCGAAGCCCGGACGCTCAACGCGATTGGTTGGCTGCTCGCCAGCACCGGCGACTATGTCCAGGCCATCGCCAGCTGCAGCGAGGCCCTCGACCAGCAACGACGGACCGACGACCGCAACGGTCAGGCCGCGACGCTGGACAGCCTCGGCTTCGCCTACGACCGCCTCGGTGAACGCGACCGCGCGGCCAACTGCTACGAGCAGGCGATCACACTCTTTCGTGACTCCGCGGACCGGTATCACGAGGCGGAGACTCTCATCCGACTCGGGGACACCCGGGAAGGGATGGGTGACCGGGACGCTGCCGCTGCCGCTTGGCGCCTGGCCGCGCGGATCTATGAGGACGTGGGCGACCCCGCAGCCGAGGAGGTCCGCCACCGCCTCGAACGTCTGACGCCCTAGTGCAGGGCCACGGTCAGGCGACGTTGTGGGGGCGGAACTGGACGCTCACCCGGGGGCCCACGGGTCGGGTGGTCTTGGGGATGGCGTGCTCCCAGGTGCGTTGACAGGAGCCGCCCATGACGATCAGGTCGCCGTGGCCCACCGGGAAGCGCTGGCTCTCGCCGCCGCCGCCGCGTGGGCGCAACAGCAGCGGTCGGGGTGCTCCGAACGACACGATCGCGACGATCGTGTCGGTGTGCGCCGAGCGACCGATGGTGTCGCCGTGCCAGGCCACGCTGTCGCGCCCGGAGCGGTAGAGGCACATGCCGGCGGTGACGAAGGGCTCGCCCAACTCGGGCGCGTAGTGCTCGGTGAGTGCGGCCCGCGCGGCGGTGAGCACGGGATGGGGGAGTTGCCTCGCGCCGTCGTACCAGCAGAGCAGGCGGGGCACGTCGACCTCGGCGTCATACATGGTGCGCCGCTCGGCACGCCAGGGCACCTCGGTGAGCAGGGTGTCGAGGACGGTGTCGGAGCCGCGCACCCAGCCGGGAAGGTGGTCGACCCAGGCGCCCCGGCTGAGCTGGTGTCGGCGGATCTGGCCGGGCAGCGGCCCCAGCGTTGGCCCGGCGTCGGCCAGGTCGAGCATCGACGGCTGATAGGCGGCCTGCGTCATACGGCCACCCTAGCAGCATTTTAGTACACCCGTGCTAGCGCCGAACGGTGCCGGCCCGCTCCGACCTTGGCCCGCCGCGGTCAGCCGGGGACGGCGGCGGCGCGTACGGCGTCGAACACCGCGTCCACCACGCGCGCCCGGCCCTGCCCGTCGACGGTGGACCAGGCGCGCGCGGCCAGCGTCGCGCGCCGCTGCGGCGAGCTGAGCAGCCCGTGCAGGGTCCGTGCCGCCGTCGCGCGGGCGGCTCGTCCGGCGACGCCACCGGCGGTCAGCTCCGGCAGCTCGCCGAGGCCGGCGACCAGGCCGTGCCGCACCACCCGGGTGTACGACTCACGTTGGTTGTCGACCACGCAGACCAGTGCGCTGGGTGCGCCGAGGCAGCAGAGTTCCCAGGTGGACGTGCCGGCGGCGCTGACCACCAGGTCCGCTTGGGTGATCAGTGCCGGCAGCGAGGTGGTGGGCGGGACCGGCCGGATGGTCTGCCCCCGGCCGGGCGCGACATCGTCGACCTCCGCCTCGATCTCGGGTCGCCCGACGATGACAGTGAGGTCCATCGGGTGACCGGTGGCCACCAGCACCCGGGTCAGGACCGGTGCCGCGCCGACCGCGTCGGTGCCGCCGAAGAAGGCCAGCACCCGGGGGCGGCTGACCGCCGTGGCGGGCGGGACGACCGGCGGCCGGGCGCTGATCACGGTGTCGCGCAGCAGGGCGTACCCGCTCCCGGCGAGCAGCCGGCCGGGCAGTGCCGCCCCGGAACCCGGCCCGGGCAGCTCCGCTCCGAAGTTCTGGTCGAGGTAAAGGTCCGCTACCTGGCCTCGGCTGTCGCCGTCGATGATGGCAAGGGTGTAGACGCCGGCGGCGCGCAGGGCACCGGCCCCGGCCGGGTCCAGTTCGTAGGAGTCGAGGACCAGCACGTCCAGGTCGTGTCGGCGGGCCACCTCGACCAGTTCGGCCGCCGAGTCCGGGCCGGGAAGCAGCGGGATGCCTCGCGCGGCCAGCTCCGAGGTTGCCCAGTCGAGCCGTTCGACGGTGCCGAACACTGTGACGTCGGCGCCCCGGGCGAGGAACTCCTCGGCGAGCGCCAGGCAGCGGACGAGGTGGCCGACGCCGCGCCGTGGCCCGGCGTCGCAGCGCAACCCGACCCTCAGGGTGCTCAGGACTCCTCCAGGTTCTTCTGTCGTACGTCGGCGTTGAGCGCCCGCAGCCGGGGCTGACCGTCGAGCCAGTCGGCGAGCTTGGCCAGCGGCACGCTGACGTCACCGAAGTGGTCGATGATCGCCCTGACCAGCGTCCAGTCCTGCTCGGTGTCGAGGGTGAGCCGCAGCGCGGAGCGGTCCGGCGTGAGCGTCACCCCGAGCACCCGGAACAGCTCCGGATGGGTATACGCGTACGAGGTGACGTGCACGCGGTGGTGGTCGGTGGCGAGCCGGCCCAGGGTACGCAGCGTCTCCGCTCGGATGATCTCGACGTCCAGCCCTCGGGGCAGGGTCCGGGCGATCGACGTGCTCGCGTAGTCCAGCCCGGGGACCGCCCGGTACACCGACGCGACCAGGGTGATGATCTCCGGGTCGAGCAGAGGGCAGTCGGCGGTGAACCGCATGACGGCGTCCCCCGGGTGCGCCGCGAGGGCACCCAGGAACCGGTCCAGCACGTCGTCGACCGGCCCGCGGTGGCACGGCACGTCGAGCCGCGCGCACTCGGCGGCCACCGCGTCGTCGACCGTGTCGGTGCTGGTGGCGACCACCAGGTCGGCCAGGACGCCGCTGTCGGAGGCGGCGCGTACGACCCGGCCCAGCACGGAGCGTCCGGCGAGCGGGCGGAGAACCTTGCCGGGCAGCCGGGACGAGCCCATCCGTGCCTGAACGATGCCGACGATCCGTGGCCCCGCGTCGTCCGCGGAGACCCCGGGCACCGGTACGCCGGTCACTGCTGCTCCTCCTGCTTGGGGGCCAGCACGGCGGTGGCCCGACGTTTTGCGGCGCGGGCACCCCGCTTGGCCAGGCGGGCCGGGGTGATGGCGAGCCGGCCCACCCGGTAGCTGAGCGACCCGCTGAGCAGGCCGATCGTCGTCTCGGCCCGGCGCAGCGCCCGTTCTCGCGAGGTGAGCAGCTCCTCGGTCCACGCGGTCAGCGCGGCCAACCGGGTGAGTTCCTCGCGCTGGCGCAGCCACGCCTCGCGTAGCTGCTGGTAGCTGTGCCCGCCGACCGGCGGGTCGGTCGGCGCGACGGCGTGCAGCTCGGTGGCGAGGCCGACAGTGCCGTCGGCGCCCAGCCCGTGCAGCGCGGCGGCGATGGCCGCCTCGGCCTCGACCGCCTCGCTGACGGTCGCGCGGTCGAGGTCGTGACCGGCGAGTCCGCCGAGCACCACGGTCAGGCCCGCGACGTCGAGAGTGGACGACCACGGGTGGGCGTACCCGCCGGTGAGCAGGCCCGCGGCGAAGCGCCACAGCCCGCGGGCGAGCACCACGTCGCCGGGCAGCGCGGCGGTGGCCCGCCAGCTGGGGTCGAGCACCCCGTACCGCTCGCCGTCGACCACCACGTTGTCGGTGCCGGCCAGCGCCGCCGCGCCGGCGATTCGGCCGTCGGTGTCGGCCTGGTCGGCGAGCCAGCCCGCGTACCCGCGCAGCAGCGCGCGCAGGGCGGCCAGGTCGCGGCGCAGGGCCGCGTCGAGCAGCAGGGTACGCAGCAGCCGGCCGGACGGCACCGGTCCGGACAGCGCGTCCGCGTCCCGGTACGCGGCCTCGCGGCTGGCGAACGGCGCGACGGCCGGCGTCGTCGCCTCGGTGGTCGGGATGAGCCCCCAGCGCCAACCCGAGGGGCCGTTCAGCACCTCCAGCACGCCGATCCCGGGGCGACCGGTCTGCACGAGAGCCACCGGCAGGTTCCGGTCGACGGTCGGCGTGGTCGGGTCCGTGGGGTCGGCGGGCCGGTGGGCGAGGGTCAGCCAGCCCGGTGCGAGGTCGGCGGCGCGCCCGGCGTGCAGCGCGTCCACAGCGAGCCGGGCCGGGTCCTGGAGCACTGTGGCGCTGGTGAAACCCCCGGCGCAGGCGCCGTGCAGCACCGCGTCGAACAGGCCGGAGCCCGCGTCCCGGTCGAGGTGGTCGGCGTCCAGCAGCGCCGTCGGGGTGCTGACACCGGGGTACGCGGCCCAGCACGCGGCCGGCCGCAGCCCCACGGCGCCGAGGCGCTGGCGCAGTTGGTCCCGGTTGGCGGGGTGGGCCCGGTCCAGCACGCCGCCGATCGCCCAGGCGGAGTCGTCGCGGCGGGCGTACCAGGGGGTGGTGTCGACCAGTCTGTGCAGGCCCAGCGGGTTGTCCAGGCGCAGCAGCAACGCGCCACCCGGTCGCACCGCGGCGACGAGTCGCGCCAGCACAGCGTCCCAGCCGAGCCGGGTGCCCTCCACCGACTCCACCGGGTCCAGCCCGGCGGCGGCGATCACCACGTCGTACGTCTCGTCGTCGGGCAGCCCGGCCGGGCCACCCACCACCACGCGGGCGGCCCGGTGCGCCAGCGCCACCGCGTCCGGGTGGCTGCGCAGCAGGCAGGTGACCTCGGCGTGGGTGAGCTGGTCGAGCAGCGCCGGGTCGTGTGGACCGGCCACCAGGACCCGGGCGCCGGGCGGCACCAACCGGGCGGCCAGCGCGGCGAGCGGCCCCCCGTTGGCCAGCCGTTCCTGCGGCAGGTCCGACCAGGCCAGCATCTCGCCGCCCGGCAGGGTGATCCGGTCGGCGGGTGCCGTCTCAGTCGTCACGGTCTTCCTCTTCCTCCTGGAGGTTCGCCCAACCGAGCAGCTCGCGTAGCTCGGCCGGCGTGCAGCGGTGGTCGGTGCCCAGCTCGGCGCGGGCGATCTCGACCGCGGTGGGCAGGTCGACAGTGGTGCCGTGCAGCTGCGGCCACTGCCGTCGGATCCGAGCGGTGCCGCCGAAGGTGGGGTCCTCGTTGGACAGGATCATCGGGTCGCCGTAGACCGCCGGCTCGCACCCCGCCGCGATGCCGTAGAAGATCGCGCTGGTCAGCCGGTTGGACGCTACCCGGCGGTGACGGCGCAGCTCGGTGAGCTGTCGGTCGAGGAACTCCGGGTCGGTGTCCTTCCACCAGTGCCCCCGGTAGCCGTGGCAGATCACCCGGAACCCGGCGCGCTCGTAGAGCCGGCGCACGTTGCGCATCCGGTACTCGTGCCAGTAGAGGCAGACCGTGACCGGGCCGGGCTCGGTGTCCTGGATGAGGGCGATCAGTTTGCGGTGGTCGCCCTTGACGTGTTGACCCTCCCAGCCGTGGAACGGGTACCAGATGGTGCCCTCCCGCTCCTCGGCCGGTGGTTCCTCGGGCCGCATGGCCAACAGGTAGCTGAACGGCGCGCCGATGACGACCACGTTGCGTCGCCCCACGGACCAGGCCCGGCGGCGGGTCTGCTCCGACCAGAGCAGGCTGGGGGTGCGTTCGGCGTACGGGTGGCCGGGGGCCAGGCCGTCACCGATGTTCCAGCCGTGCTGCACGTACCCGTTGATCCGGGGTGGGTGCCGGTCACCGAGGCCGGCGTACCGGGCCAGCACGTGCGCGTGGCCGTAGAAGTGGTTGGCGTGGTGCATCAGGTTCCCATCAGGCGGCGGAACGCACCGAGCCGACCCGCACCGCGGCGGTCAGCGCATCGATGACGCGGTCCTGGTCGGCGTCGCTGAGTCCCGGGTACAGCGGCAGCGACAGCTGCTGGGCGTAGAACGACTCGGCCACCGGGCAGGACCCGCGCCGGTAACCCAGGTCGGCGAAGGCCGGGTGCCAGTGCACCGGGATGTAGTTGACCTGGACGCCGATGCCGGCGGCCCGCATCCGGTCGTACACCTCGCGGCGACGCCCGTCGAGCACCCGGATCGGGTAGAGGTGCCAGGCCGGGTCGGCCCACGACCTGCGGTTCGGCAGCAGTACGCCGTCGAGGTCGGCCAGTGCCTCGTCGTAGCGGGCGACCAGGGCGCTGCGGCGGGCCGTGAACTCGCCGAGTCGACGCAGTTGGCTGCGACCCAGAGCGCAGAGCACGTCCGGCAGCCGGTAGTTCAGCCCGAACTCGTGCACCTCCTGGTGCCAGCCGCCCTCATCCGGGAAACGCAGGTCGCCGCGTTCGCGGACCACGCCGACGCCGCGGAACCGGCGGGCCCGCTTCAGGATCTCCGGGTCCAGCGCCGCGACGGCGCCGCCCTCGGCGGTGGTCAGGTTCTTCGTGGGGAAGAACGAGAACGTGGTCAGGTCGGCGAGGGAACCGACCGGCCGACCGTGGTACGTCCCGCCGATCGAGTGCGCCGCGTCGGCGAGCAGCAGCGCGTCGCTGCCCTCGACCGACGTGCGCAGCGCGTCGTAGTCGGCGGGGTGACCGGCGTAGTCGACAGCGGCGACGACCTTCGTCCGCGAGGTGACCGCGGCGGCGGCCGCCGCCGGGTCGAGGCAGAACGTCTCGTCGTCGACGTCGGCGAACACGATCTTCGCGCCGAGGGCGACCGCGCTGCTGGCGGTCGCCACGAACGTCATCGGCGGGACGACCACCTCGTCGCCCGGCCCCACCCCGGCCGCCGCGTACGCCACATGCAGTGCCGCGGTGCCGTTGGAGACGGCGGCGACACCGACTCCGCCGGTCCACCGGGCGAGGTCGGCCTCGAAGGCGTCGACCTGCGGACCGGTGGTGAGCCAGTCGCCGCGTAGCACGTCGGCGACGGCTGCTACGTCGTCCTCGCTGATCGACTGCCGGCCGTACGGGAGCATCCCCGTCATCCGTTGATGCCGAGCATGTCGCGCAACTGCTCGACGGTGAGCCACTCGTCGTTGGTGTCCGACTGGTAGGCGAAGCCGTCCGGCACCGGGTCGCAGTCGACCGGCGCCTGGTAGCCCCAGGTGGCGATGGTCGGCTGGACGATGAACCGGCCGTCGGCGCGAAGCGTCCGCCGGCTGTCGTCGGGCGCGATCATCTCCTCGTGCAGCTTCTCGCCCGGCCGGATCCCGATCTCGTGAGTGGTGGCGTCCGGGGCCACGGCCTCGACCAGGTCGAGGATGCGCATGCTCGGGATGCGCGGCACGAAAAGCTCGCCACCCTGCATCTGGTCGAACGAGTCCATGACGAACTGCACGGCCTGATCCAGGGTGATCCAGAAGCGGGTCATCCGTTTGTCGGTGATCGGCAGGCTCTTGCCCTCGGCGGCCAGCCGGCGGAACAGCGGGACCACCGAGCCGCGGCTGCCCACCACGTTGCCGTAGCGCACCACAGCGAACCGGGTGGGGTGCTGGGCGGCGTAGTGGTTGGCCGAGACGAACAACTTGTCGCCGACCAGCTTCGTCGCGCCATACAGGTTGATCGGGCTGGACGCCTTGTCGGTGGAGAGCGCGATGACCTTCTTGACGCCGGCCTCGATCGCCGCGTCGACGACGTGCTGCGAGCCGGTGATGTTGGTGGCGATGTACTCCGAGGGGTTGTACTCCGCGGTGTCCACCTGCTTCAGCGCGGCGGCGTGCACCACGTGGTCGACGCCGTGCATGGCCCTGGTGAGGCGGTGCCGGTCCCGGATGTCGCCGATGAACCAGCGCAGCCGCGGGTCGTCGCCGAGTTGCTGGCGCAGCTCGTACTGCTTGAGCTCGTCGCGGGAGAACACCACCACGCGGGCGGGGTCGGCCTCGTTGAGGATGTGCCGGAGGAACGTCCTGCCGAAGGAACCAGTTCCCCCGGTGATCAGAATGGACGATCCATTCAACTCACTCAATGTGGTGCTCCCGTGTTCGTGGATGAACGAGCGGCCCTGGGCCGGCCGACCGGGGTGACACGCTAGCCATGGCGGGTTAACTCCTCGGCGCTCGCGGGTGAACCACGACCTCTGCTCCCGTGAATGCCGAACACCGCATAGGCGAACACTTCCGACCGTCCCGAATGTGGGCTGACCTGGCCGGAACGGGCCGTTACAGTGACCGCGCGAACGACCCGGCGGCCCGGCGCGCAGCCGGGTCCCACGTTCACCCGACATCCACACCGGCTCGATGCGAGCGGGCCACCCCGGACGTCACCGACGCCGGCCGGTGGGCCCGTCGGACCAGCGCGGGCCCGGTCCGGCCGGCAATTCTGGAGGCGTTCATGGCACCCGGTAGTGACGTGGTCGAACGGCCGGTGGTGGTGGCCGAGACGCCGAGCGGCCCGCCCTCCCGACGTTGGCTGGTGCCGCTGCTGCTGGTCGTCGGTTGGGTGCTCAGCGTGGCCTGGCGCATGTGGTGGTCCCGGCACGTCGTGCTGCCGATCGCCCACACCGACGAGGACAGCTACCTGAACACCGCCCGCGCGTTGGCCGGGGGTCCGGGGGGCTTCAGCAGCGAGAACGACCTGCTGCGCCGGGTCGGCTACCCGATGCTGATCTCGCCGGCGTTCCTCGGGGACCGGGACTTCACCGACAGCTACCGGATCGTCCAGCTGATCAACGCGATGGTGAACTCGGCGCTGCTGCCGCTGGCGTACCTGTTCGGTCGCCGCCTGTTCCAGCTGCGCCGCTCGTACGCGCTGCTCGGCGCGGTCGCGGCGGCGACCCTGCCGGCCACCGCCTTCTACGCGGGCGTCGCCATGATCGACGCGGTGATGGCACCGCTCGTGGTCGCCTGGCTGCTCGCCGTGCACCGGTGGATCACCCGGCCCGGCCCGCTCGCCGCCGCCACCGTGGGCCTGCTCGTCGGCGGGTTCCACCTGCTGCACTCCCGCGGCCTGGTGATCGTGGCCGTGCACGCCGGGCTGGTGCTGCTGCTGTTCGTCCGTCGCCGGATCAGCCCGCCCGTGGTGCTCGCGGCGTTGCTGCCGGTGCTCGCCATGGCGCTCGTCAACGAGGCCGCCATCCGCTATCTCGGCGGCAAGGTCTACCTGCTCGGCAGCACCCCTGGCGGTAGCACGTTCGAGGCGATCGCCTCCGCCCAGGGCGTGGCCCGGGTGAGCGCCGCTGTCACCACCCAGCTCTGGTACCTCGTGGTGATCACGTTCGGAATGGCCGGGGTGGCCTGGGCCGGCGCGGTGCGCGAGCTGTGGCGTCCACGGCACGGCGACGCGGCCCGCTGGACGATGGGCGTGGCGCTGGTGGTGACCGTCGGGGTGGCCGGCGGCGCGTCGGTGATCCTGTCCGGCATCACCGGCAAGCCGCTGGACGCGATCTATGGCCGGTACGTGCAGATGCTGGCGCCGTTCTGGCTGCTGGTCGGGCTGGGGGTGCTGTTCACCGCCGGCTGGCGGGTGGTGCTGCGCCGGGCGGCGGTCGCGGTGGCGCTGCTGGTCGGTGGCGGTGCGCTGATCGCGGCCCGACTCGCGTACGTGGCCAGCCAGGGCCATCAGCTGCGCTACGGCGGGTTCAGCGCGCCGGACCTGGTGGCGTTGACCGGGGGCTGGCGGGAGCTGCGACCGGTGGTCGGGTCGCTGGTCGGCATCGCCGGCTGTGTGCTGCTCGTCGTCGCGGCCCGGGTGCCCCGCCTGCGGCTGCCGATCCTCGGCGCCCTCGTGGTGGTCAACCTCGTCACGATGCAGGTGATCGACCAACGGATCGTGCGACCGGCCGCCGAGAGCACCGCCCCGACGCCCCGGGTGGCCGACGTCGGCGTCCGCCCCGGCGAGCGGGTGTGGGCCTCGACCGGCGTGCACTACGTCCTCCGGTTCAACCTCAGCCATCAGGTGACCTGGACCGACGTCCGGTGGTTCGGCGACAAGCAGCCGCCTGCGGCGGCGCAGGTCGTGTTCGCCCGCTGGGCACCGGGGCAGGTCGACGACTGGGACGGCACGGCGTACGGCTTCGTCCGACTCGGTGGGAACCCGGAACAGCACTGGGCGGCCTGGCGGCGGGCCTGACCCACCCCGCCCCGGTGGACACCGCTATTCGTGAACGGCGGATGTCCACCGGGAGCACTGTCGGTTAATGGTTCCCGTCCATTACGGAAAAGTGTCCGACAATCAGCGCTGGCGGCGGTCGGCCCGAGCCAGGGAAATCGGGATGACGGTGATTTCCCGACCGTCGGACAGCTCCTGTCGTGGGGTGCCCTCGACGAATCGGAAACGCCGGTTCATCTGTCGTACGACGGTATTGTGGCCGAGCACCTCGCCGTCGAGTCGGTCCAGGTGCAGCCCGTCGAAGGCGTACTCGACGGCCTCCCGCATGACACCCAGCCAGGCCGGCAGTGTCTCGCCTCGCCCGTCCAGCCCGTCGGCGTCGAGATAGAAGCCCCACGCGCCGGTTCGGGGGCCGTCCAACCGCAGGTCGAAGAAGGTGACCACACCGCAGGGCCGGTCGTCGCGGACGTACACCAGCACTCGCCGGGACGGGTCGTCGCGGACCGCCGACCACCACCGGGCGTGCTCCTCGGCGGTGATCTCGTGACTGGTCTTGCTGACCTGTCGATTGGTTTCCTGATTACGCCAGGACAACATCAGATGAACGTCGTCCGTCGTCGCTTCGCGCAGCACGTGCGTCTCGCTTTCCTAGCCGTTCATGTCGGGTTCCGGCACCTTACCCGGGCCTACCGGGAAATCAGATAGGCATTCGTTGGGTTGTAGACTGCGGCGCATGAACGAATTGAGTCGCGCGCAGATCCGCGACCTCATGGCTCAGGTCCTGAAGAATCAGGACAAGGAGCTGCCCGCGGACGACGCGGCGCAGTTGCGGGAGATCGGCTTCCGGTCGCTCGACTTCTCCGAACTGGCCCTGCGGGTGGAGGACGAGACGGGGGAGGAGCTCAACTTCGACGCCCCCGGGCTGCGTCGCATCGCCACCGTCGGGGACGTCCTCGACTTCCTCGTCGAGCTTCAACACCAGTGACCGTCGCGACGTCGCGCCACCTGACCCCCGCCAGCCCGGAGCCGGCCGGTGTCGACAACCGGCTCGTCGTCGGTGGCGCCGCGCTGACCTGGCGTTCGCTGCCGACGCCCACCCTGCCCGACCCGGTGGCGGTGCTCGCCCACTCGGCAGTACACGCGCTCACCGCGGCGCGGCAGCACGCCGTGCACGGCACCGAGCTGCTGCTCAGCACCGCGAGTCGGGTCGACGCGGCGATGCGCACCGAGCTGCTGGCCGCCGGGTTCACCGTCAGCGTCCTCGACGACGACGGCGTGCACCCGAGCGCACCGGCCCGGCCGCGAGCCGCCGAGCCGGGCCGGCTCTGGCTGCTGACCTCTGGCTCCACCGGGCGTCCGAAGCGGGTCGGGCACACCCTCGACACGCTGACCACAGTGCGGGCCGATCAGCCCGACCGCACCTGGCTCTGCCCGTACGCCCCCGGCACGTACGCCTGGTGGCAGGTCGTCACCCTGTCGCTGACCCAGCCGGGCCAGCACCTGGTGGTGGTCGAGCCGGACGAGCTGGACGACTGGCCCACTGTCGCGGCCACCCAAGGGGTGGACGCGGCGTCCGGCACCCCGACCTTCTGGCGGCGCACCCTCTACCGCGACGCCGAAGCGCTGGCCCGGGTGCCGCTGCGTCAGATCACCCTCGGCGGCGAGCCGGTGGACCAGGCGATCCTGGACCAGCTGCGGGAGGTCTTCCCGACGGCCCGGATCTCCTGGATCTACGCGTCCTCCGAGGTGGGGGCGTCCATTGTGGTGCACGACGGGCGGGCCGGGTTCCCGGTCGACTGGCTGGACCGGGAGACCCCGGGCCGGCCGACGCTCTCCGTCCGCGACGACGAGCTGGTGGTCACCTCCCCGTACCACGGGGCCGGTCTCGCCGGCCCGATCCGCACCGGCGACCGGGTGCAGGTGCTCGACGGCCGGGTGCTGATCACCGGCCGACTGGACTCCGACGAGATCAACGTCGGTGGCAGCAAGGTCTCCGCCGGCCTGGTCCGCGGCGTGCTGACCGGGCATCCGGCGGTGGCCTGGGCCCGGGTGACCGGCCGCCGCGCCCCGGTGCTCGGGCGGATGGTGGTCGCCGAGGTGGTCCTCGCCGCTGCCGACCCGTCCGGCGCTGACACCGGTGTGCCGGACGAGGCCGCGCTGGTCCGCTGGTGCGCCGACCGGCTTCCCGAGCACGCGGTGCCACGCCGCATTCGCGTCCTGACCGACATTCCCGTCAAGGAGACCCTGAAGAGCGATGTCTGAGCCAGCCGACACCCAGCTCGTCCCGCCCAGCTCAGTGGTCCTCGTCTCCGGCGGTTCCCGTGGCCTGGGCCTGGCCATCGTCACCGACCTGCTCGACGCGGGCGTACGCGTGGCCGCGTTCGCCCGCACCGTCACCCCGGAGCTGGAGAAGCTCGCCGCCGAGCACCCCGACCGGGTGCACGTCGGCTCGGTGGACGTCACCGACCTGCGCGCCGCGCAGATCTTCGTCCGTGAGGTGGAGCAGCGCCTCGGCCCGATCGACGGCATCGTCAACAACGCCGCCATGGGGCAGGACTCCCTGCACGCACACACCGCCGCCGACGACATCGCCCGGATCATCGAGACCAACCTGACGGCCCCGCTTCAGCTGACCCGGTTGGTGATCCGTCGGATGCTCGCCAAGGGGCTGCGCGGGCGGATCGTCAACATCACCTCGATCTGCGGGCAGCGCGGTTTCCCCGGCCTGGTCGCGTACTCGGCCACCAAGGGCGGCATGGACGCCGCCACCCGCTCGCTCGCCCGCGAACTGGGCGGCCGGATGCTTGTCAACTCGGTCGCGCCCGGATTCTTCGCCTCGGAGATGTCCGCCGTGCTCGGTCCGACCCAGCTCGACCAGATCGTGCGCCGCACCCCGACCGGTCACCTGACCGAGCCGGTGGAGGTCACCCCGGTCGTGCGGATGCTGCTGCGGGAGCACACCAACATCAACGGCCAGGTCATAGTGGTGGACGGTGCCGCCGCCATCTGACCTGCGGGGTGTTCCCCTGCCGGTGCAACCAGCACGGCACGGCGGGGCGGCCCTGCCGCGTCCGGTGCCGGGGTTGCTCGTCGCCGCCGAGCAGCATCTGCGCATCGGGT
Organism: Micromonospora noduli; assembly: GCF_003264475.1. NCBI lineage: Bacteria > Bacillati > Actinomycetota > Actinomycetes > Micromonosporales > Micromonosporaceae > Micromonospora > Micromonospora noduli. Next base: position 185,020 of record NZ_PYAC01000033.1, on the reverse strand, counting down.
CGCCGGCCGCGATGGCAGACGCGGTGACCCGCAGTCACCTCGACGATGGACGGTGCGTCGGCTGGTACGGCCCACCGGCGCCCGGCTGGCGGGTGGCCGTCGACGCGGAGCGCGCCGATGCCCCGGTGCCCCCGGCGCTGGCCCGCCGGTTCGGCACGGCGGACTTCTGGGCCCGCTGGACGCGGGCCGAATGCTGGTGCAAGTTGGCCGATGTGTCGGTGGCGGCGTGGTGGCGGCGCCATGGTCTGGGTACGCCGGCCGACGGATCGGCGATCTGGCGGACCCTCTGGGTGGCCGACCTGGTGGTCACCGTCGGCTTCGCCCCGACCCTCCCGCCCCGCGATCTTGCACTTTCTGACGCCGAATCGCGGCTTGCGCGCCTTTCGCCGGAACAGTAACTGCAAGATCGCGGGGCGGGGCGGCTGGGGTTAGATCTGGTCCCAGCTCAGGGGGGTGCCACGCGGGACGTCGGTGGTGAAGGTGCGGCCCAGGACCCGGTCGATCTCCACGGGCGCCAGCCCGCCGGCCGGCCGGATCGAGCGGACGTTGTGCGCGGTCACCGGATCGCCGGCCCGGACGTCCTCGACCACGAAAAGGGACCGGCGGAACCGTAGCGCCTCCCGCTCCGCGGGGGTCGGTCCGATCGCGGTGCCGCCCAGCGCCTCGTACGCGCGGCCGGACTCGGCGACCAGGGCCGTGAGCTCCGCCGGGTTCAGGGAGAAGTCCGAGTCCACGCCGCCGTCGGCCCGGTCCAGCGTCACGTGCTTCTCGATGAAGCAGGCGCCGAGCGCCACCGAGGCGACCGCTACCCCGATGCCGGGGGTGTGGTCGGAGAGCCCGACCGGCACGTCGAACGCGCCGGCCAGCACCGGCAACCGGCGCAGGTTGCTGTCGGCCGGCGGCGCCGGGTAGGACGCGGTGCAGGCCAACAGGACGATGCCCGCCGCGCCGCCGGCCCGGGCGGTGCGTACGGCGGCGTCGATCTCGGCGACCGTCGCCATTCCGGTGGAGATCACCATCGGCTTGCCGGTGCTGGCCACAAGTCGGATCAGCGGCAGGTCGACCAGCTCCGACGAGGCGATCTTGTACGCGGGCGCGCCCAGCGACTCCAGCAGCTCCACGGCGGTCGCGTCGAACGGCGACGAGAAGACGGTCAGGCCCTGCTCGCGGGCCCGCTCGAAGATCGGGGCGTGCCACTCGTACGGGGTGTGCGCGCGTTCGTAGAGGCGGTACAGGTTCTCCCCGCCCCACAGCTCGTGCCCGCTGGAGATCCGAAACGCCGGGGTGTCGACGTCGATGGTGATGGTGTCCGGCCGGTACGTCTGGAGCTTGAGCGCGTGCGCCCCGCTCGCGGCCACCGCGTCGACGATGGCCAGCGCCCGGTTCAGATCGCCGTTGTGGTTGCCGGACATCTCGGCGACCACGAACGGTCGCTCCCCGGCACCGACCGCGTGCGGTCCGATCTTGATTGTCGCCGTCATTCCGACCTCTGCTCAGGTACGCCCGCACCGGGGTGCGGTGGTGCTGTCGTCGTCCACCCGGCGGGCGGACGACCTGGGAAATCAGGGCGTCGGGAGCCGCCCCGGCTCCCGGCGTGCTGCGCGGTGGGGTCGATCACGGCAGCCGGCCGACGGCCAGCGCGTCACGCCGCTCCGGCGCGAGCCCACCGTCGCGCGTCGGCCCGGCGCTCGCCCCTCGCCCCGGGTCCTCGTCGGCGGCGAGCGAACCGCCGTCGGCGCTGACCGCCGGGCCGGGTCGACGCAGGCGACCAGCGACCCGATGGGCCTGGCGCAGCGCCGAGTACGCCACCCAGTCACCCCGCCCGACGAGGCGGTGCTTGAGCCCGGTCACTCCCGGGGGCAGCGGGTAACCGCCGGTGGGCAGGTAGCGACGGTAGTGCGCGGCGGCCCGGTGGAAGAAGTCGCGCCGCAGGTGTGGGTGCAGCCGGCCGTCGTTGCCCACCACCACCAGGTAGTGGCTGATCATCAGCTCGAACAGCTCGGCCTGCAACCGCTCGTCCGGGTGCTTTCGGGCGACCCAGTCCATCAGCCGCTCGTACTGGGCGAAGGCGTCGAAGTGCCGGCCGCTGCGGGTGGAGGTGATGGCGCCCTGGCGGCCCTGGCGGTACAGGTAGCAGACCCGGTCCAGCACGGAGATCTTCTCGGCCCCGATCAGCAGGGGGTGGCTGAACGGGATGTCCTCGTACCAGCCGGGGAAGAACCGCAGCTCCAACTCGTCCATGAAGTCCCGGCGGACCACCTTGTTCCAGGCGGTGTGCTGCACCCGCAGCAGCTGCGGCTGGTCGGCCAACCGGGTGACGCCGGTGATCCCGCGCAGCAGCGGGCTGCTCGCGTCGACCTCCCGCCTGCCGCCTTCGTGCATCCGCAGGTGATCGAGCATCAGCACGTCGGGCTGGTGCTGGCGCAACCGGTCCAGCACCGCCGCGATCGTGCCCGGCGGCAACCAGTCGTCGCTGTCGACGAACCAGACGTACCGGCCGGTGGCCACGTCGAGCCCGGCGTTGCGGGCCAGCCCCAGACCCACGTTGCTGCTCAGGTGCACGACGCGCACGCCGTCGCGGCTGACCGCGTACGAGCGGAGCATGTCGCCGCAGCCGTCCGGGGAGGCGTCGTCGACGGCGATCAGCTCGACCGCGTCCGACTCGCCCGCCGGGATGTCGGCCCGGATCGACTCGAGGCACTGGTACAGGTACGCCTCGACGCCGTACACGGGCACGACGATGCTCAGCAGCGGTGCGTGCGTCGGCTCATTGACCACGTCCGCCACCTTCGACGACCCGGGTGGCCGGCCCCGGAACCTGACGTTGCCGCCGATGGTGGACTCTCTGAACTCCCGCCCAGCGGAAGGTTAACGCCGGGCTGGTGGGCGTTTTCGGACCCGCGGATCGCGGGCTCGTGGGGCGGGTGGGATGCGTCCGGTTCACCCGGGAGTGACCCGGTAGGGTGCCTCGGTGCGGCCCTGCCGGGTCGTCGTGGGCGTCGCCGTCGCGCCGTCCGACGCCGCGACGAGGAGGCTACGACCGTGCTGGTGACCCTGCCGAGCGCCGGGATCCCGGCATGACGAGCGTCGCCGCGACGTCGGCCGCCCGGCCCGCACCGGCCCCGCCCCGGCTGCCCTCGCTGACCGGGCTGCGTTGGATCGCCGCGCTGCTGGTCTTCGGCTTTCACGCCGGCACCATGCGGATCATCGCCGAGCCGGACTACAAGGCCGTGATTGACGCGCTGTTCACCCTCGGTCTCTCCGGGGTGCAGTTCTTCTTCATCCTCAGTGGGTTCGTGCTGGTCTGGTCGGCCCGGGAGGGGGACTCCCGGCGTACCTTCTGGCGGCGGCGGATCGCCAAGATCTACCCGAACCACCTGGTGCTGTTCGCGGCGACGCTGGTGGTCGCCTGGTGGTTCGCCGACCCGGTCCTGCCGGCGGCGGCGTTGGAGAACCTGCTGCTGTTGCAGGCGTGGGACCCTCGGCCGGGCTGGTTCTACAGCATCAACACCGTCAGCTGGTCGCTGTCCTGCGAGTTCTTCTTCTACCTCTGTCTGCCGCTGGCGCTGCCGCTGCTGCGCCGGGCCCGACCGAAGCTGCTCTGGGCGCTGATCGTCGTGCTGCCGCTGCTGATCCTCGCGCTCTGGCCGGCACAGGAGTTGGTGCCGGAGGTGAGCCGCTGGTGGTTCACCCAGATCTTCCCGCCGGTGCGGTCGCTGGAGTTCTGGCTGGGCGCGGTGGCGGCCGAATTGATGCGCCGGGGGCTCTGGCGTGGTCCCGGGCTGACAGTGGCCAGCGGGATCTTCGTGGTCACCTGGGTGGCGGCCGCGCAGTGGATCCGCGCCGAGCTGTGGACCACGCTGCTCGCGGTCGCGTACCTGTTGGTGATCACCGCGGCCGCGGACGCGGACGTGCGGGGTCGGCGCTCGCCGTGGCGGTCCCGGCCGGTGGTCTGGCTCGGTGAGGTCTCGTTCGCCTTCTACCTGGTGCACGTCCTGGTGATGACGAGCGTGCTGCGCTGGAGCGGGACGTGGGGGATCGGCTTCGCGGGCTGGCGTGGCCCGGCCGTGGTGCTCGGCTTCCTGGCGGCGAACCTGATCCTCGCCGGGCTGCTGCACCGCTTCGTCGAAACCCCGATGATGCGCCGGCTCGCGCCGCGCCGTGCGGCCCGTCCGGCGCCCGTCCCCCGACAACGGGCGGCCGGCGACGATGACGCACGGGACCCCGCAGGCAGCGCCCGTGGCGAGGTCGACGTACCTGCCGACGAGGTCGCTCAGCCCGCCGGTCGATCAACGTACGTCGACCTTCGCTGACAACGTCCACCCTGGTCAACGAGGTCGGCGCGGCGTGCTCCGACACGCCCGTGGTCGGTGCGCCCGGGTCGGCGCGACGGTAGCGTGGGGACGTGCTTCCGGTCGCGTTCACCTGTCCGCTGTGGTGGGTGGCGCGCTGGGCGACTCGGGTGCTGACCAGCCTCGCCGTCGTCGCGGCCCTGGCGCTCGGCGCAGGCCCGGCCACGGCCGCCACGCCAACACCCGGCCCGGTGCCGACGTCGAGCGCGGTGCCAGCCTCGGTCGCCGCCGGGTCGCTGACGGCCTGCTACCGCCACTCCGAGGCACACGGTGCGGCCCGCCCGGCCCCGGCGATACCGCCGGAGGCCGCCGAGGAGTCGGTCCCGACGTGGTCGGTCGACACGCCGGTGGCGCTCCCCGACGATCAGGGCACCATCGCGGCCGGCGTGCTGCCGGTCCGCGCGGCCGAATCTGACCGGCCGTCCCTCGTCGACGCAGCGGGTGGTCGGGCTTCCCGGGCTCCACCCGGGCGCTGAGCCACCGGGACGACCGTCCCGACACCGCGCCCTGTCGACCCACCCGCCCCCTGACCCGCCGATCCGTGGCCCGCCGTGGCCCACTGGTCGGCGCGGCTCCCCATCGCACTGCTCTCTCCCCGAGGTGCCGACCATGGAGACCGTCGTCTTCTACCAGTTCGTGACCGAGATGCCGCGGGCCGCCGCCATCTGGTCGACGCTGTTCCTGCTGACCCTGGGCCTGCTCGCCGTGCTGGCCGCCCGCCCCGAACGGGACCGGCCAACTGACGACCCGCTCCCGGCCGGGCCCACTCCTCGGGAGCTGGCCGCCGCCGAGGCCGTCGACAGGCGCCGCTACGCCGAGGAGGTCGCCGTCGCCGCGGCCGGCGCGGCCACCACCGCCAAGCGACGACGCGCCGCCTGGCTGACCGCTCAGGAGCAGCTGGAGCAGGCCTGGATCGGGTACGACGAGGCGGACACCGCCGCCCGTCGCTTCGCGGGCGCCGGGGCGCTGCCCACCCCGCAGACCCCGCACACCCCGGCCGAGTACGCCGCCCGGGAACGCTATCTGCACCGGGCGGCGATGGCGGCGTACTGGCGGGGCGACCTGACGATGGCGCAGCTCGGCGACGTGTTCGGGCACCGGCGCGGCTGGGATCCCCGGCGACACCCGGTCGAGCAGGAGGTGCTGATCAGCCGGGTGGTCCGGGATGCGCGGCTGGCCGACTACCAGGTGGCCGCCGACCGTGAGCGGGCCGCCTGGCGCGACGCGGAGTTGGCCGCCGATTCGGCTCGTGCCCTCGCCGAGGAGGCGTACGCCGCGGCGGCCCGGCTACGCCCGACCCTGGTCCCCGCGCGCCGCACGGTGGCCGGGGCGTTGCGTCCCACCGTCGTGGCACGCTGGCGCCCGGCCCGGGCGGGTTGAGCCCAATCCGTGATGTGAGGCCGGTCACCCAATCGGGAAACCGGACGTCCGACGCGATCGGCGGGATTGTTCACGCGATTGTGGCCGCATTCTTTGCGGCCTGTCCGGTTGTCGCCCGCAGGCGTCGCCGTAACCGCTTGTCCCATCGAGTCACATCATCGGCAATACGCGCAGAAATTGTCGCGCCGATTGGGGTTTACGCAGGTGAACCTGGCTTGGCAGGGCGTTGAGACGCCAGTAGTGTCGTGCCGTCCGGTGCGGTAACCGATCGCAAGACGCGACGCCGCATCGACCCGCTTAATCGTGATCAACGAACCGGGGACCCACCAGTAAGTCCGGGGTGAATCCGCGAGCCACGGCCCGCGGTAGGGCGTCTTCCCGCCCGAATCCGTCAGCTAACCCGGTAGGCGGTGTCGGAAGGAGTCCCATCCTCGTGCAGCACCTTTCCACCCCTCGGTTGTTCCCTCGCCTCCACGGCGCGGCGGTGCACCCGCTCATTCGTCGCGTGACGGTGAGCTGACCCCCCGGGTCATCGCCTTCCCCGCCCGGCCGCGCCGGGCGTTCCCCTGAGCGGTTCACCATCCGCGGACCACTGTCCGCGCGCTGGCGCCTGCCCGGATACCGGTCCGGCCCCGGTGTGCCGCTCTCCCCCGATCCGTGGAGGACCCCGTGAAGCACACCCTGCAGCGTCAGCTCCGCCGCCTCGCCACCGAGCGCCCGTACCAGATCGTCGCCGCCTCCGCGGCGGCCCTCGCGATCGCCACCACCACCGGCGCCCTGCTCACCACTGCCGACGACGCCCCGGCCGGCCAGCGCACCGCGACCACTGTCGCCGAGATGCGCAGCGACGTCGCCGCCTCCCGCGGCGAGGCTCGGGACGCGTCCCCCTCGGCCAGCGCCGTGCCGACCACGGCCGCCCCGGCCACCAGCGCCGCGTCGCCCGCCGCCAAGGCCAGCAGCAACCCCGACCTGACCCGGAAGCCGGAGCGGCCGAAGCCGCCCGCGACCAAGGTGCTCGACTACGACTACGAGGCGCAGAACACCTACTACAACTGCGGCCCGGCGGCCACCCGGAACGCGCTCAGCGCCGCCGGCATCGACCGCACACAGCAGGAGCTCGGCGCCGAGCTGGGCACCACCGAGATGGGCACCAACTCGGCCGAGGACACCACGCGGGTGCTCAACGCCGAGGTGAAGGGCTCCCCGTACCGGACCCGGATGTTCCCCGGCGCGCCCAGCCCGGCCCAGATGGACCGCCTCCAGGCCGACGTGGTGAAGGCCATCACCGACGGCCGGGGCGTGGTGGCCAACGTCGTCGGGGACGCCACCGACACCGACGGCGGCTGGCACTCCTACGGCGGCGGGCACTACATCGCCGTGGTGGGCTACAAGGACAACGGTCGCACCGTACGGATCGCCGACTCGGCGAACCCGGCCGACCCGTCGTACTGGATCACCACTATCGACCTGGCCAACTGGATCACCAGCCGGGGCTACTCCGCCTGACCCGGGCACGCTGACCGCCGCGGGCGCCGTCTCCCACAAGGGGCCGGCGCCCGCGGCGTTTGTCCGCGCGGTCCGTCATCGACGGCTCTCGTACCCGGCCGTGAACCGTGGGAGACTGCGGCCGTGGTGGAGAAGACGGGTGGTCACGCCGGCCGCAGGCCGGTCCTGCTGCTGCTGCACGGCATGGGAGCGACCGGGGACGTGTGGTTGCCCTGGGCCCCGTACCTTGAGCAGCACTGGCCCGGGCGGTGGCTGGCACCGGACCTCGCCGGCCACGGCTGGGCGTCGCCGCTGCCGTCGTACTCCTTCGCGGGCTTCGCCCAGCAGGTCGCGCAGGCCCTCGCTCCCGACGACCGGCTCGTCGTGCTCGGGCACTCGCTGGGTGGGGTGGTCGGCCTGGCGCTGGCCGCCCGCGACGCCGGAACGCCGGTGGACGCGGTCGTCGGGCTGGGCATCAAGGCGCTCTGGTCACCCGATGAGCTGACCCGCGCGGCCGAGGTCGCCGCCCGCCCGGTGAGCTGGTTCGCCAGCCGCACCGAGGCGGCTCGCCGCTACCTGCGGGTCTCCGGGCTGGCCGGCCTGGTCCCGCCGGACCACCCCGTGGTGGACGCCGGGCTGCGCCAGGTCGACGGCCGGTGGCGCCTCGCCATGGACCCGACCGCCTTCGCCGTCGGCGAGCCCGACCTGACCGCGCTGCTGGCGGCGACCGACGTGCCGGTGGTGCTGGCGCGCGGGGAGAACGATCCGATGGTCACCGACGAACAGCTCAAGGAGTACGGCGTACCGGTCGCCACGCTGCCCGGTCTCGGGCACAACGCGCACGTGGAGGACCCGGCGGCGGTGCTGGCGCTGCTGGACCCGTACCGCTGAGCGGTCAGGGCGGCCGGCCTCGGCTCGACCGCCCTTATGAAACAGACCCTACGCCGGTGTGGACGCGGTCAGTGTCTCAGCCGGTGCCAGCTCCCGGCGGGCAGCGGTCAGGAACGCCTCAGCGTACGACTCGGCCGGGAAGTCACCCAGGTAGCGGCGGCGGGTGGCCCAGCGGGCCTCGGCCAGCGGATCGGTGTCCAGCAGTGCGGTCAGCACCTCGTCCACGTTGGACATGTCCCGGCGCAGCACGTAACCCGACCCGGCCAGCGGGAACCGCTCCACGAACCGGTCGCCCTCGTCGCCCATGTCGGTGACCGCGTACGGCTTGCCGGAGTAGAGGAAGTCCGAGATCACGCCGGACACGTCGGAGACCAGCGCGTCGGCGGTGTTGACGCACTCGGTCAGGCTCAGCTCCCGAGCCGCCGCGCCGACCAGGTGCTGGCGGCCGGTGCGGGCCCGGTCTGCGACGAGCAACTCGGTCAGGCGGCCCACTTGGCGGGCTGATGCCGGGTTCTGCGCGGTGTACGGGTGGGCCCGCAGGATCACCGTCGCGCCGCGCTCCAATAGTCGGCGCAGCAGGCTTTCGGCCACCGGCAGCGAGCAGTAGTCGGCGTCGGCGTGGTGCCCGGTCCAGGTCGGCGTATAGAGCACCGTCGGGTGCGCCAACCCTCTTGCGGGCTCCGGGCGTACCTCGATCGACTCGACCTGTGGGCGACCCACCACCACGAACTTGTCCGCCGGGATCTGCACTCCGGCGCGGGCGTACCGGTCGATCGCCGCCTGCCCGGCCACGAAGATCCGATCGAAGATCCCCGACACCGGGTTGGCGCTCGGCGCCTTGTCGCTGTCGCCGTGGTGCAGCTGGATGTGGGTGAGCTGGGTGAATCGGACGCAGTGGCTGTTCTTCGCACCGTGGTTGACGTAGAACGCCGCCCGCAGGCTCGGCACCAACGCCTCGTCTATCGCCTGCAGGGTGGGGCAGTAGACCACCGGCGCGTCGGTGGCTGCCGCGATCGGTGCCAGGAACTCCGGCTCACGCAGCACGACCAGGAACGGCCGGCCGATCCGTTCCAGGTACGGCAGCCACATGGTGACCTGGTATTCCGAGCCGGGAGGCGCGGAGAAGTAGAGCAGGAACTCCGGCTGGTGCCGGCGCAGCGCGGCGGTAACCGACCCGCCACCGGCCCGCGGCCGGAACCGCCGCCGGGCGAGGTCCAGTGCGACCGCACCGGCGCCCGCGCCGACCAGCAGGCTGGCGGCCAGCGCCACACCGGTCGGCAGGGCGAGCGCGGCGGCGAGCGCCAGGGCGGCGAGCAGCCCGAGCAGGGCCGTGCCGAGCCGGTCGGCGATCAGCGGCGTCCAGGCGCGTACCGGCAGGTTGGCCGCCCGGATCTCCAGACCGCCGGCGGTGCGCAGCGGCCCCACCAGCAGCACCAGCCCCAGCAGGACCAGCCCCGTGGCGACCAGCGCGAGGTTGAGCCCGTCGTCCAGCCGCCGGGAGTAACCGACCAGGATCGCCGCGGCGATCAACGTGGTCTCCGCCACCAGGTCGGCGCCGGGCCGGATCCGCTGCTCGGCGGCCGAGGCGGCCAGCGCGGCGACGGCCAACGCCAGCCCCCAGCCGGTGGCGCCGGTCAGCGCCAGCACGACAAAGGCCAGCACGGCCAACCCGGTGGTCAGGCACCGGGCGGCCAGTTTTCGGACCAGGTCGCCGCGCATGTCGCTCCGTTCGTGGTTCCGCAGCCGTCGGCGTCAGTTCGCGGACGTCGCGCCGGCCGGCGTCTCGACCCGACCCGACCCGGACTGCGCCGGCACGCTCGGCGTGGGCCCGTCACCGGGTGCCCGCCGTACGTCGATCACCTGACCGGTCAGGTCGGAGATCAGCACGTCCAGCGACGACTGGGCGACGGCCTCCGCGGCGAGCAGGGTGTGCTCCGGCTCCTCGCCGAAGGCCCGCGTCCGCATCGGCGTGGCGGTGCGCTCCGGGTTGATGCAGTTGACGCGGACGCCCACGTCGGCCCACTCGTCAGCGAGCGCCTGGGTGAGGTTGACCAGGGCGGCCTTGGTGGCCGAGTAGAGCGCGTAGCGGGCCCGGCCCCGGGTGTAGGAGCTGGAGGTGTAGAGCAGCAACTGGCCCTTGGTCTGCTGCAGGTACGGGAGGGCCTGGCGGGCGATGGTCACCGGGCCGACGAAGTTGACCTGGAGCACCCGGTCCATGGTCTCCTCGTCCATCTCGGCGAGGGCGCCCTTCTCCAGGATGCCGGCGGTGACCACCACGTGGTCGATCCGGCCGGTGGCCTCGAAGGCGGTCGTCAGCGCGGCCTCGACGTCCTCGGCCCGCTCCACGTGGGTGCCCGTGCTGGAACGGCTGAACGGAAAGACCTGGGCGCCGTAGCGCCGGGCCAGCTCGGCCAACTCGTGGCCGATGCCGTAGCTGCCGCCGAACACCACGATGGTCCGGCCGGTCAGCTCCTCGCTGTAGCTGCGGTGGTCGGTCAGTCGGGGCGCCTGCGCGGCGGCGAGCTGGAAGAGCTTGTCCGCCAGGTGCACGTCGACCGGGTGGGTGACCTTGATGTTCTCGTCCGAACCGTCGATCACCTTGATCGGGGTGCCGGGAAGGTAGCGCAGCACCACGCCACAGTCGTCGGTGGCGGCGAAGTCCGGGTCGTCCTCGGCGATCTGGTACGCCGCCCGGATCGTGGGGGAGCGGAACGCCTGCGGGGTCTGACCACGGCGCAGCCGGGAGCGCACCGGGATGTCGGTGATGCAGTCGTTGTCGTCAACCTGGATGATCGTGTCCGCGGAGGGGATGGCCACGTCCACGGCGTCGTAGCTCCAGAGCGCGTTGACGCACTCGCGCACGATCCGGCCGCTGAGCAGCGGGCGTACCGCGTCGTGGAAGAGGATGTTGCAGTCTTCCGGGCCGACCGCGTCCAGCGCGATCCGGGTGGTGGCGTTGCGGGTGTCACCGCCCTCGATCACCTTGGTGACCTTGCGCAGGCCGGCCTTCTCGACGATCTGCTGGGCGTCCTCGACGTGGCCGGTGGCCATCAGCACGATGATCTCGTCGATCTCCGGTGCCGCCTCGAAGACCGCGAGGGTGTGCTCGATGATCGGCTTACCGGCGATCTTCAGCAGCTGCTTCGGGATGCCGAGCCCCAGCCGCGTCCCGGTGCCGCCGGCCAGAACCACCGCCACTGTCCGCGAGGGCCGCCACGGCGTCGGGGTCTCCGCTTCGGCGTCCGGGCCAGGGGTCTGGTCCTGCGTCATTGCCGGATCCTCACTCTCAGGGATGCGTTAACGGAAGGTTCCGCCCGAGCGGCGACGGAATGAACCTTAACGCGCGGACCGCGTCGCCCCAACGCGGGTGACGCGGTCCTCGGGTGCCATGTCGATGCCGGACGTTCGCCGGAACTCTACTTGCTGTTCGCGTATGCCTCGTACGCCCGGATGACCTCGTCGGTGGGGCCATCCATCCGGATGACGCCCGATTCCAGCCAGATCGTCCGTTCGCAGGTGTCCCGTACGGAGGAGAGCTGGTGGCTGACCAGGAACACCGTCCCCGCGCCCTCCCGCAGCTCCCGCACCCGCTGCTCGCTGCGCCTACGGAAGCCCTTGTCGCCGGTGGCGAGCGCCTCGTCGATGAGCAGCACGTCGTGCTTCTTGGCGGCGGCGATGGAGAACCGCAGCCGGGCCGCCATGCCCGACGAGTACGTCCGCATCGGCAGGCTGGCGAAGTCACCCCGCTCGTTGATCCCGGAGAAGTCGATGATTCCCGCGGCCTGCTTGGCCACGTCATCGGGATGCATGCCCATGGCCAGGCACCCGAGGACGACGTTGCGCTCCCCGGAGAGGTCGTTGAGCAGGGCGGCGTTGACGCCCAGCAGCGACGGCTGCCCCTGGGTGTGGATGGCCCCCCGGTTCACCGGCAGCAGACCGGCGATGGCCCGCAGGATGGTGGACTTGCCGGAGCCGTTGCTGCCGATCAGCCCGATCGCCTCGCCCCGGTACGCGGTGAACGAGATGCCCTTGACCGCATGCACCTCCCGGACGTTCGGCGCGTGGGTGCGCTTGACCAGCCGGCGCAGCGCGGCCACCGGCGTGGTGCCACCGGCGGCACCCTGGTGCACCCGGTAGATGATGTGCGCGTCGTCCACGACCACTGTCGGGATGCGCTCCTGGGTTCGGGTCATCGTCGCGCTCGCCTCGGTGGGGGCGTCGAAGTGATCAACCACGGCCGTACTCCTGTTCGCCGCGCCAGAAGTAGATGAAACCGCCGATGCCGGCGACCAGCGCCCAACCGGCGCCGACCAGCCAGAGCTGGGTCAGCGACTCGTTGAGCAGCGGGGCCTCCTCGAGCAGCGAGTACCGTGCCAGCTCGATGTAGACCAGCAGCGGGTTGTACTGCACCACTGTCGTCGCCCAGCCGGGCAGCCGGTCGAAGAGGCTGACGCTGTAGAGGACGCCGGAGCCGTACATCCAGGTACGCATGATGAACGGCATGACCTGCTTCAGGTCGCTCGACTTGGCGCCCAGTCGGGCCACCAGCAGCACCACGCCGGCGTTGAACACCGCCTGCAGCAGCAGCGCCGGCACCAGCAGCAACCACTCCCAGGTGAGCGGCTCGCCGGTGACCAGCACGATGCCGACCAGCACCACCATCGAGGCCAGCAGTTGCTGGAACTGGGTGATCGTGGTGGACAGCGGCAGGCTGGCCCGGGGGAAGTGCAGCGCCCGGATCAGCCCCAGGTTGCTGCTGATCGACTGGGTGCCGGCCAGAACCGCGCTCTGGGTGAAGTTGAAGATGAACAACCCGGTGGTCAGGTAGGCGATGAAGTTCGGGATGCTGTTCTGTGCAAGCACCACCCCGAAGATCAGGTAGTAGACCGCCGCGTTGGTGAGCGGGGTGAGCACCTGCCAGAGCTGACCCAGCTTGGCGTTGCTGTACGAGGCGACGAGCTTGGCATTGGCGTACGCGGCGATGAAGTGCCGGTAGGCCCAGAGTCGGCGGCTGTACTCGACGAGGCTGGGTCGCTCACCGGCGACCCGTAGCCCGTGCCGAGCGGCCAGCTGCGCCTGGGTCAGGCCCGTGTCGGGGTCGACCAGCGCGGTGGTGGCCATGGAAATGGCGCTCCGATCTTTCGTGCAGACGGGGGTTGCTCGCGACGATCGAATCCTAGTGGGAAATTTGCGCGGGGCGCCGCCTCGTCGCTGCGAGGACAGTAGTCCGAAACACGTCGGGACGCAACCGTACCGTCGTTGCGCTACGCTATCCGGCGTGACCTGCGATAAGAGCCCTCGATGACCACCGAGAAGAGGCGGGCGCCGGCCGGCGCGGCGGTGCTGCGCGACGAGATCACCACGGCGATCCGCCGGGCGCTGATGCAGGAGCTCGCCGCTGTCGGCTACGGCCGGCTCTCCATCGAGGCGGTGGCCCGGCGGGCCGGCGTCAGCAAGACGGCGATCTACCGACGGTGGAGCTCGAAGCTCGATCTGGTGCTGGAGGTCGTCGCCGCTGCGGCACACGGCAAGCTCCCCGCACTGGACACCGGCACGCTGCGCGGTGATCTCGCGCTGCTGTTCCAGGCGGTGGCGCACGCGCTGCGCCACCCACTGGCGTCGCAGATCATTCCGGATCTCCTGGCCGAGGCCGCCCGCAACCCCAGCATCGACGCGACCCTGCGTCAGGTGCTGCACGCCCGGCAGCAGGAGATCGGCGGTCACCTGGTCACCCGGGCCGTGCAGCGTGGCGAACTGCCCGCCGACACGGAGCTGGACGCCGCCGTCGACCTCATCGTGGGGCCGCTCTACTGGCGGCTCGCCATCGCCCGTCTCCCACTGACCGACAGCTACCTCGACAATCTGGTCGAATCCGTGGCGGCCGGGCTCGGCGCCGACAGCGCGCTGCCCCGCCCGCGGGCGGCACCGATGGCGGGTTGACCAGCTCCCCGACACCCGGTCGTCGGCAGCAACGGCCCCCCTGCCCGATTCCGCTACGCTGCCCCCTTGACACCCGGCCGTCACCGTGCCGACGCCCCTCATCCGCCCGACGAGTAAGGACGCCCGTGGCCAACGTCGACAGCATCGCCGTAGCGCCCGCCGAACCGGATCCGACGCCGCGGCCCGGGCAGGCATCCCGGCCCGCCGACGCCCGCACCGGGCTGTCCCGGGTACGCGCGCTGGTGGCCGTCGCCCCGGCGGTGCTCACCGATGGTGCGGTGATCGCATTCGCGCTCTTCACAGTGCTCTACCACCTGGCCTTCCTGGGTGACCTGCGTCCGTCGGTCACCTTCCGGATCTGGCTGCTGGCCTGTGTGGTGCTCGCGGTCGTGGCCGTGCTGCGCGCCCGCCGCCGCGCCCCGGCCGACAGCGCCCCGGCCGACAGCGTGTCGGCGGCACGGGAGGAGCCCGTCAGCGCGCGGCCCGCCGCCGACCGTCGCCTGCTGATCGGTGTGCTGGTCGCCGCCGCCGTGGCCGCCGTCTCCGCCGGTCTGGCCAACACCAGCGTCAACGTCTCCTGGTGGATCCCGGCCGTGTCCGGCCTGCTCGCGGCCGTCGGCGGGCTGCTGCTGGTGCGCCAGGCCTGGCTGAACGGCCCGACGCCCACGCCGGCCGCCCCGGCGCCCACCCCGGCGCAGTCGGCGTACGCGCTGGTCGTCTCGGTCCTGGTCGGCATCTCGTCGTTCTTCATGGCCCGCAACACCCCGGACGACGTCTACTACGTCGGCAAGTCGGTGTGGATCGCCGAGCGTGACCTGATCCCGCTCAACGACTTCCTGTTCTCCGAGAACGTGCTGCCGTCGATGGGTTCGCAGCCGCCCATCCCGTCGATCGAGGTGTTCGACGGCGCGTTCGCCAACGTCATCGGCATCCACGCCAGCTCGGCCCTCTGGTACGTGCTGCTGCCGATCATGGCGGTGCTCGCAGCGCTGGCGCTGTGGCGGCTGACGCACCGGTGGGCCCCGCGCCGTCCGGTGCTCGCCTTCACCGTGGCGATCGCGTACCTCTACCTCGTCGCGGGCGGGGACGCCGCACTGGGCACGTTCCACATTCCCCGGCTGCACGAGGGCAAGGGCATGTTCGTCTCGGCGGTCATCCCGCTGATGTGGCTCTACCTGACCGAGTGGTTCGACAACCGGTCGCGGCGCAGCCTGCTGCTCATCGTGGCGCTCTCGATCACCGCGATCGGGCTCACCAACACCGCGGCGATCATCCTGCCGATGCTGGTCGGCGCCGCCGGGTTCGCCATGCTGCTGGTCGGCCGGTGGAAGGCCGCCGTGGTCGCGGCGGTCGCCGCCCTCGCGTACCCGATCGGCTCGCTGGTGGTCTCCCGCCTGCTGCTCGGCGGGATGAGCGCGACCGGCGCGGACGACGCCTTCTTCGACGCGGCGTACACCTACCGGCGGACCCTGCTGTTCGGCGTGGTCGGGGTGATCAGCGGTCTGGCGCTGTGGTGCGGCGCGTTGATCGCCCGTCGGCGTACGCCCGCGCTGCTCGCCGCCGGCGCCGCCCTAGCGCTGAGCGTGTTGTTCGTGCCCGGCGTGCTGGAGTTGCTGAGCGCGTTGAGCGGCATCTCGGTGGTGCTCTGGCGCGTGCCGTGGCTGCTCGCCCTGCCGACGCTGATCGGTCTGCTCTGCACGGTGCGCGTGCCGGCACCGACCCGGGCGCTGCGCCGGGCGGCGTCCGGGGGGATCGCGGTGCTGCTGGTCGCCTCGTTCGCGTTGTTCGCCACGCCGATGTGGTCGCCGAAGAGCTGGGTCGAGGTGCACGACCGCCCCACCTGGAAGCTTCCGCAGCAGCGTCAGGCGATCGCGTTCTGGATCAAGGACCTGGACCGTCCCCAGGGCCTGCTGCTCGCCCCGAAGACGATCATGCGCACCACGCCGATCGTCACCAGCGAGGTCCGGGTTGTCCTGCCCCGTGACTTCTACCTCGTCGAGTACGACCTCAACTCCCAGTTCGCCAAGGACCGACTGCTGCTCGCCGGCTTCGCGGACGGCGCCGCCAGCCCGACGCCGGCCGAGTTGAAGCCGGCACTGGACCGCCTCGACGTGGGCACAATCTGCGTCTACAACGGCAACCGGTACGCCCGCGACACCGCGCCGCAGCTGGGTTACCAGGAGTTCGCCAAGCGCAAGGCGCCCGGCGCCATGACCTGCTTCCGGCGGGTCGGCTGAGCGCTTCACCCGCACCGAGCGCCCGGCCCCGTGGTGGGGTCGGGCGCGCCCCGGTGCGGAACTTTGCCCGAAATGGTGCCGGATACCCGAGCGACACCGAGCTGTCCCCTCGCGTTAAGGTCGCAGTCACACGCAGCCGGCCGCTACTGAGCCGCTGTGCGACGGGGGAGTGACGTCGGTCCATCACGGGCACCGCCCGCAACGAAATCTCGTAGGGAGCGAACTCGTTTGTTCGGCACGTTGACAGGACGCCTCGGTGTGGCCGCCCAGAGTGCGCTACTGGTCCTGGCCTACCTGGTCATGCTCGTCGGTGGCGTATTCGGTTGGATCGGCCTGTTCGCCGTCGCCGGGTTGGCCGCCATCTTCGGCGAGTTCGCCGTCGCCCGCTGGTCTCCGCCGTCGCAGCTGCTGCTGGAGAAGGTGGGCCTGCACTGGTCGTACCGGCAGCTGACCCGGGACCTCGCCGCCGTGTTGCTGGTCGTTGCCGAGGTGCGGCTCAGCGGTGGCGAGCTGACCCTGCTGCTGGTGCTGCCGGCCGCGGTGTGGGTCGTGTCGGTCTTCGCCGGTGCGCTCTCCACCATGATCGAGCGGCGTAACCCGCTCTCCGCCATGGTGCGCAACATCGAGCTGGGTCCACTGTCCAGCGCCCCCCAACCACCCGCCTGGGCGGCGGCGGTCGCCGGTGACCGGATGCCCCTGCTCAACCTGCTGCTGGTGCCGGCCGGCGTGGCCGCCGCGGTGCAGCACGATCCGACGCCGTTCTTCGCGGCCGGCGCGGTGGCGGTCGTGGCGACCGGTCTGGTGGGCGCCATCATCGCGCTGACCTGGCTCCGGGGTCGGGGCGCCGGGCAGGGCCCGCTGCTGCCGGCGGTCCAGCGCTGGCTGGACAACTACCGGCCGGAGGTGGCGCTCTACTTCGCCGGCCCGGCCAAGGACGTCTACCAGGCGAACATGTGGCTCGCCCCGACCGAGGCGCTCCAGCAGCGCGCGGTGGTGCTGATGCGCAGCCGGGAGGCGTTCCTGGAGTTGGCCGACACCCGGCTGCCGGTGATCTGCGTACCGGCCGGCGTCGACTTCATGAACCTCGACCTCGGCGGCATCCGCGCGGCGCTCTACTCCGCAAACGTCGGCGCGAACATCCACATGCTCCGCGAGCCGGGTACGAAGCACGTCTTCGTCGGGCACGGCGACAGCGACAAGCAGGCCAGCGTCAACCCCTACAGCAAGGTGTACGACGAGGTCTGGGTCGCCGGCCTGGCCGGCCGGGAGCGCTACGCGCGGGCCGGTGTGGGTGTGCTCGACCAGGACATCGTCGAGATCGGCCGGCCGCAGCTCGCCGGTGTGCACACCTTCGGCGCCGAGTCGGTGGACCGGCCGTTCACAGTGCTCTACGCGCCCACCTGGGAGGGCTGGCTCGACGACGACCCGTACCACACCTCGCTGGTGCTGATGGGTGAGCGGATCGTCAAGGGACTGCTCGCCACGAACCCCCGGGTCCGCCTGATCTACAAGCCGCACCCGCTCACCGGGTCGCGGTCCAAGGCGGCGAAGGCCGTGCACGAACGGGTCGTCACGGCGATCCGCGCCGCCGGCGGCAACCCGGACGCGTCCTCGCTGGACGGCACCGCGCACCTGGTGGTCACCGGCCGCACGCCGGCGCTGTTCGACTGCTTCAACCAGACCGATCTGCTGATCAGCGACGTGTCCAGTGTGGTGTCCGACTTCGTGCAGAGCCAGCGGCCGTACGTGGTGGCCAACCCGGCCGGCCTGTCGGAGGACGACTTCCGCCGCGAGTACCCGACGGCGCGGGCCGCGTACTTGCTCTCCAAGGACTGCGGCGAGCTGGAGAAGATCGTGTCGGTCACCCGGGCCGGCGACGACCCGATGACCGAGGCCCGCCGGGAGCTGAAGACCTACCTGCTCGGCCCCGCCGAGGCGAACCCGATGGACCGGTTCCAGCAGGAGATCGACCGGCTCTGCCACTGAGCCCCGTCACTACGGCATCGCGCCCGGCCCGACACTGTCGGGCCGGGCGCGTCCGTGTCAGCCAGCAGCGCGGCCACCGGGTCAGCCCAGCAGGGCGGCCACCGCGTCGGCAGCCGGAAGGTCCGCCGGCAACGCCCGCGCCGCCACCACCGCCGTGACCGGCAGCGGGCCGTACACGTGCGGGAAGAGCTGCCCGCCGCGTGACGGCTCCCACCGCAGCGCGTCGCCCAGTCGCTCCTCCTCGACGCTGAGCAGTGTCAACCTGGTCGCCCCGGTGAAGTACCGCCGCGCCGTCTCGACCACCTGGTCGGCGCCGGAGAGATGGATGAACCCGTCCTGCCGGTCCACCGCGGAGCCGGTGAAGGCACCGGCGGCGAGGGCGTCGTCCCATTCGGCGCTCGACAGCAGTTTGTAGATCACCACAGCAGCGTACGGGGCCGTGGTCGGCGCGCCCGCCCGGTTTTCGCCGGTACCGCCGCGCCCGTCGCCTCCCGCCGGGCATGCTCAGGTCAAGGGCCGCGGAGGGATGGGCGATGCAGAGCTACGACGACGACTGGACCGACAGCCAGCGCGCGCTGTACGACGAGTGCTACCAGGCCGGCGGCGAGTGGGCCGATGACCCGGACACGTCGTCCGACGACGTGCAGCACGTGATCAACCTTGCCGAGGCGGACGATGACGCCCTCCAGGATGCCGAAATCGACTATCCGGCCCTGGTCGACGCGGTCACGCAGGCCAGCGGGGTCAACGTCACCAGCGTGCCGGCCAGCCACGAGGACCCGGGCTTCCGCGGGTTCACCGACGGCGTCCGGGACGCTGTCGCCGACGACACCTTCGGCCTGTAGCGGCCGGTAGCCCGCCCAGCGCGGGTGGGCGGCCTCCCGGTCCCCGCGCACTTCTGCCACCATTCGCAGAACAGCGCTGCGAGGGACGGGGGCACGGGTGCGGATCCTGCTGGTGGAGGACGACCGCCGGGTGGCCGCTGCGCTGTCCTCCGCCCTCACCCGCCGGGGGTACGAGGTCGAGCACGCCGCCACCGTCGCCGCGGCGCTCTCCGCCGCCCCCTGTGACCTGGTGCTGCTCGACCTGACCCTGCCCGACGGGGACGGCACGGACCTGTGCCGGGAGCTGCGTCGGCGCAGCAGTCAGCTCGGCATCATCGCGGTGACCGCCCGGGGCGAGGAACGTGACCGGGTGCTGGGTCTGCGCCTGGGCGCTGACGACTACGTGGTCAAGCCGTTCTCGATGGTGGAGTTGCAGGCCCGGATCGAGGCGGTGCTGCGCCGCGCCGCGAACGCCGCGCCCGAGCGGCACCTCATCGAGGCCGGGCCGGTCCGCATCGACGTGGCCGCGCGGACGGTGACCGTCGACGGCCGCGCCGTCACGTTGACCCGCAAGGAGTTCGACGTGCTGCTCTCGCTGGCCCGCCAGCCCGGGGTGGCGGTGCCCCGCGATCGGATCCTGCTCGACGCCTGGGGCACCACCTGGGCCGACCGGCACACCGTCGAGGTGCACGTCGGGTCGCTGCGCGGCAAGCTCGGCGACGCCCGCCTGGTGGAGACCGTACGCGGCGTCGGCTACCGGCTGCGCGACGCGTGAGGAGCTGACGTGCGCCGTCGCCTGGTGATCAGCTATCTGCTGCTGATGGTCCTCGTCCTCATCGCGTTGGAGACCCCACTGGCCGCCACCATGGCCAGCCGTGAGACCGAACGGGTCCGCGCCGACCGGCTCGCCGACGCCACCCGGTTCGCCTCGCTGGCCGGCCCGGCGTTGCGCGACGGCGGGCCCGGCCCGATCGAGTCGGAGCTGACCAGCTACGACGACCTGTACGCGATCAGCGCCGCGATCGTCGACCGGGACCGGAACATTCCGGTCTCGTCGCCGAGGTGGCAGGCCAGCCCGGGGACCGCGACGGTGCTGGACGTCGCGCTGTCCGGGCAGCAGACCAGCGCCCCCGAGTCGGTCTGGCCGTGGACGACCGACCCGGTGGTGGTGGCGGTACCGATCAACGACGGAGGTGAGGTGCTCGGAGCGGTGGTGATCGTGACCCCGGCCGGTCCGATCCGCCGAGCCGTCGTCGCGTGGTGGCTGCTGCTCGCCCTGGCCGGTCTGCTCGCCGTGCTGGCCTGCGTGCTCACCGCGTTCGGGCTGGCTGGTTGGGTGCTGCGCCCGGTCACCGAACTGGACGCGGTCACCCACGAGATCGCCGAGGGCGACCGGGGAGCCCGGGTGCAGCACCGGCTGGGACCGCCGGAGCTGCGCCGCCTCGCGGCCAGCTTCAACCACATGGCCGACGTGGTCTCCGACGTGATGGACCGGCAGCGGGCCTTCGTCGCGCACGCCAGTCACCAACTGCGTAACCCACTCACCGCGCTGCGGTTGCGGGTGGAGGAGTTGGGGCCCAGCCTCACCGACCCGGACGGTCGGTCCGAGCACCGGCTGGCCCTGGAGGAGACCGACCGGCTCGCGCTGGTGCTCGACGCGCTGCTCACCCTCGCCCGGGCCGAACGGGAGGAGAACGAGCGCGTCACCGTGGACGCCGCCGCGGTGGCCGCCTCCCGGGTGGCCGCGTGGGCGCCGCTGGCCCGGCACCGGTCGGTCGCGTTGCGGCTGGCCACTACCGACGCCCCGGCGTACGCGCAGACCGTGCCGACCGCCGTCGACCAGGCGCTGGACGCGCTCATCGACAACGCGGTGAAGTTCAGCGGGGCGGGCGGCGCGGTGACGGTGACGGTGGCCCGCCGCGACGGCGGGGTGGCGCTGGAGGTTCGCGACTCCGGCCCAGGCATGACCGAGAGTCAGCTCGGCCAGGCGACCGAGCGGTTCTGGCGGGCCCCGGACGCGCAGAACGTGGACGGCGCGGGGCTCGGTCTGACCATCGCGGCCGTGCTGGTGGACGCCTCGGACGGGCGGCTCACCATGCGCCCGGGGGAGTCGCGGGGGCTGGTCGCCGCCCTGTGGTTCCCGACGCCGGCCCTTCAGGTGGAGCCGGCGGAGGAGGAACCGGCCGCCGACCTGCGACACTCCCCGGCGCGGTGAGGCCCGGCCGTCACGGTTTGGTGGCGCGGTACCAGGACGCGGCGCCGGGGTGCAGCGACAGCGGTGCGGTGACGATCGCCGAGCGAGGGCTCATCCGTCCCGCCGCCGGATGGGCGGCGGCCAGCTCGGCGCGACGGTCCATCAGCAGCCGGGTCACCTCACGGACCAACGGCTCCGGCAGGTCGGCCCGGACGATCAGGTAGTTCGGGTCGGCCACGGTGGTCACCGCGTCCACCCCGTACACCGAGCGGGGGATGTCCCGGGAGACGTAGACCTGGCCGTAGCGTGAGCGCAGCGGCTCGGTCCACTCGCTGAGGTCCACGATCCGGATGGCACTGGCGTCGGCCAACTCCTCGATGCCCCGGACCGGCAACCCACCGGAGAAGAAGAACGCGTCGATCCGCCCGGAGCGCAGCGCCGCCACCGAGTCGTCCAGTCCGAGCCGTTCGCGGCGCACCTCGTCACCACCGAGGCGGGCCACCTCCAGCAGCCGGGTCGCGGTGATCTCGGTGCCCGAGCCGGCAGCACCGACGGAGACTCGCCGGCCGCGCAGGTCGGCGACCGTGCGGACCGGGCCGCCGCTCGTGGTGACCAGGTGCAGTTGGTCGTCGTACACCCGGGCGACGGCGTCGACAGTGGGGCTTCCCGCCGTGCTGGTGGGCAGCACGTCGGCCTGGGTGAAGCCCAGCTCGGCCCCGCCGGAGCCGACGAGCTGGACGTTCTCCGCCGAGGCGGCGGTGATCACCACGCTGGCCCGTACGTCGGGGAGTTCCCGGTTGAGGATGGCCGCCAGGGACTGCCCGAACGCGTAGTAGACCGCGGTGGGGCTACCGGTGGCGATCCGGATCGACGTCGGCTCGGTCGGGGCGTCCCGGCAGCTGGCGATGGCCAGGTTCGCGATCAGCAGCACCGTCGACAGGGTGGCCAGGCCGGCCCGGCGGGACGAGGTACGACTCACGCGGTGCACTGTGCGCCGTCGGGCGGGTGCGCGCAAGCCCGGGTTGGCGACGTGCCGGACGGTCGGAACCCGATCAGCAGGCCGCCCGACCTGCCGGCGCCACGCCCGCGTCCCGTGCCGACGCCGGGGTCACCCCGGGCGCCGTCCCGGGTTCCGCGATCGGGCCGCGCGCCGGCTCCAACGCCGCACTGCGCAGGATGCGCTGCCGGTCCGGGCCGTCGGCCACGCTGACCAGGAAGCAACCGGTGCCGGGGCGGAGCCGGGCCGGCACGTCGAGCACGGCCGCGCCCCGGATCAGCACCGCGGCCAGCTCCCGGTCGGTGAGCCGGACACCGAGGATGTGCCGGCGGACGTGCCGCCCGGCGGCCAGCAACGCCGAGCGCCAGGCTGCTTCCGCCAGGCGGGTCACCAACCGTCGGCGGGCCGGTGAGGCGCCGGGCAGCGGCCCGCCGAGCAGCTCGCGTCGCCCCTGCCACCAGCCCGCGTCCAACATTCGGGTGTACGCGCCCTGGTGCTCCCGGGGCACCCACAGCCGGTGCAGCTCGTAACGGCGACGCAGGCCACCGACGGCCACCTCGTGGGTGACCGGGATGTCCAGCCGGTTGAGCAGTTGCCGCATTCGCTGCGCGGCGTCCTCCCGGTTGAACTCCACCCCGGCGGTGTGCTCGGCCCGTACCGCGCTGGGCCGGGCGGCGGTCGGTGGCGGTGTGCAACGCAGCAGGCAGGCAGCCTCGAACGCGTCGCCCAGTGTCAGCCAGCCCAGCGGGGACGGGGTGGTCGGGGTGTGGGGCCGGTCGAGCACTAGGGGTTCGTGGGTCAACGGAGGCTCCCTTGTCGGAGTCTGGGTTGCCCTACCGTGGCCCCTGGCACGCCGTTACGGAACCGGTCCGGCCCAGCCTTGAGCAAATCTTGCGGCTGCGGTGCGGCTACAGGTCTGTGACCACCAGATCCACCTGGCGCACCCGGCCCGCGGCGGTGGCCTGCTCCAGCACTGTGTGCTTCAACTCCCGCAGGGTGCCCACCAGTTCCGCAGCGGTGCGCGGTCGGGCGCCGGCGACGAGCAGGTCCCGGACCAGACGCCCCTTGGTCGCCTTGTTGAAGTGGCTGACCACCGAGCGGACCGGCACGCCGTCGACCTCCCGCTCGTGCAGAACCCGCACGGTGACAGTGCGCTCGGCCAGCTCACCGCGCGGCGTCCAGGTGGCGGCGTACGCGCCGGAGCGCAGGTCCAGCACCGGGCCGCGCCCGGCGGCGCCGTCCACCGCCGGCGTCAGTTCCCTGCGCCAGTACGTCGACAGCGCCCCGACGTCGGGCAGGCGGGCGCCGATGGGGCAGCGGTACGGCGGGATCCGGTCGGCCAGTCGGACCGCGCCCCACAACCCGGAGCTGATCAGGATCGACCGGCGGGCCGCCCGTTGCGCAGTGGCCGGCAACGAGGCGAGGTCCAACGCCTCGTAGAGCACCCCGGTGTAGAGCCGCTCGGCCGGTGCGGTGGCGGCCTCCCGCAGTCGGGCGTTGCGCCGCAGCTCGCCCCGCTGGCCCTCGCTGAGGCCGAGCGCCGCCCGAGCGGCCTCCTCGTCGGGACCGGCGCTCAGCGCCACCAGGGCGTCCAGCACCCGCTCGCGGGCCGGGTTCAGCTCGGGCAGCGAGAGCCGGTCCGGGGCCCAGCGCCGCCCGGTGCCGGCGTCGGCCTTCCCCTCCGAGGGCGGCAACAGGATGAGCATGGGTCTCCTCGACGGGCGAAACGGCGGCGCCCCACGCGCCGGCCCGGCCAGCGTACGACCAGCCCCTACCGCCAGGGCCGCACCGGGGTGTCGGGGTGGTACACGCGATAGCCGGCGACCTCCCGCACCAGCGCGGCGTCGGCCCGGTCGGCGAGCAATTGGCGCAACCGCCGGTCCATCGGCGAGTCGACCTCGACCACGTAGCCCGGCCGTTCGGCCCGCCCCACCTGCCGCCAGTACGGTCGGTAGCGGTTCTGGCCCGGCGACAGGTTTCCGTTGAGCACCCCGCAGACCACCGACTCATCCGTATTGAAGATCAACCGGTTGCAGGTCCAGTAGTCCCCGTACACCTCGTGGGGTCCGTCGGCGCGCAGCGCGGCGGCCAACTCCCGGGCCTCGCGCTCCTCGGTCCGCGACGCCGCGGTGCCGGTGGCCGCGAACAGCACGGTGATCACCAGGGTGGTCACGGTCAGCGCGGCCAGCACGGCGGCGGACAGCGCGCCGGTGAACCGCCCCAGCACGCTGCTGGTGCCCCGCCAGGTGGTCAGCGCCGCCACCCAGAGCGGCCAGAGCACCGCCGGCAGCGACAGTTGCAGCACCGACAGGTACCGGGCGTTGTCCAGCGGGCTGGTCGCGGCGAGCGGACTGCGCACGTACGACAGCAGTGTCAACGCCGCGCCGGCGATCAGCGCGAGCTGCACGACCGGCCCGACCCGCTCCCCACGCGGCGCCCCGGCGGCGCGGCGGTACGCGAGCGCCGCGAGCGCCGCGGCGACCAGCAGCAGCACCGGGTACAGCACGCCGAACCACTGTTGCCAGCGTCCGCAGCCGTCCACCGGGCAGAGCCCGTGCGCCAGCGGCACGCCCTCCAGCAGGCCACCCCGGACCCGGTCGGACCACGGCGGCTGCGGCCCGGCCTTGGTGCTGACCTCCCGGAACACCGACAGCGAGTCGTCACCGGGCCCGGCCCGCAGGTTGTCGACGATCATCGGAGCCAGGCCGACGACCACCCCCGCCACCAGCAGCAGACCGGACCAGCCCAACAACTCCCGCCGCACCGCCCAGACCAGTGCCAGCCCGGCCACCGCGAGGTACGGCAGGATCAGCCAGTCCGACCAGACGGACAGCCCGACGAGCAAACCGAACAGGCCGATCGCGAGCCGTCGGCGGTGGACCGTGCCGGCGGCCAACCCCACCGTGATCAGCAGCATCAGGAGCACCGCGGGCTTCACCTCCGGCCGCCCACCGACAACGGTGAGCTGGTCACGCACCACCCGCTCCGGGCCGAGCGCGAGCAGACCCACCACGAAGGCGGCGAACCACGGGGTGCCGAGCCGGCGGGTCAGCCGGTGGATCAGGTAGAGGAAGACCGCGTAGAGGGCGAGCATCGGCAGCCGCAGCACCGGCCAGCTCGGCCCGAACACCGCCACCAGGGGAGCGGCCAGGTACGACTCCAACATCCCCATGTAGTGCTGGCCGTAGAGGAAGACCGGGTGTTCCCGGCCCTGCCCGATGTGCAGCGCGGCGAGGCCGAAGGTCGCCTCGTCGCTGTTCGACACCGGCACCGTGAAGAGCGTCAGGACCAGCCGGTAGACGACACCGGCGAGCCCGAACAGCAGCGCGACGAGCGCCGGCCGATCGAGTCGCGGGCGCCATCGCCCACGGTGCTGCTCTGGATGCGACACGACCAGCGCCCCCGTCGTCGTCCCGACCGGAGTGTTTCACGTTCGGCCGGGTCGCCGAGGTGGATCGGCGCAGCCGGAGTGGGGCTGGATCGGCTCCACGGTGGCCGGGCCGCGGTCGCGCGGCCGGGGTCGGCTCGCGTGGCCGTGGCTGTCGACGTGTGGCAGGGTTGGCGCGTGCCACCCACTCCCGCCGGCCAACTGGCCGTTCCGAACCTGCACCGGGCTGCGCGGATCGAGGACGCCGTGCACCAGCTCGTCGAGCGCCGGCTGCGGCGCACCGGCTGGCGGGTCAACATCGTCGCGTACACCGGCTACGGCGCGCCGGGTTGGGTGCGGGTGATGTGTCGGGTGCTGCTGGGCCGTCCGGACACCCGCCAGCGAGGTCGGCTGGACAAGGTCCGCGGCTGGCGCAGCTTCACGACGCTGCCGAACAAGCACGTCACTGTGACCATCGAGGCCGGCGGGGTGCGGCACGAGACGCGGGCCGACCGCAGCGGCTTCGTCGACACACTGGTCGAGGCGGACCTGCCGCCCGGCTGGGGTACGGTCCGGCTCAGTGTCCCGGACGCGGAGCCGGTCGACGCCCCGGTGCGCATCCTCGACCCGGAGGTCAAGTTCGGCATCATCTCCGACATCGACGACACGGTGATGGTGACCGCGCTGCCCCGGCCGCTGCTCGCCGCATGGAACACGTTCGTGCTCGACGAGCACGCCCGTAATGCCGTTCCCGGTATGGCGGTGCTCTACGAGCGGCTGGTCACCGCGCACCCCGGCGCCCCGGTCTTCTACCTCTCCACCGGCGCCTGGAACGTGGCACCGACGCTGACCCGGTTTCTGTCCCGGCACCTCTACCCGGCCGGGCCGCTGCTGTTGACCGACTGGGGTCCGACCGCCGACCGGTGGTTCCGCAGCGGGCGGGAGCACAAGCGGGTCACCCTGGCCCGGATGGCCAAGGAGTTTCCCGACGTGAAGTGGCTGCTGGTCGGCGACGACGGGCAGCACGACCAGGAGATCTACCGGGAGTTCGCCGCCGCCCACCCGGAGAACGTCGCCGGGGTGGCGATCCGCCGGCTCTCCCCGACCCAGGCGGTGCTGGCCGGCAGCCTGCCCGCCCCGGCCGGCTCGTCGTCGGCGGGACCGGTGGGGCAGAAGTGGCTGTCCGCCCCGGACGGCGCCGGCCTGTGGCAGCTACTGCGCGACGCCGGCCTGGTGTGACAGCCGATCAGGACGACGGATTCCCGGCGTCCTGCGGTGCGGTGCCGAGGGACCGGCGAAGCATGGTGACCAGTTCCTCGGCTGCGTGGCGGCTGTCGAACTCGGGGTCGGCCAGGCATTCCGACACGATCGCGTCGATGGCCCCGTTCACGATGACGGCGGTGGCCTGCGGGTCGATGCTGGGCCGGTAGTCGCCGGCCGCCCGCGCCGCGTCGATCAGACCGGCGACCGCCTCCCGCCGACTGCGCGCGTTCGGCGTGTCACCGATGCCGGTCTCCTCGCTCAACGCCTCGACGATCATCCGTGTGTGGTCCGGGTGCTCCCGCAGGTACGCCACCAGGGACCGGACGTAGGCCTCCACCGCGGGCGCACCGGATCGCGACCCGACTTCGGCGCCGACGTACCCGGTGAGGGACTCCAGGACCGAGGCGTACGCGGTCCGCACGACCGCGTCCTTGGACGGGAAGTGGTAGAGGACGGCGGCCTTGGAGATGCCAGCCGCCTCCGCGATCCGGGCGAGTGAGGTGCCCGAATAGCCGTGCCGGGCAACCAGATCGATGGTCACGCCAATGAGTTGCGCCCGTCGCGCCTGCTCGGTGATCGTGAGTGGCTTGGCGGGGCGGACCTGCGCTGACGTGGCGTCGTTCGGGTGCACCCGCTTACCGTACCGGCCGCTTCGCCCCCCACTCTCTGACCTGCTGGTTGTATTTTCTACCACGCGGTTAGTAATCTGACCTCATGGTGATGAAGGTCGTGCGGAGGGTGGGCACATTCCTGCGAGCGCATCGGCGCCTCCTGATCCGGGCCGCCGCGGTGCTCGCGGTGATCACGGTGGCGATCGCGTACGCGCTGCGCGACCCCGCACCCGTCGGCTACTTCACGTCGACGGAGTCCCACGACCGTTTCGTCGGTGCGTACCGGGAGGCGATGGCGCAGTTGCCGGCCCCCGACCGCACGCTCGATGTCCGGACCGGATACGGCGTCGTGCGGCTCTACCACTTCAGCGGCGGCGCCGAGCCGGCAGCCGCGCCCCTGCTGCTCCTGCCCGGCCGGGCGTCGGCGTCACCGGTTTGGGCGGACAACCTGCCGTCGTTGCTGCGACTGCGCGGCGTCTACACCGTCGATCTGCTCGGTGAGCCGGGCATGAGCATTCAGCAGCGCCCCATCACGGGCACGACGGCACACGCGCAGTGGTTGCACGAGGTCCTGCTGGCGCTGCCCGAGCCGACCATCCACCTGGTCGGCGTGTCGTTCGGCGGTTGGACGGCGATGAACCTCGCGGTGCACCGGCCGCAGAAGGTGGGGAGCGTCGTGCTGCTCGATCCGGTCCTGGTCTTCGCTGGTCTGTCAGCGGAGGTGGTGCTGCGGTCCATCCCGGTGAGCGTTCGCTGGGCGCCCCGATCCTGGCGGGACAGCTTCACCAGTTGGACGGCGAACGGCGCCCCGGTGGAGGACGTACCGGTCGCCCGGATGATCGAGGCCGGCATGCAGGCGTACGTGATGAAGCTGTCCGCTCCGACCCGGCCATCCGAGGACCAGCTTGCGGCGGTCGACGTCCCGGTGCTCGTCCTGATGGCGGGAAAGTCCCGGCTGCACGACGCTGGCGAGGCCGCGAAGCTGGCGGAGCGGTCCCTGACCCACGGCACCGTGAAGACCTACCCGGACGCTTCGCACGCCCTCAACGGCGAATACCCGAACGAGATAGCCGCCGACATCTCCGCGTTCCTCCGGGCGGAGCAGCCATGATGCCCCGGCCGCGATCCTGCCTGCCGTCGAGGTTGCCGCGCTGGGCTACGGTCCCATCCGACCCGCCGGGGCGGGAGGTGGGAAGTGACGGTGGATGGCGTGGCACGCACGCTTCGAGGCTCGACGAGCGGACGCCGCTCGATCACTTGATGCTGAGTAGTTGCCAGAAGATCCACAGAACTACTCAGCATCAAGTGATCATGGGGAGAGCGTCAGCGGGTCAGCCCTGGCGGAGCCAGACCGCACCCAGCGGGGGGACCTGGAGGGCCGCCGAGGCAACCATTCCGTGCCACGGCACGTTCTCGGCGTGCACCGCACCCATGTTGCCCACCCCCGACCCGCCGTAGTGGTGGGCGTCGGTGTTGAGCACCTCGGTCCACGTTCCGCCGGCCGGCAGGCCGATCCGGTAGTCGTGCAGCGGCTGAGCGGAGAAGTTCGCCACGCACACCAGCGTCGAGCCGTCCGGGGCGATCCGGACGAACGACACTGTGTTGTTGGCGACGTCGTCGCCGGCGATCCAGCGGAACCCGGCCGGCTCGGTGTCCTGTGCCCAGAGCGCCGGGGTGTCCCGGTAGACCCGGTTGAGGTCACCGACGAGTCGTTGCACACCGGCGCGGGCCGGGTCGTGCAGCAGGTACCAGTCGAGGCCGCGCTCCTCGCTCCACTCCCGGTCGTCGGCCAGTTCGGAGCCCATGAAGAGCAGTTGCTTGCCGGGGTGCGCCCACATGTACGCCAGCAGCGCCCGGACGTTCGCCAACCGCTGCCAGGTGTCGCCGGGCATCTTGCCGGCCAGTGAGCCCTTGCCGTGCACCACCTCGTCGTGGCTGATCGGCAGCACGTAGTTCTCGCTCCAGGCGTACGCCAGGGAGAAGGTGAGCTGGTGGTGGTGGTGCTGGCGGTAGATCGGGTCCTTCGAGGTGTAGAGCAGGGTGTCGTGCATCCAGCCCATGTTCCACTTGAACCCGAAGCCCAGCCCGCCGTCGGCGGTGGGGCGGGTGACGCCCGGCCAGGCGGTCGACTCCTCGGCGATCATGACGACGCCGGCGTGGTGCTTGTAGACGGTCGCGTTCACCTCCTGCATGAGCGCGATGGCCTCCAGGTTCTCCCGGCCGCCGTACTTGTTCGGGGCCCACTCGCCGTGGTTGCGGGAGTAGTCCAGGTAGAGCATCGAGGCGACCGCGTCGACCCGCAGCCCGTCGACGTGGAACTGGTCGCACCAGTAGAGCGCGTTGGCGACCAGGAAGTTGCGCACCTCGTTGCGACCGAAGTCGAAGACGTACGTGCCCCAGTCGGGGTGCTCGCCGCGCCGCGGGTCGGGGTGCTCGTAGAGCGGGGTGCCGTCGAAGCGCGCGAGGGCCCACTCGTCCTTCGGGAAGTGCGCGGGCACCCAGTCCAGGAGTACGCCGATGCCGGCGGCGTGCAGCCGGTCGACGAGGTGGCGGAACTCGTCCGGGTCGCCGAACCGGGAGGTCGGCGCGTAGTAGCCGGTCACCTGGTAGCCCCAGGAGCCGCCGAACGGGTGCTCCATCACCGGGAGGAACTCCACGTGCGTGAAGCCCAGCTCGGTGACGTACGCGGTGAGTTGTTCGGCCAGCTCGCGGTAGCTCAGCCCGGGTCGCCACGAACCGAGGTGCACCTCGTAGACGCTCATCGGTTCCTGGTGCGGCTGCCGTTCGGCGCGCCGGACCAGCCAGTCCGCGTCGTTCCACCGGTACGTCGAGTGGTGCACCACCGAGGCGGTGGCCGGCGGCACCTCGGCGTACGCCGCGAGGGGATCGGCCTTGTCCCGCCACTGCCCGTCGGCGCCCAGCACCCGGTACTTGTAGCGGGCCCCGGCCCGGGCGTTGGGGACGAACAGCTCCCACACCCCGCTGGAGCCGAGTGACCGCATCGGCCAGCCGTCGTCGGGGCCCCAGCCGGTGAAGTCGCCGATCACCCGCACCCCACGGGCGTTGGGCGCCCAGACGCCGAACGCCACGCCCTCGTCGAAGACCCGGGCGCCGAGCGCCTCCCACAGTCGCTCGTGCCGGCCCTCGCGGATCAGGTGCAGGTCCAGCTCGCCGAGGGTCGGCGGGTAGCGGTACGGGTCGTCGTGGGTGGTGCCGTCGACCTCCACCCGGTAGTCGAGCACGGTGCCGTCGACCTGCGCCTCGAAGACGCCCACGTCGTGCACCCGCTTCATCGGGTACCGCTCGTCGCCGACGAGCAGCGCCACGTCGGCGGCGCCCCGGCGCATCGTGCGGATCGTCGTCGAGGAGTCGGCGGGGTGCGCGCCGAGCACCGCGTGCGGGTCGTGCGTCGCGCCGGAGATCAGCTGGTCCATCGGGCGTCCTTCGGTGCGGGAGCGGTCGGCGCGGAACGGGACGAACGGGCGGCGGACAGCCGGGACGCCACAGTGGCCGGGGTCGTGGCCGGAGTCTTCGTGGCCGGTGTCGTCGTGGCCGGTGTCGTCGTGGCCGGTGTCGTCGGCGCGGTGCCGCCGGAGAGGTCGTCGGGCACCTCGGCGACGGTGAGGTCGGCCGGCTCGGCGCCCGCCGGCAGCGGCACGGTCGGCGGGGTCGGGCGACGCACTGTCAACACGTGCGCGGGTTGCAGGTACGGGTCGAGCCGTACCGCGTTGCGCTGACCCCAGTCGTAACTGGTGCCGGTCAGCTCGTCGTACACAGTGAACCGTTCGTGCCAGTCGAAGCCGAGCGCCGGCATGTCGAGGGTGGTGTTGCCCCACTGCACCTCGCGCGAGTCGAAAGAGCAGATCACGATGACCGTGTTGCCGGTCTCCGGATCGTGCTTGGACCAGCAGAGCAGTGCCGGGTTGTCGATCTCGTGGAAGCGCAGGTTGCGGAGCTGATGCAGGGCCGGGTTGTGCTGGCGTACCCGGTTGAGGGTGGCGAGGAACGGCGCCAACGAGCGGCCCTGCGCCTCGGCACCGGCCCAGTCCCGGGGTCGCAGCTCGTACTTCTCGTTGTCCAGGTACTCCTCGGCGCCCGGTCGGGCCACGTGCTCGAACAGCTCGTAACCGGCGTACAGGCCCCAGGAGGGGGAGAGCAGCGCGGCCAGCACCGCCCGGATCTTGAACATCGGCGGGCCGCCGTGCTGCAACGACTCGTGCAGGATGTCCGGCGTGTTCGGCCAGAAGTTCGGCCGCATGTAGTCGGCCGCCTCGATCAGCTCCTCGCAGTACGCCCGCATCTCGGCCGCCGTCGTGCGCCAGGTGAAATAGGTGTACGACTGCGTGAAGCCGATCTTGCCGAGGCCGTGCATGATGGCCGGCCGGGTGAACGCCTCGGCCAGGAACAGCACGTCCGGGTCGACCGCCTTCACCTCGGCGATCAGCCAGTGCCAGAAGTCGAACGGCTTGGTGTGCGGGTTGTCCACCCGGAAGATCCGGATGCCCTCGCCGACCCAGTGCAGCACCACCCGCAGCACCTCGGCCCGGATGCCCTCCGGGTCGTTGTCGAAGTTGACCGGGTAGATGTCCTGGTATTTCTTCGGCGGGTTCTCCGCGTACGCGATGCTGCCGTCGGCCCGGGTGGTGAACCACTCCGGGTGCTCGGTGACCCACGGGTGGTCCGGCGCGCACTGCAACGCCAGGTCCATCGCCACTTCCAGGCCCTGTGCCGCCGCCGCCTGGATGAAGGCCCGGAAGTCCGCCTGCGTACCCAGATCGGGGTGGATGGTGTCGTGGCCGCCCTCGGCGGCGCCGATCGCCCACGGCGAGCCCACGTCGGTCGGCCCGGCGGTGAGCGCGTTGTTCGGGCCCTTGCGGTTGACCCGCCCGATCGGGTGGATCGGCGGCAGGTAGAGCACGTCGAAACCCATCGCGGCCACCCCTGGCAGCCGCTCGGTGGCGGTCGCGAAGGTGCCGGACCGCCCGCCCACCGCCCCTTCGGAGCGGGGGAAGAACTCGTACCAGGCCGAGTAGAGCGCCCGCTTGCGGTCAACCCAGATCGAGTACGTGTCACCGACGGTGACCAGCTCCCGGACCGGGTGCTCCCAGAGCAGGTCGGCCAGGCCCAGCGCCGGGTCGACCCGCTGCGCCAGTGGCAGGTCGGTGTCGACCAGCGCGGTGAGCGCGTCGGCGACCCGGGGCCGGTCGGCGGTCGGCACGAGACCCCGGGCGGCGGCGAGCACCCGCGCGCCCTCGGCCAGGTCGTTGGCCAGGTCCTCCGGCCCCTGCCCGGCGGCGATCTTCTTGGTCACCGCGTTCTGCCAGGTCAGGTACGGGTCCTGGAACGCCTCCACGGAGAAGGACCACGAGCCGACGGCGTCCGGTGCGATGGTGGCGTGCCAGCGGTCCTGGCCGGGCTCGCCGGGGCGCATCCGGGTGAACGGCCGGCTCGCGCCGTCCGGCCCAGCCCACACCACGTTGCAGCCCAGCGCGTCGTGCCCCTCCCGGTAGGCGCGCGCCGACACCGGAACGGGCTCGTCGACCACCGCCTTGGCCGGGTATCGCCCGCACGAGACGACGGGGGAGACGTCTTCGATCGGGAACCGTCCAGTCACCCCGCCAACCTACTGCGCGAGATCCGTTCGCGCGCGGCCAAGCCGTCAAGATCCACACCGGTTCCAGGAAAGCGCGGTGTCGAGGCGACCCGGATGCGGCGATTTCCTGAAACCCGAGTGGATCTAGGCCGGGCGAGAGTCCGAACGGCGTCAGGCAGGCGGATTCGGTGCCACGAACGAGCCCTTGCCCTGGTGCACCTCAATCCAACCCCGCTCGTCCAGGATCCAGAGAGCCCGCTTGATCGGGTTGTCGGACGAGTTGTACTGGCGGGCGAGTTCAGCGATCGTCGGCAACTTGTCGCCGGGCTTGAGGGTGCCGCTTCGGATCGACGTCGTGATGTCATCGACGACCTGCTCGTAGACAGGCTTGCGGGGCATGGTGGGACCACCTCTCGTCAGCCTGTACAGAGTCTCACCACGCGCGACACAGTCTGGACCCTGTGTTGACTCTGGCTACTTAGGGTCCTAAGTTGGATGGCGTAGGAGGTCCTCTCGTCAGCAGCGGAGTGCCTCGTCGAAGGCCGGGGAGGTTCCCGTGCCATACCGCCCCTGACCTGCATCCTCATCACCGACCACTCCACCGCCCACTACCCACGGCACCCACCCATTCATCGCGCCGCGAGGAGGCACCGTTGGACGAGCGACTGCCGGATGGGCCGCTGCCGCCCGCGTACCCCATCGCCGGGGCGCGGCCTCCGCAGCCGGACGGGGATCGGGTGCCCGCTCCGGCCCGGCCGGCGCGGGCGCCGCTCACCCGGCGGCAGTACGCCTACGGCATCGCGATCGCGGTGGTCGTACTAGTGCTGTTTGTGGTTGGGGTCCTGCGGTGAGCGCGACGGGCCGGCGGTGAACGAGCTGCCGGTGGGTCGCCGGGTCGCGCAGTGGCGGGTACGGCGGAACATGACGCAGCAGCAGTTCGCCGACCGGCTCGGCAAGTCGAAGAGTTGGGTGGACAAGGTCGAGCGTGGGGTACGCCGGTTGGAGCGGGTGTCCAACCTCCGGGAGGTCGCCGAGACGCTCCGCATCGACGTGGAGGTCCTGTTGGCGGCCCGGCCCGTGCGGCCGACTCCGGTCGCCGCCGGGGTGGACGGGGTCCGGACGGCGCTGGCCCGCTACCACCTACCGGGCGCGGACCGACCGCCGCTGGTGGAGGAGTTGGGTGCTCGGCTGGGGCATGCCGAGCAGAGCTATCGGCACGCCCGGTACCCGGCCTTGCTGGCAGTGCTGCCCGGTGTGCTCGACGCCGTCCGCGAAGTGCACGCCGCTCGCCCCGGCGCGACGGACGCGCTGCTGGTGTCGGTGTACGCGCTCATCGCGCTGGTGCTGGTCAAGGTCGACCAGGGAGAGTTGGCCTGGCTGGCCGCCGACCGTGGAATGACCGTCGCCCTGGCGGCCCCCGACCCGCAGCTGGCCGGCGTCGCCACCGTGTCACTGAGTCAGGCCCTGCGGTCTCGTGGTCGACGGCGCTCCGCCCTGGACGCTGCGCTCGTCGCCGCGGACCGCATCGGCACGCACGATGGCTCCCCGACCCGCGCGCTGCGTGGGACGCTGCTTCTTCAAGCCGCCCTCGCCGCCGCAGGCGGGGGAGACGAACGCCTCGCCCGCCAGTCACTCGATCAGGCCGCGACGATCGCCCGAGACATCGGCCCGAATGCTGCCGCTGGCCCTGGCCCTGGCCCTGGCCCTGGCCCTGGCCCTGGCCCTGGCCCTGGTGCTGAGGGCTGTGGCGGCGCGGGCTCGGGCGGTGTGGGCTTCGGTCGGGCGGCGGTTGAGGCGGCCCGGGTGGTTGCCGACGCGGCCCTCGGCGACGTCACCACGGCGACCGCCCGGCACGAGCGGCTGGTGGCTGGCGACGAGTGGCGGTGGCTGCCGCCCGAGCACCGGGCCGCGTACCTCCTCGATGTGGCTCGCGCGTATGCCCTGGCCGGCGACATGCACCGCGCGGGCCGGGCGGTGCTCGACGCGGAGCGCACCGCCCGCAGTGAGGTGCACGACCGGCCGGCGGTACGGAAGTTGGTCGCTGTCGTGTGGCGGTCCGCCGACGCACCGACCGGCCTGGCCCAGCTCGCCGCCACCCTCCGCGTCACCTGACGCACGCCCGCGAACGGGCTGCGGCCAACCGCGTCGTTGACTATCTGCGTGGGTGGTACTGGTTGCGGCGGGGGACCTGTTCGGGGTCGAGCCAGGCCGGTGGGACGAACTCCGGGTGCCCGTCGCCGCCAAGCTGGACGACCCAGTCGCCGTGGTGCAGGTGTCGGTGGTGGTGGCCGCAGAGCAGCACGGCGTTGGCCAGGCAGGTGGTGCCGCCGTCGGCCCAGTGGCGGATGTGGTGGCCGTCGCACCATCGCGGTGGGCGGTCGCAGCCGGGGAACGCGCAGCCCCGGTCGCGCAGCACCAGGGCGCGGCGCAGTGGGCCGCTGATGAGGCGGCGTTGCCGGCCGACGTCGAGTGGTTGACCGGTGCCGCCGAGCACGGCCGGCAGGATGCTCGCGTCGCAGGCCAGGCGGCGCACGGCCTCGGGGGTGAGGTGCGGGCCGATGTCGAGAGCGCCGGTGCCCAACTGTCGGGTCAATCCGTCGTAGTCGGTGGTGACGACGACCTGGGCGAGGTCGCCGCCGTTCTCGGGTAGCTCACCGCTGCGAAGGGCGAGCCGACACACGTCGACCAGGGCGTCGTGGCGGCGTTGCCCCGGGGTGCGGGTGTCGTCGGGCCCGGTGGGCGTGGTGAGCGGATCGATGGCGGCGCGCAAAGCGGCGGCGGCTTCGGTGTCGAGGATGCCGGCGAGGCGTAGCCGGCCGTCGGTCTGCTCGCTGATGGTGATGTGCCGGTCTCGGGCGGCCCGGGACTCCTGGGCCCGCAGTGCGGCCTCGGCGGCGGCATCGGCGACGTCCGGGGCGACGTGGTCGAGGATGCGGGTGCCGAGCTTGCGCAGCAGCGCGGCGTCGAACTGCGTCGCCCAGTCGACGAGGACGCCGACGGCCTTGTCGGCGGCCTCCGCGCCGGCGCTGGCGTGGACGGTCTCGACCGTCTCGGCGATGACCCGGACCTGCTCCACGTCGACCACCCCGCCAGCCAACGCTTCCCGCACCCCGGGCGGAGCGGCGTCGAGCGTCGCGGCCAGCTCGACCAGCCGTCGGGCGACACCGACCCCGAGCCGCAACCGGTCCCGCAGCCACACCGCCGTCGAGGACGCGCCCTGCGCCGTCGCCGTACCTCGACCGTCCAGCTCGCGCACGAGGCTCAGCTTGACTGCGGCCAGCCGTTGCTCGAGGCGGTGCGCGGCGTCCAGCGCCGCCACGAGATCGGGCTCGCTGGCCCAGGCGGCCGTGTCGAAGCAGGCCGCCACCGCGGCATCGGCCTGCTCCAACGCATCGATCACAGGCAAAGATTAGAACACCTGTACGACAATTGCGGGGTCGTTGTGGTCCCGTCGGAGCGGATCACCAGGCCGTCGAAACACGCGGAGGTGACGTAGCCTCCGGCCATGATCGAACGGGTGAAGGTCGCGGTTGTCGGTGTCGGTAACAACACGTCGGCGCTGGTGCAGGGGCTAGCTCTCTACCGCCAGAGCGGCAGCCTGGTCGGGATTCGTAGGCCGACTATCGACGGGCTCGGGGTGGGCGACATCGACGTCGTGGCGGCCTTCGCCACCTCCGAGGAGAAGGTCGGTCGGGACCTGACCGAGGCGATCTTCCTGGCGCCCAACAACTTCCCTCGGCTGGACTGCGATCTGCCCAGGGCCGGCGTGCCGGTCACGAAGGGCCTCGTCGACGCGAGCGAGGTGCGACGGGTGGCGGCGGCGCTGGCAGGGGCGGAGGTGCTGCTCTACTCCGCGCCGAGCGGTCGGCCGGAGACCGCCCAGGCGTACGCCGAGGCGGCCCACACCGCGGGTGTCGCCTTCATCAACACGACCTCCGACCCGGTCGCCCGCCATCCACGCTGGATCGACAGGTTCGAGGCAGCCGGACTGCCGTTGCTCGGCGACGACCTGGCCAGCCAGTTCGGCACCTCGGTGCTGCACAACGCGCTGCTGCGGCTCCTGCAGGAGCGGGGCCTCACGCTGGTCAGCTCCTACCAGGTCAATCTGGGCGGCACCGAGGACTTCCGCAACCTCGTCGAGAACCCCAACACCAAGAAGCAGTCCAAGCTCAACGCTCTGTCGGACGCCGACAGCGTCGAGGTGGCACCGCTCGGGTACCTGCCGCATCTCGCGTCGCAGAAGGTGGCTCACCTCAACCTTGAGGCGCAGGGTTGGGGTGAGACAGCGGTGAGCCTCGACGTGAAGCTGAAGGTGCACGATCCGAGCGGTGCCGCCGGCGTCAACATCGACCTCATCCGCATCGCCGCCAGCGCGCTACGGAACGGGCGTGGTGGTCATGCTGCCGAGGCGACGTCGTTGTTCAAGTCTCCGCCGGGGACAGCTATCTGAAGTCCGTCTGCCTCAGGCCGCGCCGACGGAGCGGTAGACCTCCACTGTCTGTCGGGCGATGGCGTCCCAGGAGAAGTGCTGCACCGCGCGCCGTCGACCGGCCAGGCCGAACCGCTCGGTGCGCGCCGGGTCGGCCAGCAGCGTGTTGATCGCGGCCGCCAGGTCGGCCACGAAGCGGTCCGGGTCCAGTGGAGTGCCGGAGCCGTCGGTGGCCTGCTCGATCGGCACCAGCAGGCCGGTCTCGTCGTCGGCCACGACCTCGGGGATGCCGCCGGTCGCGGTCGCCACCACGGCCGTCTCGCAGGCCATCGCCTCCAGGTTGACGATGCCCATCGGTTCGTAGACCGACGGGCAGACGAAGACGGTGGCGTGCGTGAGCACCTGGATCACCTCGGGCTTGGGCAGCATCTCGGCCACCCAGACCACGCCGGAACGGTTGGCCCGCAGCTCGGCGACCAGCTCCTCCACCTCGGCGGCGATCTCGGCGGTGTCCGGCGCGCCGGCGAGCAGGACGAGCTGGGTGTCCGCCGGCAACTCCCGGGCGGCCCGCAGCAGGTACGGCAGCCCCTTCTGCCGGGTGATCCTGCCCACGTAGACCACGCTGGGGCGGGACGGGTCGACGCCGAGCCGGTCAAGCACGTCGGTGCCCTGATCCGGGGCGTACTGGATGGTGTCGATGCCGTTGTAGACCACCCGGACCCGGTCGGGGTCGATCTGCGGGTACGCGGTGAGCACGTCGTTGCGCATTCCGCCGCTGACCGCGATCACCGCGTCGGCGGCCTCCATCGCGGTGCGCTCGATCCAGGAGGAGAGCACGTAACCGCCGCCCAGCTGCTCGGCCTTCCACGGCCGCAGCGGCTCCAGGCTGTGCGCGGTCACCACGTGCGGCACACCGTGCAGCAGCTTCGCGGTGTGGCCGGCCAGGTTCGCGTACCAGGTGTGGCTGTGCACCACGTCGGTGCCGGCCGCGCCGGCGGCCATCTCCAGGTCCACGCCCATCGTGCGCAGTGCGGCGTTCGCGCCGGTCAGGCCCGGCGGTTCGGCGTACGCGGTGACGCCCGGCTCGGTGCGCGGCAGACCGAAGCAGTGCACCCGTACGTCGGCGAGGCGGCGCAACTCCCGAGCCAGGTACTCGACGTGCACACCCGCGCCGCCGTAGACCTCCGGTGGGTACTCGCGGGTGAGCAGATCGACGCGCAGGGATCCGGTGGCCGGGGAGGAGTCGGTCATGTGCGCACCCTAGTGCAGAAGACTCCCCGTACGAGTGGTGAAGTGGGACGCGGGTGGATAGCGTCGGGGCATGGCTGCCAAGGTGCTCGCGATCGTCCTGGCGGGTGGGGAGGGCAAGCGCCTGATGCCACTCACCACGGATCGGGCCAAGCCGGCCGTCCCGTTCGGCGGGATGTACCGCATGGTCGACTTCGTCCTCTCCAACCTGGCCAACGCCGGCTATCTCAAGATCGTCGTGCTGACCCAGTACAAGTCCCACTCCCTCGACCGACACATCACCAAGACCTGGCGCATGTCCACGCTGCTCGGCAACTACGTCACCCCCGTGCCGGCGCAGCAGCGTCGTGGCCCGTGGTGGTTCGCCGGCTCGGCCGACGCCATCTACCAGAGCTTCAACCTGATCAACGACGAGCAGCCCGACTACGTGATCGTCTTCGGCGCCGACCACATCTACCGGATGGACCCGCGGCAGATGGTGGAGGACCACATCGCCTCCGGCGCGGCGGTGACAGTGGCCGGCATCCGCCAGCCGCTGTCGATGGCCGACCAGTTCGGCGTCATCGAGGTCGGCGAGGACGGCAAGCGGATCCGGGCGTTCCGCGAGAAGCCCACCGACGCGGTCGGTCTGCCCGACGCGCCGGATGAGATCTACGCCTCGATGGGCAACTACGTCTTCACCACCCGGGCGCTCTGCGAGGCGGTCGAGCGCGACGCCGAAGACAAGTCCAGCAAGCACGACATGGGCGGCAGCATCATCCCGATGCTCGTCGAACGCGGCGAGGCCAACGTCTACGACTTCCGCGACAACGAGGTGCCGGGCAGCACCGACCGTGATCGCGGCTACTGGCGGGACGTGGGAACGCTCGACTCGTTCTACGACGCGCACATGGATCTGATCAACGTGCACCCCGTCTTCAACATGTACAACTTTGACTGGCCGATCTACACCGAGCAGCCGCCGTGGCCGCCGGCGAAGTTCGTGCACCAGTGGGGTGAGCGGGTGGGCCGGGCGGTCGGCTCGATGGTCTCCCCGGGTGTGGTGATCTCCGGCTCGCTGGTGGAGAACTCGATCGTCTCGCCGAAGGTGCGGGTGCACTCCTGGGCGCACGTCGAGGGTTCGGTGCTGATGGAGGGTGTGGAGATCGGCCGGCACGCGGTGGTCCGGCGGGCCATCCTGGACAAGAACGTGTTCGTCCCGGAGGGCGTCGAGATCGGCGTCGACCTGGAGAAGGACCGGCAGCGCTACACCGTTTCCGACAACGGCATCGTGGTGATCGGCAAGGGCCAGAAGGTCGTGCCGTGACCGACAGGCACTCCCCGAGGAGGATCCCGCAGTGACCCACCCCCGTGCCGGCCAGCCCGCCGAGCCCGCCGACCTGGTCGACGTGCCGCGCCTGGTGACCGCCTACTACGCCGAGCATCCGGATCCCGCGGACCCGGCCCAGCAGGTCTCCTTCGGCACCTCCGGCCACCGCGGCTCCAGCCTGCGCAACGCGTTCAACTCCGACCACATCCTCGCGGTCACCCAGGCGCTCTGCGACTACCGGCGCGAGCAGGGGCTGGACGGGCCGCTCTTCCTCGCCCGGGACACCCACGCGCTCTCCGCGCCGGCCGCGGTGGACGCCCTGGAGGTGCTCGCCGCCAATGGGGTCACCGTGCTGGTGGACAGCCGCGACGGTTACACCCCGACCCCGGCACTGTCGCACGCGATCCTCACGCACAACAGTGGGCGGACCAGCGGGCTCGCCGACGGCATCGTGATCACCCCTTCGCACAACCCGCCCGACGACGGCGGTTTCAAGTACAACCCCACAAACGGTGGGCCGGCCGACACCGACGTGACCCGGTGGATCCAGGACCGGGCCAACGCCATCCTCGCCGCCGGGCTCAAGGAGGTCCGCCGGATCACCTACGCACGGGCGCGGGCCGCCGACACCACCGGGGAGTACGACTTCCTCGCCAACTACGTCGACGACCTGCCGGCCGCGATCGACATCGACGCCATCCGTGACGCGGGGATCCGCATCGGCGCGGACCCGCTGGGCGGGGCGAGCGTGGCGTACTGGGGTGAGATCGCCGAGCGGCACCGCCTGGACCTGACCGTGGTCAACCCGACGGTCGACCCGACCTGGCGGTTCATGACCCTGGACGGCGACGGCAAGATCCGGATGGACTGCTCCTCGCCGAACGCGATGGCGTCGCTGATCGCCGCGCGGGCCGACTACCAGATCTCCACGGGCAACGACGCCGACGCCGACCGGCACGGCATCGTCACCCCGGACGCCGGGCTGATGAACCCCAACCACTACCTGGCCGTGGCGATTCGTCACCTCTTCCGCACCCGCACCGAGTGGGGGCCGGCCGCCGCGGTGGGCAAGACCCTGGTCTCCTCGTCGATGATCGACCGGGTCGCCGCCGACCTGGGTCGGCCGCTGCTGGAGGTGCCGGTCGGCTTCAAGTGGTTCGTGCCTGGTCTGCTGGATGGCGCTGTCGGCTTCGGTGGCGAGGAGAGCGCCGGGGCGTCGTTCCTGCGGCGCGACGGCTCGACCTGGACCACCGACAAGGACGGCCTGCTGCTCTGCCTGCTCGCCGCCGAGATCCAGGCCACCACCGGCCGCAGCCCGAGCGAGCACTGGGCGGAGTTGGCCGAACGCTTCGGCGCCCCCGCGTACGCCCGGATCGACGCCCCTGCCACCCGGGAGCAGAAGGCCGTGCTCGGCAAGCTCTCCCCGGAGCAGGTCACCGCCACCGAACTCGCCGGTGAGCCGATCACCTCGACGCTGACCACCGCTCCCGGTAACGGCGCGGCGATCGGCGGCCTCAAGGTCAGCACCGAGTCCGGCTGGTTCGCCGCGAGGCCCTCCGGCACCGAGGACGTCTACAAGATCTACGCCGAGTCCTTCCAAGGCCCCGACCACCTCAAGAAGATCCAAGAAGAAGCCAAAGCTCTGGTAGACCAAGCTCTGACCTCCTAACCCCGGCGCCCACCCGCCCATCCGCCCGCCTTGATGGGGACGGGTGGGCGGGGTCAGCAGGGCGGAGGTATTTCCCGTTGGGTGCGGCGCAGTTCCTCAGGGAGCAGCTCGCGGAGCTGCTCGGGCAGGAACGGCAGGTCGAGCAGCGTCATCTTCAACTGGTTGCGTTCCTGGTAGCGCAGCGGGTCGAAGCGCACCACCAGGCCGGCGTTGCGGCGGTAGCTGATTTCCACCGCTCCCTCGGTGGCCGGGTCGCGGAACACCAACCCGTCCATCTCCACCACCACCGGGGACGAGTCGGGCTCCAGTTCCAGCCGGATCTTCTCGCTCGGTGAGAGCACCACCGACCGGGAGATGCCGGCCATCGGTGCCGACGGCGTGATCACCATCGAGTCCGCCGCCGGGGAGATCAGCGGGCCGCCGGCGGCGTAGCTGTACGCCGTGGAGCCGATCGGGGTGCTGACCACCACGGCGTCGCAGCGGTAGTAGCCGTACTGCTGGCCGTCGATGGCGAGTGTGACGTTGACGAAGCCGGAGCCGGGCTGGCGCACCAACGCGATGTCGTTGAACGCCACCACGTCGTCGCCACACACGTCGCAGGCGAGGCAGGCGTGCGACTCGATGGTGAACTCCTTCGACAGCAACCGGCTCAGCGCCTCAGGAAGCTCCGGCGGCTCGATCTCGACGAGAAAACCCACACGACCCAGGTGTACGCCGAGCACCGGCTTCGGGTCGAGGACGGCGGATCGCAGCGCACCCAACATGGTGCCGTCGCCGCCGACGCTGATCAAGGCGTCGGCGCGGGCCGCCACCTCGTCCTCCGGCACCGGCACGATGCAGGACGAGACGCGGTGCTGGTCCTCCTCGCGAACCATCAGCGTCTTGTGGTGACGCTTCGCCCACCGTTCGATGATCCCGACCACCTCGGTGACATCCCGGGTGGGGTGCAGCACAAGTCCCAGCCCCGACACCCGTACAGCTCACCACATCGGCGGCGACCGTACCCGGCGTACACCAAAGGTGCGCCGACGGTCCGCGGACCGTCGGCGCACCTCGCCACCATCAGGGGCGGGACTGCCCGGCGAGGTGGGTCAGCGAGCGGGCGACCAGGTCGTCGCGGGCCGCCGGAGGCAGACCCTCCAACCCGAAGCCCAGGTACACCGTGTCCCCGGTGACCACCACCGAGCCCTCCTCGAACGCCTGCTGGCTGCGCGACCAGTCGTTGGCGTTGCCAGCGGAGCCGGGCGGTGGGCCGGCCACCGTCCAGCCACCCAGGTCGGCCGACTCGAACGAGGTCTCCGCCACTGTCGACCCGTCGACCAGCACCCGGGCGTCGTCCAGGAAGACGCCGAGACCCTGGGTGCCCCAGTCCGAGGCGTACGTGATCGACACCTCGACCTGCTTACCTGCGTAGCCCGACAGGTCGACCACGAACTCCTTCCAGCCTCCCGACGACCCGCTCGCCGCGTTCCAACTGCCGGTGCTCCCGGTGGGAGAGCAGTCCGCGCCCTGGTAGTGCGCGAGGAACGGGTGCAACTGCTCCACCCAACCCTCGGTGCAGCTGTCCCCGGTGACCGTGCTGGTTTTGCCGTTGGCGTCCGGCAGGGTCGTCCAGTCGTCGCTACCCACCTCGTGCGCCTCGACGAACATGAAATCCCAGTCCTGCTCGATCTCGTAGGAGGTGAAGAAGCGCAACTCTCCGCTGCTCGCCCCGGTGAGATCCACAGTGCGTGTGAGCCGCTTGTACGACTCGTCGGTCTGCCCGCTGTACAGGTACCACTCACCCGTACGCGGATCGAACGGCGCGCCGCCCGGCCGGGTCCAGCCCACCGGCGCGGAACTGGCGAACTGC
The DNA here is from genome assembly GCF_003264475.1 of Micromonospora noduli. Lineage (NCBI taxonomy): Bacteria > Bacillati > Actinomycetota > Actinomycetes > Micromonosporales > Micromonosporaceae > Micromonospora > Micromonospora noduli. Next base: position 141,393 of record NZ_PYAC01000033.1, on the reverse strand, counting down.
GGGAACTCGTCCTGCGGCAGGAAGCTCGACGTGGTCAGGAACGACGCGGTGTGCGCCTGGTTCTCCGCCGAGCCGGAGGCGTTCAGCTGCCCCTCGAAGCCGGTGAACGCCGCGTCGGTCCCGACGACCGGGAACGGCTCCCCGTCCGGGTTGGTTCCGCCGTCGCTGACGTAGGTGTGCGCGCCCAGCCAGTACTGCTGGAAGTCGTTCAACAGCGGCAGACAGCTGGCGGCCTCGGCGTCGGTGCACTCCGGCGGCGCGTCCGGGTGATAGACGTACGACCCGTTGGCGCCCTGCGCGAACAACGCGTACTGGCCGCTGACCAGTAGTTTGCCGCCCTCGTTCAGATAGTCCCGAACGGCCAGCTCGGTTTCCAGTGCCGCCCTGGCCGTCGTGCCGGCCACCTGACCGGGGGAGCGCAGGATCACGTCGTCGCCGGTCTCCCAGACCACCGCCTCGTAGTGCGACAGCACGCCGAGCGGGTGCGGCGCCCTGCGGCCCATCGCGTCGAAGTCGTACACGTCACTGCTGCGCCCGGCGGCGCCCAGCGACGCTGCGACCTCGTCGGCGTACTTCGCTGTGGTGCCGGTCTGCGCCGGGCTGAGGCCGGTGACGTCCTCCATCGCGAGGACCAGCACGTCGCCCCCGACGTCGTTGTGCACCCGATAGGTGAAGTGTTCGCTGGCCACCACCCCGGCGCGCGGTTTGTTCCCGGTGAACCAGACCTCCACCCGGTCGCCCGGCTTCGCGCCGCTGACCGTGCCCCGTAGCTCGGCGTAGTAGTCGTCGTGTGTGTCGCCGTACCGCTCGCCACCGCGCCACTCGCGGACCGCGACCGTCTTCGGCCGCCCACCGTTGATCGTGTAGTGCATCCGCACGTTTCTCAGCGCCCGACGGGTGATCGAGGCGACCTGCTGGGTGCGCCCGTACGAGGTGTCGAAGGCGTCGACCACGAAGTCCGGAGTGCTCCGACCGACCACCGAAACCGGGTCGTCCGGGTCCGCCGCCGACCGGGCCACTGCCAACGCGAACGGTAGATTCTTGCTCACCTCGCCGGCGATCAGCGTCTCGTCGTCAGGGAAGATGAAGCCGCTGACGCAGTCCTCGGGGCGCCACTGGTCGTCCGGGTCGACGGCCGAGGCGGCCTCGCAGGTGGACATCTCCGGGGTGAAGCCCAGCGTGCCGTACCTGACGGTGGCGTGACTGTCGGTGTCACCGTTTGTGGTGTACAGCTCCGCCGAGATGTCCGGGTCGTAGCCGGGCACCGCGGGATGCTCGTCGTCCCCGACCATCGCCTTGTAGATCTCGTCGTCGGGGCTGGGTGTGCTCACCTGCCAGCCGATGCCGTAGAGCAGCAGCTCGGCCGCCGAGTGGTAGTTGACGAAGAACTCGAACCCGACCCGCTTGAAGAGCCGGTCCAGGGCCTTGGTCTCCGGCTCGGAGTTGGGGCCCGGGCCCCGGTAGGTCTCGCTGTTCGGCTCCGGAGAGGAGCCCTCGTTGTCGTACCCCCACTTGTAGCTGAAGTTGCGGTTGAGGTCGACGCCGTCGCCGGAGCCGAGCTGCCCGTCACCGTTGTTGTCCCGCAGGTTCTTGCGCCACAAACGGTTACCGGGGGTGAACGTGAAGTCGTATCCGTCCGGGTTGGCGACCGGCAGGAACCACAGTTCGGTCGTGTCCAGCAGTCGGGTGATCTCCCGGTCGGTGCCGTAGCTGTCCAGCACGTGATGCATCAGCCGGCGGGTCATCTCCGGCGTGATCCACTCGCGGGCGTGCTGCGCGCCGGCGTAGAGCACCGCCGGTCGCTGGCCGTCCGCGACGGTCCGCGCGTTCTTGGTGACCTTCACGGCGACGATCGGCTGCCCCTGCTGGCTGCGACCGATCGTCTCCACCTTGGTCAGCTTGGGATACCGGGCCGCGGTGGCGTTCAGCTCGTCTCGCAGGCCGCCCGGCTCACCGTACTGACGGAAACTCGTCCAGCCGGCCGCGGCCTGCTCCCGTAGCGCCTGCGACGCGTCCTTGCCTCGCACCTTCTTCACCGACAGCGGTACGCCCTTGTCGGTCAACCGCTTCGCCTGCCGTCGGCTGAGGACCGTCTCGACAGTCGTGCGGCCGGACGCGTCCGCCTTCGCGTCGTGGCCGAGGTCGACCCCCGCCGCGCGCAGTTGCTCCCGCTGTTTTGCGTCGACAGTGCCGACGTACACCTCCAGGCCGTCGCGGACGGCCGGGTCGGACGGCGGCCGCGCGCTGGCCGGTGGGGTCAGTGCCAGTGCGCCGAGCAGGGTGACCACGCCGGCGATCGCCAGTCGTCTCGGTCTCATCGCGCCTCCTTGGGTGAAGGACCTGTAGGCGCGAGCCTTCGGTGCGGCGTGATCAGTGTCAATAGGTCGATGGGTGCGAGGTCGCTGACCGTGCCGGTGTCGGGGCTGTAGGTGACGGTGGCTCGGGTCGGCCAAGACGCAACAGCAAACCACCGCCGAGGCGCGAGGTCCCTTTTGCGCATCTCTGCGTTCTTCTGGTCGTTGTTCCGTCAGGAGTCACCTCCTGTCGGACGTCGCCTATTCGGCTCGGACGGTCGCCGCAGGACGAAGAGGGCGAGGGCGAGATGTACGTAGTGATCATGGCGGGCGGCAAGGGGGTGCGGCTACGCCCGTACACCTCGGTGCTGCCCAAGCCGTTGGTCCCGATCGGCGACAACTACGCGATTCTCGAGATCATCCTTTACCAATTGGCGGCTCGAGGATTCACCCAGGTCACCCTGGCGATCAACCATCTCGGCTCGCTGATCCGGGCCTTCGTTGGTGACGGCTCCCGGTTCGGCCTTCGAGTCGATTACCTGGAGGAGGGGGCACCCCTGTCAACCATCGGGCCGCTGTTCGGGATGCGCGACCGACTCCCCGAGCATTTCTTGGTGATGAACGGGGACGTGCTCACCGATCTCGACTACGCCGACCTGCTTGCCACGCACGTTCGGTCGGGCGCCCCGTTGACGGTGGCCACCTACCGGCGGAGCGTGAAGATCGATTTTGGGGTGCTGGAGGCCGAGGGTGACAAGATCATTAAGTTCAACGAGAAGCCGGTCTTGGACTACCGGGTCAGCATGGGCGTCTATGGCCTTTCCGCCCGCACGATCGCGAACTATCAACCGGGGCGCGCTTTCGGGTTCGACGAGCTCGTTCTAGATCTACTCAGGAAGGGCGAGCCCCCGACCAGCTATGACTTCAGCGGGTACTGGCTCGATATCGGCCGTCCTGAGGACTACGACGAGGCCAACCGCTGCTTCGCCGAGGTTGAGCCCATCCTGCTGCCGGCTGGTGTGGCCCGCCCCCACGTCGAGGTCGACACGGTGACAGCCGCTCAGCTGACCCGCATTTCACCCGTATCGACAGCAGACTAGGAGCAGGCCCCATGCAGGCATCTTCGACCGACGAACTGGTGGCGGTGACCGGCGCAGGCGGGTTCATCGGCTCGCACCTCGTCGAGGCACTCGTCAATCGGGGGCACCGGGTGCGGGCCTTCGTCCACTACAACGGGGCCGGCTCGTACGGCTGGCTGGACACCTTCGGCGCTGACCAGTTGGCGCAAGTGGAGGTGGTCGCTGGCGACATCCGGGACCGGGGAATGGTGCAGCGGCTGGTCGACGACGTGTCGGTGGTCTACCACCTGGCCGCCCTCGGCGGCATCCCGTACTCCTACCTGGCGCCGCAGTCGTACGTAGAGACGAACATCGTCGGCACGCTCAACGTGCTCGAGAGTGCTCGGGTGGCAGGCAGCCCGCGAGTGGTGGTTACCTCGACCAGCGAGGTTTATGGCACGGCGACCAGCGTCCCTATGACCGAGACGCACCGACTGCGCGGGCAGTCCCCGTACGCGGCCACCAAGATCGGCGCGGATAAGCTGGCCGAGAGCTACCACCTGAGCTTCGAGTTGCCGGTGGTCACCCTGCGCCCGTTCAACACGTATGGCCCGCGCCAGTCGACCCGGGCGGTCATCCCGACAATCGTCGCCCAACTCGCACGTGAGCCCGACCTCATTGAGTTGGGTGCCGTCGAGACCACCCGGGACCTGGTGTTCGTCGGGGACACCGTCGCCGCCTTCATCGCGGTGGGGTCCGCGCCCGCCGACCGTGTGGTCGGGCAGGTGTTCCAAGCGGCCACGGGCCGGGAAACCTCGGTCGGTGAACTGGTCCGCCGGATAGCTGGGATTTTTGGCGCCGATCCGCAGATCTTGGTTTCGGATGCACGACTACGTCCGACCGGCTCCGAGGTGGAACGGCTTCTCGGTGACGCCAGTCTGCTCCGTGCGCAGACCGGCTGGGCGCCGGTTACGTCCCTCGACGCCGGGCTGAAGGCCACCGTGGAATGGTTCCTCGACCCCGCCAATCTCGCCCGCTACCGGGTCGACCGCTCCGTCTGAGCGCCAATCTCACCGTGACCGGCCGCCCCCGAACCGACGCGGTGGCGGCCGGCACTCTGGCCTCAACTCGTAGGACACAAACAGCGCGGTCAACGACCGCAACCAGCGACAGGAGCAGTCTTGAAGATCGTCGTGACCGGTGGGGCAGGGTTCATCGGCTCCAACCTCATCGAGACCCTCGCCGGGATTCCCAGGGTAAGTGAGATCGTCGCTGTGGACGACTTGTCGACTGGCTCGCTGGACAACCTCCTCGACCTGCCGGTGCGGCTGCTGACCGGCACCATCCTGGACCCCGACCTTCTCGACGAGGCGGTCCACGGGGCGACAAGCCTGGTGCACCTGGGTGCTCTCGGATCGGTGCCCCGCTCCATTGACAACCCGGTAAGCAGCCATCACGCCAACGCCACCGGCACCCTGATGGTCTTGGAAGCGGCGCGGCGACACAAGGTTGCCCAGATCATTCTGGCCTCCTCGTCGTCGGTCTACGGTGCCAACCCGACCCTGCCCCGTCGGGAGACCCTGCGCCCGATACCGCTCAGCCCGTACGCGGTCTCCAAGCTGGCGACCGAGGCATACGCCAACGCGTACGCCGCCTGCTACGGCATGTCGGTGCTGCCGTTCCGGTTCTTCAATGTCTTCGGTCCCCGGCAGGCGGCCGACCACGCCTACGCCGCGGTCGTTCCCCGATTCGTCAGCGCTGCTCTGGACGGGCGTCCACTGCAGGTGCACGGCGACGGTACGCAGACCCGCGACTTCACGTACGTCGGCAGCGTCATCTCGGTGATCAGCGACGCGATCCTGCGAGGGGTCTCCGCGCCGGATACGGTCAATCTCGCCTTCGGCGCCCGGATCTCGTTACTGGAACTGATCGCCGAGTTGGAGGTCGTGCTGGGCCGGCGGCTGGAGGTCGTGTACGGGCCGTCCCGCGCCGGTGACGTGCGGGACTCCCAGGCCGACTGCGAGCGGCTGCGGGAACTCTTCCCGGCGGTCAACGCGACCTCTCTCGTTGACGGGCTCCGGGAGACGGTCGACTGGTTCCGTCGGGCCCGGGTTCCCACTGCCCAATGGCCCGCCGCCCGTGCACGCTCGGCCTGACCGCGGTCCGCCTCCGAGATGACCAGGATCCTGCTCTTTGGCGCCTCCGGTTTCCTGGGCCGCCATGTGCGGACGGCGCTGGCTGCCGACGCCACCCTGACCTGCCCCACTCGCGCAGAGTGTGACCTGGTTACGGTCGACTTGCGCGACCTCACCGCCCTGGTCCGGGCCAGCCGGCCAACCGCTGTGATCAACTGCAGCGGTCGGATGGCCGGCGACGACCACCAGCTGCTGCGCGCACATACGCTGGTCACCGCGAAGCTCATCGAGGCCGTCGTCGCCGGCGCGCCCGGTGCCCGACTGGTCCGGCTCGGCTCGGCTGGCGAGTACGGCCCGGTGCCCGTCGGGCGGGCGGTCGGAGAGGGCAACCCGACCGAGCCTGTGGGCGGTTACGGGCTCAGTCAGCTGGCGGCCACCCGGCTGACCGAGTTGGCGATCGCGGCCCGCCGGATCGATGCCGTGGTCTTGCGGGTATTCAACCCGATCGGGTCCGGCATGGCCGAGCAGAACGTCTTGGGCCGCACGGTGCGGCTGCTGCGTGACGCAATCAGGCAGGGCTCGCCGGCGATCGCGCTGGGTTCGCTGGATGCCTGGCGGGACTTCGTGGACGTCCGGGACGTTGCATCAGCCGTCCAGGCCGCCGTCGGTGCTCCCCGGGTTCCACCCGTTCTCAACGTCGGCAGCGGCAACGCAGTACGAATCCGCTATGTCGTCCGACTGCTGGCCGACGCTGCCGGGTTCACCGGTGCGGTCAACGAGACCGCCCCGGCGTCGGACGCCGCCCGCTCGGCGACCGTGTCGTGGATGTGCGCCGACATCTCCGCTGCCCGGGAACTCGGCTGGGCCCCTGGGCATGCGCTCGCCGACACGGTCAAGGCGATTTGGACGGACGGCGGCTGAGCGTGCGACACCTGGCTAGTTGGGGACGCGTTGGAGCCCGTGGTCCGAGGAGGCGGGAGCATCAGGGAGCGGCGCTTGTCTACGCTGCCAGATGAGCCGACTGCGCAGAACGGTCATCGATGCCACGGACAGGCCACCGTAGAGCAGGGCGGAAGACCAGGCAGCCCCGGCTGCTCCCCAGATCGGAGCCGTTACCGAGTACAGCAGCAGCGCGGCTACCGTCCCGCTCGCTCCGACCAGCCCTGCGCATCCCACCCAGCCGCCCCCCAGTAGGCCCCGACTGGCCACCGCGAACGGTGCGAACAGCAGTTCGCCGAGCAGCAGGACCAATAGGAGCGGCTTGGCGTCGGCGAACGCGGAGCCGAAGACGGGTGTTATGAGGAACCAGCCCGCCACCGCCACCGGTAGACCCGTGGCCAGGGAGGCGAGGAATGCGTAGAACGCGGTTCGGTCCACCTCGGCTGTCTCACAGCCCAGGGTGACCTTCCGGTAGGTTATTTGGCCCAAGGCCGCGGGTACTACGCGAGGTGCCTCGCTCAGCGTCGCCGCTGTCGAATAGACACCGACGACATCGGCGCCAGCGGCGCCGCCCAGGATGTATCGATCTGCGCGGAGTGCCAACGCGAGTCCGATGGTGAGACTTAGTGACTGGATGCCCGAGCGAAGCAGCCGGACCGTCTCCCACCGGTTGGGCTTGGCGAACACGAGCAGTCGAGACGAGCGCAGGTGAAGTGCTTGTGCGACCGCCAGCGTCATCATGCCGACTGCCTGACCGGCCAACAGTGCCCAGGCCGTCCGATCGAGCAGCAACGCGGCGAGCACGAGACCCACAGTGCCTCCGGCCGCGACGGCGGCAGCCCAAGTGCTGCCGGTTCGGAAACGACCAGCCGCGTACCACGTGTCTGGGAACTGGACCAGGGCTATTTGACCGCTGGTTACGAGCAGCACCGCAAGTAGGAACGAGGGTTCGGCCAGGCCCTGGTCAATGGTTAGCCCGCATACCCGACACGCGACGGCGGCCAATGTGCCACTGAGGACCACCGCAGCCACCGTCAGCCAGGTGTAGGAAGCAAGCAGTCTTTGACGCGACGACTCGTCCTTCAGCGTCGGCAGTCGTGCCCGGAGAGCGTGAGACGTGCCGAGAGCGGCTACCAACGAGGCGATGCTACCGCTCGTGGCACCGAGCACCATCAGACCTCGGTCGTGAGGCCCGAGCAGCCGGCTGGCCAGAATGCCGCCAATGGCAAGACTGGCAGCTTGCGTCAGGCTCGCCCCCGCCATCGCGGTGAGCGTTCGTCTCATGGTGTGTCCGCCGCCTGGGTTTTTCCGGGTCCGGTTGGATCGCGAGCGAGCGGACACCTGGCTGCAGGACAGGTCGAGATGCAACTAGGGCGTGGTCCGCTCGCCACTGTCTGGACATGTACTCAGGTTGTAACGGACCATGAGCGAAATGGGTGCGGCCCCCGGGGCGACAGTGACCCTGCTCGTCTTGTCAATAATGATCGAGCTATCGGTGCAGGTGAGCACAAATCACATTAGTCGGCTTGCCGTGAAGCAGCCCTAAAAGGCTGCCCTTTTCTGATAGAAACACTCAGAGGAAGGTGTCCATTGCGGGCGGGTCAGTACCTGGGACAGGGCCGTGGTCGGCACGTCGGCGGTGAATGCGGTACGCCGCATGAAGCCGGGCGCCCCGCCGATGCGTTTCAGCCCGTGAAGAGTGAAGGGACTGACGCATGGCCCTCGTCACGCCTACCGTCTCGCCGATCGGGAGGCTTGGGCGCCGAAGTCAGGCCGGGGTTGGTCGTGACGACGTTCCGGCGCGGTCAGGCATTCGGCCGGATGCCGTAGTCGGCGTCGCCATGCTGCAACTGATCAGCATTGCTCTCGCGCTCCCCGCGCTGGTGGCTTCGCCCAGGCTCGCGGCGGCCTCGGCCGCGCTTGTTGCGGTTTCGAATGTTGTCCTGCTGGCGCGACTTCGTGGCAACCGGCAGGTAAGTCTCGGCTCGATGTTCCTGTTCATCTATGCCGTGTTCCATGTTGGCCTGACGCCTTACCTCATCCTCGGTGCCATGCCGAGGCTCCTCACCGGAAGTACCGGTGATCCGTTGACGTGGCTGCTGTCGCCGCAGATCGCTGCAGCGCTGGTGTTGGTCACGGTTAGCATGGCGGCGTATCTGCTCGGCTATGCCGCCGTCGCTTGCCGGCGAAGCGCCGGGCGGCACCAACGCACTGCGGCGGCCGCGAGAGACCGCGTAGCGACCTCGAGCATCGTGTGGATGGGGCCGATCCTAATACTCCTGGGGACCGTGCTACTTCTCAAGGTCGTCTTGTCCGAGGGGTTGAACACTCTCGGTGCAGACAACTACGCGTTGTTTCGTACCGAGCAGCACACACCGGAGTTGGCATGGTCGTTCTTGTCTTTTGGCATAGGTATGGCAGTGCTGGGGACAAACGGCCGTCTTGGCAAATCGCACTGGTGGGCATTGGCCTTTCTGCCCGTCGTCATCGTTCCGCTCGTCATCGGGTGGCGCAGTGGCACGATCTTTCCGCTGGCAGCCTTCCTCCTGGCCTGGAGCCGACGGCAGCATGTGCGGATCCGGCTATGGCACGGCGCAGCCTTTCTCGGCCTGCTCACACTGGGATCGGTGGTACGTCAGGCACGTGAGGGCGGACCGAGTGGGTTCCGTTTGACGGCGGCGTCACTCAACCCGCTGGACGGTCTCGCTGAGATGAGCGCGACGCTGCGTACTGTGGTCGTAGTGCGGGAATGGGACGTCAACGGACACGTGCCTGCGGTGGGCTGGCAGACCTACTGGGCGCCGGTGGAGCGTCTGATCGGCCACGCCCTGGGGCTGGATGTCGTCCCAGCGACGCTCGATGAGCGCAACCTTTCCACTGTCTTCCTGGCCCAGCCGGAGTTGGGTGCCATCGGCGGATCGCCCACAGCTGAGGCATACCGCGCTGCCGGCGTCGTCGGCGTCGTCGTCGTGATGGCCTTGATCGGGGCCGCGGTCGCGTTTCTGGACTCCCGCCAATCCTGGTCGATGTGGGAGTATTCGGTAGGAATGATCGGCTACGTGCTGCTGGTCTGGACCCGCAACAACTTCACGCCGGTCGTGGCACAGGTCTTGCTTTGCCTGAGCATCATCTGCGCGGCCCGTCTGTTGGACAGTGTTCGGTCTAGCCGACTACCCGAACCAGCTGGGCCGGGGATTCAGCGAGCCGGGCGGACTTCCACTCGGCAACCACCCAGCTGACTGCGCCAGCGGTCAAGGTCAGGAGCGGCTGGCGGTCCGCTGCCAGAGCCGTCGCCATTCCTGCACGACATGTTCGACTGTGAAGTGCGACGACCTCAAGGAGCGGCTGAGCGCTTGACGCTGTTCAGCTGGCATTTCCGCCTGACGCAGCGCGATGGCGGCCCAGGCGTCCGCCCCGGCCGTCAATGATGCCGGCACTACTCCCTCGACCAGCGTTGCCACCTCTACCAGCGTGGGCAGGTCGGTTGTCACCACGGGAACACCAGCGGCCAGGGCCTCCAGCACCACACCCGGAAGCCCTTCCCGTATCGACGGCAGAAGCAATACATCGGAGGCAGCCAGCACGGACGCGACCTCGTCGACCTCACCCGCCAGGATTATTCGTGCATCGCCAGCTGCTTCCGGGTGCACACCGGTGATATCAGCGGTGCCACCTGGGCCAGCGATCAGGAGTCGGGCCTGCGGCTGCACCTCGCATGCGGCTCGGTGCACTTCTATGAGGAACTGCCTGTTCTTCTCTGGCGCGGCCCTGCCGATATAGCCGAACACCGGCACATCGAGCGGTAGTCCCCAGTGTCGGCGGGCGCTCTGCTGGTCCCACCCATCTATCCGGCCGATGGCGACGCCGTTCGGAAGCACACGGTACCGCTGATCATCCGGGCGTCCCGCGGCGAAGTCCCTGGACGCTGCGGTCACTCCTAGGACGTCAGTGGCCGCGTGGGAAAGCAACCGTCTGAGCAGCGCCCGTTGGGCGCGACGTCGGCGGGTGTCCGGCCGGCCGTCGCCTTCGCTGGACAGCCGCGCGATCCGTGTCGGTACTCCGCCCGCTCGCGCTGCCAGCAGGACGAGGGCGCTGGTCAAGCTGATGTGGGACACCACGACATCTGGCTGCGACGATCGCAGGTACCGCCACATGCGCAGGGGGAAGGAGTGCTTCGGATTCACCGGCAATTGTGTGACGGCGGCACCGGCAGCCCGGAAGTCATCCGCCAGTGTGCCTTCCCAACCGGCGACAGTGACAAAGGTCTGAAAGATCTCCGACTGCGGAATGGTGCGACATATGTCCAGCGAGGACGTCTCGATTCCGCCCCGATCGAGGCATCCCATCACATGGACCACCCGGACGGGGCCGCCAGCCCGAGAAGGTACCCCCAGTGTGCCGTCTGCGCGCCTGGAGCCGGGGGGCACCGGTGGGTCGCCCGGTCGTGTGTCGCGCAGCTGACCAGGAGCGGAGCGGGCTTGACCGTCGGACAGACGGCGTGGTTTGGCTGGTCCTAGGGATGCCATCGCTCGGCGCTCCTCACAGGTCGCGGGACGGAGATCAGGGTGGCGGGTGGTCAGCGAGAGGGTGTCGTGATCGGCCGTTTGGTCGCGTCGCGCACGGCCTGGTAGAAGGCTTCGCGCCGGGGATTCAGGGACTCCCGGGAGTACCGTCGGGCGTGCGCGAGGTTGCGGGCGGAGGCTGCGCTCATCCGGTCCGGGTCTTGGAGCATCTCGCCGATTACCCGGGCGAGTTCCCGTGGGTCGTCGGGGCGGACCATGTCCACCGCCGGCAGCAGTTCGGGAATCCCACCCACCCGCGTGCCGACGGCGGGCAGGGCGCGGGCCATCGCCTCGATCAAAGCCCGCGGAAGTCCCTCGGTCCGGGACGGCATGACGAAGAGGTCGGCGGCGTCAAGGTGCTGGCGTAGCTCCTCTCCGGGAGAGCACCAGCCCACGAACGCGACCTTGTCCGCCACGCCGAGGCGAGCGGCGAGCTGCTCAAGGCGCGGCTGGAACCGGCCTGTCCCGATATGCGACATCCGGGCTGGTACGCCAACGTGGTTTAACCGCGCCACTGCGGTGATCAGGGTGTCGAACCCCTTGTACATCTGGTCCATCGTGCCCACGGTGATGATGTGGTGCGCCTCGCCTTTCGCGCTAGGCCCGCGACTCGCCATCGCGAAGGCCGACGCCGAGAGGTCGATGCTCGACGCTGCCACGGTGGGCACGTCGGTGCGGGTTGGATATCTCGATTGCAGGTGGCGCTCGGTGACGTACGAGGCGGCGACCGCCCTGCGGCACTCGTGGCGCAGCCTGGCCACGAATCGGCGTCGCAGCAGGGGACGTAGCGGGTGCCTGATGACGCCGGGCGCGAACACGTCGTACGGGTCCGCCACCACCTCCACGCCGTACGGCAGTTGTGCGCGATCGCGGTGAGCCGCCAGGAGCGTACCGATGGCCGATGGCACCCGCAGGATCACCGCGTCGTGATTCGTCGCGGCTCCGCGCACGGCTGCCTGGATCGCCGGTCGAACCGAGATGTACTGCCGCGGCCCGACGTAGTACGGCACGGGCCACACGTCAATGTCGTCACCGTCGACTCGCCGGGCGCCGTCCGGTGCCGCCGTCACCTCGCGGACCCGAGCCATCACCCGAACCCGGTGGAACGTCGTCAGATACCGGACCCAGAAACCGTGGTCCGGCCCATCGGTGGTCCACACCGCGCCATCGGGAGTACGGGAGAATCGGGCCTCGGAGGTGACGACCACTCTCACCGGCGCCGCCCACGGACGGCGACAGCCTCGATGGTGTCGGCGACCGTCAGCGCCGACCTGCGGTTGTCGAACAACTCGACCATCCGGCGTCGCGCCGCACGTCCCCGCTCGGTCAACGTGCCGTCCTCGAACGCCGTGTGGGCCTGTGACAAAGCGTCGGTCAGCGCCGGTATGTCGTCCATCGGCACCACCCACCCGCACTGCTCGTCGACAGTTTCCGGTAGGCCGCCGGCCTGGCTGACGATGCTCGGTACCGCCATCGCTCCGGCCTCGACGGCCGCCCCATGGCTCTCGCCCAGCGACGGGCTGACGCTGACGTCTGCGGCGACGTACCAGGGTCGAACATCGTCCACCGTCTCCAACCACGTGATACCCGGGTCGGCGTTGATCCCGAAGCGGTCGATCAGTTCGAGCCGATGGCGTGCGCCCTCCTCTGCCCAGCCGCCGCCGACGACGAGAAGGTGCGAGTTCGGGTGGCGCTCGCGGAACCGACGCCAGGCCGGGAAGAGCACGTCGTGTCCCTTGATGCCGCGGCCCCGGTTGACGAGTCGGATCGGTGGATACACGTAGGCGACCATGATGGCGAGGAACGTGTCGGCGGCGATCCCCAACTCCGCGCGCGCCTTCGCCCGCGCCTCGACGGGGACCTGCGGGTCGTAGTCGAGCCCAGCGGTCGGGGTGGGTGTGGGGGACAGCCAGTCCGGGCGATGCCGGTCCGTATTGACTCCGTAGGTCGCGACCGCTCTGCGCTCGGGAGGGCACCCCAGTTCCCCGTACCGGTCGGCGGCGTGTTGGCAGCCGCAGATGATGACGTCGTCCAGCCGCCACAGCAGGCGCTCGAACAGACGGATGAGCGGGGACTCCAGATAGAGCGGGCCGGCGACCATGTGCACGCGACCGACCGGCAGGCCAAGCGTCGCGATCCGGCCGGCGAACGCGGATGCGAGCAGGTGATAGTGGAGAACGTCCGGACGTAGCCGGCGGATCAGTGCCCGTAGCCCCAGCAGTTTTCGCAGGCTGGGGGCGCCGACGCGGAAGTCGAACGGCGACTCGGCCACCTCGAAGCCTCGTTGCCGCAGCTCGACGGTGAGCCGGCCCGGCCCGGGCGGCAGAATGACGACTACCTGGTGGCGCCGTCTGCGAAGTTCTTCGATCTGCGGCAGGATCCACATCCCGCCCTCGTTGGTCTTGACGAGGACAGCCACCCGCAGGGGCCGGACGTTCCCCTCTGATCCATCTGCCGGCAGGTAGGGGCGGAGGATCTCCGGACGTGCGGAGCGGGAGTTCATCGGGCTGGTACCCCCTTGACGACGGCGTGCGACGGGACGTCCCGGACAACGCAGGCCGCCGCGCCGACGGTGGCGGCGGTGGCGACGTGACGCTGCTGGAGGACGACGGCGCCGGCGCCGACCAGCGCGCCGCTGTCGACCCGGCAGCCGCCGGAGACGGCGGCCAGTGGATTGATCGATACGAAATCACCGAGAACACAGTCGTGTCCGACTGTCGCGTTCTGGTTGAGGTGGACGTGCCGGCCCAGAACGACGTTGGTGGTGACCCGGGCACCGGCGAAGACCAACAGCCCTTCGCCGTGGACGAGGTCTGGTCCCACCGTCGCGTCCGGATGCACCAGCACCGCTGCGGGCCGTGGATATGCCGCCATCCTGTCGACCACTGTCTGCCTTCCGCGCGGGTCGCCGATGCCAAGGGCCACGTGGGTCTCTGCCGGCAGCGTCGCGAGAACGTGAATCCGGCCCAGGTAGTCGGCGCCGAGTGCGCGTAGGCGTTTCAGGTTGACCTCACTCGGCGCATCGTCGACGAAGCCGGCTATCCGCCAGGCGGATCCGTGGTCGGAGGCCTTGTTGACGGCATGGACGATCGTGAGAACTTCTCGGCCGTGTCCACCGCAGCCCACGATCACGAGGTCCGTGGCCATGACCGGTTCCTCTCATAAGGAAGATCCACAATTACGTCTCCGGTGCTGTCGGCAGGTGGGCGGATCCGTCTTGTGGGGCAGGTTTCTGCCCGCCGGCTCGCTACGGCGAGACGGGCACACCCTCGTCAACCTCAACTAACACCGGGACGTTACGGGAGAAATGAACTCTTTCGGCCGCTCACGGTAGGTCCAGCCAGGTCTGACGGCAGGGGCGTCGCAGGCTCTGGGCGTCGCAGGTGGCAGATGATCGCCGCGCCGAACACCGCTTGATGTGGCGTTCCTCCTCGACCACGACTGGGCGGGCATCCGGCACTGACCCCACGGCGGGCGGTCGGTGGTCCGGTGGGACCAACCACCGGACCACCGGCGTCGTGCTCAGCGGCGGCGGGCCGCCACGTCCTCCACGATGTCCGCCACCTCGGCCGCCGCCCGCAGGTCGTCGAAGGACGCCTGCACGTGTCGGCGGGCCAACCGGCCGCGCAGGGCGAGCGTGCCGGCGACCCAGCCCTGGTACGCCGCGTCGAGCGCGCCCAGCAGGGCCGTCGGATCGGCCGGTGGCACCACCCAGCCGGAGCGTTCGGTGACCGCCTCGGGAAGACCGCCGGCCGCACTGACGATGCTCGGCACGCCCATCGACCCGGCCTCCACCGCCGATCCCGGCCCGTCGCACAGCGACGGGGAGACGCTGACGTCGGCGGCGGCGTAGCAGGGCCGCACGTCCGGGACCGATTCCACCCAGGTCACCCCAGGATCGCCGGTAACGTCAAACTGATCGCTGAGCTGCCGCCGGTAGTCTTCCCCGGCACCCGTCCAGCCGCCCCCGACCAGCAACAGATGCGCTTCCGGGTGCCGGCGGCGGAACGTCCGCCACGCGGCCAGCAGCACCTCATGCCCCTTCACGCCCCGACCCGAGCGGACCAGGCGCATGGGCGGGTAGACGTGGGAGACCATCACCGCGAGGAACGCGGCCTGGTCGATCCCCAGCTCGGCCCGGAGCTTCGCCCGTTGGTCCGGACCGGTCGCGTCCGGGCTGAACGCGTCGGTGTCCACCCCGTACACGGCGACCGGGCGTCGCTGCGGCGGGCAGCCCAGCTCCCCGTACCGGACGGAGGCATACCGGCAGCTGCAGATCACCACATCGTCCAGCCGCCACATCATCCGCTCCACCGACCGGACCAGTCGGGACTCCAGGTACGCCGGGCCGGCCACCATGTGCACCCGATGCACCGGTAGACCCAGCGTGGCCAGCCGCACCGCGTAGGCCGAGGCGATGAGGTGGTACTGCACCACGTCGGGGCGCAGCCGGCGCAGCAGCGCGCGTAGCCGCAGCAGCCCGATGGGAACGTACCGGTCCATCGTGAAGTCGTACGGTGAGGCGAGCACCTCGATGCCCCGGCGTTCCAGTTCGTCGCTGAGCCGACCGGACCCGGGCGGCAGCACCACGGCCACCTCATGCCCCCGGTGCCGCAGCTCTTCCACCTGGGGGAGCAGCCACATTCCGCCCGCGTTGGTCTTGACCAGCACCGCGATACGTAACCGTCGCGGACTGGGCGGATGAACCGCTCCGACGGCGCTCACCGGGCTGGGAGTCCCTTGACCGCCCGACAGTGCCCAACACGGTGGTCGAGGCCGGTGACCGGGCTCACCGAGGGCCCTCCGCGGAGCTGTGGCCGGTGCCTGCGGCGGCCAGCCCACGCGGGCCGAGATACTCGCGTGCGGTGGCAGCCCCGGGGGCGGTGATGCCATCACGGCGCAGCACGATGCGTACCGTGCGGAGCAGGATGCGCAGGTCCAGCCCGAACGAACGCTGCCGCACGTAGCACACGTCGAGGGCGAACCGGTCGTCCCAGCTCAGCGCGTTGCGCCCGTATGCCTGCTGGAGACCGGTGATGCCGGGACGCACCTCGTGGCGGCGGAATTGCTCCGGGGTGTACCGGTTCAGGTACGCCGGCAGCAGCGGGCGCGGCCCGACCAGGCTCATCTCGCCGCGCAGCACGTTCCACAGTTGAGGCAGCTCGTCCAGGCTGGTCGTCCGCAGCCACCGGCCGAACGGGGTGAGCCGGGCGCCGTCGTTGGTCGGTGCGCCGTCCTCGCCGTCGATGCTCATCGAGCGGAACTTGACCAGCTCGAACAGCCGCCCGTGCCGCCCCGGCCGGGCCTGGCGGAACAGCACCGGACGACCCATCGTGATCAGGACGGCCAATGCCACAGCGGCGAGCACCGGGGCGGTCAGCAGCAGACCGACGGCGGCCACGAGCACGTCCAGCAACCGCTTGACGGCGTCATAGGGCCGGCTCATTGGCGTCCCTCAAGGAACTCGGCGATCGCGGCGAACACGCGCTCGACCTGGTCGTCGGTGAGCGCGGAGCCGCTGGGCAGCGAGAGGCTGGTGGCGAAGAGGTGGTCGGCGGCGCCCGTGAGGGCGGCCTGCCGGTCCTCGTACACCGGTTGGCGGTGCATCGGCTTCCACATTGGCCGGCTCTCCACACCACGGCCGGCCAGGTGCGCGGCGAGTTCGCCGGGGTCCCAGCCGGTCCGCTCCGGCTCGACCACCACGGAGGTCAGCCAACAGTTCGAGCCGGGGTCGTCGGCGCCGAGGATCTGCGTGCCCGGCACGGTGGCGAAAAGTCGCGCGTACCGGTCCCGCAGCGCCCGCCGTCGGGCGACCATCGTGTCCAGCCTGCTGAGCTGCGCTCGGCCGAGAGCGGCCAGCAGCGTGCTGAGGCGGTAGTTGTAGCCGATGTCGCGGTGCTCGTAGTGCGACACCGGCTCGCGGGCCTGGGTGGCCAGGTGACGGGCGCGGGCGACGAGCGCGGCGTCGTCGGAGATCAGCATTCCTCCGGCCGAGGTGGTCATCACCTTGTTGTGGCTGAACGAGTAGATCCCGACCCGGCCGAGGGTGCCGGCGCAGCGCCCACGGTATGTGGAGCCCAACGCCTGCGCGGCGTCCTCCACCACGGGAACGCCGATGGCCGCGCAGAGCGGCAGCAGCCGGTCGTAGTCGGCGCACCGGCCGTTGATGTCGACGGCCAGCACGGCGGCGACCCGTCGGCCGGTATCGGTGAGTTGGCCGAGCAGGTCGGAGAGCAGGTCGACATCGAGGTTGCCGGTGGAGGCGTCGCAGTCCACGAAGACCGGTTCGGCGCCGGTGTAGGTGACCGCGTTGGCGGTGGCCGCGAACGTGAGCGTGGGCACCACCACCACGCTGTCCGGCCCGGCACCCACCGCGAGCAACGCCATGTGCAGCGCGGCGGTGCCGGAAGAGAGCCCCAGCGCGTACCCGACTTTGACCCGTGCGGCCATCTCTCGTTCGAACGCGCCCAGTTCCGGCCCGTCGGGGTCGAAGCGGCCGCCGCGGATGGCACGCAGGAGGTAAGACTCCTCCAGCTCGCCGATGTCCGGCGACGACAGGTAGACCGGGTCGGTCACGGTCGGGCCGCCGCTGCGCGGTGCCACGGACGGACGGTTGTGGATCAGATCCACGGACGGCGCCTCCGATCGGACGTGATAAAGGACCAAAATGGTTGTAGCAGGGCTTATGGGCGTTGATGGCCGTTTCCACCGACCCTGCACGAAATAGAGCCGACCGGCCCTGGCACACGAACCGACGGCCGAGCCCGGCCGGCTAGAGTGCTGCCGGCCGCGCCTGCGTGCCGCGTACAACAGGGAGAACGAGTGCTGCACCTCAGGGTGATTGCCCCGACGGGCCGGTCCGCGGAGGTCGTCGACCTGCTGTCCGCGGAGGCGGGGGTCACGCACCTTGCCGTGCTGCCCGGCGTTGCCCTGCAGCCGCAGGGCGACCTGATCCTCTGCGATGTGGTCCGGGAGAGCGCCGACGCTGTCCTGCGGGGCCTGCAGCAGCTCGGTGTGGAAACGAGTGGCGGTATCGCCGCCGAGGACGTCGAGCTGACCATCTCCGCGTCGGCCGACCGGGCTGCGGAGAATGCGCCCGGCAGCGGCGCCGACGCGGTGGTCTGGGACGAGATCGCCGCGAAGACCGGCGAACAGACCGAACTGTCCGGCACCTACCTGGTGTTGATCGTGGTGGCCACGATGATCGCCGGCATCGGTGTGCTGCTGGATCAGCCGATCCTCATCGTCGGGGCGATGGTGGTCGGTCCGGAGTTCGGCCCGCTCGCCGCGCTCTGCGTGGCGCTGCTGCGCCGCCGGCTCGACGTGATCGGCAGGTCCGTGCAGGCCCTCGCCGGAGGCTTCCTGGCGGCCATGGTGGCGACCGTGCTGAGCACCTGGGCGCTGACCGCCGCCGGCCTGGTGACCGAGGAGATGCTGCTCGCCGAGCGCCCGCTCACCGATTTCATCTGGCGGCCGGACGCGTTGTCCTGGGTGGTCGGTCTACTCGCCGGCGTGGCCGGCATGCTGTCGTTGACGTCGAAGAAGTCCGGCAGCCTGGTCGGGGTGCTGATCTCGGTGACCACCGTGCCGGCCGCGGCGAACGTGGCGGTGGCCGCCGCCTACGGAGAGTGGGACGAGGCGGCCGGCTCGGCTCTCCAGTTGGTGATCAACCTGTGCGCGATCGTCCTGGCCGGGCTGCTCACCCTCGTGGTGCAGCAGGCCTCGTGGTGGAACCTGGCTCGCCGGTCCCGTCGTTCAGCAGCCGGTTGAGCAGCGTCCGCAGCGGGATCGACTCACCGTCGCGACCCCCCGCTCCGACGACCAACGGCGCCGGGCTGGGCTGCGGGTCGACACCGAACAGCCGAGCCCGCAGACCGCCCGGCACGGTCAGCAGGTGGAATCGACCAGCCACGTCCACCGCCCGGGTTTCGGCCCGGTCGACGTACCAGCCGGTCAGCCCGGTCCGGTAGCGCCCACGCCCGTCGTATCCCCGGGCGGCCAGCCGGGTGGTGGGCAGCCCTCGCCGGGTCGCCTCGGCCACGAACCAGGCCACCAGCTCCGCCGCCTCCGCGTGCTCGGCGGCCCGCCGCCGCGCGTCTGCGTCGGCGTGCGCCCGCACCGCCTGCCGCTGCTGATCCCGCCACTCCCGGGCGTCTCGCTCACCCACGACGCCGACGGTACGCGAACCAACTCAGTCGAGCACGGCCCGCAGCGTGTGCCGGGCGATGTCGGCCATCACCGGGTTGGTCTCGACGTAGTACGGCAGCGCGTTGATCGCCTGTAGCAGCGCCCAACCGCGCCCCCGCTCCCACGTGTCGTCGTCCACGCCGAGCGCCCGCCGGTACGTCTCCCGGGAACCCGCGTCGAGCAGGTTCCACGCCGGCATCAGGTCCACCGAGGGGTCGCCCACGCCGACCGCGCCCAGATCGATGACCGCGGCCAGCCGGCCGTCGCGGACCAGCAGGTTGCCCGGCATCAGATCGCCGTGAATCCACACGTCGGCGAGGTCGTCGCGGTGCGCGTCCCGGCACCGCTCCCACACCTCGCTGAGCGCGGTGGTGTCGGTGAGCGCGCCGCTGACAGCGAGCGCGGCACGCACGCCGGCGTCCTCGGCGGCCAGCCGCCCGCCGCGCCCGTTCCCGGACCAGATCCGCCCGCCGGTGTCGATGCCGCGCAGAGCCGTCACCACGTCGGCCAGGTCGCGCGCGAAGACGTCGAGGTCGGCGATCCGGTCGGGCTGGGCCGTCTGGCCCGGAATGAACTGGTACGCCGTCCACGGCCCGGGGTACCCGTCGCCCGGCTCGCCGAGACCGAGCGGTTCGGGCACCGCGACCGGCAGGTGCCCGCCGAGCAGCACGGCGTGCTCCTGCTCGCGCCGCAGCTCGGCGCGCAGCTCGGGATCGGTCGAGGGGAGCAGCGGAAACCGCAGCACGATGTCCGGGCCGAGCCGGAACAGGGCGTTCACCGTGCCGGTCGAGGGGAGCGGCCGGACCGGCAGGCCCCGCCACCGCGGAAACTGCTCGGCCACCAGCGCGGAAACGACGTCCACGCTCACGTCCACCTGATCGGCGTGCATCCTCACCGCGAGATCATCACCCCGACCCTCGCGGCCACGCGAGCGGATTTTTTCCACAGCCCGCAGAGGCCGAGGTGCCGGGATGACCGCCCGTTCGGCGGCATCCCGGTCACCTGCTCGCGCCAGGTCAGGCCAGTCCGGCGCGGCGCAGGGCCTCCGCCATCGCGTCATTGGCCGGCGCCGGTGCGCCCTGCCGCTGCCCGCCACGACCGCCCTGCTGCCCGCCACGACCGCCCTGCTGCCCGCCGCCGCGACCGGCCTGCCCGCCACGACCGCCCTGTCCGCCGCCGCGACCGCCCTGCCCGCCACGACCGTCCTGCTGCCCGGTGCCGCGACCACCCTGCGGGCCACCGGATGCGCTCTGCCCGCCGCGACCACCCTGCGGCGCGCGCTGCGCCGGGCCGCCACGCCCCTCCTGGCTCGTCCGACCACCACCACCGCCGCCACCACCGGCGGCGGGCTCGTCGTCCAGGCGCAGGGTCAGCGAGATCCGCTTGCGGGGTACGTCCACGTCGAGCACCCGGACCTTGACCACGTCGCCGGACTTCACCACCTCGCGAGGGTCCTTCACGAAGGTCCGGGACATCGCCGAGACGTGCACCAGCCCGTCCTGGTGCACCCCGACGTCGACGAACGCGCCGAACGCGGCCACGTTCGTGACCACGCCCTCCAGCACCATCCCCGTCGTCAGGTCGCTGATCTTCTCCACCCCCTCGACGAAGGTGGCGGTGCGGAACTCCGGGCGGGGGTCCCGGCCGGGCTTCTCCAGCTCGGCGAGGATGTCGGTGACGGTGGGGAGGCCGAACCGGTCGTCGACGAAGTCGGTGGCCCGCAGCCCGCGCAGGATGCCGCTCTTGCCGATCACCGAGCGCAGGTCCTGCCCGGTGGTGGAGAGGATGCGGCGCACCACCGGGTACGCCTCGGGGTGCACGCTGGAGGAGTCCAGCGGGTCGTCGCCACCGGGGATGCGTAGGAAGCCGGCGCACTGCTCGAACGCCTTCGGCCCGAGCCGGGCCACCTTCTTCAGCTCGGTACGCGTACGGAACGGCCCGTTGGCGTCCCGGTGCAGCACGATGTTCTCGGCCAGGCCGGCGCCGATCCCGGAGACCCGGGTCAGCAGTGGCGCGGAGGCGGTGTTGACGTCCACCCCGACCGCGTTCACGCAGTCCTCCACTACCGCGTCCAGCGACCGGGACAGCTTCACCTCGGACAGGTCGTGCTGGTACTGACCGACGCCGATCGAGCGCGGGTCGATCTTGACCAGCTCCGCGAGGGGGTCCTGGAGGCGGCGGGCGATGGAGACCGCGCCGCGCAGCGACACGTCCATCCCGGGCAGCTCCTGCGAGGCGTACGCCGAGGCGGAGTAGACCGACGCGCCGGCCTCGGAGACCATCACCTTGGTCAGGTTGAGCTGCGGATGCCGGGCGATCAGATCACCGGCGAGCTTGTCGGTCTCACGGGACGCCGTGCCGTTGCCGATCGCGATCAGCTCCACCCCGTGCGCCCCGGCCAGCCGGGCGAGGGTCTCCACCGACGCGTCCCACTGCCGGCGCGGCTCGTGCGGATAGATCGTGTCGGTGGCGACCACCTTGCCGGTGGCGTCCACCACGGCCACCTTCACGCCGGTCCGCAGGCCCGGGTCCAGGCCCATTGTGGGCCGGGTGCCGGCCGGCGCGGCGAGCAGCAGGTCCCGCAGGTTGGTGGCGAAGACCCGCACCGCCTCCTCCTCGGCCGCCTGCCACAGCCGCATCCGCAGGTCCGCGCCGAGGTGGATGAGGATCCGGGTACGCCACGCCCAGCGGACCGTGTCGGTCAGCCAACGGTCGGCCGGGCGGCCCGCGTCGGACACTCCGAACCGGCCGGCGATGGCCGCCTCGTACCGGGTCGGGCCGGTCGGTACGGCGTCCGCCTCGCCCGCCTCCTCCGACTCCATGGTCAGGTCGAGCACGCCCTCCTTCTCGCCCCGGAACATCGCCAGGATCCGGTGCGAGGGCAGCTTCGGGTACGGCTCGGAGAAGTCGAAGTAGTCGGCGAACTTCGCGCCGGCCGCCTCCTGACCCTCGCGTACCCGGGAAACCAGCCGGCCCCGCGACCACATCTGCTCGCGCAGCGTGCCGATCAGGTCGGCGTCCTCCGCGAAGGTCTCGATGAGGATGGCCCGGGCGCCCTCCAGCGCGGCGGCGACGTCGACGACGCCCTTCTCCTCATCGACGAACCCGGCGGCGGTCGCCCGTGGGTCCTGACCCGGGTCGGCCAGCAGCGTCTCGGCCAGCGGCGCCAACCCGGCCTCGCGGGCGATCTGCGCACGGGTTCGCCGCTTCGGCTTGTACGGGAGGTAGATGTCCTCCAGCCGGGACTTCGAGTCGGCGGCCATGATCTGCGCTTCCAGGGCCTCGTCCAACTTGCCCTGGCCGCGGATCGACTCCAGCACCGCGGCCCGCCGCTCGTCGAGCTCGCGCAGGTAGCGCAGCCGCTCCTCCAGGGTGCGCAGCTGGGTGTCGTCGAGCAGGCCGGTGGCCTCCTTGCGGTAGCGGGCGATGAACGGCACTGTGGCGCCGCCGTCGAGCAGCTCCACGGCCGCCCGCACCTGACGCTCGGCCACGCCGAGCTCGTCGGCGATCCGCTGATGAACAGACTGGGTCACGATCTCGATCCGCCTTCGGGAGTGGGTACGCCTGCATTCTGCCGGGCGGGTCGGGGCGCTGTCGCCGCGCCCGGCCGGGGCGGGGGGACCGAACCAGCGCGCCCGGCCGGGGTGACCGGCGGCGGTCCCGTCGGGCCTGCGCTAGCGTGGCGATCATGGAATCTGCTGCGGAGCCGCGCGCCCGGCGGCTCTTCGGCGGCAGCGCCCGGGCCCTCGGCGACCTCACGGCCAACCCGTTCCGTGCCGACCGGGACCGGATCGTCGGCTCGCCGTTCTTCGCCCGCCTCGGTGGTGTCACCCAGGTGATCAGCCCGGTCGGCTCCGGGCTGCTGGTGCACAACCGGCTCACCCACAGCCTCAAGGTGGCCCAGGTGGCCCGGGCGGTCGCCGAACGGTTGAGCGCCGACGAACGGTGGCGTGACCTGCTGGACAAGCTCGGCGGCTGCGACCCCGACGTGGTGGAGGCGGCAGCGCTCGCCCACGACCTCGGCCACCCACCGTTCGGGCACCTGGGGGAGCGGGTGCTGGACCGGCTGGCCCGCCAGCGCCTCGGCCTCTCCGACGGTTTCGAGGGCAACGCACAGTCGTACCGCATTGTCACCAGCACCGAGATCCGCGGCGCGGCCACCACCGGGTTGGACCTGACCGCGGCGGTCCGCGCGGCCATGCTGAAGTACCCGTGGACCCGCCTGGACCACCCCGACCCGCACCCGCGCACCATGGACCCGCCGCCGCGCGGCGCCACCCCGCCGCCGGACGACCCGGAGAGCGGCTCGTCGAAGTTCGGCGCGTACCGGACCGAGCTGGACGACCTGCGGCAGGCCAGGGCGCCGTTCGCCGGTCGCATTCCGGACTGGCAGCAGACCGTGGAGGCGTCCGTGATGGACACCGCCGACGACATCGCGTACGCCATCCACGACGTGGAGGACTTCTACCGGGTCGGGGTGCTCCAGCAGGGTTCGGTCTCCGCGGAGTTGATGGCCTGGCAGCGCGAGAGCGGGCAACTGCGGGCGATCACCGACGCGGCGCTGGCCACTGCTGCCCGGCGACCCGGGGCAGCGATTGAGCGGCTACGCCGGCAACTGCACCGCAAGGACGCCTGGATCGCCGACGACGACGCGTTCGCCGCCGCCGTCGAGCACGTCCGCGAGGAGTTGGTGGACGGGCTGCTCGCGATGCCGTTCGACGGCTCGATCGAGGCCGAGCAGTACGTGGCCCGGTTCTCCGCCCGCTGGTCCACCCGCTTCGTCGAGGCGATCACGGTCACCGAACAGCCGTCGGTGCGCTCCGGGCACGTCCTGCTGGGCTGCGCGCAGTGGCACGAGGTGCAGGTACTCAAGTTCGTCCACCACCGGTTCGTGCTGGCCCGCCCGGATCTCGCCCTGCACCAGCGCGGCCAGGCCCGGCTGCTGGGCACCCTGGTCGAGGCGCTCTGGGAGTGGCTGCTCGACCCGGAGGAGGAGTCCCGACTGCCCCGGCGGCTGCACGACCTGGTCGAGCTGGCCGAGGCGGAGCTGCACCCGCGTACCCCGGACCGGATCGGGCGTGCCCGGGGCCGAGCCATCGTGGACTTCGTCGCCCAGCTCACCGACGGTCAGGCGGTGGCCATGCTGGACGCGCTCTCCGGCCGGTCGGGCGCGCTCTGGACCGACGCGTTCGTGCTCTGACCTGACTCAGGCGATGCCTGCCTGGCCCGGCTCAGGCGACGGACTGCCACCAGCCGTCGACGGCGGGCGGGTCGTCGACCACCACCAGCTCGCCCGGCCGGGGAACGGCGAGCCGCACGTCGCGGGCCTTCGCCTCGGCCCACAGGCGGTCGACCGGCTCGGACCAGTCGTGCAGGGCCAGGTTGAACGTCGCCCAGTGCACCGGCACGAACAGCCCACCGCGCAGGTCGAGGTGGGCGCTGACCGCCTCCTCCGGGAACATGTGGATCGTCGGCCACGCCCGGTCGTACGCGCCGATCTGCATCAGCGTCACGTCGAACGGCCCGTGCTCGGCACCGATCTCGGCGTACCCGTCGAAGTAGCCGGAGTCGCCGGTGTAGAAGACCTTGCGGTGCGCCCCGGCCACCACCCACGAGCTCCAGAGCGTGCCGTCGCGGCGCAGCCCTCGTCCGGAGAAGTGCTGGGCGGCGGTGGCGGTGATCTCCAAGCCGGCCACCCGGTGCGACTCGGACCAGTCCAGCTCGATGATCCGTTCGGCGGGTACGCCCCAGCGGTCCAGGTGTGCGCCCACGCCGAGCGGCACCAGGAACGGCGCGGACTGCCCGGCGAGCAGCGCCCGCACGGTGGCCATGTCGAGGTGGTCGTAGTGGTCGTGCGAAATCAGGATGGCGTCCAGCGGGGGCAGCTCGTCGATGCCCACCGGTGGCTCGTGCAGCCGGCGCGGGCCGACCAGGCCCGAGGGGGAGCACCGCTCGCTCCAGACCGGGTCGAGCAGCACCCGCCGGCCCTCGATCTCGATCAGGGTCGAGGCGTGGCCGTACCAGACGATGTTGAGTTCGCCGGCGCTGTCGGCGGCCTCCGGCCCGCCGGCGCTGGGGCGCAGCAGCGGGACGGCTGCGGTCGGACGCCGCTTCTGCTTGCCGAAGATCAGCTCGCGGACCAGGTTGCGCCCCGGCTCGGCGATCATCGTGCGGGTGCCGGCCCGGTTGTGGAAGGTGCCCTCGCGGAACTGCGGCGAGCGGGCCGCCCGTTCGGCCCGCGCCCCGCTGAGCCGGCCACCCAGGGCCGCCGGCACATCCCGGGCGACCCACGCCAGGCCGGCCAGCGCGGCCAGGCCAGCGGCGCCCCGCATCCGTCGCCCGAGCGACCGTTCGACGTCCGTGTTCTGCGCTCGTGCCATTGCCGTCCCTCCGACGTGTCCGCCCTACACGGTAGTCACCCGGACCGACCCGTGCCTCGGTGGTCGCCACGCCGGGTCGGTCGCCGGCAGCGGCGACCGACCCGGGACGGAGCTCAGCGGGTGCCCTAGCCGCCGTTGCTGGGGCGTCGGGCGGTGATCCGGAACGTCCTGCCCACGCCCGCGATCCGGTCCACAGCGGCCAGGAACTTCGGGCCCATGGCGGCCCGGGCCTGCACCGCCGGCTGGGTCGCGCCGAAGTCCTCCGGGTTGGCCTGCCCGTCGGCGAAGAGGGCGTAGGTGAGCACCGCCGCGCCGGAGCGGTCGAAGATCACGCCGGCCTCGTGCCGGGCGTCGGCGTACCAGCCGGCCTTGGTGGCGATCCGGGCCCGCTCGTCGGAGGACATGGTGCGCCGGATGCCGTCGGTGAACGCCACCGGGGAGCGCAGGATGCCCAACAGGTACGTCGTCGAGGCGGGGGAGAGCAGCGTGCCAGCGACCAGGGCGCGCAGCAGGTCGTGCGTCTCCCGGGGGGTGCTGGTGCCGAGGAAGAACCGGTTCGGGTTCGCCACCGGCTGGACCTGGGTGTTCGGGAAGCCCTTGGCGACCAGGATGGAGTTGATCTCGGCGGCCGGGGCGACCAGCCCGCACAGCCGCACCGCCGTGTCGTCCGAGACGGTCAGCAGGTTGGCCAGCACGTGCCCGATGGTCACCAGGCTCGGGTACGCGCCGTCCAGGCTGAAGATGCCGTCACCGCCCGGCACGACGATCGCCGCGCTCACCTCGACCTGCTGGTCCAGGGTGAGCAGCCCCCGGTCGACCTTGTCGAGCACCGCCGTGGCGACGGCGATCTTGTTGACGCTGTACGCCTCGATCCGCCGGTCCGCGTCAGTCTCGACCGCAACCACCGGCGCACCGGCCGGGTCGGCGACGCTGACGTACGCCTGCCAGTTGCCGCCGGCCTCGGCGCTGTGCTTGGTGAAGACGGAGGCGACCCGGCGGGCGGCCCGAGCGGGGGTGGTCGGCGACGCCTCGGTGGTCTCGGCGGCGCTCGCCGGGGCGGCAGCGCCCAGCACCGTGCCGGCGGTGGCCACCGTGCCCAACCCGAGTGCCGTTCTGCGGTTCAGTCGCATGGTCAATCGTCTCCCCGATCGTGGTGTGCCAGAGCGCTTGCTGGCCCACCACCCTAGGCGAGTTGATCGATGCACGATGCCCCCGAATTTGTCCCGAACAGTCCCGAACAGGTCAACCGAACCGTCGACGCAGCGCGGCGCCCACCGCAACCACCGGCCCGGACACGAGTTGCCGCAGGTCGGGCAGGTGGCCGCCGCGTACCGCTTCGCCGGCCGGGTTCGCGGCGAAGACCGAGCCGTCGTGCGCGGGAACCGACCGTCCACTCAGGCCCGCCGCCCGCATCAACGGCCCGACGACGACGTCGTAAACCCCCGGCAGTACGGCGAACCCGGCCCGCAGCACCACGTTGAGCCGGCCCACCGACACCTCCCGGCGCGGCCGGTCCACACAGTCCACGATGGCCCGGGCCACCCGCTGCGGGCCGGCGACCGGCGGCGGAGGTCGCCCGATCCGACCCAGATAGTTGGCCGCCTGCTGGTACACCGGTGTGTCCACGCTGCCCGGGTTGACCAGACACAGCCGGATCTCCGGGCTGTCACGCAACTCCTGCTGCACCGTCCGGACCAGACCCTGCAACCCCCACTTGCTCGCCACGTACGCGCTCATGTACGGCGCGGTGATGTGCCCGAGCACCGAACCGGTGAGGATCACAGTGCCGGCCCCGGTGGCCCGGAAGTGTCGCAGCGCCACCCGCACCGAGCCGGCGGCGCCGAGCAGGTCGGTCCGCACCACCTGGTCGAAGACCCGTTCCGGCAACTCGTCGAAGCGCCCGTAGGCCATCACCGCCGCCGTGTGCACCCACACGTCGATGCGGCCGAAACGGTCGATCGCGGCGCCTGCGAGCGCGTCCAGCGCGTCCGGCTCGGTCACGTCGGTCGGCACGGTCAGCACGTCGACGTCGGCGCACTCCTTGCGTACCTCGGCCAGGATCGTGGTGGCGCGAGCGGCGAGGACCAGGCGGTCGCCGCGCTCGGCGAACGCCCGGGCCGTCGCCCGGCCGATCCCGCTGCTCGCGCCAACGATCACGACCACCCGGCTCACGGTGCCACTTGAATTCGTGACTGCGGGGCTCGCAACCCCGGCTCACTCCTCGCACTCATGGCACCGGCTGCATTCGTGACTGCGGGGCTCGCAACCCCGGCTCACTCCTCGCACTCATGGTTCGAGCACGACCTTGATGCAGCCGTCCTCCTTCTTCTGGAACATCTCGTACGCCTGCGGCGCACGGGCCAGCGGCACCCGGTGGGTACGCAGGTCCTCCACGCCCAGCGGGTCGTCGTCGCCGGAGAGCAGCGGCAGGATCTCGTCGGTCCACCGGCGCACGTGGCACTGCCCCATCCGCAGCTGAATACCCCGGTCGAACATCTCCATCAGCGGCATCGGGTCCGCCTCGCCGCCGTACACGCCGGAGAGCGACACGGTGCCGCCACGGCGAACAGCCTTGAGCGCGGCGTGCAGGACGGACAGCCGGTCCACGCCCACCCGGTCGGTCATCGTCTGGGCCAGCTTGTCCGGCAACAGCCCGGCGGCGGTCTGGGCCAACTTCCCGGCCGGCGAACCGTGCGCCTCCATCCCGACCGCGTCGATCACCGCGTCCGGGCCGCGGCCGTCGACCAGATCAATCAACGCGCCCGGCACGTCGGACAGCTGGCTCACGTCGAGCACCTCGATGCCGTGCCGGCGGGCCAACTCCAGCCGCTCGGGAACCAGGTCCAGCCCGATCACCCGGCCCGCGCCGAGGTGGCGGCCGATCCGGGCGCAGAACTGCCCAACCGGACCCAGGCCGAAGACCGCCAGGGTGCCGCCGTGTGGGGTGTCCGCGTACTTCACCGCCTGCCAGGCGGTGGGCAGAATGTCGGACAGGTAGAGGTAGCGCTCGTCCGCGCCGGTCTGCGGGATCTTGATCGGCCCGAACTGGGCCTGCGGGACGCGCAGGTACTCGGCCTGCCCACCCGGCACCGAACCGTAGAGCGAGGTGTAGCCGAACAGGGACGCTCCCTTGCCCTCGCTGGTGACCTGAGTGGTCTCGCACTGCGCGTAGAGCTGGCGCTCGCACATCCAACAGCTGCCGCAGGCGATGTTGAACGGCACCACCACCCGGTCGCCCGGCTTGAGCCCGGTCACCTCCGACCCGACCTCCTCGACGATGCCCATCGGCTCGTGGCCCAGGACGTCACCCGGCTTCAGGTACGGCCCGAGCACCTCGTAGAGGTGCAGGTCGGAACCGCAGATAGCGGTCGAGGTGATCTTCACGATCGCATCGGTCGGCTCCTCGATCCGAGGGTCCGGGACCTCCTCGACCCGTACGTCCCGCTTGCCCTGCCAGGTGAGCGCCTTCATGTCCCTCATCCCTTCTCACTGCCGTCTCAAAGGACTGCTACCCGGGCTCGGGCACTTGAACCGGCGGCGTGTCCCTGGCGTGGGTGGTTGCGGCTTGATCCACTCGGGTTCCTTGAAGTCGCGGTATCCGACGTCCGGTGACAGGCCGACTTCCTGAAACCCGAGTGGATCATGCGATGCGAGACGGGTGAGGCGGCTGCGCGACGGGCCGGGCGCGCGGGCCGGGCGCGACGGGCCGGGCGCCACGGGGAGGCCGGGCGCGACGGGTGCGGAGCGGTCGGCGTACCCCAGCAGGAGCGCAAGGTGCGGACGAGCCGTGACCAGGGTCAGGGCTGGGGTGACCGTCCCCGGCGCAGGGGTCCAGCCTGACCGCCCGGAGCCGGGGACGGTCGCCCCAGCCCCCACCGCGAGCAGAGACCGCCGTACCCCCGGGAAAGCGGGATACGGCGGTCTGGCGTGGTACGGCGGACCCTCAGGAACCGGGGGTGTTGTTGGCTCCCTTGGCGGTGGCCGCGAGGTAGTCGCGGTTGAGCCGGCCGATGGTGTTCAGCGGGATGCCCTTCGGGCAGGCCGGGGTGCATTCGCCGGCGTTGGTGCAGCCGCCGAAGCCGGCCTCGTCGTGCGCGTCGACCATGCCGATCACCCGGGTGTAGCGCTCGGGCTGGCCCTGCGGCAGCAGCGAGAGCTGGGTGAGCTTGGCGGCGGTGAAGAGCATGCCGGAGCCGTTCGGGCAGGCTGCCACGCAGGCGCCGCAGCCGATGCAGGCCGCCGACTCGAAGGCGGCGTCGGCGTTGGCCTTGGCCACCGGGGTGGAGTGGGCTTCGGGTGCGCTGCCGGTCGGCGCGGTGACGTAGCCGCCAGCCGCGATGATCTTGTCGAAGGCGCTCCGGTTGACGACCAGGTCCTTGACCACCGGGAAGGCGCTGGCCCGCCACGGCTCGATGTCGATCGTCTCGCCGTCCTTGAACTGCCGCATGTGCAGCTGGCACGCGGTGGTGCCGCGCTGCGGCCCGTGCGCGTCGCCATTGATCATCAGGCCGCACATGCCGCAGATGCCCTCGCGGCAGTCGTGGTCGAACGCCACCGGGTCCTCGCCAGCGAGGATCAGCCGCTCGTTGAGCACGTCGAGCATCTCCAGGAACGACATGGCCGGGGACACGTCGTTGACCGGGTAGGTCACCATCCGACCCTTGTCCTCAGGGCCCTTCTGGCGCCAGATGCGCAGGGTCAGGTTCACTTGTAGCTCCGCTGCGTGGGGTGGACGTATTCGAACTTCAGGTCTTCCTTGTGCAGCACCGAGGGCTCGCCGTCGGCGGTGAACTCCCAGGCCGCCACGTACGCGAACCGGTCGTCGTCGCGCTGCGCCTCACCGTCTGGGGTCTGGTGCTCGGCCCGGAAGTGGCCGCCGCAGGACTCCTCGCGGTGCAGGGCGTCGATGCACATCAGCTCGGCCAGCTCGAAGAAGTCGGCCACCCGGCCGGCCTTCTCCAGCGACTGGTTGAGTTCCTCGCCGGTGCCGGACACCTTGACCCGCTGCCAGAACTGCTCGCGCAGGGCACGGATCTCGTCGATCGCCTTGCGCAGCCCGGCCTCGCTGCGCTCCATGCCGCAGTGTTCCCACATGATCTGGCCCAGTTCCCGGTGGAACGAGTCCACGGTCCGGTCGCCGTCGACAGCGAGCAGCCGCTGGACGCGGTCCTCGACGTCGGTGCGCGCCTCGACGGCCGCCGGGTGGCTGGCGTCGACCTTCTCCAGCGGACCGGAGGCCAGGTAGTTGGCGATGGTGGTGGGCAGCACGAAGTAGCCGTCGGCGAGGCCCTGCATCAGCGCCGAGGCGCCGAGCCGGTTCGCGCCGTGGTCGGAGAAGTTCGCCTCGCCGATCACGAACAGGCCGGGGATGTTCGACTGGAGGTCGTAGTCGACCCACAGGCCGCCCATCGTGTAGTGCACGGCGGGGTAGATGCGCATCGGCACCTCGTACGGGTCCTCGCCGGTGATCCGCTCGTACATCTCGAAGAGGTTGCCGTACTTGGCCTCGATGGCCTTGCGGCCCAGCCGGCCGATCGCGTCGGCGAAGTCGAGGTAGACCCCGAGCTTCGTCGGCCCGACGCCCCGACCCTCGTCGCACACGTTCTTCGCGGCGCGGGAGGCGATGTCGCGGGGGACCAGGTTGCCGAAGGAGGGGTAGATCCGCTCCAGGTA
Source organism: Micromonospora noduli (assembly GCF_003264475.1). Taxonomy (NCBI): domain Bacteria; kingdom Bacillati; phylum Actinomycetota; class Actinomycetes; order Micromonosporales; family Micromonosporaceae; genus Micromonospora; species Micromonospora noduli. The sequence continues at coordinate 110,165 of NZ_PYAC01000033.1, read as the reverse complement.
GTAGTCCCGCTCGTCCTCCGGAATGTCCTTCGGGCTGCGGTCGTCACCCTTGGTCTTCGGCACCCAGACCCGGCCGTCGTTGCGCAGCGACTCGCTCATCAGGGTCAGCTTCGACTGGTGGTCGCCGGAGACCGGGATGCAGGTCGGGTGAATCTGCGTGTAGCAGGGGTTGGCGAAGTACGCGCCCTTGCGGTGCGCGCGCCAGGTGGCGGTGACGTTGCAACCCTTGGCGTTGGTAGAGAGGTAGAAGACGTTTCCGTAGCCGCCGGAGGCGAGCACCACGGCGTCGGCCATCTCGGTGCTGATCTCGCCGGTGACCAGGTCCCGGACCACGATGCCCCGGGCCTTGCCGTCCACCAGGACCAGCTCCAGCATCTCGTGCCGGGCGTTCATCTCCACGTTGCCCAGGCCGATCTGCCGCTCAAGGGCCTGGTACGCGCCGAGCAGCAGCTGCTGGCCCGTCTGGCCCCGGGCGTAGAAGGTGCGCTGCACCTGGGCGCCACCGAAGGAGCGGGTGTCGAGCAGGCCGCCGTACTCGCGGGCGAACGGCACCCCCTGGGCGACGCACTGGTCGATGATGTTGACCGACACCTCGGCGAGCCGGTGCACGTTCGACTCCCGGGAGCGGAAGTCGCCGCCCTTGACGGTGTCGTAGAAGAGCCGGTGCACGGAGTCGCCGTCGTTGCGGTAGTTCTTCGCCGCGTTGATGCCGCCCTGTGCCGCGATGGAGTGCGCCCGCCGCGGGCTGTCCTGGTAGCAGTAGGACTTGACGTGGTAGCCCTGCTCGGCCAGGGTCGCGGCGGCCGAGCCGCCGGCCAGGCCGGTGCCGACCACGATCACCGTCATCTTGCGGCGGTTGGCGGGGTTGACCAGCTTGGCCTCGAAGCGCCGGGTCTCCCAACGCTTCTCGACCGGGCCGGCGGGAGCCTTGGTGTCGGCGATCGGGTCGCCCTCGGTGAAGAGTTCCATGTCAGGACACCAATCCGGTGAGTACGGCGAACGGGACCACCAGGTACCCGGCGCAGAGCAGCACGGCGAAGATCAGAGCCGCGGTACGCGCCCTGCGCTCGCCCCGGGGCGTCTGCTGGCCGAGGCTGCGGAACGCGCTGAACGCGCCGTGGCGCAGGTGGAAGCCCACCGCGAGGATGGCCAGCGTGTAGAAGAGCGTGACGTACCAGCGCTCCGGGGCGAAGTCGGCGACGACGTTGCCGTAGGGCTTGCTGGCGTCACCGACCGGGTTCAGCGCGCCGGTGGTCAGGTCCAGCAGGTGGTAGATCACGAAGAGCAGGATGATCACCCCACCCCAGCGCATCGTGCGGGCCGCGTAGCTGCCGTTGACCTTCTTGCGGTGGGCGTACTTGACCGGGCGGGCGGCGCGGGCCCGTCGGGCCAGCACGGTGGCGGCCACGATGTGGGCGACGACCGCCACGACCAGCACGGTGCGCAGGATCCAGAGGAACCAGACGCCGGGCAGCAGTGGCTTGCCGATGTCGCGCAGCCAGTGCGCGTAGTGGTCGAACGAGGTCTCCCCCGTGAACACCTTCAGGTTGCCGAGCATGTGGGCGATGAGGAACAGCGCCAGCAGGATGCCCGTCACCGCCATGACGGCCTTGAGGCCGACGTTCGAGCGGATGGGCGACCGAGTCTTCGTGATTACCACAGGACCGACGCTAGGAGCACTTTGATCAGTCGTCCAATGCATCAAACTCGCAGTGTTGATAGCCGTAGGCTATGTAGATGCAGCTCCATCAGCTCCGGTACTTCGTCGCGGTGGCCGAAGTACGACATTTCACCCAAGCCGCCGACCTCGTGGGCATCACTCAGCCTTCTCTCAGTAAGCAAATTCACGCTCTGGAGGCCGACCTCGGAGCACCACTGTTCGAGCGGGTAAGGGGCAACATCGCACTCACCGCGGCGGGTGAGGTGCTGCTGCCGTTGGCCACCCGGATCCTCGCCGACGTGGAGACCGCGACCCGGGAGGTCCAGGAGTTGGTCGGGCTGCGCCGGGGCCGTGTCCGGCTCGGGGCCACCCCCAGTCTGGCCACCTCGCTCGCCCCGCCCGTGCTGCGCCGCTTCCGCGACGCGCACCCCACAGTCGACCTGCGCGTCGAAGAGGGCGGTTCGCAGGACCTGGTCCGCGACCTGCTCCGCGGCGACCTCGACCTGGCCCTCATCATCATGCCGGCGCAGGGGGCCGACCCGGGGCTGCAGGTCGACCCGATCCTGCGCGAGAGCCTGGTGGTGGCCTCCGTGGGGGAGGTCGCCACCGCGTCGCTGACCGGGGAGCTGCGCATCACCGACCTGCGGGACCAGCCGATGGTGATGTTCCGGGAGGGGTACGACCTGCGCGACGCGACCATCCAGGCGTGTCGGGAGGCGGGCTTCGAACCCACCTTCGCGGTGGACGGCGGCGAGATGGACGCGGTGCTCAGCTTCGTCGAGGCAGGGCTCGGCATCGCTCTCGTGCCCGGCATCGTGCTGGCTCGCCGGCCGGGCGTGCGGATCACCCCCCTCGCCCCGCCCGGGGTGCGCCGGACCATCGCGGTGGCCCGCCGGCGCGACGTCGTACCCACCCACGCCGGTCGGGAGCTTCGGCGCATCCTGCTCGACTACGTGCAGTCCGCGATCGACGAAGCAAAGCTGCCCCCCGGGGTCGAGCCTCGTTGAGGGGGTGGGTGTCGGGCTGGGCTCACGCACCGATGTGCCCCGGCGACCGTCGGCTGAATGGTTCGTATCGCCCAGCCGACCGTTCGGCGTTGATCATCCCGTTCGTCCTTGCTGGGTTAAATCAACCTTAAGCTCGGGATATAGGACTCGATGTCCGATCACGTCACCTAAAGTGGAGCCTTGCACGGGTCAAATTACTCATTCATCTCGTAACAGCTCACCGGCGGGCATTTCGCCGGCAGGGAGGCTAGACATGAGGATCCTGGTTACCGGCGGCGCTGGCTTCATCGGGTCGCATTTCGCGCGCAGTCTGCTCGGCGGACGCTACGTCGGGTTCGAACACTGCGACGTCACGGTGATCGACAAGCTGACCTACGCCAGTGATCGGGCTAACCTGCCGGCCGCGCACCCCCGCCTGACGTTCGTCCGTGGGGACATCTGCGACCGGCAGTTGCTCGCCGACCTCGTGCCAGGGCATGACGCGGTCGTGCACTTCGCCGCCGAGTCGCACGTCGACCGGTCCATCGACGATCCGGCGCCGTTCTTCGAGACCAACGTGATGGGGTCGCACCACCTGATGTCCGCCTGCGCGCGTGGCGGGGTCAGCCGGGTCGTGCACGTCTCCACCGACGAGGTGTACGGCTCGATCAACGAGGGCTCCTGGAACGAGTCCTGCGTGCTGGAACCCAACTCCCCGTACGCGGCATCCAAGGCGGCCAGCGACCATGTGGTCCGCTCCTACTGGCGCACGTACGACGTGGACGTCTCGATCACCCGCTGTGCCAACAACTACGGGCCGTATCAGCACGTGGAGAAGGTCATCCCGCGCTTCGTCACCAGCCTGCTCAACGGTCAGGACATCACCCTGCACGGCGACGGCAGCGCGGTGCGCGAGTGGCTGCACGTCGACGACCACTGTCGGGCCATCGCGCTGGTGCTGGCCAAGGGCCGCGCCGGCGAGGTCTACAACATCGGCGGCGACCTTGAGCTGACCAACCGTGCTCTCACCGAGCGGATCCTGCGGCTGTCCGGCGCGGGCTGGGACCGGGTCCGGCACGTGCCCGACCGCAAGGTGCAGGACCAGCGTTACTCGCTGGACTTCCGCAAGATCTCCGAGGAACTCGGCTTCGAGCCGCAGATCCGGTTCGAGGACGGGCTGACCGAGGTCTTCCACTGGTACCGGGAGAACCGGGCCTGGTGGGCGCCCACCGCCACGGAGCCCCGCAGCGCGGCGCTGACCAGCTCGGTACGCGGCGTTCCGGCCAGCCGGGCGCTGTCCGTTCAGGCACGCTGACTGGCCCGCGACCCGGCCCGGCCGACGTGGCCGGGCCGGGTCAGCGGCCCTCGGCGTCGTCCATCGCCCGGTAGATCCGCTGCTCGGAGACGGGGTACGGAGTGCCCAGCGCCTGGGCGAAGACGTTCACCCGTAGCTCTTCGATCATCCAACGGATCTGCCGGACGGCCGTCTCCTGGCGGCGGGCCGGCGACAGGTTGGCGAGCAGGTCGGCGTACTCCTTCTGCACCACAGCGATCCGGTCCTGCTGCTGGCGGTCCCGCTGTGGGTTGCCGCCCAGCCGCTCCAGCCGACGCTCAATGGCGGTGAGGTAGCGCAGCAGGTCGGGCAGGCGCGCGTACCCGGTCTCGGTGATGAAACCGGCGTGCACCAGCCCGGCGAGCTGGCTGCGGATGTCGGCCAGCGCCGCCACCACGGCGAGGTTGCGGGTCGCACCGAGCCGCTGCTCGACGGCGTACGCGGCGGCGAGGACCTTGCGGACCCGGTCCATCACCTCGACGACGGTGTCGACCAGGTCGGCGCGAACCTTCTCGCGCAGGGCCGCGAAACCGTCGGCGTCCCACGCCGGCCCGCCCGCCACACCGATCAGCCGGTCGATGGCGGCGCCCGCCGCGTCCTCGATCAGCTCCTGCACACCGCCGTGCGGGTTGCGGCTCAACGCCAGCTTCGCCTCGTTGTCCAGCCGACCCTGCAGGAACCGCGCCGGGGACGGCACGGTGAGCCGCAGCAGCCGGCGGGTGCCGGCCCAGTGCGCCGCCTCCGCCTCGGCGGGGGAGTCGAACACCTTCACCCCGACCGTGGCGCCCTCGTCGACCAGCGCCGGGTACGCGGTGACCGCGTAACCGGCGCGGACCTGCTCGATGGTCCGGGGCAGCGTGCCGATGCTCCACTCGCGCAGCCCGGTACGGGCGACCTCCGGTGCGGCGGCCGCCACCACCTGGCGTACCTCCTGGCGGAGTTGGCGTTGCAGGGCCGGCAGATCCTTGCCCTCGGCGACCGGCTTCTCGTCGTCGCCGAGGACCCGGAAGGTCACCCGCAGGTGCGCCGGGAGCTTGCCCGGCTCCCAGGCGTCGCGGGGCACTGTCACCCCGGTCATCCGGCGCAGCTGCCGGGTGAGCGCGTCCAGCAGCGACTCCTCGCCGGGAGTGATCGCCGCCAGGGCGGCCCGGGCGTAGTCCGGCACCGGGACGAAGTTGCGGCGGATCGCCTTGGGCAGCGAGCGGATCAGCGCGATCACCGTCTCCTCGCGCAGCCCCGGCACCTGCCAGTCGAAGGTCTCCGCCGGCACCTGGTTGAGCAGCGGCAGCGGGATGTCCACTGTGACGCCGTCGTCCGGCGTGCCCGGCTCGAACCGGTAGGTCAGCGGCAGGCGCACCCCGTCGGCCTGCCACTCGTCCGGGTAGTCGTCCTCGTCCACCCCCGGCCGACCGTCGTTGATCAGCAGGTCACGGGTGAAGGTGAGCAGGTCGGGTTGCTCGCGGCGGGTCTTCTTCCACCAGCTGTCGAAGTGCCGGCCGGAGGACACGTCGGCCGGGATCCGCTGGTCGTAGAAGCCGAAGATGGTCTCGTCGTCGACCAGGATGTCCCGGCGTCGGGCCCGGCTCTCCAACTCCTCGATCTCGGCGAGCAACCGTTTGTTGTCCGCCCAGAACTGGTGGTGGGTCTGCCAGTCGCCCTCGACGAGGGCGTGCCGGATGAACAGCTCCCGGCTCAGCGTCGGGTCGATCCGCCCAAAGTTGACTTTGCGGGAGCTGACCAGCGGGACGCCGTACAGGGTGACCTTCTCGTAGGCCATCACCGCGGCCTGCTTCTTCTCCCAGTGCGGTTCGCTGTAGCTGCGCTTGACCAGGTGCTGCGCCAGCGGCTCGACCCACTCCGGCTCGACCCGGCCGGCGATGCGCCCCCACAGCCGGGAGGTCTCCACCAACTCGGCGGCCATCACCCAACGCGGCGGCTTCTTGAACAACGCCGACCCGGGGAAGATCCCGAACTTCGCGCCCCGCGCCCCCAGGTACTCGTGTTTCTGGGCGTCCTTCAGGCCGATGTGCGACAACAGGCCGGGCAACAGAGACTGGTGCACCTTCGGGGTGTCGATCTCCTCCGGCAGGTCCGCGCCACCCCGGCGGCCTCGGCCGGCGTCCGCGTCGTCCGAGCTGTCGCGCGCCGGCCGCCCGCCACGCCGGTCACCCTCCTGCGGGGTACGCAGCACCTGGCGCAGCTGGCTGACGATGTCCTGCCACTCGCGGATGCGCAGGTAGTTCAGGTACTCCGCCTTGCACATCCGGCGGAACGCGCTGGAGGACAGCTCCCGCTGCTGCTCGCGCAGGTAGCGCCACAGGTTGAGGAAGGCGACGAAGTCCGACTCCTTGTCGGCGAACCGGGCGTGCGCCTGGTCCGCCTGGGCCTGCTTCTCCGCGGGCCGCTCCCGCGGGTCCTGGATGGAGAGCGCGGCGGCGATCACCAGCACCTCGGTGGCGCAGCCGTTGCGTTCGCCCTCGACCACCATCCGGGCCAGGCGCGGGTCAACAGGCAACTGGGCCAGCCGCCGGCCGAGCGCGGTGAGCCGCTTCGCCGGGTCGGCCTCGGTCGGGTCCAACGCGCCCAGCTCGTGCAGCAGGTTCACGCCGTCGGTGATGTTGCGCTTGTCCGGTGGGTCGATGAACGGGAACGCGGCGAGGTCGCCGAGCCCGATCGCGGTCATCTGGAGGATGACCGACGCCAGGTTGGTCCGCAGGATCTCCGGGTCGGTGAACTCGGGCCGGGAGAGGAAGTCCTGCTCGTCGTAGAGGCGGATGCAGATGCCGTCCGACGTACGACCGCAGCGGCCCTTGCGCTGGTTGGCCGACGCCTGGGAGATCGGCTCGATCGGCAGCCGCTGCACCTTGAGCCGGCTGGAGTAGCGGGAGATGCGGGCGGTGCCCGGGTCCACCACGTACTTGATGCCGGGCACTGTCAGCGAGGTCTCCGCGACGTTGGTGGCGAGCACCACCCGGCGCGAGGAGTGCGCGGCGAAGACCCGGTGCTGCTCGGCGGAGGACAGCCGGGCGTACAACGGCAGGATCTCGGTGCCGAGCAGCGAGCGCTTCTTCTGCACCAGCTTGCCCAGCGCGTCGGCGGTGTCCCGGATCTCCCGCTCACCGCTGAGGAAGACCAGGATGTCGCCGGGGCCCTCGGCGGCCAACTCCTCGACGGCGTCGCCGATCGCCTGGATCTGGTCGCGGACGGTTTCCTCGTCGCCGTCGCCGTCGCCGTCCTCCTCGCCCTCGGCGAGCTCGACGAGGGGCCGGTAGCGCACCTCCACCGGGTAGGTACGCCCCGAGACCTCGACCACCGGCGCGGGCACGCCCTCCGGCTCGTCGGCAGTGGGTGGCCCGGCGAAGTGCCGGGCGAACCGGTCGGTCTCGATGGTCGCCGAGGTGATGATCACCTTGAGGTCGGGTCGTCGGGGCAACAGCTCCCGCAGGTACCCGAGGATGAAGTCGATGTTGAGGCTGCGCTCGTGCGCCTCGTCGATGATCAGCGTGTCGTACTGGCGCAGCATCCGGTCGGTCTGCAACTCGGCCAGCAGGATGCCGTCGGTCATCAGCTTCACCAGACTGCGCTCGCTGACCTGGTCGGTGAAGCGCACCTTGTAGCCGACCACGTCGCCCAACTCGGTGCCCAGCTCGTCGGCGATCCGGTCGGCCACCGTCCGGGCGGCCAACCGCCGGGGCTGGGTGTGCCCGATCAGGCCGTGCACCCCGCGCCCCAACTCCAGACAGATCTTGGGGATCTGGGTGGTCTTGCCGGAGCCGGTCTCGCCCGCCACGATCACCACCTGGTGATCGCGGATGGCAGCGGCGATGTCGTCCTTGCGCTCACTGACCGGCAAGCCCGCCGGGTACGTGATCACGGGCACCGCCGCCTGCCGGGCGGCAAGCCGTTGCTCGGCCCGGACCAGGTCGGCGGTGATCTCGGTCAGCGCCGCTTCCCGACGCTGCGGGTCGCGCAGCTTGCGGGCACCGTCCAGTCGCCGCTGGAGCCGGCGCTGGTCGCGGAACATCAGAGGTGTGAGGCGGCGGTGCAGCTCGCGAACGGGGTCGGACGCGACGGAGGCGGTTGGATTCTGCATGTCGTGCCCAAGGATAGGCAGCCGGGCGGCGCACCGCCCCTGGGTTACCGAGCGACCGGCTCCCCGACGGCCACCTCCGGTCCCTTGACGGCCACGAGCGGGCCCTAGAGTTGGCGGCCGACATCGAGCGCTGGGGGAGCCGGATGGAGATGCGCGACACCGACCGTGCGTTGGTGCAGGCCGCCACGGCGGTCTCCAAGCTGCGCTGCCGCAGCCAGCACCACACTGTCGCGTCGGCGGCCCGGACCGCGGACGGGCGGGTCTTCACCGGCGTGAACGTCCAGCACGCCACCGGAGGGGCCTGCGCCGAACTTGTCGTGATCGGCACGGCCGCCACCCAGGGCGTCACCGCGCTGGAGACGATCGTCACGGTCGCCGACCGTGGCCGCGAGATCGTCGCGCCCTGTGACCGGTGCCAGCAGGTGCTACGGGACTACTTCCCGGAACTGCGGGTCGTCGTCGGCCCGATGGACGCCCTGCGGGTGGTCCCGCTCGGTGAACTGCCGGCGGAGGCCGGCAGCGGCTCGGCCGGCTGACCGGGCCCGGATCAGTCCCCGGAGGCCGCCTCCAGCATCGACTGCGGCACCGGCACGCTCTCGAACCGCAGGGTGCCCTCCGGAAGCAGCCACGACGTGACCCGCGCGACCAGTCGACCGGCCCGCACGGCGGGGTCGTTGGCGAACAGCGCGCGTGCCTCGTCCGGGGCGATGGACAGCACCACGAAACCCCTCAGCTGCTCGTCGTCGGGGTGCAGGAACGGGCCGGCCGCGAGCACCAGCCCCTGCTGCACGAGGCCCGCCTGGTGGGCCAGGTGCGCGTCCCGCAACCGGTCGATCGCGTCCTGCGGCAGGTCCGGCGGGTCCGACGGCCGGGTCAGCAGGACGACCGTGTGCTGGTCGAATCGCATGAGCCAACCCTAGGTGCGCCGCCCTCTTCGCGCGGGCGTCTGCCCTGCTCAGCCTGTCGCGGATCGATAAGTGCCAGTTAGGTGCCCCTCAACTGAGCGGCTAAGGTTAGGCGAACCTAAGCGTGAACATGCAGGAGACTCGTGACCACCCTCACCACCCGGCCGACCCCGGCCCGCAACCGGTCCGGCACCCGCACCGGCCGCCGGGTGGCAGTCACCGTCGGGGCCGCGCTGGTGCTGCTGCTCACCGTGCTGGCCAGCTTCGCGCTCGGCAGCCGACAACTCGGCGTCGACCAGGTCTGGCACGCGCTCGTCGCGCCGGACGGCGGCGACGCCAGCACCATCGTCCGTGAGCTGCGGATGCCCCGGACCGCGCTCGGCCTCGCGGTCGGGCTCGCGCTCGCCGTGGCCGGGGTGCTGTTCCAGGCGCTCACCCGCAACCCCCTCGCCGAGCCGCGCATCCTCGGCATCAGCGCGGGCGCGTCGTTCGGGGTGGTGCTCGCGATCTCCGTCTTCGGCGTCGGCACGCTCGCCGGGTACGTCTGGTTCGGCATCGCCGGGGCCCTGATCGCCGGGCTGCTGGTCTTCGCCATCGCCACCCGCGCCCGCGAGGGCGCCAGCCCGGTCACCCTCGCGCTGGTCGGCGCGGCGCTCGACGCCAGCCTGGCCTCCGGGGTGTACGCGCTGCTCAGCATCGACGCCCGCACCTTCGAGGAGTACCGCTTCTGGGTGGTCGGCGGGCTGGCCGGACGGGACCTGTCGGTCGCCGCACAGGTGCTGCCGTTCGTCCTCGTCGGGTTGGTGCTGGCCGCCCTGGTGGCCCGGGGCCTGGACGCGCTGGCCCTCGGCGATGACGTGGCCCGTGGTCTCGGCCACCGGATCGGCCTGGTCCGCCTCGGTGGTGGCCTCGCCGCCGTGCTGCTGACAGGTGCCGCGGTGGCCGCCGCCGGACCTGTCGCGTTCGTCGGGCTGGCCGTGCCGCACCTGGCCCGCGCCCTGGTCGGCGCGGACCACCGCTGGACCCTCGCCGTCTCCGCCCTGCTCGGGCCGGCGCTGCTGCTCGCCGCCGACATCGTCGGTCGGCTCGTCGCCCCGCCCGGCGAGATCCCGGCCGGAATCGTCACCGCGCTGATCGGCGCGCCACTGCTGGCCGTGCTGGTCCGCCGCGCCAAGGTGGTGACCGCGTGACCACCACCCGCCGTCCCTCCGGCCCCGCTGACCCGACCAGGCCGGCTGGGTCCGCTGGCCTGTCGACCGTCGCGGCCGCCGGCCCGCCTGGTGCCGACGGTGCTCGGCTGTCCGGGCGGTCGCTGCTGCGGGTCGGCCCGGTCAGCCTGCTGATCCGCCGTCGCGCGGTACTGGTGGCCGCCGTGCTGACCGTGCTGCTCCTGCTGGCCGTCGTGCTCAGCCTCTCGCTGGGCACCCCGTACGTCGCCCCGGCGGACGTGCTGCGCGCCCTGTCCGGAGCTGGCACCCCGTACGACCTCGTGGTCTTTGATCTTCGGCTGCCGCGGGTCGTGCTGGCGGCCGTGGCCGGCGCCGCCTTCGGCGTGGCCGGCACGCTGATCCAGAGCGTGGCCCGCAACCCACTGGCCAGCCCGGACGTCATCGGCATCACCCAGGGCGCCGGCCTCGCCGCGACCGTGGCCCTGACCAGCGGAATGGCCGCGGTGCTGGTGGCGCCCACCGCACTGGTGGGCGGGCTGCTCGCGGCGGTGCTGCTGTTCGCCCTCGGTGCCCGGCACGGGCTGGCCGCGCAGCGGTTCGTGCTCGCCGGGGTGGCGGTCGCGTTCGGCTTCCGGGCGCTCACCGAGGTGGTGATGCTCACCGCCGATCCGATCGACGGACTGCGCGCGCAGATCTGGCTGATCGGCACCCTGGCCGGCAAGGGCTGGACCGAAGCCGCCTGGATCGCCGGCACGCTGCTGGTGCTACTGCCGGTGCTGGCCTGGGCCGGCTGGGCGCTGAACAGCACCGCCCTGGACGACGACACCGCCCGGGGCGTCGGGCTGCGCCCGGTGGCCCGTCGGATCGGCCTCGCCGGCACCGGCGTACTCGTCGCCGCGATGGTCACCGCCCAGGTCGGCGCCGTCGACTTCGTGGCGCTGGTCGCCCCGCAGGTGGCCCGTCGCCTGGTACGCGCCGAACGACCGCCGCTGGTCTGCGCGGCGCTGCTCGGCGCCCTCCTGCTGGTGCTGGCCGACCTGGCCGGCCGGCGCCTGTTCGCACCCACCCAACTACCCGCCGGTGTGCTGACCGCCGCGATCGGCGGCCCGTACCTGATCTTCCTGCTGCTGCGTGGCCGGCGGCGGTCGTCGTGACGCCTCAAGGAGTCGTGTGATGCTCTCCACCCGCGACCTGGTCGCCGGCTACGACGAGCGAACCGTGCTCGACGGGCTCGACCTCGACCTGCCCACCGACGCGTTCACCGTGATCGTCGGACCCAACGCGTGCGGCAAGTCCACCCTGCTGCGCACGATGGCCCGGCTGCTCACCCCCCGCCGCGGCACGGTGCTGCTGGACGGCACCGCCATCCGCGACCTGCCGACCCGGGAGGTCGCCCGCCGCCTCGGCGTCCTGCCGCAGAGCCCGCTGGTGCCCGAGGGCGTCACTGTGGCGGACCTGGTCGGGCGCGGCCGACAGCCCTACCAGCGGTGGTGGCGGCAGTGGTCGTCGGAGGACGGCGCCGCGGTGGACCAGGCGATGGCGCTCGCCGACGTCACCGACCTGGCCGACCGACCGGTGGACAGCCTCTCCGGCGGTCAGCGGCAACGAGTGTGGATCGCCATGACCCTCGCCCAGGACACCGACGCCCTGCTGCTGGACGAGCCGACCACCTTCCTCGACCTGGCCCACCAGGTGGAGGTGCTGGACCTCCTGCACCGGCTGCGCTCCGAGCGGGGCCGCACCGTGGTCGCCGTCCTGCACGACCTGAACCAGGCCGCCCGCTACGCCGACCACCTGGTCGCCATGCGCGCCGGCGCGGTGGTCGCGGCCGGCCCGCCCCGGGAGATCCTCACCGCCGACCTGGTCCGCGACGTCTTCGGGCTGGCCTGCGTGGTCGTGCCCTGCCCGGTGACCGGCGCGCCGCTGGTGGTGCCCGCGTACACCGGTGGCAACGCTCCGGCTGTGAAAGACCCCGATTCGTCGACGGCGTCCGTGCCGGACGCCCGACCCTCCACCGGCGACGCGGCCAACCCGCTCGCCGGCTCGCACCCCTCGAAAGGACTCTGATGCGTCGTCTCGTCGCAGCTCTCGCCGCGGCCGTCGCCCTCGGCGCCGGCCTCACCGCCTGCGGTGAGAGCGACCCGGTCGCCGGCTCCACCACCGGGGACACCCGGGAGATCACCCACGCCATGGGCACCACCAAGGTCCCGGCCGAGCCCAAGCGCGTCGTCGTGCTCGACACCGACAAGATCGACACGGCGCTCTCGCTGGGCATCACGCCCGTCGGTGCGGCCACCGCCGGTGAGGCGAAGAGCTGGCCCACCTACTTCGGCGCGGACAAGCTCGCCGGCATCAAGGAGGTCGGGGTGCTCACCGAGCCCGACCTGGAGGCGATCAACGCGCTGAAGCCGGACCTCATCCTCGGCAGCAAGTTCCGCCAGGAGAAGTTCTACGACGAGCTGGCCGCCATCGCGCCGACCGTGTTCACCGAAAAGGTGGGCATCACCTGGAAGGACAACCTCCTCCTCGACGGCAAGGCGCTCGGCCGCGAGCAGCAGGCCAAGGATCTGCTCGCCACGTACGAGAAGCGGGCCAAGGACTTCGGTGCGACGCTCGGCGACGCCGCCGCGCGCAAGGTCTCCATCGTGCGGTTCCTGCCCGGCAACATCCGGGTGTACGGCCCGGACTCGTTCTCCGGCATCGTCATCGGCGACACCGGCCTGGGCCGCCCCGAGCGGCAGCTGCTCGCCAACAAGGAGGACAAGCGCTTCGACCTGGTCAGCCCCGAGCGGATCAACGAGGTCGACGGTGACGTCATCTTCGTGACCGCGTACGGCGACAAGGCCGCCGCCGAGCAGACCAAGGTCGCGGGCGGGACGCTGTGGAAGGGCCTCGGCGCGGTCAAGGCCGGCAAGGCGTACCCCGTCTCCGACGAGGTCTGGATGACCGGCATCGGCGTCGGCGCCGCCAACAAGATCCTCGACGACCTGGCCAAGTACCTCCCCGCCGCCTGACACACCGCCCGCGCACCCGCGCCGTTCCTTCCAAGATCCGCGCAAGTTCGGTGAAACTGCTGCCTCGCGAGCTGTTCAGGCAACAGGATCCCCGAAGTTGCGCGGATCTTGGTGTGTCTGGGTCCCGAGGCAGAGTCAGCGGGAGCGGGACCGGAGGGCTTGACGAAGTTCGGCGAGGAAGCCGTCGAAGTCCTCGCGGAACCGCTTCGCGGTGACGTGCAGGACGATCCAGTCCTCACCGAGCAGTCGGTTGAGGCGGCGTCGGTCTCGATGGAACTGGTCGGGATCGTCATGCCACAACCCGTCGTACTCGACGGCGACCTTGAGGTGTGGCCACGCCAGATCGAGACGGGCCAAGAACCTCCCATCGCGCTCCACCACGAACTGCGTCACAGGCGTCGGCACCCCGGCGAGCACTATCCGCACGCGGAGCCGGGACTCTGGGATCGACTCCGCGCCCGCGTCGGCCAGCTCAGCCACGCGCGCCATCCGCTTCCAACCCCGGTTGCCGATCCATGTTCGGGAGTCCGCGCGCAGTTGAGGTAGCGCCACCAGCCGTTGGTTGGCAAGGCGATCCACGACGGCGACGGCGTCCTCCGTTGGTAGCCACTGGGCCAGGTCCCAACAGGTGCGCGTCGGCGTGGTCACCGGGATGCCCTGACGTACCGCTACGTCGGTCGCGGCGATCGCACCGGTGTGCACGACGAGCCCTGAGACCGGACCGAACCGCGTGCCAGCGGGCACGAGCACATCGATGGGCTCATGGTCGGCGACCGACGCCGCGCCGTACAGCGCCGCCGCACTGCGACCAGCGATCGCTGCACCCGGTGGCAGAACCCACCGTGCCGCGGCGGCACAACGAGTGCGGTGGGTGACCGCCAGCCGGGCATCGGCGTAGACATCCCGGAACAGCGGACGCCACGCCCTGCTGCGCAGCTCCGTCCGGGTCAACAGGCCTTGGGCAACGACGCGGGAGCCGCGAAAGACGCGTCCCTGCAGGCTCGCCGGCCGTCGTGGGGGAACAGGCATGACAGACACCATGACCGGCGTTCGCATTCGCCCGCAGCCCCTGTGGATAACCCTGAACCAGGGCCGGAACGCCAAGATCCGCGCAACTTCGCTGTTCTTGCTGCCTTCTCGCGACGCGAGACAGCAGCATCCCTGAAGTTGCGCGGATCTTGGGCGGATGGAGAGCGATCTTGCCGGGCAGGCGCGTGGAGGGCGTGGGGCGTGGGGCGTGGAGGTGGGGTTAGGCGGCGGTGGACCAGATGGCGCGGAAGGCGGCGGCCTCGCCGGAGAGCCATCGTTCGATCTGGTCGGGCTTGGCATCGGTGGGCATGCGGTGGGCCAGGCCGCGGCGGACGTCGACCAGGACCGGCTCGGCGTGCGGGAGCACCGCGTCCATGTGTCGGGCCATCAGGTGCAGGGTGGCGAGCACCGACTCCTCGCTCGGTGGGGCCTCGTCGAAGTGCAGGCGGACCGCTTCGGCGCGGCCGTCGGCGTGGCGTACCCCGAAGTGAGGGTTGATCTTGACGGGCAGGTCGCCGAGCATGGCCAGGGCGTCACGGGTCTGGGCGAGATCGACGGCGGTCGGCTCGCCGAGCGAGTGCAGCCAGGTCGTGGCACCGGGGACGAGCGCCTGGTAGAGCGGGCGCCATCGTGGCTTGACGATGTCGGCCACCCCGGCCAGGTGGGTGCCGCCGGTGTGGAAGGCGATGTCGGCCTTGAGCGCCTTGACGAACTGGCCGTGCGGGTTGAAGCCGGACCGGCTGGCGCGCTGCTTGCGCAGCCCGCCGACGAAGGTCGCCTTGGTGGGGCCGGTGCGGTCGACGTAGCGGGTGAAACCGAGCAGTGTCGCGTAGGGGGTGAGGGGCGTGGAGGCGGGCGCGGTCACGGGCGTCCTCCCGGATCGTAATCCTGCAGGTCAGGAACTCGATTAGTACATACATTCTAATCGACAGGTCTGACATCGCCCAGCCAAAGAAGGGGTGCGGAAGACGCGACAAAGGGGGCCGTCCGGCGTACGGACGACCCCCTGTCGAGGCGCTCGCTAGAGCTGGCCGACGTCGGTGATCCGCACGACCGCCGCGCCGACCTCGTCCGAGGCCACCAGGTCGATCTCGGCGCTGATGCCCCAGTCGTGGTCGCCGTCCGGGTCGTCGAAGATCTGCCGTACGGTCCACCGCTCCCGGCCCTGCTCGATCATGAGCAGCGCCGGACCGCGGGCGTCCGGCCCGACCCCGATCGAGTCGTACGCCTCGAAGTACGGCGCCAGGGCGTCGGCCCACGCGTCGTAGTCCCAGCCGTCCTCGGCGTCCAACTCGGCGAGCAGGTCCCAGCGGCGTAGAGCGGCCAGCTCGACGCGTCGGAACAGCGCGTTGCGCACCAGCACCCGGAACGCCCGCGCGTTGCGGGTCACCGCCGGTGGCCGATCGGTCAGGGCGGCGTGCGCCTGGGCCACCTCGGCCACGTCGGACGGGTTGCGCAGCCGCTCCCACTCGTCGATGAGACTGGAGTCGACCTGGCGGACCAGCTCGCCCAACCACTCGATGAGGTCGATCAGTTCCTCGGTCTTGGCGTCCTCGGGCACGGTCTGGCGCAGCGTCTTGTACGCGTCGGCCAGGTAGCGCAGGACGAGACCTTCCGAGCGGGTCAGCCCGTAGAACTGCACGTACTCGGTGAAGGTCATGGCCCGCTCGTACATGTCGCGGACGACGGCCTTGGGGGAGAGCTGGTGGTCGGCGACCCAGGGGTGCCCCTGCCGGTACATCTCGTACGCGGCTTCCAGCAGCTCGGCCAGGGGCTTCGGGTGGGTCACCTCGTCGAGCAGTTCGAGGCGCGCCTCGTACTCGATGCCCTCGGCCTTCATGGCGGCGACCGCCTCGCCGCGCGCCTTGAACTGCTGCGCGGAGAGGATCTGCCGCGGGTCATCGAGGATCGACTCGATCACGCTCAACACGTCGAGCGCGTACGACGGGGACTCGGCGTCGAGCAGCTCGATGGTGGCCAGCGCGAGGGGGGAGAGCGGCTGGTTGAGGGCGAAGTCGAGCTGGAGGTCGACGGTGAGCCGGATCCGCCGGCCGGTCTCGTCCGGCTCGGGCAGCTCTTCGACGACCCCGCCGGCACGCAGAGCCCGGTAGATGGCGATTGCGCGGCGGATGTGCCGGCGCTGCGCGGCGGGCTCCTCGTGGTTGTCCGTGAGTAGGTGCCGCATCGCGGTGAACGCGTCCCCGGGCCGGCCGATGACGTTGAGCAGCATCGAGTGGCTGACCTGGAAGCTGGAGGTCAACGGCTCCGGCTCGGCGTCGACAAGTCGGTCGAAGGTGGGCTGGCCCCAGCCGATCGAGCCCTCCGGTGGCTTCTTGCGGACCACCTTGCGCCGCTTCTTCGGGTCGTCGCCGGCCTTGGCGAGGGCCTTCTCGTTGTCGATGACGTGCTCCGGGGCCTGCACCACGACCCGGCCGATGGTGTCGTAGCCGGCCCGGCCGGCCCGCCCGGCGATCTGGTGGAACTCCCGGTTCTTCAGCAGCCGGGTGCGGACCCCGTCGTACTTGGACAGGCCGGTGAACAGCACGGTGCGGATCGGCACGTTGATGCCGACGCCGAGGGTGTCGGTGCCGCAGATGACCTTGAGCAGGCCGGCCTGGGCGAGGGTCTCCACCAGGCGGCGGTACTTGGGCAGCATGCCGGCGTGGTGCACGCCGATGCCGTGCCGGACCAGCCGGGACAGCGTCTTGCCGAAGCCGGCGGTGAACCGGAAACCGCCGATCGCCTCGGCGATCATGTCCTTCTCGGCGCGGGTGCAGACGTTGACGCTGGTCAGCGCCTGGGCGCGTTCCAGCGCGGCGGCCTGTGTGAAGTGCACCACGTACACCGGGGCCTGCTTGGTCTCCAGCAGCTCCTCAAGCGTCTCGTGCAGCGGCGTCATCGCGTACGAGAAGATGAGCGGGACCGGCCGCTCCGCCGTGCGCACGACGGCGGTGGGCCGCCCTGTGCGCCGGGTCAGGTCGTCGACGAAGCGGGTGGTGTCCCCCAGAGTGGCGGACATCAGGATGAACTGGGCCTGCGGCAGCTCGATGATCGGCACCTGCCACGCCCAGCCCCGGTCGGGCTCGGCGTAGAAGTGGAACTCGTCCATGATCACCTGGCCGACGTCGGCCTTCGTGCCCTCTCGCAGCGCCAGGTTCGCCAGGATCTCCGCGGTGCAGCAGATGATCGGGGCGTCGGCGTTGACGCTGGCGTCGCCGGTGAGCATGCCGACGTTCTCGGCGCCGAAGACCTCGCAGAGCGCGAAGAACTTCTCCGACACCAACGCCTTGATCGGCGCGGTGTAGAAGGTGGTCCGGCTGTCGGCGAGGGCCGCGAAGTGCGCGGCGATCGCCACCAGGCTCTTACCCGAGCCGGTGGGCGTGTTCATGATCAGGTTGGCGCCGGAGACGATCTCGATGACCGCCTCTTCCTGATGGGGGTAGAGGTCGAGGCCGCGCTCCTTCGCCCAGCCGGCGAACGCGTCGAAGAGGGTGTCGGGGTCGGCGCTTGTCGGCAGCGCGGCGGTGAGCGTCATAGCCTGTCCATGGTGCCTGGATCATGCCCCGGTACGCCAACCCGGCCTGCACCGGACCCCCGTCCGGGCGTCCCGAATGCTCCGCCGCGTCGCGGTTGGGGCGTTTCGCCGGTCACCGTCGGCGGTACAGCAGGTCGGCGACCGGCCGACCGGCCCTGATCGCTCGCCGCTCGAACTTCGTCACCGGTCGGTGCGCCGGCCGCGGTGCGAAGCCGCCGTACGCGTCCACCAGCTCCGGGTCCGCGTCGAGGGTCTCCCGCATCACGTCGGCGTACTCGGCCCAGTCGGTCGCGCAGTGCAGCATGCCGCCGGAGCGCAGCCGGGACCGCAGCAGCGTCACGTGCGCCGGCTGGATGAGCCGCCGCTTGTGGTGGCGGGACTTCGGCCACGGGTCCGGGAAGAAGACGTGCACGGCGTCCAGCACGCCCTCGGGCAAGCCGCTGACCAGGGACAACGCGTCACCCTGCGCTACCCGCACGTTGCGCAGGCCACCGCGCTCCACCAGGTCGAGCAGGTTGGCGATTCCCGGCGTGTGCACCTCGACCGCCAGATAATCTCGATCCGGGTCGGCAGTAGCCATCGCAGCGGTGCTGTCGCCCATGCCCGAGCCGATCTCCAGCACCACGGGCGCCCGGCGACCGAACAGGGCGGCCAGGTCGACGGGCACGACAGGTCCGTCCGGCACATCCAGGCCGTACGCGGGCCAGAGCCGGCTCAGCGCGTCGGTCTGCCGGTCGCTCATCCGACCCCGGCGGGGGTGGAACGTGCGGATCGTCCGGCTCGCGGGCGGGACGGCGGGGTCATGGTCGGTGGCGGTCACAGCGACCCGAGCGTACGCGACGTCGCCGGCGGATCGGATGTGATGTGCGACCGGAAATGAGAGGATCCAACTGGTACGGCAGGTCGGGTGCTCCACCGCCCGACCCGGCCGCACGGCGTCGAGAGGGGGCATCGTGACAGTGACCCGCGGCGTCGTGACCCTGTCGCTGGTGACCGTGCTGGCCGGCCCCCTGCTGGCCGCCACGCCCGCCCTCGCCACGCCCGCCCTCGCGGTGCCTGAGCCTGCCGCCGTTGCCCTTGCCGCATCCGAGCCTGCCGTCGCCGTCTTTCCCGTGCCCGAGCGGCCTGGTGCCGTTCTTGCCGTGCCCGAGCACGCTGTTGCCGTCGCGCCCGTGCAGGCCGTTGCCGTCGCGCCGGTGCAGGCCGTTGCCGTCGCGCCCGTGCCCGAGCAGGCCGTTGCTGTCGCGCCCGCGCCGCAGCCCGGAGGGCTGCCCGGGGGAGCGCCCCAACCGTCTCCGGCGGTGGACATCTTCGTCGAGGTGAGCCCCAGCACTGTGCAGCCCGGTTACCTGGTCGGCATCCGGGCCAGTTGTCGGGACAACTCGGTGGGCGCCACAGTGGTCTCCGACGCTTTCGGGGCGGTCGGCGTGCAGCCGCAGCGCGGGGTGCTCACCGCCGCGCCGATGGTCCGCGAGCGCACCCGTCCCGGCAACTACCGGGTCAAGCTGGAGTGTCGCGACGGCGAGACCGCCTCGACAATGCTCCAGGTGGTCAAGAAGATCCCCAACCAGCCGAGTCGGGGTCCGGCGACCGGCTTCGGTGGGAGCAGCGGCGGGATCACCGGCAAGCTGCTGCTGCCCGGCGGTGCGGCACTGATCATCACCGGGCTGGTCCTCGCCGTGATGGCGCTGCGCCGCCCCCGAGCCGCCGCGCGTCGCTGAGGCCCGCCATGGAGATCTTCCGCCCCACGCCGCCGCCGGCCCGTTCACGCCCGCCGTCGCCCGGTCGTCCCGCCTCGCCGCCGGCCGCTGCCCGCCAGCCGTTCGCCGGCCGCCCCGCCTCGCCTCCGGACGCTGCCCGCCAGCCGTTCGCCGGCCGCCCTGCCTTGCCGCCCGATGACGTTCGGCTGCCGCTGGACGACGATTGGGCGGACTCCGACGGCCCGCCAGGTCCCCAGCGCCCGCCAAATCGCCAGCGTCCGCCGGATCCCGACCGCCCGCCGGATCCCGACCGCCCGTCGGTGGCTGCGCGTCCGCCGACCGCCGTTGCCCCCCGGCGTAGTCGTCCCTCAGGTCGCAGCCCCTGGTCCGTACCGTTGGCCGTGGTGTTGGTGTTGGCGGGGGTCTTCGCGACGGGGGCCGGGCTGGGCCGTTCGGTAGGCCCGTTCGACCTGGCCCCGACCGGCGGTGACCGGCCGGCCCGCAGTGAGTCGGTCGGGTTGTCGGCCAGTCGCCCGGTACGCCTCTCGGTGCCGGCGATCAAGGTGACCGCGCCGGTGGCGCCCGTCGGGCAGGCACGGGACGGCTCGATCGCCGTACCGCCGCTGGAACGGCACAACGAAACCGGCTGGTACGACCGGGGGCCCACCCCCGGTGAGGCTGGCCCTGCGGTGATCGTCGGGCACGTGGACACGAAGGCCGGCCCGTCGGTCTTCTACGACCTGGGCAAGCTGCACCCCGGCGACCTGATCGAGGTGGCCCGGGCGGACGAGTCGGTGGTGGTGTTCCGGGTCGACACCGTCGAGCACTTCCCGAAGGACCAGTTGCCCGCCGAGCGGATCTACGGCCATGACGGGCCACCCGGGCTGCGGTTGATCACCTGCGGTGGGCAGTTCATCGGGGGCCGCACCGGCTACGCCGACAACGTCATCGCGTTCGCCACCCTCCAGTCCTCCCGCAAGTCCTGAGCCGACCCTCGGCCCGGCGTCAGCTCAGGAAGGCCAGGAGTTGGCGGGTGGTCTCGTCGGGGGCTTCCTCCGGAATGAAGTGCCCGGCCCCGACCGGCTCGCCGCGTACGTCGTCGGCCCACTCCCGCCAGATCGCGAGCGGGTCGTCGTAGAGCTTCGCGACCTGGCCGCGTTGGCTCCAGAGAAACAGCACCGGACAGGTGATCTTCCGGTTCCCGCGATCCGCCTCGTCCTGCTGGTAGTCCAGCGTCGCGGCGGCGCGGAACTCCTCGCAGATCGCGTGCACGGTAGCGGGGTCGCTGAACTGCTTGACCTACGCCGTCCGGACCTCGGCGGGGAAGGCGTCCTGCACCTCGGGCCAGGTGTCGAGCATGAAGTCGACGAGCACCGCGGGCGCCGCGTCGATGAACTGCTCGGGCACCGGCGCGGGCGCCGCCAGGAAGGACCAGACCCAGTAGGAGAGGCTGAACGTCCGGTTGGCGCGGTCGTAGACGTCCCCGATGGGCACCACGTCCATCACGGCCAGCCGAGTGACGACGTCCGGCTCGTCGAGTGCGAGACGGTACGCGCAGCGCGCCCCGCGATCGTGGCCGACGAGTCCGAACCGCTCGTGGCCCAGGCTCCGCATCACCGCGACCTGGTCGCGGGCGATGGCTCGCATGCTGTACGGCTCGTGATCCAGACTGCTCGGAGGCTTGCCACTGTCGCCCCAGCCCCGCAGGTCGGTGGCGACGACCGTGTAGTGCTCGGCGAGCCGTGGTGCGACCTGATGCCACATGAGGTGCGTCTCGGGGATGCCGTGCAGCAGCAGAACGGGCGGCCCACTCCCGCCGCGGCGTTCGTGGATCGTCGCGCCGGGCGTGTCGATGTCGAACTCTTCGAAGCCGTCGAACATGGCCGACCCCGCACCTTCCTGGGACCGCCCAGCGTGAACGGCCTGTGCCGGCGGGCAGGGCGACTGGTGCCCGGCTACCGCTCGGGCCGCTTCGACGCTAGCAACGGAAACGTCCGGCCCGGCGTCCTTTGGCTGAGGCGCGGCCCAGCCCCGCGGTGGTGATCGACAAGGGATCCTTGATGTCGCGGTGTCCCACGGACTCGGACACCCCGGTTTCACTGAACCGGAGTGGATCAGGCCGCGTGGATGGTCAGGGCTGGGGGACGTGCAGCGCCACCTCGAACTCCAGCAGGCTGGCGCCGGTGGAGACCGGGGGACGGGGCTTGTCGCCGGGAGCGGTGGCGTGGGCGGCGCGTGAGGGGCCGGCGGCCCACGCCTGGAACGCTTCCTCGCTCTCCCACTTCGTGTAGACGAAGTAGCGGGTCTCGCCGGCCACCGGGCGGAGGAGTTCGAAGCCGAGGAAACCGGGGGAGTTCTCCACGGTGCCGGCCCGGGCGGCGAACCGCTTCTCCAGCTCCGCGCCGCCACCGGGCGGGACGTCGATTGCGTTGATCTTCACGACTGCCATCTGCCCACCCTAGCCACTCAGAACGTCTCGACCGCCGGGACCAGGTCCACGTCGACCACGATCGGCGCGTGGTCGGAGGGGCCCTTGCCCTTGCGGGCCTCGCGGTCCACGTACGCGGAGCGGACCGCTCGGGCGAACGGCGCGGACGCGTACACCAGGTCGATTCTCATGCCCTTGTTCTGGTGGAACATGCCGGCCCGGTAGTCCCAGTAGGTGAAGGGGTGCGGGCCCTTCATCGGGGTGGGCACGACGTCGCTGAGGCCCAGGTCGCGCAGCGCCGCGAGGGCTGCCCGCTCGGCCGGGGTGACGTGCGTGGAGTGGGTGAAGACCGCCGGGTCCCAGACGTCGGCGTCGGTCGGGGCGACGTTGAAGTCGCCGCAGACCGCCAGCGGCACCCCGCCGGCCAGCTCCGCGTCCAGCGCGTCACGCAGCGCCGCGAACCAGGCCAACTTGTACGCGTAGTGCGGGTCGTCCGGCGTCCGGCCGTTGGGCACGTACACCGACCAGACCCGCACCCCGTCGCAGGTGGCGGAGATGGCTCGGGCCTCCGGCTCGGGGAAGCCGGGTTCACCGGCGAACCCGACCCGGACGTCGCCCAGCCCCACCCGGGACAGGATGGCCACCCCGTTCCACCGGCCGTCACTGTGGCTGGCCACGGTGTAGCCCAGCGCGCCCACCTCGGTCGCCGGGAAGGCGCCGTCCGGGCATTTCGTCTCCTGCAGGCAGACGACGTCCGGCCCGGTGTCGGCCAGCCACTCCAGCAGCCGGGGTAGGCGGGCCTTCACCGAGTTGACGTTCCAGGTCGCCAGGCGCATGCCCCCAGCCTGCCGCATCCGCCGCCGTGACGCCCTGTCAGCTGCCCGGGGTGTCGCCGGGACGGGTCTGTTCGGCCAGGAACCGTTCCAGTTCGGCGCCGAGTTCGTCGGCTGTGGGCAGCGGGCCGGCATCCGGGGCGAGCAGGCTCTTCTCGCCCCGACCTCGGGCGAACGCGTCGTACTGCTCCTCCAGGGCCTGGACCAGCGCCGCGGCGTCCTCGGTCTGCGCGACCTGCCGGTCGATCTCCACCCGGACCACCTCGGCGGCCGAGCGCAGCCCGTCGCCGGGCAGCAGCAGCCCGGTGCTGCGCGACACCGAGGTGAGCAGCACCTCGGCGGCTGCCGGGTACTCGGTCTGCGCCACGTAGTGCGGCACGTGGGCGGCGAAGCCCAGCGCGTCGCGGCCCTGCTCGCCGAGGCGGAACTCCAGCAGGTGACCGACGCTGCCGGGCACCTGGACGCGTTGCAACCAGGGCTCGTAGCCGGCGATCAGTTCGGGGCGGGTGGCGTGCGCGGTCACCCCGGTCGGCCGGGTGTGCGGGACCGCCATCGGGATCGAGTTGAGCCCCACGGTGAGCCGGACGTCCAGCCGGGCGGCGAGCCCGGCGACGGCGGCCACGAAACGCTCCCACTGCAGGTCCGGTTCGGGGCCGGTGAGCAGCAGGAACGGGGTCTCGTCGTCGTCCTGCAGCAGGTGCAGCTCCAGCTTGGGCGCGTCGACGCTCTCCCAGTGGTCCTCGACGAAGGTCATCACCGGTCGTCGCGATCGGTAGTCGAAGAGCTGGTCGACGTCGAACGTGGCGATCGGCCGACCCTCCAGCGAGGTGAGTAGCTGCTCACGCGCCAGTCGGCTGGCGTTTCCGGCGTCCACGAACCCGGTGAGGGCCTGGATCAGGACCGGCTGCCCGAGGTCGGGCAGATCGTCGGTGAGCTGGTAGAGCTCGTGTGGGTCGAGCACCGGTGCGGACCTCCCTGAAATGTGCCTGCGGGGCGCCGTCGCGACGGAGGGCACCCGTTCGGGCAACGTACCCGCCATCCTGGTGCATTCCTGCGTCGGGCGATCCGTTGGCCGGGTGGTGGGCGTGACCGGACCAATCGGCTGTTTACGCCACCAGGCCGATCGGCCGAGGGGCGGTTCGGCCCAAAGGCCGAGTTTGTCGATCATGTCAGGCTCGGCGGTGGAATGGCCGGCCTTGTCCGGGCCCGTGCCGGTCCGCGTGCGGCGCCAGCTTCATCCGGTACGCGAGGTTAGTTCCCCGGGCGGGTCACCCCGCCCGGGTCGTCCACCAGTGCGGCTCCGATCTGTGTCGAGCGCCACGTGATCACCGTGCGTGATCAGGGTTTTCACCTGCCTAGCCTCGGTTGATGCGTGACGACGGCACCCTCGACGACCCGTACGCCCCGAGTAGGCCCACTGCCGATACGGAGGATGGCACCTCAACCGAACGGACAACCACCGCGAGCCGGCTCCGGGCGTACGCCCGGGACCTGACCGGTCGACGCCGGGCACAGATGGCGCTGGCCACCGGTGTGGTGTGCTGCCTCGGTCTGACCGCCGTCGTCCAGGTTCGTGACGAGAACGCCGACGCGGCGACCCGGAGTGGATCGCTCTCCAGCTCCGAGCTGGCGCAGCGCGCCGAGCAGCAGCGCGCCTCCCGTTCCCTCGACCGCACGGCTGCCCCGAGCGCCTCCGCCGCCGCCCAGTCCGCCGCGGCGAGCCCCGCCGACCCGGACACCAGCGCGCCGGCCCGCAAGGTCGCCCCCGCTCGCCCGACCGACCCGGCGCCCGTCGCCGGGCTGGACGAGGACCAGATGGAGAACGCCGAGGCGATCGTCCGTACCGGCCGCAAGATGGGTGTGCCGCGCCGGGGTCTGGTGATCGCGGTGGCCACCGCCATGCAGGAGAGCAACCTCTACAACGTGGCCAGCGGCGTGTTGCCCGAGTCGCAGGACTATCCGCACCAGGGCGTCGGCTGGGACCACGACTCGGTCGGGTTGTTCCAACAGCGTTCCAGCAGCGGCTGGGGCCCGGTGGAGCGGCTGATGGACCCCGAGTTCGCCGCCCGGCAGTTCCTCAGCGCGCTGGAGCAGGTGCCCGGCTGGCAGCGGATGCGGCTCACCGACGCCGCCCAGGCGGTGCAGGTCTCCGCGTACCCCGAGCACTACCAGCAGCACGAGTGGAGGGCCACCCGGGTCGTTGACGCCATCGTGCCGGCGGGGCGGTAACCTACCGCCCACTATGGACGGTCAGGGTTGAGGCTGTCGCATCCCGGGTACATGTGTTGCGGGTTCGGGGTACACATGACTACGGGACCATCGACAGGAGGACGTCATGTCACTGATGCAGCGGATCACCACGTTCCTGAGATCGCCGAAGGGGCAGCAGTTGGTCGAGCGAGGTCGTCGAGAGATGGCCAAGCCGGGCAACCAGCAGAAGCTGAAGGGGTTGGCGGCTCGGCTGTCCAACCGCCGCCGCTGACCGCTCCATCGGCCGCCCTGTCCACCGTTTCCACCCCTGGGGAGACCTGGTGACCGACACTCCGCCCGTCGGCGGTCAGCCCGCCGCCCCTACTCCGCAGCCGTCCGTCGACCTGCCGGCCGGGTCGGTGGACGCCCCCGAGGGTCCGCCGGCCCGACTCTGGGACCGGATGCGTGACGACCCGCAGTACGCGCCGGAGCACCTTGCCCTGGAGGCGGTTCGCCGCCTCGGGCCGGAAGCCGTGCAGTGGGCCGCCCGTGCCCGGGCCGAGCAGCCCGGGGCTTCCGCCGATGTCCTGGCCGACCAGGCGGCCCGCAAGTTCGTCAACCTGGCCCGGCTGTCCGGCGCGGTCTCCGGCGCCGCCGGGCTGCCCGGCGCCGTGATCGACGTGGGCGTGCTGGCCTGGACCCAGGCGCGGATGGTGCTGCACATCGCCGCCGCGTACGACGTCGACCCCCTGCACAATGACCGGGCCACCGACCTGCTGGTGCTCCAGCGGGTGCACAAGGTCGCCGAGAGCGCCCGGCTGGCGCTCGGCGTGGCCGCCGGCCGGGAACGCGCCGACGCGCTCTTCGGCCTGGGCGGCCAGCGTCCGCTCGGTCGGGTCATGCTGCAGCTCGGCATCCGGCTGGCCCAGATGGCCGGCGTCCGGGCCGCGAAGCGGATGGTCGCCAAGATCGTCCCCGGTGCGGCCATCGTGCTCGGCACCTGGGCCAACTCGTCGGCTACAAAGGATCTCGCCCAGCGATCCCGGGCCCTCTACGGCTCCCGCGGCAACGCCGTCCCCGAGCCGCGCCAACCCTGACGGCCCGTCCGGGCTCGTTCAGCTGGCCAGGCCGGAGGAGCGCCAGGTCACCTCGGCGATGCGGCCCTGACCGGTGGCGTTGGGGTGGAACCAGTCCAGCGGGTTGAGCAGGTCCAGGGTGAACCGGACCTTGTGCAACGCGCCGCCGTCGTGCCGGCACCGTGATCCGTACGCCCGGCAGGCCGCCTTCAACTCGGCGTTGTACGCGTCGATCCGGTCCCGGACGGCGGCCCGGCGGGCCCGGTCGGCGGGTGCGGTCGAGGTCGCGTCGGCCAGCAGGGCCGGGCAGATGCCCCGCCGCCACGCGCGGGTCGCCCGGGCGTCGTCGTGCCCGACCTCCCAGAGCCGGTACAGGTCGGGGATGCTCACCACCAGCACCCGGGCTTTCGGCCGGCCGGTCCGCAGGACCCGCAGCCCCCGGTCGACGTCGGCCCGGAACTGGGCCACCGGCGTCATCGCGTCCACCCCACCCCGACAGACGTCGTTGGCGCCGATCAGCACTGTGACGTAGTCGGCGCGGTCGCGTACCGCCGCCTGGGCCTGACCCGCCAGGGCGTCCGCGCGGGCGCCGGGACGGGCATGGTTGTACGTCCGGTCGCGGATCGCCGCATTCTGTTCGAGCAGCCGCCGGTAGTGGCTCTGCACCCGCAGCCCGTCCCCGGTCGACCAGGAGTTGCGCTCGCAGGAGGTGAGCACCAGGCAGGAGGCGAAGCCGGTGCTGATCGAGTCGCCGAGGGCGGCGATGCCGCCCGGCCCGCTCGACGGCGGGGCGCTCGTGGTGGGGCGGGGTTCCGCGGAGTTGCCGCCCTCGCACGCCAGCGCGACCAGCGCCGCGAGACAGGCCAGCGCGGCGACCCAGCGTCGAGGCATGACGTCTCCCGTTCCCGCAGCACAGAGCGACAGCGCGGTAACTCTATGCGCAGGATGTGGTTTGCCGGGAAGTTGCTGTCGGGTATGCGGCAGAGTGCCGACGCGGAAGCCGTGGGGGTGCTATGCGTCCCGCCACGGTGCCCGCTGACCGTGCAGCCACCAGTGCAACGCCCGGGTGATCCGGGGCAGCACCAGATAGGTCATCAGCGGGGTCAGGCAGAGCGTCATCAGCAGCACCCGGGCCGCCAGCGGCACCGCGTCGAGAAAGCGGCTCGTCAGCAGGGTGGCGGTCAGGCTCAGGGGGAAGAACGCCAGCCAGATGGTCACCGCCTGCTTCCAGCGGGGCGGCGACGCGGGCGGGGCCGGCTCCACCGGGTCCACCGAGTGCTCCAGCGGCCTGTCGAACCAGCCCTCGATTCCGGTACGCCGTTCGACACGGGTGTGCTCGACGATGCCCTGCGCCGAGCTGAGCCACCAGTGCCGCTGCGGCGACTCCTCCCACCGGCGCAGCGTCTCGGCGTCGGCGAAGCGGTAGAGCATGTGCCACTCCGGCGAACCGGGGCCGCTCTGCACCCAGCCGGCGCCGAGGAAACCGGGGAACGCCTCGGCCAGCGCCGTGCCGGCCCGCATCCAGGCCACCATCTCGCTGGCCCGGCCGGGATCGACGCGGCGGGCGATGGAGACGGTCACCGGCACGGCGAGGGTCATTGACATGCGCCCATCCTGCGGTCGACGAGGCCGCGGCGCGAACGGATGTGCCGGAGCACACCGGCAGGTGCGGGTGTGCGGGCGCGCGGTACCGGTTAATCCGGCCGATCGGGGGTAGATCGGTGGGTATGACGAGATCGCAGCCCCGGCGCGCCCGTGGCACGGTCGGCCACGCGAACAGCGCGTTGAACCTTCGGCTCACCCTCGCCAGCTTCGGGCTGGTGATCATGGTGCTCTTCGCGGTGCTGGCGTTCTGGGCCGGTATCGCCTGGCTCGGCGTACTCTGCGCGATCTTCGCCGTGGTCGCCGTGGTCGACCTGGTCGTGATCCAGCGCCGCCGCGCCGCCCGCCGCCGCGAGGAGCCGGGCGTACGACACTCGTTGTTCGAGTGACAGGAGGACGGAATGCCCCACATCGCCACCACCAACCCCGCCACCGGACAGGTGCTCAAGACCTATGAGGCGATGTCCACCGAGCAACTCGACGACGCCATCGAGCGCACCGACCTCGCGTTCCACCAGCTGCGGGCGACGACCGTCGACCAGCGCGCCCAGTGGATGAACGCTGCGGCCGACCTGCTCGACGCCGAGCGCGACGAGATCGCCCGGATCATGACCACGGAGATGGGCAAGACGTACGTCGCGGCGCAGGCCGAGGTGACCAAGTGCGCCTCCGCCGCCCGCTTCTACGCCGACAAGGCCCCCGCGTTCCTCGCCGACGAGCCCGCCGACGCCGACGCCGTGAAGGCCACCCGGGCCTTCATCCGCTACCAGCCGATCGGCGTGGTGCTCGCGGTGATGCCGTGGAACTTCCCGCTCTGGCAGGTGATGCGTTTCGCCGCCCCGGCGCTGATGGCCGGCAACACCGGCCTGCTCAAGCACGCCTCGAACGTGCCGCAGACCGCGCTGCTGCTGGAGGACGTGTTCCGGCGAGCTGGCTTTCCCGAGGGGGCCTTCACCACGGTGCTGGTCGACTCGGAGGCCGTCGACCACATCCTCAGCGACCCCCGGGTACGCGCCGCAACGCTCACCGGCAGCGAGCCCGCCGGCCGGTCCATCGCGCAGATCGCCGGGCGGGAGCTGAAGAAGACAGTCCTCGAACTCGGCGGCAGCGACCCCTTCGTGGTGATGCCCTCGGCCGACGTGGACCGGGCCGCCGAGGTCGCCACCACCGCCCGCTGCCAGAACAACGGCCAGTCCTGCATCGCCGCGAAGCGGTTCATCGTGCACACCGACGTGTTCGACGCCTTCGCCGAGAAGTTCGCCGCCAACATGGCCGCGCTGCGCGTCGGCGACCCGATGGACCCGAACACCGACGTCGGGCCGCTGGCCAGCGAGCGTGGCCGCGACGAGGTGCACGCCCAGGTCCGCGACGCGGTGGACAACGGCGCGACAGTGCTCTGCGGCGGCGAGCCGCCGAGCGGCGACGGCTGGTTCTACCCGCCCACAGTGGTCACCGACCTCACCCCGCAGATGCGGATGTGGTCCGAGGAGGTCTTCGGCCCGGTGGCCGGCCTGTTCCGGGTCTCGTCGTACGAGGAGGCGATCGAGGTCGCCAACGGCACCAGCTTCGGGCTCGGCTCGAACGCCTGGACCCGGGACCTGGCCGAGCAGGAGCGCTTCGCCACCGACCTGGACGCCGGAAACGTCTTCATCAACGGAATGACCACCTCGTACCCCGAGTTGCCGTTCGGCGGTGTGAAGAACTCCGGGTACGGGCGGGAGCTGTCGGCGCTGGGCATGCGGGAGTTCTGCAACACCAAGACGGTCTGGGTGGGCGAGGGCGCCGCCTCGGCCGGCGCCGGCGCGCACGCCGAGTAGTTCGGGGCGCGGCACGCGTCAGCCGGTGCCGTCGTGGGTAGGAAGTGTGCCCATGACGTCGTTCGGGTTTCACGCCTCGCATGAGCAGATCGGTCCACGCGCCCTGTTGGAGGCGGTGATCCACGCCGAGCGGGCCGGCTTCGACGCCGCCATGTGCTCCGACCACTTCTCCCCGTGGAGCGCCCGGCAGGGCGAGTCCGGCTTCGCCTGGTCCTGGCTGGGGTCGGCGTTGCAGGCCACCGGCATGCCGTTCGGCGTGGTCAACGCGCCCGGCCAGCGGTACCACCCGGCGATCATCGCGCAGGCGATCGGCACCCTCGGCGCGATGTACCCGGGCCGGTTCTGGGCGGCCCTGGGCACCGGCGAGGCCAGCAACGAGCACATCACCGGCGACCCGTGGCCGCGCAAGGACGTACGCAGCGCCCGGCTGCGCGAGTGCGTGGACGTGATCCGGGCCCTGCTGGCCGGCGAGGAGGTCAGCCACGACGGCCTGGTCCGGGTGGATCGGGCCCGGCTGTGGACCCGCCCAGAGCAGCCGCCCGCGCTGGTCGGTGCCGCCGTCAGCGTGGCCACCGCCCGCTGGTGCGCCGAATGGGCGGACGGGCTGATCACCGTGAACGCCCCGGTGGCGCACCTGCGCGAGATGATCGACGCGTACCGGGACGCCGGCGGACGTGGGCCGCTGCACCTCCAGGTGCACGTCTCCTGGGCGCCGGAGCAGGCCCAGGCCGAGGCCATCGCCCACGACCAGTGGCGCAGCAACGTCTTCGCCCCGCCGGTCTGCTGGGACCTGGAGACCGTCGAACACTTCGACGCGGTCTCCGCCGACGTGCCGGCGCAGCGCGTCGCCGAGGTGGTGAACGTGTCGGCGGACCTCGGTCGGCACGTCGGCTGGCTGGAGGAGTACGTGGAACTCGGCTTCGACCAGATCGCCCTGCACCACGTCGGGCAGGAGCAGCGCGGCTTCATCGACGCGTTCGGGGCGGAGGTGCTGCCGAAGCTGCGCCCGGGCGGCTGATCGAACAGGCGTACCCCTAGGCTCGTACCCCATGGAAAGCCTGTTTCCGGTCGTCGTCTTCCTGGCGATCGCCACCCTGGGCGCCGCGTTGGCCCGCCGGCTCGGTCTGCTCGCGCCGATCGTGCTGGTCGTCTTCGGCCTGGCGCTCTCGTTCGTGCCAGGCTTCCCGCAGATCGAACTCGACCCGGAGTTGGTGCTGGTCGGCATCCTGCCGCCGCTGCTCTACGTGGCCGCGCTGGAGACCTCGGTGCCGGCGTTCAAGAACAACATCCGGCCGATCCTGCTGCTCGCGGTCGGCCTGGTGTTGTTCACCGCGTTCGTGGTCGGGTTGGTGTTGCACCTGCTGTTGCCGCAGCTGCCGTTCGCGATCTGCCTGGCCCTCGGCGCGGTGGTCGCCCCACCGGACGCCGTGGCCGCCACGGCCGTCGCCCGTCGGGTCGGGCTGCCCCGCCGGGTCGTCACCATCCTGGAGGGCGAGAGCCTGGTCAACGACGCGACCGCGCTGGTGCTGCTGCGGGTCGCGACGATGGCCACCGTCGGCTCGGCCGTCGGCGCCGACAAGATCGCCATCGAGGTGCTGCGGTCCACCGGCGGCGGCATCCTGATCGGGGCGCTCGGGGCGCTGGTGTTCGGTTTCCTGCATCGGCGGATCACCGACCCGCTGCTGGACAACGCGCTGTCGCTGATCATCCCGTTCGCTGTGGTGTTCACCGCCGAACACCTGCACGCCTCCGGTGTGGTCGCCGTTGTCGTCACCGGCCTGGTGCTCGGGCACAAGCTGCCCCAGCTGCTGTCCGCGGCGTCCCGGTTGCAGATCGGCGCGTTCTGGCGGCTGGTCCGTTTCCTGCTGGAGGGCCTGGTCTTCCTGCTGGTCGGGCTGCAACTGCGGGAGGTGCTGCGCGATCTCGACGAGCCGATCGGCTCGCTCATCCTGATCACCTTCGCGGTGCTCGGCACCGTCTTCCTGACCCGGTTCGTCTGGCTCTTCCCGGCCACCTACCTGGCCCGGTTGGTGCCCCGGGTCCGCCGCCGTGACGCCCGGCCGTCACCGAAGTTCCCGATCATCATCGGCTGGGCCGGAATGCGGGGCGTGGTGACCCTGGCCGCCGCGCTGGCCCTGCCGCTGACCCTGGCCGATGACGAGCCGTACCCCAGGGCGTTGCTGATCTGGCTGGCCTTCGCCGTGATCGTTTTCACCCTGGTCGGCCAGGGCGCCACCCTGCCGCTGGTCGCCCGTAGGTTGAAACTGCCACCGGACGACCCGGTGCAGGACGCGCTTTCCGCGGCCGCCGTGCAGCAGCAGGCCAGCAGGGCCGCCCAGGACCGTCTCGACGAGTTGGCCGCCAGCGCACCGGATGCGGTGGTGGACCGGCTGCGCCGAGCGGTGGAGGACCGCACCAACATGGCGTGGGAACGACTCGGCGGCGACGAGCGGGAGACCCCGTCGCAGGCGTACGGTCGGCTGCGGCAGGAGATGATCGACGCCGAGCGGGATGTGTTCCGGGCGGCCCGGGACTCCGGCCGGATCCCTGAGGAAGTGTTGGTGCAGGCCTACCGTGACCTGGACCTGGAAGAGTCGTTGCTGCGAGAGGTTGAGAAGTGAGCTGTCAGCACCTGACCGAGGCCGGTGCCGCCGAGCCGCGTACCCCCGACGAGTGCGCGGACTGCGTCGCCATCGGTGACACCTACTGGGTGCACCTGCGTACCTGCCTGAGCTGCGGGCAGGTCGGCTGCTGTGACTCGTCGCCGAACCAGCACGCGAGCAAGCACTTCGCGTCCACCGGCCACCCGGTGATCCGCTCGGCGCAGCCGGGCGAGGCCTGGCGCTGGTGCTTCGTCGACGAGGAGATCGGCTGACGGTCAGCCCGGGTGCGGTGACCGGTCGGCGCGGTCGGCCAGGGCGCGTCGGGTGAGCGGTGGCACGGCGAAGCCGGTGAGCGCGAGCAACCCCGCCAGCGCCAGCCAGCCGACTGGGCCGCCGTCGATGATCAACCAGGTCAGCAGGGCCGGGCCCGCCGCACGGACCAGCCCGGCGAGCAGTCCGTCGACCCCCTGGTAGGCGCCGAGAGCGTCCGGTGCGGCGAGGTCGTAGGCCAGCGTCGCCCCGGCCCCGGCGTGCCACAGGTCGCCCAAGGTGTAGATCACCGTCGCGCCCAGCAGCAGGCCGACCGCCACCGTGGTGGGCACGACGGCGCTCGCGGCCCAGAGCAGCATCCCGGCCGCGAGCACCAACCCCGCCCGGCGCATCGTCGTCGCCGCCGGCACCGCGTGCCGGGCGCTCCCGCTGAGCCGTACGGCGAGCAGCACGGTGAGCAGTGTGTTGACCAGTAGGAGGGCCGAGACTGTCGCCAGGGGCGCATCGGTGTGCGCCACCACCCACAGCGGCAGCACCAGCGTCAACGCCACGTGGTGTACGGAGAGCACCGCCGAAGCCCCGGCGACCGCGAGGAACGGCCCGTCGCGCAGCGCCCGGCCGGCTCTCTGACGCAGGGGCCGCCGGGCCGGCGGGTACGCCGGGAGTCGCATGATCAGCGCCGCCGAGACCAGATAGGTGGCGACGTTGCCGAGCACCAGCAGTCGGTACGCCCACCCGGTGTCCACCACCAGCGCGAACGCGGCCAGCCCTGCACCGAGCGCCACGCCCAGGTTGGCCACCGCGCGCAGGGTGGCAAAGGCGTGCACCCGGCCCTGCGGGCCGCCCACCGCGGCGACCAGCGCGGCGCGGACGGCGAGGTTGCCGGAGATCAGCAGAGCGTCCAGTGTGGCCACCAGCAGAAAGACCGGGAAAGAGTCGACCAGCAGGTACGCGGCGGCGACGGCGGCCTGCGCTAGTTGCAGGACGGCGCGGAGGCTCCGTGGGTCACACTGGTCGGCGAGCCCGCCGAGCGGCACGCTGGCAGTGAGCCCGACCAGGCCGGCGAGAGTGAGCCCGACCCCCACCTCCGTCGGGGTCAGGCCCACGGCGCGGGTGAGGAAGAGCGCCGCACCCGTTACCCACAGCCCCGTGCCAATCGTGTTGGCGAGGGTGGCCAGCGACAGGGTGCGTAGCCGACCGGGCGGCGGCAGCGGCGACAGCGACCGCCAGCGGTCGTCAACCTCCGCCGTGGTACCCATTCACCGACCCTAGAACCGCCGCCTGCTCGTCGATGCCCCGCGTAGTGCTGTATGCCCGTCACATTCCGTGTCCAGGCCGATGTCGGGTGGGCTCAGCACAAAAATCTTCTCCACCAGGTAGACCATCACGGTGCCGCTCTAGCCACGGCGGCCCGTCACCTCCTGGTCGGCAGGACACACGGTCTTGGGGAGGTCACGTTCGTCGGTGGTACTGGTTGCGGCGGGGGAGCCGGTCGGAATCGAGCCAGGCCGGTGGGACGAATTCGGGGTGGCCGTCGCCGCCGAGCCGGACGGTCCACTCACCGCGGCGGACGTGTCGGTGATGGTGGCCGCAGAGCAGCACGGCGTTGGCCAGGCTGGTGTCGCCGCCGTCGGCCCAGTGCCGGATGTGGTGGGCGTCGCACCAGCGCGGTGGGCGGTCGCAGCCCGGGAAGGCGCAGCCGCGGTCGCGCAGGACCAGAGCGCGTCGCAGGGGACCGGTGATGAGCCGGCGTTGCCTGCCCACGTCGAGCGTCTGGCCGCTGCCGCCAAGGACGGCGGGCAGGATCGCGGCGTCGCAGGCGAGGCGGCGGACCGTCTCCGGGGTGAGTTGCGGGCCCGTGTCGAGAGTGCCGGCGCCGAGCCGCCGGGCCAACGTTTCGAAGCTCGTGGTGACGACGACCTGGGCGGGTTCGCCGCCGTGCTCGGGCAGCTCACCCGTGCGCAGGGCAAGCCGGCAGAGGTCGGCGAAAGCATCGTGCCGGCGTTGCCCGGGAGAACGCGGATCGTCTGGGCCGGACGGTGCGGTCATTGGGTCGATCGCGGCGCGCAGCAGACCGGCCGCCTCGCCGTCGAGGATGCCGGACAGTCGCAGTCGGCCGTCCCGTAGCTCGGACAGCGTTACATGGCGGTCTCGGTAGGCTCGGCGGGCCTCGGCCTCCATCGCCGCCTCGGCGGCGGCATCGGCGATCTCTGGGGCGACGTGGTCGAGGATCCGGGTGCCCAGCTTGCGAAGCAGGGTCGGCTCGAACTGCCCGGCCCACTCGACCAGGACGCCCACAGCCTTCTCGGCAGCCTCGGCGCCAGCGGCCGTGTGCACTGCGCTGACCGTGTCGGCGATGACCCGGACCTGCTCCACGTCGACCGCTCCGCCGGCCAGCGCGTCCCGCACACCGGCCGGGGCGGCATCGAGCGTCGCGGCCAGCTCGACCAGACGGCGGGCGGCACCAACCCCGAGGCGCAGCCGGTCCCGTAGCCACACGGCCGTCGAGGACGCGCCCTGCGCGGTCGCGATGCCTCGACCCTCCAGCTCCCGCACGAGGGCCAGCTTGACCATGGCCAGGCGTTGTTCGAGTCGGTGCGTGGCGTCGAGTGCCGCGACGAGGTCGTGCTCCGGAAGAGCCCACGCCGACGCGCCAACGCAGCCGGCTACTGCCGCCTCCGCCTGCGCCAACTCCTCCAACATGGACCAACAATAGAACAGGCGTACGACGATGTTCCGGCCCGCGGTGGGCGAGGTTTGGCGGCTCCGGGCGACGACGATGAGCGGCGAGGGTGGGCGGTGACGATGAGCGGCGAGGGTGGGCGGTGACGATGAGCGGCGAGGGTGGGCGGTGACGATGAGCGGCGAGGGTGGGCGGTGACGATGAGCGGCGAGGGTGGGCGGTGACGATGAGCGGCGAGGGTGGGCGATGACGGTGGGCGGCCCGCCCGGGAGCGACAGCTGATCTTCGGAGGCGCCGGCGTGCCGGGCTCAGCGGCTGGTGCCGTCGACGAGACGTTCGGTGGCGAGGCAGGAGACGAGGCAGCGTTCCTTTGCGTCACCGCTCAGCCGGGCGGTCCAGTCGGTGAGGCCGCCGTCGCCAATCTCCAGGCTGCCGCCCAGGACGGTGATCCGCAGGGCGCAGCCCGTGTAGTAGCCGCGACCGCGAGACCGCTCCGGTTCGTCCACGAGTGACACCACACCTTTGTCCAGTGCTGGTCGGACGGTGTCGGCCAGCCGCTCCCGGACGGCCTGATCGTCGAAGATGGTGACGTGCAGCTGAGGCGCGGCGGCCGGTGCCAGCTCGGCGAGGACGGTCCGCCAGTAGGTGAGGTGCCGGACCAGCAGCCGGGCCTGGGTGCCTCCCGAGCCGGTGTCCCGGGCGCTGGACACGAGGGCGAAGAGCCGGAAGTGCGCCGACGCGTCGCCGCCGAAGTCCTGCGCCCGCAGCACCCGGTGGGCAGCGGCCAGGTGCACCTCGCTCTGTCGGCGGCGACGTACGGCCGCCTCGATGGCGAGGGCGTTGGTGGGGTCGCTCAGCACCTCGCTGGCGCGCATCGTGGTGACGATCCTGTTCTGGCTGACCGGCGCGACCGCCGAGCAGGTGCCGACCGGTACGACCGGCGACAGCTCCACTCCGGCGACGTCGGCGGGCAGCAGTTGCCACATCCGGGCCTCCACCCGTGCGAGCACGCGCGGGTCGGCGCGGGCTGGTCGGACGAAGCGGTCCTCGCGCCACCGTCGCACCACCTCGGACGGGCGCGCGGTCGCCGCCCGGTCGCGGGCCACGCTCAACAGCAGACTGCGCAGGTCTGCGCTGGACAGCCCGGACAGTGCGCTGCGGGTCCCCGCCGGCATCGCCGCCCACACTCGACGCTCCGCGCCAGGCAGTTCGTCGCCAACCAGATCACCACCACCCATGGCATTACCATGGCTCACTCGGCGCGACCGATCCATCGGTTTGCGGCGGGCCCGATGATTCGTCCACGTCATCAGCTCGACAGCGTCGGCCGCAGACACGCGGCCCGACCGCTCCGAGCGGCCTCCTGGCGGCGAGCGGCATGCCCTCGATCACTTGATGGGCAGTAGCGGAAGCCCCGGCGTTCCAGCTACCCACCATCAAGTGATCATGGAAGCCTGCTGGCCGCGTGTACCCCCATCTATGCTTCACCGACGGTGCGAGCGTCAACGGGGGACGGACATGATCGACACGGTGATCTTCGATGTTGGTGGGACCATTCTCGACGAGTCCCACGAGTTCGCTGCCTGGGCCGACTGGCTCGGCGTGCCCCGGCACACCTTCTCGGCGGTCTTCGGTGCGGTGATTGCCCGGGGTCTGGACTATCAGGAGACGTTCCGGGTCTTCCGGCCCGACTTCGATCTCACCGTGGAGTTGGAGCGCCGCGCCGCTGCCGGCCAGCCGGAGTCGTTCGCCGAGGCGGATCTCTACCCGGACGCGCGGGGGTGCCTGGAGTCCTTGAAGGACCAGGGCCTGTTCGTGGGCCTGGCCGGTAACCAGCCAGCTCATGCGGAGGCGACCCTGCGCGATCTCGAGCTTCCGGTGGACGTGATCGGCACGTCGCACGGGTGGGGCGTGGCGAAGCCGTCACCGGCGTTCTTCGAGCGGGTCGTCGCCGCGGGCGGTGGTGTCGCGTCGTCGATCCTGTACGTCGGCGACCGGCCGGACAACGACGTGCGCCCGGCCCTGGAGGCGGGCATGAAGACGTGCCTGATCCGACGCGGTCCGTGGGGGCACATCCTCGACCCCTCCACAGTGGCAGAGCGGTGCCTGTTCCGGATCGACTCGCTGGACGAACTCCCGAGCCTGGTGGCGAAGCACAACGCGACCGGCGGTTGACCCGCCGGCCGCGCTGATCGTGCGGTCCCGGTGACCGCCCGGGAAGGGCGGCCACCAGGACGTCGGTCAGGTCAGCGAGCAGGCCGCTCCGTTGACAGTGACCAGGCCGGGCCTCGGGTTGGCGCCGCCGCCTGTCGTCGCGTTGAAGCCGAACGTCACAGTGCCGCCGGGTGCGATCTTGGCGTTGTACGACTCGTTGCGCGCGGTCACCGTCGCGCCGGACTGGGTGACCTTCGCCAGCCACGCCTCGCGCACCCGCTGGTCACCGGTGAACGCGAAGCGCACGCTCCAGCCGTTGACGGCGGTGGCGCCCGTGTTCTGGATGGTCAGCTGCCCGGTGAACCCGGTGCCGCCCTGCCAGGCGCCGTAGTTGGAGTAGCGCGCCGTGCAGGTGGTGGCCGGCACCGCCCCGGCGTCACCCTGGTCGGCCAGGAACGAGGAGATCCAGGCCAGCGCCGAGTTCCAGTTGATCGCCACCTCGTTGGTCGAGTACGAGTTGATGTCGTCGACGTAGCAGAACATCGGCTCGCAGCCGGCGAGCAGTTGTGCCACGAACGGGTCCTGGAGGGCCGCGTTCGGGCCGCCGGCGAGGGAGCCGGCGGGCGGTCGGGGCAGGTTCGGGTCGAGCTGGTGGCCGAAGATCCGGCTGTGCTGGTTCTGCGCGGCGTGCTCACCCCACCCGGTGACGTAGGAGATGTTCAGGGCGTTGCGGCCGAGGATGTAGTCCATTGCCTGCACGGCGCCGTCGCGGTAGACGGGGTTGCGGGTCAGGTCGAACGCGGTGGCCAGCACCACCGCGTTGTTGATGACGTTGCTGTTGCCGCCCCAGAAGTAGCTGTTCGCGTCACCGGGCATCGGCAGTCCGTACGCCTGCCGGCGCAGCTCGGCGAGGTACGTGTCGGCGGCGGCGGTGACCGAGGCACGGACCCGGGCCAGGTCGGCGGCGGGTAGCCCGTTCGGCACGGTGGCCAGGTCGAGGCGGCCCAGCGCGGCAACGCTCTGCCAGCCGAAGCCCCGTGCGTCGAACACGTTCCCGGTGTGGTGCGGCGAGGCGGTCAGGTCGGCCAGGTAGTTCTGCGCTCCGGTGGTCAGGTACAGCTCGGCCGCCGCCCAGTAGAACTCGTCGGTGACGTTGCTGTCGTCGTACGCGCCGCCGCCGGTGCCGTCGGTTGGGCTGGCGTACACCGCCGGGTGGGCCTTGGCCGCGGCGTAGGCGGTCTTCGCGGCGGTGCCGCAGCGGGTCGCGAACGCCGCGTCGTAGGGGGCGAAGAGCCGGGCGCACTGGGCGGCGGTGGCGGCCAGGTTGAGGGTGGCCGCGGTCGACGGCGGGTGCAGCTCGCGCGGCTGCGGGTCGTCCTGCGGCGAGAGGGGCAGTCCGGTCCAGTTCTGATCGTGGATCTTGTGGTGGACCATGCCGGCGAGCGGCTTGCCGGCGGGCACCTGCATGCGCAGCAGGAACTCCAGCTCCCAGCGGGCCTCGTCGAGGATGTCCGGCACCCCGTTGTCGCGCTCGGGCACCCGCAGCGTGCTGTCGGCGAGTTCTGCGCCGCCGTTGGCGGTGGCCGCCGTCTTGGTCCGCTCGAAGGTGTTCAGCAGCTGGTAGGTGGCGATGCCGCCGTTGACCACGTACTTGCCGTGGTCGCCGGCGTCGTACCAACCGCCGCGCACGTCGAGGGAGTAGTCGCAGACACCCGGCTGGCAGGGCACGTTGGTGTCGCCCTGGTTGGGTGCGAGGCCGAGGTGGCCGGCGGGTCGGGCGTACTCGTCGCCGATCAGGTCACCGTCGATGGCGATGCCGCTGCGCTGGGCGTAGAAGAACTGCAACGAGTCGGAGCGCAGCTGGTCGTAGAGGGCGCCGGAGATGTCGAACGGGTGGCTGGTCTCGCCGTCCACGGTGAGCGTGAGCCCGGTGCCGGGGGTGCGGTAGCTGGAGAAGTCGACCGTCTGCACGTTCTGCCCGGAGGCGGCGTCGACACCGCGAGCGGTGGTGGTGCCACTGGCCACGACGGCGCCGGCGGCGTTGCGCAGCTGCCAGGGCAGCGCTTCGGTGGCCTCGGTGACGACAGTGGCGTTCTTCGGGCCGCCGGGGAGGTAGCCGACCTGGTTGACGCGCACGCGTGGCCCGGTGTCCGGCTCGTACGGCTCGGGTGGCTCGCCGCCGCGCAGCGAGACGTCGTCCAGGCAGATGGTCTGCGCCTGGGCGGAACCGCCGACCTGGAAGATCAGTTGGGCGCTGGGGTCGTCGTCCGGGACGGTGAAGGTCTGCTCGACCCGCTGGAGGGTGCCCGTCGCGGTGGCGTCCACTGCCGCGTACGTGGTGTACGGGGCGCTGCCGAGCTGCAGCACGGCCTTGACCGCGGCGCCGGGGGTGGCGGAGACCGCGAAGCCGAGGGTGTATTCGGCGCCGGCGATCAGCGGTACGCCGTCCTGGCCGATGCCGGCGTCCCACGGGTTGGCCAGCCCGCCCGCGACGGTGGTGCAGAGCTGGCCGTCGGTGACCGCCAGCGCGCCGGTGCCGAAGGAGAACCAGGGGCTGACCCCGGCGCTGAAGTCGCCGTTGTCGATCTGCTCGGGGGCGTCCGGTGGTGGGTCGGCGTGGGCCGCGCCGGCGCCCGCGCCGGTGAGGGCCAGAGTGGTCGCCGCAGCCAACAGGAGGCGGCGTCGGGATGGCGTCACGGGGAGTCCTTCCGGGACGGAAAGTGGGACGTTGGTGGTGGCACGGTGATGCAAAGGGAAGCTGGGAGCGCTCCCAGGTATCGGCTCGATGTTTCCAGTGCCGGTACGCCATGTCAATTGATCTGGTTGGATGGGTTTCAGCATCCGACGAGGGCGGTCAGCCCGAGCGGCGCCTCCCGACGCGCCGCCACCCGAACGTGAGATTGGCCGCGCCACGCGCCGTCGTCCTGATCTCCTAGAGACAACTGCGCCCTTCGCCTGGCAGGCTGCCTCCCATGACCCTGAAGCTGCGTTCCGTGGGAACGAGCGACCGTGGGCTGATCCGCAGCGGAAACCAGGACGCCCTGCACGCCGGCACCTGGCTCGTCGCCGTCGCCGACGGCATGGGCGGAATGGCCGCCGGCGACCTGGCCAGCGCCCTCACCATCGACGCGGTCGCCCCGCTGGACGTGGAGACACCCGAGGACGCCCTGGTGGCCGCGCTCGAAGGTGGCATCGCGCTGGCCACCTCCCGGATCCGACAGGCGGTCGCCGAGGATCCCGAGCGCCAGGGCATGGGCACCACGCTGACCGCCCTGCTCTTCGCCCGTACCGGCAGCTGCCTGGCACTCGCGCACGTCGGCGACTCCCGGGCCTACCTGTTCCGCGAGGGCGTGCTCAAGCAGGTCACCCGGGACGACACGTTCGTCCAGATGCTGGTGGATCAGGGCGTGATCACCGCGGACCAGGCCAGCAGCCACCCGCGCCGGGCCGTGGTCACCCAGGCGTTGCAGGGTGACGAGGTCTCCCCGTCGTACGCGACCATGGTGCCCCGGGCCGGCGACCGGTGGCTGCTGTGCAGCGACGGCCTCTCCAACGTGGTGCGTCCGGACACCCTCACCGAGGTGCTCAGCGGCTATCCGGACCGGGACGCCTGCGCCGCCAAGCTCATCGACCTGGCCCTGCACGCCGGCGCGCCGGACAACGTCACAGTCGTGGTGGCCGACGTCGTCGAGGAGTAGGCCGGCGCTCAGCGCCGACGTGGCGTGGCGTGCCGGGTGGGTGTCGCCGTTCCCGGATCCTCCGGCCACGGGTGCCGGGGATAGCGCCCGCGCAGCTCGGAGCGGACCTGCGGATAGCCGGTACGCCAGAACGACGCCAAATCGGCGGTGACCGCCACCGGGCGGCCGGCGGGGGAGAGCAGGTGCAGCAGCACCGGCACCCGACCGTCGGCGATGCGGGGGGCCGCCGGCCAACCGAACGTCTCCTGGAGCTTCACGGCGAGCACCGGCGCGGCCGGGTCGCCGTAGTCCAGCCGGATCCGGGAACCACTCGGCACCTCGATCCGCTCCGGGGCCAGCTCGTCGAGGCGGGCGGCCTGCGCCCAGGGCAGCAGCCGACGCAGCGCCAACGGCACGTCCACTCGCGCCAGGTCGGCCCGGCGTCGTGCGGCGGCCAGCTCCGGGCCCAGCCAGGTCGGCGCGGCGTCGAGCAACGAGTCGTCGCCGACCTCCGGCCACGGCTCGCCCAGGTGGTGCCGGAGGAACGCGAGCCGATCGCGCAGCGCCCGAGCCGCTGGCGTCCACGGCAACAGCCCCAGCCCGTCCTGGCGCAGGCCGGTCAGCAGCGCGGCGGCCACCTCCGCCCGGTCCGGCCGGTCCAGCCGCCGCTGGACCAGCTCGATCGCGCCCAGCCGAGTCACCTCCCGGGCCACCACGTCCCCGTCCGACCAGCCGACCTCGCGGCCGGTGCGCAGCAACGGGCCGGCCGCCTCCCGGGCCGTCGCCTCATCCACCGGGGAGGCCCGGCGGATGCGGGCCGACGGCGCGCCGGGGGTGCGGTCCGCGACCGCCACCGCCAGCCAGTCGGACCCGGTCAGCCCCGAGCCGGCCGCCAGCTCCGCGGCGGTCCCGCCGGTCATCAGGTACGCCGAACCGCCCGGCCGCCGCACCCGTGCCAACCGTTCCGGGTACGCCAGACCGACGAGCAGCCCGGCGGCGAGATCGTCGCTCAGTCCACCCGAGCCGGCGCGGCCGGCGGCGTCGGCGCGGCCCTTCGGCGGGGCGCCGGCAGGCAGCGCGGCGCGTAGCCGGCGTACCTCGGTGCGCCAACGGGCGGTTGCGCCCGCGTCCACGCCGGTGCGCAGCCGACGCCAACCGGCGACCAGATCATCACCGGGGCCGGCCGCGCTCTCCTCGGCGAGCAGGGCGACCACCTCGGCGGCCCGGTCGGCGCCGACCCGGCCGGCGCCGTCGAGCAGCGCCCGGGCCAGCCGTGGGTGCGCCCCGGCGGCGGCGATCGAGCGCCCCCGCGCCGTGATTCGACCGTCGGCGTCGACAGCGCCCAGG
The DNA here is from genome assembly GCF_003264475.1 of Micromonospora noduli. Lineage (NCBI taxonomy): Bacteria > Bacillati > Actinomycetota > Actinomycetes > Micromonosporales > Micromonosporaceae > Micromonospora > Micromonospora noduli. Next base: position 68,061 of record NZ_PYAC01000033.1, on the reverse strand, counting down.
GTCTCCAGGGTGTCCCGGGCCACCGTCATCGCGGCTGCCGGCGGCGCGTCGGGCAACGCGAGCCCGACGCCGTCCGGTCGGCCCCAGGCGGCCAGCTCCAACGCGAAGCCGGTCAGGTCGGCGGTGGCGATCTCCGGCTCGGCACGGGCGGGCAGCCGCTCGTGGGTCGCCGCCGACCAGCAGCGGTAGACGTACCCGGGGGCCTCCCGGCCGGCCCGGCCGGCCCGCTGGGTGGCGGCGGCGCGGGAGACCGGCACGGTGACCAGCGCGCCCAGCCCACGGGCCAAATCGATCCGGGGCACCCGGGACAGCCCGGCGTCCACCACGATCCGCACGCCCGGGACGGTCAGACTGGTCTCGGCCAGCGCGGTGGCCAGCACCACCCGCCGTCGGTCCGCGCGACGCAGCGCGGCATCCTGCTCGGTGCCGCGTTGACGGCCGTGCAGCGGCAGCAGCGCGACCGCGTCCCGCAGGTCGGCCAGCCTGCCGGTGACCGCGGCGATCTCGCCGGCCCCGGGCAGGAAGACGAGCACGTCGCCGTCGTGCTCGCGCAGCGCCCGTCGGACGGTGGCGGCCACGTGGTCGAGCAGGGCCCGGTCCACCGGCCCGGCCCCGGGCGGGGCGATCGGGCGCGCCGGGGGCACCCAGATCCGCCCCACCGGGTGCAACGCCGAGTCGGCCCGTACCACCGGGGCCGGGGTGGGCCCGCCCAGCAGCGCGGCGAACCGGTCGGTGTCCGGGGTCGCCGACATCGCCAGCAGCCACAGGTCCGGCCGGAGGGTGGCGCGCGCCTCCACGGTGAAGGCCAGCGCGAGGTCGGCGTCGAGTTGGCGTTCGTGGCACTCGTCGAGCAGCACGGCACCCGTGCCGGGCAGTTCCGGGTCGTGGTGCAGCCGGCGGACCAGCAGGCCGGTGGTGACCACCTCGATCCGGGTGGCCGGGCCGACCCGGCGCTCGCCGCGTACCGCATAGCCGATCCGCTCACCGACCCGTTCGCCGAGCAACTCGGCCATGCGCCGGGCAGCGGCACGGGCCGCCACCCGGCGGGGTTGGGCGATCACCACCCGACCGGTCACCCGGTCGGCCACGGCCAGCGGCGCGAGGGTGGTCTTGCCGGTGCCCGGCGGGGCCACCAGCACACCGGCGCCGGCCGCGTCGAGTGCCGCGACCAGCGCCGGCAGCACCGGACGGACCGGCAGGTCAACTGTTACGTCGGAGAGCACGGCCCAGTCTCGCACCGGGACGGGTGCGTCAGGAGCGACGGACCTCGCCGACGCCGAGCACGAAGGCCCGCCAGGCCGGCGCACCGAAGGCGAGCACCGGGCCGGAGCGGTCCTTGCTGTCCCGGACGGCGACCTGACCGTCGACTGTCGCGACCTCCACGCAGTTGCCGTTGCCGCTGCTGCGCGTGCTGGTGCGCCAGTCCGCTCGGGTCAGGTCGTACGCCGTCATCCGCGGTACCTCTCGTCTGCGTCGGCGTGCCGCAGAAGCGGTCACGCAAAGTTACGAGAAGCATGCTCAAGACGGGTCAACGACGCCGTCGGATCGAGCGCCATCCGGCACAGCTCCTCGTGCAGAAGGCTATACCCGAGCACATGATCGGCTTCCTCCAGAGCCAGTCCCATCGTGAGGTTATCCAGGTAAACCACGGACGCGTCGGCGGCGTCGGCGAAGTTGAGGATCACGTACGGGGTGCTCATGGCCGGATGCCCGCCAGCCGCGAATGGAAGTACCTGGATTGTCACGTTGGGTAGTTGCGCGATCCGACTCATGTGGACCAGTTGTTCGGCCATCACCGCGGTGCCGCCGACCGGGCGCAGGAGCACCGCCTCGTTGAGGATCACCGACAGGTCGACAGGGTCCTCGCGGCGCAGCACCTCCTGTCGGCGCAGTCGGGCGGCGACCTTGCGCTCCAGGCCGTCCTCGCCGGCGGTGCGCCGGAAGATCTCCCGGGCGTACGCCTCGGTCTGCAGCAGCCCGGGCACCGACTCGGCCTCGTACGTGCGCAGCGCCGCCGCCTCGGCCTCCAGCCCGACGTAGAACTCGAACCACTCGGGAAGCACGTCGCTGTAGTTCTGCCACCATCCGCGCTGCTGTGCCCCCCGGGCGATCTCGATCAGCGCCTCGGCATCCGAACCGGTCACCTCGTACAGCGCGAGAGCGGCCCGGACGTCGCGCGGTTTGATGCCGATCTGTGCGGTCTCGATCCGGGAGAGGTTGCTCTTCGACATGTCGAGCTGACGGGCGGCCACATCGAGGGTCATGCCCGCGCGTTCCCGAAGTTGGCGGAGTTCCCGGGCGATACGGCGTCGCCGCACTGTCGGGCTGGCGGCGGGTCGGATGGCGGGAGTGGCGGTCACCGTCCGAGTCTGCCACGACAAGATCCGCAGGTCGCAGATGCACGGAGTGCAACTTTCAAATCTGGGAGTTGCGTTGCAGTAGCTGTCGGTGCATCCTTTCCCGGTCGCGATCACTGTGGACACACCTGTGCGGGAGGACCGTTGCTCATCGCCGACGAGTTCTTCCTCATCGCACACAACGACAGTCGCGGCAAGGCCAAACTGCACCCGGCGGCGACCGGGCTCGGGCTGGCCGGCGGGCTCCTCGGCGAGTTGATCCTTTATGGACACATCACCGTCACGGCCGGGCAGATCACCGTCATCGACCGACGTCCGCCGGCCGATGCCCTGGCGCACACAGTGCTGGACCAGTTGGTCGGTGAGTCCCAGCACCGGGAGCTGCGCACCTGGCTGAGCTTCCTGGCGCAGAGCGCCACGACCTCGGTGGGGGAGCGGTTGGCCCGCGCCGGGGTGCTGCGCCGCCAGGAGAGCCGCCGGCTGCTGCGTACCACGGTCAGCTACCTGCCGATCGACCTCAACGCGGTGGCCTGGCCGGCCACCCGGCTACGGGCCCTGCTGGACCGGCCGGACCCACCGGGCGTGCCGGACGCCCTGCTGCTCGGCCTGGTCGTGGCCGCGGGGCTGACCCGCGAGGTGCTGTGGAGCGCCGGCCCCCGCGCGCACCACCGGTTGAACGTCCTCATCCCCGCGCTGCCGGCACCACTCAAGGAACTCGTCGGGCACACCGAGGCCGCCGTCGGCGCCGCCGTGCTGCGCGGCATCCCCTGATCCCCCGGTAACCCCCAACCCTCCCCTCGACAATCGGAGTAGTCGTATGCCCCCGACATCGACAGTCGACCGACCCAGCAACGTCTCCGAAGCCCTGGCCCGAGGCCGTCTCGGCATCCCCTCGGTGATCTTCTTCGTCCTCTCCGCCGCCGCGCCGCTGACAGTGGTGGCCGGCGTCGTCACCACCGGCTACGGCGTCATCGGGGTGACCGGCATCCCGCTGGCCTTCCTGCTGATCGCCGCGGTGCTCGCGCTCTTCTCGGTGGGTTACGTGGCGATGTCCCGCCGGGTGGAGAACGCCGGCGCCTTCTACGCCTACGTCTCCCGTGGTCTCGGTCGACCGGCCGGCGTGGGCGCCGCCTGGGTCGCGCTGATCGCGTACAACGCGTTGCAGGTCGGGCTGTACGGCACCATCGGCGTGGCGGCCGAGCCGGTGCTCGACCGGCTCTTCGGCGGGCACCCGCACTGGGCCGTCGTGGCCCTGGTGGCGTGGGCGTTGGTTGGCCTGCTCGGCCTGCTCCGGGTCGACCTCAACGGCATGGTCCTGGCCGCGCTGCTGGTCGCCGAGATCGTGGTGGTCCTCGTCTTCGACCTGGGACAACTCGGCAACCCGGCCGAGGGTGGGGTCAGCTTCGCCCCGTTCTCACCGGACAACCTCTTCGTGCCGGGGGTCGGCGCGGTGCTGGTGCTCGCCGTCCTCGGCTTCGTCGGCTTCGAGTCGGCGGTGGTCTTCAGCGAGGAGAGCAAGGACCCGAAGCGGACGGTGCCGCTGGCCACCTACCTCTCAGTGGCGATCATCGCCGGGCTGTACGCGCTGTCGTCCTGGACCATGACCGTCGCGGTCGGGCAGGACCAGATCGTCGCCGAGGCCGGCGAGCAGAGCGTCGGGCTCATCTTCAACCTGGCCGCCGCGCACCTCGGCGACACCGCGGTCACCATCGGGCAGGTGCTCTTCCTGACCTCGGTGCTCGCCGCGATGATCTCGTTCCACAACACCACGGCCCGCTACACCTTCGCGCTCGGTCGGGAACGCGTGCTGCCGGCGGTGTTCGGGCAGACCTCGGCCCGTACCGGGGCGCCGCGGGCCGCCTCGGTGGCGCAGAGCGTCCTCGGACTGCTGGTCATCCTGCTGTACGCCGTCAACGGCTGGGATCCGGTGGTTCAGCTCTTCTTCTGGGTCGGCACCACCGGCGGCTTCGGTGTCCTGCTGCTGATCGCCACCACCTCGGTGGCGGTGATCGCCTACTTCGCCCGCTCCGCCGGGGGCGAGAACCTCTGGCGACGGGCCATCGCGCCCGGCCTGGCCACCATCGCGCTCTTCGTGATCATCTGGTTGGCCGTGTCGAACTTCGCCAACCTGCTCGGTGTCGCGCCGGACTCGACGCTGCGCTGGGCGCTGCCCGCCGCGTACCCGGTGGCCGCCCTGCTGGGCATCGGCTGGGCCCTGCTGCTGCGTAGCAACCGCCCGGACACGTACGCCCGGATCGGCCTGGGGGCTGCGAGCGCCGCGGCGGCCGTCAAGCCGGAGTCACCAGCCGCCGTGGAGGTGACCCGATGAGCGTGGTCATCGAGCAACTAGGGCCGGAGGAGACCACCCTCGTGGCGGGTCGGATCGCCGAGGCGTTCACCATCCTGGAGGTGACGTACTGGCTGGTCCCCGACCCGAGCAAGCGGGAGGCGGTACTGGCCGGCGACTTCGAGATCCTGGTCGGGCACGCGATGCGGCACGGCATCGTCCACGCCACAGCGGACCGGGCCTCGGTCGCGGTCTGGTTTCCGTCGGTCGGCAAGCCGGCGCCGCCGCCGGCGGACTACGACGCCCGACTGGCCGCCGCCTGCGGCGAGTGGACCGACCGGTTCCAGCACCTCGACGAGCTGTTCGCGGCGAACCATCCGCACCCGGACCACCACCACCTCGCGTTTCTGGCGACCCGGCCAGACCGGCAGGGGCAGGGCTTGGGGAGCGCGCTGATGCGCCACCACCACGCCTGGCTGGACGCCAACGGGATGCCGGCGTACCTGGAGGCGAGCAGCCCGCGCAGCCGGGACCTGTACGCGAAGCACGGCTACCTGGCCGGCGAGCCGTTCCGGGTGCCCGACGGAACGCCGTTCTGGCCGATGTGGCGCGAGCCGGTCGGGCACTGAACCGGTCGGTTGACGCGACCAGCCACCCCGTGGTCGCACTGTAACGCTCACGTGACAGCACGGAGGGCCGGGTCCATGGACCCGGCCCTCCGTGCGTCAACCGGTCAGTACGTGCCGTCGAGCTGGCCGCGCAGCTTGGTCAGCGCGCGGGTCAGCAGCCGCGAGACGTGCATCTGCGAGACACCGATCTGGTCGGCGATCTGCGACTGGGTCAGGTTGCCGTAGAAGCGCAGCGTGAGGATCTTCTGCTCGCGCTCGTCGAGGGTGGCCAGCGCCGGGCCGAGGGCGACCCGCAGCTCAGCCAGCTCGAACTCGCTGTCCTCGCCGCCGAGCATGTCGCCCAGCTCGGTGGCGCGCTCGCCGTCGCCGGTCGGGGTGGACAGCGACACCGCGTTGTACGCGCGGGCGCCCTCCAGGCCCTCCAGCACCTCTTCCTCGGTGAGCTTGAGGTGCGCGGCGATGTCGGCGACCGTCGGCGAGCGGCCGAGGGTCTGCAGGAGCGAGCTGTTGGCGTCGGAGATGGCCAGCCGCAGCTCCTGGAGCCGGCGGGGCACCCGGATGTCCCAGGTGCGGTCCCGGAAGTGCCGCTTGAGCTCGCCGATGATGGTGGGGATCGCGTAACCGGCGAAGTCGACACCGCGCTCGGGGTCGAACTTGTCGATGGCCTTGATCAGGCCGATCGCGGCGGTCTGCGCCAGGTCGTCGTTCGGCTCGCCGCGCCCGCTGTAGCGGTGGGCCAGGTGGTTGGCGAGCGGCAGCCAGGCCTCGATCGCCCGGTCCCGCAGAGCGGCGCGCGACGGGTGGTTGGCGGGCAGCGCCGCCATCGCGTTGAGCAGATCGGCGGCGCTGTCGGTGAGAGCGCGCGGGTCGAGCTTGGTGGTGGCCTTGACGGCGGCGCTCGGCTGCTCGGTGATCGTTGGCGCGGTCATGGGTGGTCCTCCCTGCACCTCGTCCGCTGACGAAAAAGACGTGACGCTTTGGTTTAGCTTCCAATGGGCCGTTCGGGAGTCACCTTAACCTGATCGTCTCCCGGAAATCTAGCCGAAAGGTTGATGTACTTAAGGTGTGTTGAGCAACAAAAGGGGCAAATGCTGCGGAAGTTAGGGTGGTTGTGAGGATCCTTACCCGTTGTTGTCGCTGCGGTCCGCCGCCCGGTCCACCGCCCGGTCGGTCGGCCGGCTCGGCCGATCGGCCCACGGGTCGCGTCGACTGGTCAACATGAAATCCGACAAGTCGCCAGGAGTGTCGACTATCCGTCCTTGTCCCGCTGGTGGGACCGGCCGTAGCGTCGCGTGTACACACCCGGTTCGGAGGCACCGTGCTCGATCCAGCCGCTCCCCAGCTTGTCGTGAACAGCCGCACCCTCTACTTCAGCTGGCTGCCGGCGGATCCCGACGCGGTCGCCGCGCTGGTCCCGCCGGGGCTCTGCCCCCGCCCCGACCGGCAGGTCTTCCTCAACCAGTACATCGTCGACGACGAGACGCAGACCTCCGGCTTCGGTGCGTACTCGCTGACCTACCTCGGCGTCTCGCTGCTGGGCGTCGACGCGCCGGGCGGCCTCAACGCCGGTGGCTGGTGGACCCACTACGTGGCCTCCAGCCGGCTGGTCCGTGAGTACGCCCTCGCTCGCGGCGCCCCGGTGCTCGCCGGGCGCACCCGGATCGACGTGAACGGCGAGGACCTGCTCTCCGAGACGGAGATCGACGGCACGCCGTTGGTCCGGGCCCGGTGTCGGGTGGGGGAGACCGGTCACGTGATCAGCAGTGGGCACCACCGCTACTTCACCCGGCGCGACGGCCAGTTGCTCAGCTCGGCCTACCCCTTCGTCGCCGAGCCGGTCGCCCCGTTCGAGATCGAGTCGGTGGAGTTCCTCCAGCCCGGTCACCCGATGTACGCGCTGCGCCCGGCCAATCCGCTGACCATCGGCTTCGGCTACTACTCACCGCGTTCGTCGTTCGCCTACCCCGGCGGGCTGAACGTGCACGCGGTCGCCGCGCCGGAGCCGTCCCGACCGCGTCACCAGGTGCCGGCCAGCCTCGCCCGCAGTGGCCTGCCGTCCGGGTCGTAGACCAGCCGGTACATCGGCAGCGCCCAGGCCCGGGTGTACCACGGCAGCCGTTCGGGGCGGTGCGGGCGCAGCCGCCCGGGCGGCCGTTCTCCCACCTGGCCGTCGTCGTACCACTGCTGTAGCGCGTCGGCGGCGGCCGTTACGGCCGCGACGGCGTCCGCCGGGTCCAGCAGGTCGGCGTCGTCCGCGCCGTCCGGGTCGCGGTCCAGGTGCTCGCGCCACAGCCGAAGTCGCAGGTCCCGGGCGAAGCTCCGCGCGCCGTCGCCCCGCCCAGCGGGGTCGGTGGGCTCCCGCTGGTCGGGGGTGTCGTCGAGCACCGCGCAGGACAACTCGCTGTCGTGCGTCCAGGACCGCCGGTTGAAGTTGTCGCTGCCCACGCTGGCCCAGACGTCGTCGATCACGCAGACCTTCGCGTGTACGTAGACCGGGCCGCCGGCGTGGTTCTCCACGTCGAACACGTGCACCCGGTCCGGTGCGGCCTGCTCACACAGTGACAGCGCCTGCTCGCGCCCGACCATGTTCGGCGGCAACGCCAGCCTGCCGTCCACGTCCGGGTGGCGGGGGACGACGGCGATCAGGTGCAGGTCCGGGTTGTCCCGCAGCGCGTGCGCGAACAGGTCCGCGACCTCGGCCGACCAGAGGTACTGATCCTCCAGGTAGATCAGCCGGCGGGCCCGGCGTACCGCCTTGGTGTAACCCCGGGCCACGGTCCGCTCCCCGTGCGGTGCGAACGAGTAGCGCGGGCGGACGGCGGGGTAGGTGCGCAGCACCTGGATCTGGTGCGGACCGCAGGGCGGCGGATCGGCCGGCTGTTCGGGCAGCGGGTCGGGGCGCAGGTCCGAGCCGCGCAGCCGGTCCCGCAGGTAGGCCACCGGGTTCTCCGAGTCCAGCGGCATCGGGTCGGTCCAGCGTTCCCGGAACAGGGTGTCCAACGCGCCGACCACCGGACCGCGCACCGCGAGCTGCACGTCGTGCCAGGGCGGATTGGGTCCGTACCGGGGGGACATCTGCACCGGTTGCGGGTCGCCGTGGTGCGCGGCGTCGTCGCGGCGGCTGTGGCACAGGTCGATCCCGCCGGCGAAGGCGACGTCCCGCTCGGGCGCGCCCTGGTGCCGCAGCACCACGAGCTTCTGATGGTGCGAGCCGCCGCGCCGGACCCGTTGGTCCAGCAGCACCTCGCCACCGGCGGCCGAGATCGTCTCGCTGAGGTCGCGGTTCTCGGCCTCGCTGTACGCCAGGACGTCGAGGTGCGAGCGCCAGATCAACCCCTTGACCACCACACCGCGCTGCGCGGCCTGCGCGAAGAGCTGGGCCACTGTCGGGCCGTCCGGGCGCAACCGCTGATCCGGGTCACCCCGCCAGTCGGTGAAGAACAAGTGGTCGCCGGGGCCCAGGGCCTCGACCTCGCCGACCAGCCGGTCGAAGTAAGCGGCACCGTGAATCAACGGCTCGGCGAGGTTTCCCGTGGTCCATACGGGTATGCCAGAGACCGGGTTGGCGCGTTCCTCAGCGGTGAGGAACCAGTCCTGCAACGGCACCGTCCAGCCCCCCTGGAGGTCGGCAACGTCCTCACGGTAGGACCCCCGACGCGGGTCCGCACGCCAGGCCCCCGACCGGTGACCTGGCCAACGCCATCAAAAGCGACGCGACAACAGCCGAGGAGGCCACACCATGCCCCGCGACACGACGAATCCCGTGACCGAGAACCGCGAGCCAGCGGTGGAGAGCGAACGGGGTGCGCTGGTAGCGGTGTTGGTGATGGTGATTCTGGGCGTCGCCGGGATTTTTGCGGTCTCCTGAGGCGGCGCCGACGCCCCCGGGGTGAACCGGAGGCGTCGGCGCCGAACTCAGCGGTCGACAGTGGTCAGGGCCGGGTGCCCTGGCCGCCGGTGTGCGGGAGCCGCTCGGTGGGGATCACGCCGAGGCGGCCGGCCTGGAAGTCCTCGAATGCCTTGAGCAGCTCATCCCGGGTGTTCATCACGAACGGGCCGTACTGTGCCACCGGCTCCCGGATCGGCTGACCACCCATGATGTAGAGGTCCAGTGCCGGGGTGTTGCTGTCCTGCGCGGTGTCGGCGCTGAACCGCAGCGCGTCACCCGGGCCGTGCACCGCGAGCTGGCCGGTACGCACCGGCCGCCGGTCGGTGCCGACCGTGCCGCGACCGCCCAGCACGTACACCAGGGCGTTGAAGTCGGGCCGCCAGGGCAGGTCGACCTGCGCGCCCGGCTGCACTGTGACGTGCGTGATGGTGATCGGGGTGAAGGTCGAACCCGGGCCGCGGTGCCCGGCGACCTCGCCGGCGATGACCCGGATCAGCGCGCCGCCGTCGGGCGTGGTGAGCAGCGCCGACTCCCGACCCCGGATGTCCTGGTAGCGGGGCGGGTTCATCTTGGCTGAGCGGGGCAGGTTGACCCACAGTTGCGTGCCGTGGAAGAGCCCGCCGCTCATCACCAGGTGCTCCGGCGGCGCCTCGATGTGCAGCAGGCCGCTGCCCGCCGTCATCCACTGGGTGTCGCCGTCGGTGATGGTGCCGCCACCACCGTTGGAGTCCTGGTGGTCGAAGACGCCGTCGATGATGTAGGTGACGGTCTCGAAGCCGCGGTGCGGGTGCCACGGGGTGCCCTTGGGCTCGCCCGGCGCGTAGTCGACCTCGCCCATCTGGTCGAGGTGAATGAACGGGTCCAGGTCGGTGGTCGACACCCCGGCGAAGGCGCGACGGACCGGGAAGCCCTCACCCTCGAAGCCGCTGGGCGCCGTGGTCACCGTGCGGACCGGGCGGATCGTGGCGGCCTCGTCGAGGCGGGGCAGGCGGGGCAGGACGAGAACGTTGTCGACGGTGATCGCGGGCATGTCGAGGCTCCTAGCGTGAGGCGGGGGTGGTCGAGCTGACCCGCGATGCCCGCAGGCGCTCGCCGAGCCGGTCGAAGACCCGGGTGAGGCAGGCGACCTCGGCATCGTCGAGGTCGTCCATGAGATGCGTGCGCACCGACGCCAGATGGTGGGGTGCGGCTTCCCGCAGGGCGAGCAGCCCGGCGGCGGTGAGCACCGCCTCGCTGCCACGCCGGTCGTCCGGGCAGGGCTCCTTGCTGACCAGGCCACGACGCTGCATGGAGGAGACCTGGTAGGTGAGGCGGCTGGGCGAGAAGATCAACCGGCTGGCCAACTCGCCCATCCGTAGCCGCTGCCCCGGCGCCTCGGAGAGCAGGACCAGCACGTGGTAGTCGGCGAAGCTGAGGTCGCTGTCGACCCGCAGATCCTCTTCCAACTGCGTGTAGAGACGCTGGCTGGCCTCGATGTAGGCGCGCCAGGCGGCCTCTCGGGTGCTGTCCAGGCTCTCGGTCATGTCCACGACGATAGCACTCTTTCAAAATTTAAGTAATGTCGTTAAGCGTCGCCTGCGTCACTTCCTCACCCGCTGGCGGTTGGATCGTGCAGCTTTGAAGGAAACCCGCGTTAATCCGGCGGCGCGCAGGCCGCAGGTTGTGCCAGACTCCGGCCTCGTGGAACACGTGGAACTCTCCGCCGCCGACCTGTTGCTGCGCCCCTGGCGAGACGCGGACGCTCCGGCGGTGCGCGACGCCCTCCGGGACCCGGCGATCGCCCAGTGGAACCCGCAGGGCGGCGACCCGATCGACGACGAGGTGGCGCTGCTCTGGGTGCGTCGCCGGGCCGACTGGTCCACCGGCGGCCACGCCTCGCTGGCGGTCACCGCGGCGGCCGACGGCGAACTGCTCGGCTCGGTGTCGCTGCACCGCATCCACGACGGCGACGCGTCCATCGGCTACTGGACGGTGCCCGCGGCGAGGGGGCGTCAGGTGGCGGTGCGCGCCGTCGTCCGGCTCACCGACTGGGCGTTCGCGGATCTCGGGCTGCACCGGGTGGAGTTGTGTCACGCGGTGGCCAACCCGGCGTCCTGTCGGGTCGCCGACCGCGCCGGCTACCTGGCCGAGGGGACCCTGCGGGAGTCGTACCGGTACGGCGACGGCCGCCGCTACGACGAGCACCTGCACGCTCGCCTGGCCACCGACCGTTAGCCGGAGGCGGACCGGGGCCCGAACGGGCTCCGGCCCCGGCCGCGCAGGTCGTCTCGAACCGTCACTCGGTGACCTTGCGGAGGAATGTCGCGAGGGCGGTCCTGACGCGCTCGATCCGCTCCGGTAGGGGCAGTGGCTCGGGCGCGGGGGGCCCGGCGTGCTTCTTCCCGCGCAGGTACAGCGAGCAGGCCAGGTCGGAGCACAGGTACGTGCCCACGGAGTCGCCCTGCCGTCCGCTCGGGCCGGCCTTGGGTGCGGTCATCAACGAGACGCCACCGCCGAGGTGGGTGGTCAGGCAGAACGAGCACATGCTGTGCCGCACGCGCCCCATCTGGTGCTTCGCGGCCCGCAGCACCACCCCGGCCAGCTTGCCGTCGGTCTCGGCGACCAGGTAGGCCCGCTGCGGGGCGGAGGGATCCCGCCAGCCGAGAAAGTCGAGGTCGTCCCACTGGCGCATTTCAAGATCATTCGGTACGGCCAGCCGCTTCGCCTCGCCCTTGCTGCAGTTGACGAAGGACGCGCGGATGACGGATTCGGTCAGGACCAACATAGGTAGTAGCCTAGCCCTCTTAGGCAAGCGATTATTACGGCTAGGTTGGGAGTGTGCTGCATGGCACGTGCCGGGGTGACCGTCGAGCGCCTGACGCTGGCCGCGGCCGAGCTGGCCGACGAGGTGGGGGTCGAGAACGTCACAGTCGCCGCGCTCGCGCGCCAGTTCGGGGTGAAGGACGCCAGCCTGTACTTCCACCTCAAGAACGCGCACGAACTGCGGGTCCGGATCGCCCTGCTGGCACTGGCGGAGCTGGCCGACCGGGTCGCCGCCGCGCTCGCCGGCCGGGCCGGCAAGGACGCGCTGGTGGCGTTCGCCAACGCGTACCGCGACTACGCGCGAGAGCACCCCGGCCGCTACGCGGCCATGCAGATCGACCTCGACCCGGAAACCGCCGCCGCGAGCGCGGGCGTCCGGCACGCCGAGATGACCCGGGCGATCCTGCGCGGCTACCGGCTCTCCGAGCCTGACCAGACCGACGCGGTGCGGATGATGCACAGCACGTTCCACGGGTTCGTGAGCCTGGAGAAGACCGGCGGCTTCCGGCACACCCCGCGCCCCACCGACGACTCCTGGTCGCGCGCCCTGGACGCCCTCGACGCCGTCCTCACCAACTGGCCGTCGCGCTGAGCTGCCGCAGAGCCACGGCATAGGCTCGGTGGTGTGGATGATCTGGAGTTGGCCGACTGGCGGGAGCGGGTGGCCCGGCTGTACCTGTCCGACGTCGACCTGGCCGGCTTCCGCGCCGGCCGCGACGAACTCTTCGCCACCCACCCGCAGAGCCCGATCCCCGTGGCGGAGCGGTCCGACTTCGCCGGGGTGCGCTACTTCCCGCCCAACCCCGAGGCCGTGGTCGAGGCGCCCCTGCGGTCGGCCAGCGGTGAGCTGCGCATCGACACCGGTGGCCCGGACGGGGTGGTCGCGTACCGGCGGGTGGCGGTTGCTGAGACGTCCTGGGGGCCGCTGACCCTGTGGTGGATCGAGGCGTACGGGGGCGGGCTGTTCGTTCCGCTGCGCGACGGCACCTGCGGTCGGGAGAGCTACGGCGGAGGCCGGTACCTCACCGACACGGTGAAGGGCACCTTCGGCCGGGGCGTCGAGCTGCTGCCCGGCGACCGGGTCCGGCTGGACGCGAACTACCTCTACAACCCGAGCTGCGCCTACGACGACCGCTGGGCCTGCCCGCTGGCACCACCGGAGAACCGGGTCGACGTGCCGCTGCGCGCCGGCGAGCTGACGTACCACGACTGAACGGCCGCCCGCCCCGAGTGCTGCCGGGGCGGGCGGCCGGTCGTCGCTCAGCCGTTGGTGGCCGCCCGTCCCGACATCTGCATCCGACCGAGCAGCTGCCGCGCCTGGTCGGCGAGCTGCGCGTCGACTGTCACCGCGTACTGGCCGGCGCGCAGTGAGCTGGCCGAGGTGAAGTCGCGCTGGCCGCCCGTCATGGCGTGCGCGACCGCACCGAACACGGCACCCCAGATCGCACCGATGACCAGCCCGACCAGGATCACCGCCAGCCAGTTGCCGACGGTGAAGATGCCGAACAACAGGCCGATGAAGAGCCCGAACCAGGCGCCGGTACCGGCGCCGAGCAGACCGGCTCGACCGGTGGTCATTCGCCCGAGCACCGTCTCCACCAGGGTGAGGTTGGTGCCGACGATGGCGCTGTGCTCCACCGGAAAGCGGTTGTCGGCCAGGTAGTCGACGACCCGCTGCGCGGTCGGATAGTCCTGGTACGAGCCGATCGTCACGGTCGGCGGGCCGGCCTCCGGCCCGTGGCCGTCCCCGCCCGGGGACGACAGACGGCCGGCCGGCCCGGATGGAAGCAGGTCGCCACCCTGTGTGCCGGACCGCCAGGCGGCGGTCGGCTCCGAAGCTGACGTCATGAGCATCCTCCCTCGTCAGCTCGCCGCGTTCCCGTCCAGGCCGACCGGTAACGCGGTCTCCACCGCCGGACAGGAGGGGAATGGGCGCGGACTGCCCGGGTAGGCAGTCAGGTGGAGAGCGGACAGATCAGCGACTACGGGTTCCTCGCCGACGGCCGCACCGCGGCGCTGGTGGACGCCTCGGGCTCGGTGAACTGGTGGTGCCCTGGCCGGTTCGACGCCCCGTCGGTGTTCGGGCGGCTGCTCGACGAGGGCGCGGGGCACTGGTCGATCCGACCGGAGGTCGATTTCACTGTCGAACGGAGCTACCTGGAGGACACCCTGGTCCTGCGGACCGTCTTCCGTACCGCGCAGGGGGAGGTCGCGCTCACCGATGCGCTCGCCTTCGAGCCCGGCTCGCGAGGTCACGACATAGGGATGCACCCACCGCAGGTGCTGGTCCGTAGCGTGCAGGGACTCTCCGGTGCGGTGCCGATGCGGGTGCACTACCGTCCGCGCTTCGAGTACGGGCGCACCACCGCGTACCTGGTCGAGCGTGAGGACATGCTTGAGGCCATCGCCGGGGCCGTGCGGCTCACCTTCCGCAGCAGCGTGCGGTTGGCGTGCGGCGACGACGGCGATGCCGCAGCGACGTTCACCGTCCGCGCCGGCACGACCCACAACTTCAGTCTCGGGTACGCCCCGACCTACGACGCCCCACTGCCGGAGGTACCGGACGCCGACCAGACGATCGCCGACACCGTCGCAGGCTGGCGGTCCTGGGCCGACGAACACGAGTACAAGGGCTTCTACGCCGAGGAGGTGCGGCGCAGCGGCCTGGTGGTGCAGGGCATGACGTACCGACCCAGCGGCGCGGTGGTGGCCTCGGTGACCACCTCGCTGCCGGAGAAGCTCGGCGGGGACCGCAACTACGACTACCGCTACGTCTGGGTGCGCGACTTCAGCCACACGCTGCGGGCGCTGTGGCGGTCGGCGTGCTTCGACGAGGTGCGGCGGCAGTTCGCCTGGTTGGGCCGGGCGATGGGCCGAATCGGCGACCAGCCGGTGCCCATCATGTACGGGGTGCTGGGGGAGCGGGACCTCACCGAGCATCGGCTGGACCAGCTCGGCGGTTACCGCGACAGCCCGCCGGTGGTGACCGGCAACGACGCGTGGCGGCAGCGGCAGAACGACATCTACGGCGCGGCCATGGACGCCGCCTGGCTGATGCGCGACCAGCTGGAACCGTTCGACCCGGACGTCTACCACCTGCTCCGGGTGCTCGCCGATCAGGCCGAGCAGGACTGGAAACAGCCGGACGCGGGGATGTGGGAGGAGCGTGGGGTGCAACACCACCACGTGTCCTCGAAGGTGGAGTGCTGGGTAGCGCTGGACCGGGCGGTCCGCTTCGGCGACCAGCTCGGCGGGCCGCAGGACCTGGCCCGCTGGACGGCGGCCCGGGACGAGGTGCGCGCGGCGATCCTCGAGCGGGGGTGGAGCGACCGGCTCCAGTCGTACACCGGGATTTTTGATTCCGACGAGCTGGACGCGTCGGTGCTGGTGATGCCGCTGGTGGGTTTTCTGCGTGCCGATGACCCGCGGATGCGCTCGACGGTCCGCGCGGTGGAGCGGCGGCTGTCGCACGACGGCCTGCTGCGGCGCTGGGACGGCGACCCGGCGGGCTTCGTCATCTGTTCGTTCTGGTTGGTGAGTTGCCTGGCGTTGGGCGGCGAGCGGGAGCGGGCGCACGAGTTGTTTCGCGATCTGGCTGGTCGGGTCAACGACCTTGGCCTGTTCGCCGAGCAGATCGACCAGCAGACCGGGGAGCAGTTGGGCAACTTCCCGCAGGCGTTCTCACACATCGGCCTCATCAATGCCGCCGGTGTGCTCACCGACGTCGAGCAGGACCCGACGTTGCGCGATTGCGGGATGCCCCCGGCGCACTTCACTCCGACGCGTCGCTGAGCCCGTACTTTCGTGTAAATCTTGACGACTTTCGATCCGATGACGCGAAGTTCTATCGCCTTCCAGTGAAAGACGTTAATGTCCGGGAAACACCGCGGTGCTCCTCCAGTCGGCGGGAGCGGCACCGAGATCCCCCGGACAGCTGGAGGTCTCGTGTCCCGCACTCTGCGTCGACGGCTCGTCAGCGCCACCACACTGCTCACCGTCCTGGTCACCCTCTGCCTCGTTCCACAGGCAAGCGTTCCACCGGCCGCCGCGTCCCCGGCCCAGGCCGCCGCCCTCGCCCCGCCCGCCACCATCGGTTTCGAGAAGGTCGCCCTCGACGGCGGCCTCTCCATGGGCGAACCGATCGAACTGGCCGTCGCACCAGACGGCAAGGTCTTCTACATCAACCGGGGCACCAGCAGCGCCGGTGGTCAGGTCCGCCTCTACAACCCGGCGACCAGGTCCACCACGGTCGCGCTGACCCTGCCACTGGACGCCCGCTTCGAGGACGGCCTGATCGGCATCACAGTGCACCCGAGCTTCGCGAGCAACCGCTGGGTCTACCTCTTCTACTCGCCCAAGGTCACCCCACTGGTCAACCGGATCAGTCGGTTCACCTTCAACCCGTCCACTCTGCTGCTCGACCCGGGCAGCGAGGACGTGCTGATCGAGTGGCCCACCGAACGCGATCTCTGCTGCCACTCGGCCGGCTCGATGAGCTGGGACACCGCCGGCAACCTGTACTTCGCCGTCGGCGACAACACCAACTCCGGCGGCGACTCAGCCGGGATGGCCCCGATCGACGAGCGGACGAACCGTAACGCCCAGTACGACGCCCAGCGCACCTCGGGCAACACCAACGACCTGCGCGGCAAGATCAACCGAATCCACCCGGAGAACGACGGCAGCTACACCGTCCCCACCGGCAACCTCTTCGCCGCCGGCACCGCGCGAACGCGGCCGGAGATCTACGTGATGGGCGTGCGCAACCCGTACCGGATCTGGGTGGACCGCACTGCCAACAACACCCTCTACTGGGGCGAGGTCGGCCCGGACGCCGGCACCGACCTCGCCAACCGTGGCCCGGCGGCCTACGACGAGTTCAACCGGGCCAACGGGCCCGGCAACTACGGCTGGCCATACTGCGGCGGCCCCAACGTCGCCTACAACGACTGGGACTTCGCCACCGCCACACCGCGTGCCTGGTTCCCCTGCGGCGGCTCGACCGGCCCGGTCAACAACTCACCCCGCAACACAGGGGTCCAGCAGCTCCCGCCGACGAAACCGGCGCTGGTCTGGGAGCAGCACGGCGGCAGTGAGGACTGGCCGGCGCTGGACAACCCGGGCGGGTGCGGGTCGCCCAACCACGTCGAGGTCTACCACTACGACCCGAACCTCGTCTCGGACGTGAAGTGGCCGGCCTACTACGACAACAAGTGGCTGATCTCCGAGTACTGCCGCAACTGGATCAAGGAGGTCCAGTTCGACAACGGCAACCCGTCCACCGGGGCGCCGACCGTCATCGAGCCGGTGCTCGCCGGCATGAAACTCGTCCACCCGATCGACTGGCAGTTCGGCCCGGACGGCTCGCTCTACCTGCTGGAGTACGGCAGCGGCTACTTCTCCGGCGCGGTCGACGCCGGTCTCTACAAAATCAACTACGTCCAGGGTGGCCGGTCGCCGGTAGCCAAGGCCACCGTCAACCGGGACAACGGACTGGCCCCCCTCTCGGTGACCTTCTCCAGCGCCGGCAGCTCTGACCCGGACGGCGACCCGCTGACGTACGCGTGGGACTTCACCAACAACGGCAGCACCGACTCGACCGCCGCGAACCCGTCCTTCACGTACTCCGCCAACGGCAGCTACAGCGCCCGGCTCACCGTCAACGACGGCACCGGCCGCAGCGCCACCACTGTGGTGTCGGTGGTGGTCGGCAACAACCGGCCGACGGTCACGTTGACCGGCCTGCCCGCCGGCGGGCTCTTCGACTGGGGACAGGACCTGGCGGTGGGCGCCACGGCCAGTGACCCGCAGGACGGCACGCCGGCCTGCTCGGCGGTGGTCGTCCGGGCCGCGCTGGGCCATCAGGAGCACGCCCACGAGGAGGGGGAGGGGACCGGCTGCGGCGCGACCTTCAACACCGGCCCGGTGCACGCCGGCCCCGACTCGGTGCTGTTCTTCGTCCTGCGGGGCAGCTACACCGATCGCGGCGCGACCGGCTCCGCCGCACTCACCGGTGAGCAGGAGATCAGCCTCTACCCGAAACAGTGGCAGGCCGAGCACTTCGTCCAACTCAACGGCCCCAAGGTGATCGACCAGGCGGCGGCCGAGGGTGGCAAGCGGCTGGGTGACGTCCAGAACGGCGAGAGCGTCCGGCACCACGCGGTGAGCCTCAAGGGGATCACCGGCGTCCGGGCCCGGGTCTCCTCCGGCGGCCCCGGCGGCACCATTTCCTTCCGGTACGACTCACCGACCGGCACCGAGGTCGCCCGGATCGCGGTGCCGAACACCGGCGGCTGGGACAACTACACCGAGCTGAGCGCCACTGTGACCAAGCCAGACGACGGCACCCACGACCTGTACCTGGTCGTCACCGGCGGCAGCGGGGCGTTGCTGGACGTGGACAGCTACACCTTCACCGGCCCCGGCGTCGGCACCGGCGGGGCGCGCACCGGTGAGGTCAAGGCCCTCGGCAAGTGCGCGGACATCGCCTCCAGCCAGACCGCCAACGGCACCAAGGTGCAGACCTGGACCTGCAACGGCACCGCCGCCCAGCGCTGGACCCTGCCCGGCGACGGTACGGTGCGGGGGCTCGCCAAGTGCCTGGACGTGAAGGCGAGCGGCACCACCGACGGCACTCTCGTGCAGCTCTACGACTGCAACGGCAGCGGGGCCCAGCAGTGGGCCGCCCAGCCGGACGGCAGCCTGCGCAACCCCCAGTCCGGACGGTGCCTGGACATCCCCAACTCGGACCTCACCGACGGTCGGCAACTGCGGATCTGGACCTGCAACGGCACCGGGGCGCAACGCTGGACCCTGCCGTGACCGCCCCCTGACCGGCTCGGCACCCGTACCCGAGCGTCGATGACGCACGGGGCCGGGCGGCGGAGGCGGAGCCCGGCCGTCCACCCACGTCCCCCGGGTGGGCGGCCGGGACTCGGGGGACAATGCCGGGTATGCGGCTGGTGCTCACGGCGGACACCCACGTACCGAAGCGGGCCCGGGACCTACCCGGGCCACTCTGGGCGGCCATCGAGGCGGCCGACCTGGTGGTGCACGCCGGCGACTGGGTGGACGAGGCCCTGCTCGACGCCATGACCGCGCGATCGCGCCGACTGATCGGGGTGTACGGCAACAACGACGGCCCGGCGCTGCGCGCCCGGCTGCCGGAGGTGGCCCGGGTCGAGCTCGACGGACTGCGGGTCGCGGTGGTGCACGAGACCGGGCCCCGGACCGGCCGGGAGAAGCGGTGCGCGGCCCGCTTTCCCGATGTCGACCTGCTGGTGTTCGGGCATTCGCACATCCCCTGGGACACCGAGGCACCCGGTGGGCTGCGCCTGCTCAACCCCGGCTCACCCACCGACCGCCGCTCCCAACCCCACGCCACCTACCTCACGGCCGAGGTGCACGCCGGCACCCTCACCGAGGTCCAGCTGCACCGCCTGCCCCGCCCCTGACCCCACCCCGCCCCTCACCCGCGATCTTGCACTTGCTGTCGACGATTCGCGCCTCGCGTGCCCTTTTGTCGTGACAGGAAGTGCAAGATCGCGTGGAGGGGGTCGGGGTTACTGGCCTCGGCCCGTTTCGGCCTGAAGCTCGTCGATGCGCTTGGACGCCTCGGCCTTGGTCAGGTCGTCCGGGAGGTCGGCGTGGGCTTCCCGGGCAAGCGTGCTCAGGTAGGACTCCTGGGCGGCGGTCGGCGGCTCATCCCCGGTGACCCACTCGTCCGGGTCCTTGATCGCGGCGTTCTGGTCGGCCTGCTCGGTGCGGCGGTCCGTCATCATCATCACCCTTTCTTTCGAACAGGTGTGCCAGTACCCCGATCATCAGTGGTTCATGCCCGAACGCCGCCACCTACGATCATCTGATGACGGAGGACCGGTCGAGCGTGGTGGTGGTCGGGGCGGGCATCGCCGGGGTGGCCTGTGCGGTCGAGTTGACCCGGGCCGGGGTGCCGGTGCAGATCCGGGAGCGGGGGCACGTCTGCGGTGGCCGGATGGCCAGCAAACGCTTCCAGGGCCGGCCCGCGGACATCGGCGCCGCCTACTTCACCGCCACCGACCCGGACTTCGCCGCACTGGTCGAGCAGTGGCGCGCCGCCGGGCTGGTCCGCGAATGGACCGACACCTTCCAGGCGTACGACCGGAGTGGCAACCACGAGGTGCCCGGGCCGATGCGCTTCGCCGCCCCCCGTGGGCTGCGCTCGTTGGTCGAGCACCTGGCCGGCTCGGTGCCGGTGACCGTCGACCGACTGGTGCTCACGGTGGAACCCGGCCCGGTCGTCGACGGGCAGTCGTGTGCGGCGGTCGCCCTGGCCATGCCGGGTCCGCAGGCCGCCCTGCTGCTCGACCCGGCCCTGACCGACGCCACCCGGGTCGTACAGGCGCAACGCTGGTCGCCGTCGCTGGCCGCGGTGCTGCGCTTCCCGACCCGGCGCTGGCCGGACTTCCGGGGCGCGTTCGTCAACGAGCATCCGGTCCTCAACCTCGTCTGCGACGACGGTGACCGGCGCGGTGACGGCGCGCCGGTGCTGGTCGCGCACACAGTGCCTGAGTTCGCGGCCGGGCACCTGGCCCAACCCACCGGGGCCGGCCCGGCGATCGAACAGGCCGTCCGGGACCTGCTCGGGCTGCCCGAGCAGGCCGTCGACGTGCACGTGCACCGTTGGACGTACGCGAAGCCGACCAGCGACGCCGGCGGCGCCACCCACCACCTCGACGCCGACGGAATCGGCCTGGCCGGCGACGCGTTCGGCAAGCCCCGGGTGCAGAGCGCCTGGCGCTCCGGCCGGGACCTGGGCCGTGCACTGGCCGCCCGCCTGGCCTGAGTCACCCGCTCAGGCGTGTCCGGCTGCCGCGACCGGCCGAGCGTCGGCGTCCCGCTCGGCCGGGTCGGAGGTCCGCTCTCCCTCCCGGTCCAGCAACTGCATGACCGGGGTCGCCGCGACGCCGTGCACCACGACGGAGACGAGCACCACCAGCCCGACGGTCGCCCAGAGCAGCTCGGCCTGCGGGAAGTCGGCCTTGGTGGTGGCGTAGGCGAGGTAGTAGAACGAGCCGACGCCGCGAATGCCGAACAACGAGATGACCCAGTGCTCGGCCGGGCGTCCCGGTGCGCCACGCAACGACAACCAGCCGATCAGCGGCCGCACCAGGAACACCAGCGCCAGCCCGACGGCGGCCGCCGGCCAGGTCAGTGGGCCCAGCAGACCACCCACGATCGCGCCGCCGAGCAGCAGCAACAGCACCAGGGTGAGCAGCCGTTCGACCTGCTCGGCGAAGTCGTGCAGCACCGAGTGGAACTCGTGGGTCCGCTCAGCGGCCCGAATGGCCCGGGCGGCCACGAACACCGCCAGGAAGCCGTACCCGCCGACCACCTCCACCAGCCCGTACGCCAGGAACGTGGCGGCCAGCGCCAGGAAGCCCTCGGCGTGCCGGGCCAACCGCAGGTCACTGGGCGCGCGGAAGAACAGCTTGCCGAGCAGCCAGCCGATGAGCAGCCCACCGCCGACGCCGATGCTGATCTTCCAGAGCACGTCCACTGTGAACCACTCGGCCAACCAGTCGCTCGGGGCGAGGCTGGTCGAGGCGATGGCGATGGCCGCGTAGACGAACGGGAACGCCAGCCCGTCGTTCAGGCCGGCCTCCGAGGTCAGCGCGAAGCGGACCTCGTCCTCGGAATCCTCCACGTCGGTCGGCTCGCCGACCTGCACGTCGGCGGCGAGCACCGGGTCGGTGGGCGCCAGCGCGGCGCTCAACAACAGCGCGGCGGCCGGCACCAGCCCCGCCCACCACCAGCCGAGCACTGCCACCGCCGCGATGCACAGGGGCATCGCGATCGCCAACAGTCGCCAGGTGGACGACCACCGCCGCCAACTCAACGGCCGGTCAATCTTCAGCCCGGCGCCCATCAGCGCGACGATCACCCCGATCTCGGTGAGGTGGGTGGTCAGCTCCGGGTGGGCCAGGGGGTCCGGTGACGGCAGCCCGACCGGCAGCAGGAACACCAGCATGCCGAGGGCGAGGAAGGCGATCGGCATGGACAGCGGGCGCCGCTCCAGCACCCGCGGAAGGATGCCCGCCAGCAGGGCGCCCAGGCCCACCAGCGCGAACGCCACATCTACCGGCTCCACGGCACCACCCTTCTGCCCGCACCCGCGAGGCGCGGGCAGGTGGTGACAGTCCTTGCCCCGCAAGGGCTCCGGCTATGCGCGTCCGCGCCGGTGGACCCGAGTGATCCTCACCGGGGTCGGCTGAGCGGCGAGTCCGCCAACTCGTGCAACAGCGCGGCCGGGTCGTCGTACACCGACACGGCACCCGCGCCGGCGAGCTCGCCGCGGCTGGTGCCACCGCAGGTCAGGCCCACACACGGAATGTTCAGCTTCCCGGCCGCGGCGACGTCCCACACCGAGTCGCCGACGAAGACCACCCGCTCGGCGGCCAACCCGGACTGCTCCAACGCGGCGACCAGGATGTCCGGTGCCGGCTTGCTCTGCTGGGCGTCCGCGGAGGAGGTGATCGTGTCGATCACGTCATCGGCGGCCAGCGCCCGACGAAGCGCGCCCACCTCGGGTTCCGAGGCGGAGGTGGCCAGCACGACCCGCAACCCCCGCTCGGCGCAGGCACGCAACAGGTCGGCCGCCCGGGGTAGTGGCGTGAGCCGTTCCCAGTACTCGGCGTAGAGGGTGTCATGCGCGTCGCGCAGCTTCGAGTCGGCGTCGCGGTCCCGCTCCGGGCCGAGGAGATGATCCAGGAGTTTGTCCGATCCCATCCCGATCGAACGGTGCACCACCGCCATCGGCACCGGCTGATCGGTCTGGCGTAACGCCTCCCACCAGCTCACGGTGTGCAGATAGGTGGTGTCGACAAGGGTGCCGTCGACATCGAAGAGGACCCCGGCGGGCCGGTCGGTAGCCATGGGCGTCCTCCTACCCTCGGGCGGTTCAGGGATGCGCGGCCGGCGGCGTGAGGATCTCGAACCAGACCGTGGAGCCCCGGACCGACGGGTCGGTGCCCCAGGCGTCGCTGAGTTCCTCGATCAGGCCCAGGCCGCGCCCGCGACTGCTCAACGTGTCGGTACGGGCCCGGGTCACGGTGCCCCGGGTGCCGGAATCCGCGACCGAGACGAGCAGCCGCTCGGCGCTGAGGTCAATCTCCACCCGGGCGGCCGTGCCGGCGTGCAGCAACGCGTTGGTGGTCAGCTCGCTGGTGCAGAGCACCGCCGCCCCGATCACCGACTCGGGCACCTGCCACTCGGTGAGCTGGCCGGTCAGCCAGTGCCGGACCCGGCTGGGCGCGGTCGGCTCGGCGGGCACCTCCATGCTCGCCGAACGACTCGGTTTGAGCGCGTGCTCGACCGCCAGCACGGCCACGTCGTCCTCCGTGCCGCCCGGGACCGCCGCGGTGGCCACCGCGCAGAGCGCCCGTGGGTCGCCGCTGCCGGCCTTGGCGATGGCGTCGCTCAGGGTGGCCAGCCCGGCGCTCAGGCTCTGCCGGCGACGCTCCACCACCCCGTCGCTGAACAGCAGCAGGGTGTCGCCGGGGCGGAACGGGACGGTAGTGGTGCCCGGCCGGCCGCCCAACCCCAGCGGCGGCCCGGCCGGGACGTCGACGTACTCGGCGTGGAACCGACCATCCGGGTCGCCGCGGCGGATCAGCGGCGCGGGGTGCCCCGCGCTGGACAGGGTCAGCTCCCGCCGCTCCGCGTCGATCACCCCGAACGCCACGGTGACGAACAGCTCGTGGGTGCCGGCCTCCACGCCGAGGCTGGTCACCAGCCGGTCCAGGCCGCCCAGGACCGCAGCGGGCGTCGGGTCGGCCAGGGCCAGGGCGCGCAGCGCGGCCCGGACCTGCCCCATCCGCGCGGCGGCCTGCACGTCGTGACCGGCGACGTCGCCCAGCACCACGCCGAGCGAGCCGTTGGGCAGCAGGAACGCATCGTAGAAGTCACCGCCGGCCGCGTTGCCGTCCACGCCCGGGTCGTAGCGGGCCGCGATCCGCAACCGGGGCAGATCCGGCAGGTGCTCCGGCAACATGCTGCGCTGCAACAGTTGGGCCGTGCCGTGCTGGGTCTCGAACCGGCGGGCCCGCTCCGCGGCCTGGCCGATCAGCTCCGCCGAGGCGGCCAGCAGCGCCCGCTCGGCGGGAGACCAGGCGTGCGGGACCTGGTAGCCGACCGCCAGCCCGCCGCGGACCACCGAGGTGCCCAGCGGCAGGGCCGCCATCGCCCGGATCTTCTGGTCGTGGCGGTCCACGGCGGTGTCCCGCAGCGGCTGCCCGTCGCGGGTGAACGTCGGGGCGCCGGAGCGGGCCGCCTGCACCACCGGGGCCGACCAGTCCGCCGGTGCGCGCCGCCAGAGCGGGGGAAGCCGCTCGTCGGCCTCGTCCAACAACTCGCCACGGACCCGACGCACCATGCGCCAGCCACCGCCGCCCTCGTCGACAGCGAACGAGGCCTGGTCGGGGTCGAACGTGGTGATCGCGTACCGCAGCGCCACCCGGGCCACGTCGTCGAGGGTGAGGGTGCCGGCGAGCGCCGCGGCCACCTCGCTGAGGCTCTGCAACTGCTCGGTGACGTGGGTGGTCTCGGCCGCGACCGTCAACACGCCGACGATGTGACCTGCGCTGTCGCGCACCGGTGAGTAGCCCCGGGTGAAGACCGCCTGTTCCACCGTCGCGGAGTGCCCCCGGACCAGCGGCAGGGTGGACTCCTTCTCCAGGAAGGCCTCGCCCTGCCGGTAGCAGCGCTCGATCACCGCACCGACGCCGGGCAGCGCCCAGATCTCCTCGAACACCTCGGAGGCCGGACGACCGAGGGCGCTCGGGTGCTTGGTGCCCAGCAGCTCGGCGTAGCCGGCGTTGTAGAGCAGGACGAGGTCGTCGCCGTACGCCAGGGCCATCGGCATCGGCGAGGCGAGGACCAGCTCCACCACGGCCTGGAGGGCGACGTCCCAGTCGTCGGCCGGACCCAGCGGGGTGTTGGCCCAGTCGTGGGCGAGCACGCCGACGGCCGGGCCGGACCCGGTGGGTGCGTCCGGGCCCGGAGTTGCTGGCGTGGGGACCCGCCCGACCGTTCCTGGCATGTTCGCAGCCTAGTCGGCCGACCGGGAAAGGCATCCGACCATGGCGGCGGGCCGTGGCCGCGTCCGTCGCGGTGGCTGTTCGGGCAGTTCACGGCCCCTGTCCGGAGGTCTGTCGGGAAAAACGCCGCACGCTGCGCGGAGTGCCGGACCGGTTGCCGGGTATGCGCCCGGCGCAGTCCATGCGACAGGAGGGACATCATGCTGAAAACCCTCGCGGTCCGGCAGGCCGACATCGGCGATGCCATCGCCGACACCTGGAGGTCGGTGCTGCTCTTCATCCCGAAGGCAGTGGCCTTCATCGTCATCCTCGTGGTCGGCTGGCTCATCGCCAGAGCCGTCCTCAAGATCGTGGATACGGTGCTGGAACGGGTGCGTTTCGACCAGGCGGTCGAACGCGGTGGCATCAAACGGGCCCTGGAGAGAACGAAGTACGACGCCAGCGACATTCTGGCCAGACTGGCGTACTACGCCGTACTGCTGTTCACGCTGCAGTTCGCCTTCGGAGTCTGGGGGCCCAACGCGATCAGTGACCTGATCAGCGGCGTGGTGTCCTGGCTGCCGCGCGCGTTCATCGCGATCGTCATCGTGGTGGTGGCGGCCGCGATCGCCAACGCTGTCCGGGATCTGGTCACCGGGGCGTTGGGAGGGCTCTCGTACGGCAAGGTCCTGGCCGACCTGACGGCGATCTTCATCATCGCGCTCGGTGTGATCGCCGCCCTGAACCAGGTGGGTATCGCCACCACTGTGACCACCCCGGTGCTGATCGCGGTGCTCGCCACGGTGGCCGGCATCCTGATCGTCGGCGTCGGCGGTGGTCTCGTGAAGCCGATGCAGAAGCGCTGGGACGGCTGGCTGGACCGGGCGGCCCAGGAGGCTCGGGCGGTGCAGCAGCAACGTCAGGCCACGTCGGCCGGGCGTAGCGACGTGGAGCGGCAGATGGCCGACCGCGGGGGTGACCGCACCCAGGCCATGCCTCGGGTGGACGAAGCCCAGCAGTACCGCTCGTAGCGGGGCGGAACGGCACGACGGGTCGGAGGGTGTTCCGCGGACGACGCGGGGCGCCCTCCCTCGCGTGTCAGTGCCGGTCGAGTGCGCGAGCCAGCGCGCAGACCGCGACCAGCCGGGTGAGCAGCCACTCCGGGTGGCTCCAGTCCACCGGCCCGCTGGGCGGCGTCCACCCGTGCTCCAGGGCGGCGGCACGCACCCCCTCCGCGTAGCCGGCGAGCGCCGCGGAGGTCAGCGGCGTGCGGTCCCCGTCGAGGCTGTCCCGGACGGCCGCCGCATGCTGGTCGACGAGGGCCAGCAGCCCCGGTCGCGCGGCGGCGGCGGCGAGCCCGACGGTTCCCACGGAGACGGTGAGGGCGGCCAGGGTGGACCGCGCCGAGTCGACGGCGGTACGGGAGGCGACCCGGTTGAACGGCACACGCATGGTGACCGAGGCTAACCGACCGGTGACAGTGTCGACCTCGGCCACTCGGCGGATGTCGGCTGTCCCACTGGGGCGGACGCCGCTGACCTGGGGGATTGATCCGGCACAGACGGGGCAGCTGGAGAACACCCACGGACGACGGCACCCGGCACGGAGGCACGGATGGGACAGCAGGCGGACGGACCCGACGAGCGGCACCGGCGGCCGGACGGCGTCAGCGACGCTACTGTCGCCGCGCTCGGCAAGCTCAGCGAGGCCCTGGAGTGTGTGGAGCGGGCCCGGGGGCACCTCTACTCGGTGCACCAGTTGATCGGCCATGCCGACCTGATGCTCGACGACGCGGTGGAGCAGTTTCGCGCCGCCGGGCATCCGCATCTCGCCGACCGGATCGCCACGGAGCTGCGTGGCCGCAACGTCATCGCCGGACGGTGGACGTTTCAGATCGTCGAGGACTTCGACGACGGTTACCACGCGCTGTTCCGGGAGTTGGACCAGCAGGCCCGCGACGAGTTGGTGGGTGGGCGGCGCCACCTCTACGAGGCGGAGATGAAGGAACGCCGCCGTAGCCGGGGCCGGCCGGGCCACGAGGCCCGGCCGGGCGGCGGAGGCTAGTCGCTTGTCGCGTTGGCCGGGCGACGCCGTGCCGCGTCGTCAGCGATGATCACGGTGGCCACCATCAGCGCGACGCAGAGGCTGAACAGCCACGACTCGTCGGCGACGAGCCAGGCGGACACGGGCGCCTGGAGCGCGGCGAGCAGGAAGCCGAGCCAGGCGAGCCGGCGCTGACGCGTGGAGAGGATTCCGGAGCCTTGATGCATCCCGAAATTCTTACGCGAACCGGCCGGCTTGCCGTCCTCCGATCGGCCGATTCTGGATGAGCTGTCCGTTTTCTCGACCGTACGGACACGACTTCTTTGCGCCGAGGGCGATCGGGTGCCGACGGCGCTAGGGTGCCCCTGCGGCAGGATGGTGTCTCGTGTCCACCCCGCCCGCGCGTCCTCGCGCCGCACTGCTCCTGCTGTCCTACCTCGCGTTCGTCAGTCTCGGCCTGCCCGACGGCCTGCTCGGCGTCAGCTGGCCCTCGATCCGGGGTGACTTCGACGTGCCGACCGAGGCGGTCGGGTGGGTGCTCACCGCCGGCACCGTCGGCTATCTCACCTCCAGCGTGCTGGCCGGCTTCACGCTGGCCCGGGTCGGCGTGGGCGCCCTGCTCGCCGGCAGCACCCTGCTGGCCAGCCTGGCGCTGACCGGCTACTCGGTGAGCCCCGTGCTGGCGGTGCTGGTGGGCTGTGCGCTGCTGCTCGGGCTCGGCTCCGGTGCGGTCGACTCCGGGCTCAACGCGTACGCCGCCGGGGCCTTCGGACCCCGCCACATGAACTGGTTGCACGCCTTCTTCGGCCTCGGCGTGGCCATCGGTCCACTGATCATGACCGCGGTGCTGAGCGCCGGGCTCGCCTGGCGCTGGGGGTACGGCATCGTGGCTGCCGCCCAACTCGTCCTCGCCGCCGCGTTCGCGCTCACCGTGCGGGCCTGGCACCGCGGCGCCCCGGCCAGCACCGAGGCCGACGCCCCGGTGCCCACCGAGGCCGGTGCCGCCATCCAGGCCGGGCCGACGTCGGCCGTCCGCGTCCCGGTTCGGGCCACGCTGCGGCTGCCGGCGGTCTGGTCGGGAACGCTCGCCTTCGTGCTGTACGTGGCGATCGAGGTGTCCGCCGGGCTGTGGGCGTTCCTGCTGCTGACCGAGGGGCGCGGGCTCAGCGCGGCGTTGGCCGGCGGCTGCGTCTCCGCGTACTGGGGCAGCCTCTTCATCGGCCGGGTCGTGCAGGGTCTGGTGGCCGAGCGCCTGGGGGCGGGGCTGGTGCTGCGCGTCAGCCTTGCCGGAATGGCCGTCGGCGCGGCGCTGATCGCCGTTCCCGGGCCGGCCCTGCTGGCGGTGCTCGGCCTGGTCGTTGTCGGTTTCGCCGCCGCGCCGGTGTTTCCGCTGCTCACCCTCACCACCGCCGAACGGGTCGGCGCGGCGCACGCGGACCGGGCCATCGGGCTGCAGATCGGCGCCGCGGGCGTCGGTGCGGCGCTCGTCCCGGCCGGGCTGGGCGTGCTGATCGGCAACACCTCGGTGCAGGTGCTGGGCTCGGCCCTGCTGGTGCTCGCGCTGGCGCTGATCGCGCTGTACGAGTGGGGCGACCGTCGCTCGACCGGCCGGCCCACCGGACAGCCGGCGCCCACTCAGCCCGGCCGGGAGGGTCAGCCCGCGTCCGGACCGGTCCGCCCGGTGGTGGACGGGCGGTAGCGGCGCTCCGGGTCGGTGTCCTCCCGGCCGTTGCCCTGGGCCTGCCCCTTCCGGTCGTCCGCTGCCGGCCCGTGGCCGAACGTCGCCTCTTCCCCCGCGTCGTTGCCGGTCACGTCGTCGGCCTGCCCGTCGAGGCTGGAGCCGGCCACGGCCTGCTCCAGCTCTTCCAACGGAATCCGCTCCTCGTCCCGCCACACCCTGATGCTGTCGTCGGTCATGTCTTGAGCGGTACCCGGGCGCGATGATCGCAAACGGTGGCGTGCGACAAGGCTGAGACACGGCGATGGCCGCCAGGATTCTGGCGGCCATCGGTGTCACTGCTCAGGTCACGGCTGCGGACGGTCCACCGACCCGCGCCAGGCACCGGTCTCCTGACCGCGTCGCTCGATGAAGGTCTTGAACCGCTCCAGGTCGCTCTTGGCCCGCCGGTCGACGATGCCGAGCTTGTCACCGGCCTGCTCGACCACCCCGTGCGGCTCGAACTCAAGCTGCAGGGTGACGCGGGTCTTGTCCTCGTCGAGCCGGTGGAAGGTCACCACACCGGCCTGCTGGGTGCCGCCGGTGGAGCGCCAGGCGACGCGCTCGTCGGGCAGCTGCTCGGTGATCTCGGCGTCGAACTCGCGCTTCACCCCGGCGATGTCCACAGTCCAGTGGGTCATCGTGTCGGAGAGCTGCCGGACCTCCTGCACACCCTCCATGAACTCGGGGAACTCCTCGAACTGCGTCCACTGGTCGTACGCGGTGCGTACGGGTACGGAAACGTCCACATGTTCGGTAACGCCACTCATCGGGGAACCTCCTTCAGTCGCCGGTGGATTGCCGGATCGGGGGCGATCCTGATCACCAGCGAGTTGTCTCGTTCTTGTTGCCCAGCGCGGCCCACACCTCGGAGACCGTCTGGTAGACGGTGCCCTCGGGCAGCCGTTCCAGCGCCGCCACGATGTCGTCCGGCGCCTCGTTCTCACGAGCGCTGGCAATGAGCACCAGACGGTCGCCCGGCAGCGCGCTCATCGAGATGAACCGGCCGAGCCGGCTGCGCTGCTCGACGTCCGTGGAGCTCATGCCCTTCGGGGCGCCGGTGCGCGTCTCACCCGCCGGGACGGTGCTCACCTCCGGCTGGTCCTCACCGGCCGGTTCGGGCACCCGGAACTCGTCGACCCGAGAGCCACCGGTCCCCGGCCCCTGTACGAGGCCGCTGACCTCCTGACTCATCTGTTCGTCGATCCTCGGTCCGTGCTTGCTGTTGCCACGCTCCATGCCTTCTGCGCTACCCGGCACCCGGCGCGGTAAACCGGCACCGGGCCGCGAACCGGCCCCCGGCCCGTCGGCGAACCGGACAACACGACCGAACGGGACCTCACTCGTCGGCGGGCTTGCGGGGCGGCAGCACCGGCTCGTCCGGGTCCGGGTCGCCGGCCTGCAACTGCCGTCCGCGCTGCACCTCGGAGTTGATCTGCACACCCAGCATCAGCGCCGAGTTGGACAGGTAGAGCCAGACCAGGAACGCGATGGCCGCTCCGAGGCTGCCGTAGGTGGTGTTGTACGAGCCGAAGTTGGCCACGTAGAGGCCGAAGCCGAAGGAGGCCGCCGCCCAGGAGATCAGGGCCACCGCGCCGCCCGGGGTGAGCCAGCGGAACCGGGGCTGACGCACGTTCGGCGCGATCCAGAACAGCAGGGACAGCAGCACCATCATGATCATGGCGAGGACCGGCCACTTCGCCACGCTCCACGTCGTGCGGGCCAGGCCGCCGGCGTTGATCAGGTCGCCGACCGCATCGGTGACCGGCCCACTGACGATCAGGCCGAGGGCGACCACCGCGAGCAGCACCAGCGTGATCGCCGCCAGGCCGATCTGTAGCGGTCGAAGCTTCCAGACCGGGCGGCCCTCGGTCACCCCGTAGACGGCGTTCGAGGCTCGGGTGAAGGCACCGATGAAACCCGACGCGGACCAGAGCGCGCCGAGCAGGCCGAAGCTCAGCAGCAGCTTGGGGTTGCTCTGGTCGAGCACCACGGTCCGGATCACCCCGACCACGCCACCCTCGTCGTTTGTCAGCACCGACCCGGCGCCCACCTGGTTGGCCAGGTCGACCACCGTGTCCAGGGTCCGCTCCCCGTCGGAGACCAGACCGACCAGCGCCACCACCACGATGGCGGACGGAAAGAGCGCCAGCACCCCGTAGTACGTCAGCGCGGCGGCCCAGTCGGAGCAGTTGTCGTTGACGAAGTTCTGCACGCTGCGAACCAGCACCCCGCGCCAGGTCCGCCAGCTCAACTGCCGCATCCGTCGGGGCACCCGCGTGTCCGGTGTGCCGTCGAGCGTCGTATCGGGCTCCGTGGTCGTCATGCCCGCTCCCTGCGCCCCGGCCGCCGGATGACCGGTCGTCCGGTCTGGCCTGGCCCGGCGGTACCCGGATGGTGAAATCGACAAACCCACGCGGTACCGGGCGGCGTCGCTACGGTTTGCCGCCCGGTCACCGGGGAACGGTCACAGTGACAGTGTCGACACGGAGGAGGACGAGATGCCCGGGCGCGAAGACCTGCCCAGCACGCTGCGACGCTCCCCGGAGAAGGCGCAGCGCACATGGGAGAAGACGCACGACTCGGCGGTCGAGACCTACGGCGAGGGGGAGCGGTCGCACCGCACCGCCTTCGCCGCCGTGAAGCATGAGTTCGAGAAGGTGGGCGACCACTGGGAGCCGAAGGGCCGCAAGGGCCCCAGCGACCAGCAGGCCGCCGGTGGCGGGCCGGAACGGCGGGCCCCCACAGCCGGTGGCGTGGACGCCAACGCCACCAAGGACCACCTGATGTCGGTGGCCCGCAAACTCGACGTGCCCGGGCGGTCCGGCATGACCAAACCGGAGCTGGTCACGGCCATCGAGAAGGCCAACGACCGCGCCACCCGCAAGGCCCGCGGCGACTGACCGCGGCCGCACACCGGAGCACAACCGACGCGGTACGGGCGGACGCGCCACCCCTGCGTCCGCCCGTACCGTTCACCAGTGCCCGCCGCCGGGCGCCTCGATGTGCACCGCCTTCGTGGCGGTGAACTCGTCCAGCAGCTCCGGGCCGTACCCGAAGCCCTGCCCGCTGGCTCGGCGCGGATGCGCGGCACCCCCCGGCGCACCCCCGAACACCGCGTTGACCTTGACCGTGCCCACGGGCAGCTCCCGCCACGCCCGCTGCGCGTGACTCATCGACGGGGTCAACACCGTTGCGGCCAGCCCGTACGGGGAGTCCGCAGCGCAGCGCAGCGCCTCGTCGAACGAGTCGACCACCACCACAGGGGCGACCGGCCCGAAGGTCTCCTCCCGGACCAGCGGCATGTCGTGGCGGCAGTCGGTGACGACGGTGGCCGGGTAGAACGCCCCCGGCCCGTCCGGCACCTCGCCGCCCACCCGCACCCGTGCGCCGTCCGCCACCGCGGCCGCCACCTGCCCGTGCACGTGGTCCCGGTGCCGCCGGTCGACCAGCGGGCCCAGCTCGGTGCCCGGGTCCCGGCCCGGTCCGACCCGTAGGGCTCCGGCGCGGCGTACCAGCGCGGCCACGAAGTCGTCGGCCACCTCCCGGTGCACGTAGAGCCGCTCCACCGCCACGCAGATCTGCCCGGCGTTGGCGAACGCGCCGAGCGCGGCCTGCTCCGCCGCCCACTCCGGGTCGACGCCCGCATCCACGATCAACGGGTCACTGCCGCCGTTCTCCAGGAGCACCTTCGCGCCGGTGCGGGCCGCTGCGGCGGCGATCGCCCGCCCGGTCGCTGTGGAACCCACGTGGGCCACCACGTCGACGTCCTGCGCCGCCAGTGCCGCACCCACCTCCGGGCCGCCGGTGAGCAGCGACAACACCCCGGCCGGCAGGGCCTGGTCCAGTGCTCGGGCCAGCAGCCAACCCGTCGCCGGTGTCCGTTCGCTCGGCTTGTAGAGCACCACGTTCCCGGTCACCAGGGCCGCGCCGAGCAGTCCACAGGAGACCGCCACCGGGTCGTTCCAGGGGGTGATCGCCGCGACCACCCCGCGTGGCTGCGGGGTCAGGAAGTCCAGCGCGTCGGTCTCGCCGTTCAGCGTGCGCCCGCCACGCAGCGGTGCCAGTTCCGCATACTGTCGCAGGGTGCCGATCCCCGCCTCGACGCCGCCGCGGGCGTCCGCCAACGGCTTGCCCATCTCCGCGGTGACCGCCGCCGCCAACTCCTCGATGACCGCCTCCACCGCGTCCGCGGCCCGGTGCAGCGCCGCCGCGCGTTCCGCAGGAGCGGTCGCCGCCCACTGGGCCGCCGCGTTGCGGGCCGCCTGGGTCGCCTTGCCCACCTCGTCGGCAGTGGCCACCGGCACCGTGCTCACCGGCGCGTCGTCCGCCGGATCACGCACCACCAGTTCGCCGCCGTCGCCGCCCGCACCCCACACTCCGCCCACCAGCTGCGCAACCGTGTACATGCGGCGTTGGATGCCCCGGCCTCGACGAGGCAAACGCGTTTCGCCCGGTTGCGCGCCGGGTAGGCGGATCCGATGACAACCACCACCGCGCAGAGCGCGGACGCCGTCATCGTCGGCGCCGGGCACAACGGCCTGGTGGCGGCCAACCTGCTGGCCGACGCCGGCTGGGACGTGGTGGTGCTGGAGGCGACAGCGGTGCCCGGCGGCGCGGTCCGCTCCGCCGAGGTCACCGCACCCGGCTACCTCAGCGACCTCTACAGCTCTTTCTACCCCCTCGGGTACGCCTCGCCCGTGCTGGGCGGCCTGGACCTGGGTCGACACGGGCTGTCCTGGCGGCACTCGCCGGACGTGCTGGCGCACCTGCTGCCGGACGGTCGAGCCGCGGTGATCAACCGGGACCCGGACGTCACGGCAGCGTCGCTGGAGCAGTTCGCCCCCGGGGACGGTAAGCGCTGGCTCAACGCGTACACCGACTGGCTCGACGTGGCCGACCCAATGCTGGAGGCGATCACCTCGCCGTTCCCACCGGTACGCGGCGGGCTGGGCCTCCTGCGTCGGTTGCGCGTCGCCGGCGCGCTGCGACTCGCGCGGCGCCTGGTCGTGCCGGTCCGCAAACTTGGCGACGAACTCTTCGACGGTCCCGGCGGGCCGGCCCTGCTGGCCGGCTGTGCCCTGCACACCGACCTCTCCCCGGAGGAGGCCGGCTCCGGGGTGTACGGCTGGCTGCTGGCCATGCTCGGCCAGCAGGTCGGCTGGCCGGTGCCCGACGGAGGCGCGCAGCAGATCACCAACGCGCTGGTGGATCGGCTACAGGGGCTCGGCGGGACGATCATCTACGGTGCCCGGGCCGATCGGGTGCTCACCGCCCGGGGCCGGGCGATGGGGGTCCGGACCGTCGGCGGCGGGCTGTGGCGGGCCCGGAGGGCCGTGCTCGCCGACGTGCCGGCGCCGGCGCTCTACCTCGACCTGGTCGGCGCGGCGGCACTGCCGTCCCGGCTGGTGGAGGACCTGGCGCACTTCCGGTGGGACGGTTCCACGCTGAAGGTGGACTGGGCGCTCTCCGCGCCGGTGCCCTGGACGAACCGGCAGGTGGCCGGCGCCGGCACCGTGCACCTCGGCGCGGACCTGAACGGGCTCACCCACTACGCCAGCGAGTTGGCCCGTGGCGAGCTGCCCCGCGACCCGTTCCTGCTGGTCGGGCAGATGTCGGTGGCGGACCCGAGCCACTCCCCTCCGGGCACCGAGTCGCTCTGGTCGTACACCCATCTGCCGTTCCGGCGGAACTGGCGGGCCGAGGAGATCGCCGGGCACGTGCAGCGGATGGAGGACGTGCTGGAGGCGGCGGCCCCCGGTTTCCGGAGCCTCATCGTGGGCCGACACGTGGCCGGGCCGGCCGACCTGGAGAAGGGCAATCCGAGCCTGGTCGGTGGCGCGCTCGGCGGCGGGACCGCCGCCGCGTACCAGCAGCTCTTCCTGCGACCGATCCCCGGCCTGGGCCGGGCGGACACCCCGGTGGACCGGCTCTTCCTGGCCAGCGCGTCGGCGCACCCCGGCGGCGGTGTGCACGGCGCACCGGGCGCGAACGCGGCCCGCGCCGCGCTGGCCCGCGACCGCGCGCTCACCGGCCGCGCCTACGCCGCAGCCATCTCCACAGCCCACCGCGCCATCTACCCCGACTAATTCCCACCCCCACCCCCACCCCCTTGGCTCCCGGTGATCAAGAGGTTTGCGTCGTCAGCGTCGGCGGATCTGACGCAAACCTCTTGATCACCCGGGCGGGGTGGGGGAGAGGAGAGGGGGGAGGGTTAGCGGGTGATGTTGCGGTGTTTGCTGCGGAGGCGGAAGGGCATGAGCGCGCTCTCCACCTTGGTCGCGGTGGTCATCTTGGAGACGCCGTCGCGCCGCTCCTCGAAGCGGATCGGCACCTCCAGGATGGTGTGCCCCAGCTTGGTGGCGAGGTAGTGCATCTCCACCTGGAAGCTGTAGCCGTTGGACTGCACCCGCTCCAGGTCGATGTCGCGCAGGGCTTCGGCCTGCCAGATCTTGAAGCCGGCGGTCAGGTCCCGGATACGTACCCGTAGCAGGGTGTGCACGTAGAGGTTGGCCCAGCCACTGAGCGCCCGGCGGTAGAGCGGCCAGTTCTCGTCCAGCTCGCCGCCGGGGACGTACCGGGAACCGATCACCACACTGGCCTGGGTGGAGAGCAGCGCGCCGAGCATCCCCGGCAGCGCCTCGGGCGGGTGCGAGAGGTCGGCGTCCATCTGCGCCACGTACTCGGCGCCGCCCTCGATCGCCCGGGTCATCCCGTCCACGTACGCCCGGCCGAGGCCCTCCTTGCCGGCGCGGTGCACCACCTCGATCCGGTCGGGGTGCTCGATGGCCAGCTTGTCGGCCACCTCCCCGGTGCCGTCGGGGGAGTTGTCATCGGCGACGAGGATGCGCAGCCCCGGCAGCGGCAGCGCGAGCAGCCGCTCGACCAGCGCCGGGAGGTTGCCCGCCTCGTTGTACGTGGGCACCACGACGGTCAGGCGTGCGTCCCGCCACGGCGTCGGCAACTGCACCGGCTTGATCATGTCGGTCATCCTCGGTTTGCGGACAAGGGTCATGGAAAGGGTATCTAGTTCCCGCATTCGGTCTGAGGGAGGCACCCCTTCCGGGAGTTGCGGACCCTCGCCACCCACCGTGCGCAGGCGTCGAAGCCCTGGTCAGAGGCTCGCTGGTCAACGACGACGGCGAGCGACCGCGCTGAGGGCGAGCGCTGCGACGGCGATCGCGACACCGGAGAGCGCTGGTTTGTGCGTGCCCACCCACAGTGCCGCGGAACGGTCCCGCGCCTGTTCGCGGAACACGCCCGCCGTGCCCCGGTCCGTGTCCGCATCGCCGGGGTGATCCAGATTGTCCCGCCAGGTCGCCGGATCGATCTTCTCGCCGGTCTGCTGGCTGTCGTAGCCGTCGCGGGCCAGCTTGCGGTCCAGCAGGCCGGGGAACAGGGCGTCGCCCACCCGGGCCTGCCAGGTCGGGCCACCCACGTTCAGCTCCCTGGTGCCACGGTCGGCGGCCCAGACGATGGCCCGGGCGGCCAGCTCCGGAGTGAAGATCGGCGGTACCGGTTGCGGATGCCGGGGCAGCCGGGTGCGGACCCAGGAGAACTGCGGCGTGTTGACCGCGGGCAGCTGCACCATTGACAACTTCACCCCCGGGCAGTCGTGCAGCAGCTCGGCGCGCAGCGAGTCGTTGAACCCCTGGACGGCGTGCTTGCTGGCGCAGTACGCCGACTGCAGCGGGATCCCCCGATAAGCCAACGCCGAGCCCACCTGCACGATCGTGCCCCGCCCGTGCGCCCGCATGTGCCGCAGCGCGGCGAGGGTGCCGTGCACCGTGCCCAGGTAGGTGACCTCGGTGACCCGACGGAACTCGCGAGCTGGGATCTCCCAGGCCGGCGCGAACACCGACGCCATCGCGTTGTTGATCCACACGTCGATGCCGCCCCACCGGTGCACCACGTCGTCGGCGGCCTGCTGCACCGCGCCCGCGTCGGCCACGTCGACCCGGTACACCCGCACGTCGGTCGCGCCGCGCAGTCGGCACTCCCGCTCGGCGGCGACCAGACCTGCCTCGCCCCGGGCCAGCAGCGCCAGCCGGGCGCCGCGCGCCGCGTACGCGTGGGCGACGGCCCGACCGACGCCGGCGCTCGCCCCGGTCACCACCACGGTCTGCGTCACGGTGACCCCTTCTGCCGGGTGGCGATGTCGGCGAGGCGGTCCAGGGTCTCCCGGTTACGCAGGTGCAGCACCAGATCGTTGACCTTGTTGCGGACCCAGCGCAGCGGGCCGGCGGCGAAATCCTCCCCGATCCGGATGCGGGTGGCGTTCTCGCCGACCGGCTCCAGCGTGAAGGCCACGATCGCCTCGCCGGCCGGCCAGAGACCGGCCTTCAGCACGAGCCGGTGCGGCGGTTCGCAGACCAGCACCGTCGAGGCGTCCTGCAAGGAGAACGGCCACGGCCCGGCCTTGTGGTGCAGTTGGCTGCCCACCCGGGGCCAGGCGTCGTCCACGTCGCGTACGTGTGTCGTGCCGACCACCCAGTCGCTGTACGTCCATCCGTCCGCGAGCACGTCGAACACCTGCTGCGGGGAAGCGTCAATCACTTTCTCCACAATCGCCACCGGTATCCCATACCCGGAGCACGGCACGGGCTAACGGCTGACCTGGTTAGCTTCTCTCAGACGGCGGGTAAGGCCGACCCGGGGCATCGCTGGCGGCGCTGGCCCACCGCCTCCACGACGACGTTTACTCCTCGGGGCGCAGGGAACCCGCCGGCTGTGCGACAGGACCAGGAGGATCCGTATCAGCGCAGGTCAGCCCAGGTGTACGCCGCTGCTGACCGCGCCGGTTCCGGGTCTGTCGCAAGCCCCCGAGCGGTGCTCTACGACGCGGTGCTGCTGGACCGCGACGGCACCCTGATCGAGGACGTGCCGTACAACGGCGACCCGGAGAAGGTGCGGCCGGTGCCGGGCGCTCGGGCGGCGCTGGACCGGCTGCGCGCGGCCGGGCTGCGGCTGGCGGTCGTCACGAACCAGTCGGGCCTGGCCCGGGGTTACTTCACCGGTGAGCAGATGCGGGCCGTGCACGCCCGCGTCGAGGAGTTGCTGGGCCGGTTCGACGCGTGGCTGGTCTGCCCGCACGACGACGCCGACGGCTGTGACTGCCGCAAGCCGGCGCCGGGCCTGGTGTACGCCGCCGCCCGAGAGTTGGGCACGACGCCGTCCCGCTGCGTACTCGTGGGCGACATCGGCCGGGACGTCGGCGCCGCCATGGCCGCCGGGGCCGCGGGGTTGCTGGTGCCCACCCCGGTGACCCGGCCGGAGGAGGTCGTCGCCGCCGGGTGGGTGGCCACCGATCTGCCGGCGGCGGTGGCGGAGATCCTGCGCCGCCAACAGGCTGTGCAGCCCTCGACCCCGACCACCGAACCGGTACGGACGGCGCTCGTGGTCCGCTCGGATTCGGCGGGTGACGTGCTGGTCACCGGCCCGGCGATCCGCGCCGTCGCGGCTGGAGCGGAGCGGGTGGTGCTGCTGTGCGGGCCGCGTGGTCGGGCCGCCGCCGACCTGTTGCCCGGCGTCGACGAGATCATCGAGCATCCGCTGCCGTGGATCGACCCCGCGCCGGGGCCGGTCGACCCGGAGGCCATGCGGAGCCTGTCCGCGCGGCTGGGTGCGGTCGGCGCGGACCAGGCGGTGGTGTTCACCTCGTTCCACCAGTCCGCCCTGCCGCTGGCGCTGCTGTTGCGGATGGCGGGGGTCCACCGGATCGCGGCGATCAGCGACGACTATCCGGGCTCGCTGCTGGACATCCGGCACCGGGTGCCGGTGGGCGTCCCCGAACCCGAACGTGCCCTTTCCCTGGCCGCCGCCGCCGGCCACCGGCTGCCCCACGGCGACGAACCGGTCCTGCGGCTGCGCCGAGACGCCGTGCCGCCGCGCCCGGCCGACCTCGGCGATCCGGGGTACGTGGTGCTGCACCCCGGGTCCGCCGCGTCGAGCCGGGCCTGCCCGCCCGAGGTGGCCACCCGGATCGTCGGGGCGCTGGCCGACGCCGGGCACCGGGTGCTGGTGACCGGCGGCCCGGACGAGCGCGCGGTCACCGCCCGGGTTGCCGCGGCCGGCGGCACCGACCTGGGCGGCCGCACCGACCTGGCCGGGTTGGCCGCTATCGTCGCGGACGCCAGCGCGGTGGTGGTCGGCAACACCGGGCCCGCGCACCTGGCGGCCGCCGCCGGTGTGCCGGTGGTGAGTCTCTTCGCGCCGACCGTTCCGTTCGGTCAGTGGGGGCCCTACCGGGTGCCGACCGTCCGGCTCGGCGACGCCGCCGCTCCCTGCCGGGACACCCGGGCGGCCAGTTGTCCGGTCCCCGGGCACCCCTGCCTCAGCGGTGTCGACCCGGGCGACGTGGTCGACGCGCTTCGAACTCTCGCCGTCAGCGGTGGTGGCGGCCGATGAACATCCTGCTCTGGCACGTGCACGGCTCCTGGACCACGTCGTTCGTGCACGGCAGCCATCGCTACCTGATTCCCACCACACCCGACCGCGGCCCGTACGGCCTCGGCCGGGCCCGCACCTACCCGTGGCCGGACAATGCGGTCGAGGTCAGCCCGGAGGAGCTGCCGATTGCAGACGTCGACCTGGTCATCCTGCAACGCCCCGAGGAGATCGACCGGGCCGAGCAGTGGCTTCGTCGCCGCCCCGGTCGCGACCTTCCTGCGATCTACGTCGAGCACAACACCCCCAAGGGCGACGTGCCGAACACCCGCCACCCGATGGCCGACCGCGACGACCTGCTCATCGCCCACGTCACCGGGTTCAACCAGATCTTCTGGGACACCGGCGCCACCCGCTCCACAGTGGTCGACCACGGCATCGTCGCTCCCTCCGCGTCCTACACCGGGGAGCTGGACCGACTCGCCGTGGTGATCAACGAGCCGGTACGGCGAGGTCGGGTCACCGGCACCGACCTGCTGCCCCAGTTCGCCGAGATCGCGCCGCTGGACGTCTTCGGCATGGGCGTCGCCGGCCTGGCCGACCACCTCGGGCTGCCCGCCGACCGGCTGACCAGCCACGATGACGTGCCCCAGGAGCGGATGCACACCGAACTGGCTCGCCGGCGGGCGTACCTGCATCTGTGCCGGTGGACCTCCCTCGGGCTCAGCCTCATCGAGGCGATGGCGATCGGCATGCCGGTCGTCGCGCTCGCCACCACCGAGGCGGTGATGGCGGTGCCCCCGGAGGCGGGGGCGCTCGCCACCCGGACCGACACCCTGCTCGACGCCGCCCGCCGGTTCATCGCCGAACCGGCTACCGCGCGGCAGGCCGGAGCGGCGGCGCGAACCGCCGCGCGCGACAGGTACGGCCTCGACCGTTTCCTCGCTGACTGGGACCGGCTGCTGGAGGAGGAAGTATGCGGATCGCGATGATCTCGGAGCACGCCAGCCCGCTCGCCGTCCTCGGAGGGGAGGATGCCGGCGGCCAGAACACCCACGTCGCGGAGCTGTCCGCCGCGCTCGCCGCCGCCGGGCACGAGGTGCGGGTCTACACCCGCCGCGACGCGCCCGACCTGCCGGTGACCGTCCGCAGCCCGGACGGGTACGACGTGGTGCACGTGCCGGCCGGCCCGGCCGAGCCGGTGGCCAAGGACGCGCTGCTGCCGCACATGCGGGAGTTCAGCAACTGGCTGATCGAGCGGTGGCGCGGCGGCGACTGGGTGCCCGAGGTGATCCACGCGCACTTCTGGATGAGCGGCCTGGCCGGGCTGACCGCCGGCCGGCAGACCGGGGTGCCGGTGGTGCAGACGTACCACGCGCTGGGCACTGTGAAGCGCCGCTACCAGGGTGTGCAGGACACCAGCCCGGCCCGACGGGTCTCCTACGAGCGGGAGCTGGGCCGCTCGGTGGACCGGATCGTCGCGCAGTGCCGCGACGAGGTGGGCGAACTGGTCCGGATGGGTGTGCCCCGGTCCCGGATGACAGTGGTGCCCTCCGGGGTCAACCTCGCCACCTTCGCCCCGCTCGGACCGGCCGCCGACCGGGAACCGGGGCGGGCCCGCATCCTCACCGTGGGTCGGCTGGTCGAGCGCAAGGGCTTCCAGACCGTGATCCGCGCGATGGCGTTGGTTCCGGACGCCGAGTGCGTGGTCGTCGGCGGCCCGCCCGAGGGGCTGTTGGAGACCGACCCGTACGCCCGGCGGCTGCGGGCCCTCGCGGAGTCGTGCGGGGTTGCCGATCGGGTGCACCTGGTCGGCGCGGTGCCCCGGGAGGAGATGGGCCGCTGGTACCGCTCGGCGGACCTGCTGGTCGCGGCGCCCTGGTACGAGCCGTTCGGGTTGACCCCGCTGGAGGCGATGGCCTGTGGGGTGCCGGTCGTCGGCACGGCAGTGGGCGGCATCCGGGACACAGTGGTCGACGGGACGACCGGTGACCTCGTGCCGGCCC
Organism: Micromonospora noduli; assembly: GCF_003264475.1. NCBI lineage: Bacteria > Bacillati > Actinomycetota > Actinomycetes > Micromonosporales > Micromonosporaceae > Micromonospora > Micromonospora noduli. The sequence continues at coordinate 26,890 of NZ_PYAC01000033.1, read as the reverse complement.
GGGACCCGCACGCCCTGGCCACCGCGATCCAGGGGCTGCTCGACGACCGGATCAGGCGTTTCGCGTACGCGACGGCGGCGCGTGAGCGGGCCCGGGAGCGGTACTCGTGGGCGGCCACCGCCGAGCGGCTGGTCGAGGTCTACAGCGAGGTGGCCGCCGTGCGCCGGCCGACCCGGGTGGTGGCCTGATGCCGACGGACAGCCTGCTCGACACCCACCTGACGAATCTCGCCGCGGCGCTGGTGCCGTACCGACGGTGTGAGCGACAGCTGGCGCGCTGGGGCGCGGACCTGGCCCACCGGCTGGCCGCCGGGGGGCGCCTGCTGGTGGCCGGCAACGGCGGCAGCGCCGCGGAGGCCCAGCACCTCACCGCCGAGCTGGTGGGCAAGCTGCACGACGACCGCCAGCCGCTGTCCGCGATCGCGCTGCACGCCGAGACGAGCGCGCTCACCGCCATCGCCAACGACTACGGCTACACCGACGTGTACGCCCGCCAGGTGCGCGCCCACGGCCGCCCTGGCGACATCCTGCTGTTGCTGAGCACCAGCGGAACCAGCCCCAACCTGGTCGCCGCCGCGCAGGCCGCCCGCGACGTCGGGGTGACCACCTGGGCGCTCACCGGCACCGCGCCCAATCCGCTCGCCGACGCCTGCGACGACGTGCTGGCCGTCGCGTCCCCGGACACCCAGGTCGTCCAGGAGCTGCACCTGGTGACCAGTCATCTGCTCTGCGAGTACCTCGAACAGGAGTTGCCCGCCGCGCTGGCGGCAGTCGCCGATCCGGCGGTCGTCCACCCCGGGCCCGGGGAGCCCGCACCGGCCGGTCGGCTGCCTTCCGCGCCGGTACGCACCGGGGTCGAGGTGGTGCTCGACGGCGGGCCCGGACGGCAGGTCGACGCGTGAGTCGGACAGCAGGTCGACGCGTGACGATGAGGAGGCAAGCGTGAGGGGACCGGTGGTGGTGCTCGGGGACACCCTGCTCGACCGGGATGTGGAAGGTGTGGTGAACCGGCTCTGCCCGGATTCCCCGGTGCCGGTGCTCGACGAGACCGTGGCCACCGACCGACCGGGGGGCGCCGGGTTGGCGGCGGTGTTCGCCGCCGCGCAGGGCGCCGAGGTGGTGCTGGTGACCGCGCTCGCCGACGACGCCGGCGGGGCCCGGCTGAGCGCGCTGCTCGCCGCCGCCGGCGTGCAGGTGTACCCACTGGCCCTCTCCGGTGCGACGCCGGAGAAGATCCGGCTGCGGGCCCGGGGGCGGGTGCTGCTGCGCCACGACCGGGGCGGGGCGTCCGGGGAGCCGGGTCAGCCCTCCGACGAGGTGCTCCGGGTGATCGCCGCGGCGTCGGCGGTGCTGGTCAGCGACTACGGCCGGGGGGTGGCCCGGCAGCCCGCGCTGCGCGACGCGTTGGCCGCCACCCGCGCACCGGTGGTGTGGGACCCGCATCCGCGCGGCCCGGCAGCCGTGCCCGGCGTACACCTGGCCACCCCGAACGAGTCCGAGGTGCGCGAGCTGGTCCCCGCGCTGCCCGGCGCCTCCCGACTTGCCACCGCGTCCCGCGGCGCCCAGGGGCTACGACGGCGCTGGCGCGCCGGCGCGGTCGCTGTGACGCTGGGCGGCGACGGTGCGCTGCTCTGCCACGCCGGGTCCACGCCGCTGGTGGTGCCGACGCCGGGTAGCGCCGAGGGGGACACCTGCGGTGCCGGCGACCGGTTCGCGGCGGCGGCCAGCCTCGCACTGGCCCAGGGCGCGCTGGTCTCCGAGGCGGTGCAGGTGGCGGTCGCCGAGGCGTCCGCGTACGTGGCCGGTGGGGGAGTGGCCACGGTGCTGCCTCCATCGGCGCCTACGGTGCGGGCCAGGAGTGCGCCGGGGCCGCGAGCCCTCCAGCCGGCACCACGAGGTGGTGCGGTGGCCGACCGGGTGGGAGTCGCAGCTGTCGCCACGCTCCTGGGTGAGGTACGCGCCGCGGGTGGCACTGTGGTGGCGACCGGCGGTTGCTTCGACCTGCTGCACGCCGGGCACGTGGCCACCCTGGAGGCGGCGCGGCAGCTCGGCGAGTGCCTCATCGTCTGCCTGAACTCCGACGCCAGCGTGGCCGGGTTGAAGGGGCCGGATCGGCCGGTGCAGTCCGAAGCTGACCGCAGCCGACTGCTGGCCGCCCTGAGCTGCGTCGACGCGGTCCTCATCTTCGACGAGCCGACCCCGGAGACGGCGCTGTCCTGGGTACGCCCCGACGTGTGGGTCAAGGGCGGCGACTACGCCACCGGCGGTGGGGACGCGAGCGTCACCCTGCCGGAGGCGGAGGTCCTGCGCCGCTGGGGTGGGAACACCGTGGTGGTGCCCTACCTGGACGGTCGTTCCACCACCGACCTGATCGTCCGCACGCTCGCGGAGCGGACCCGATGACCGCCACGCGGCCCGGCGCCGGGCCCACCGTCCTGGTCACCGGCGGCGCCAGCGGCCTCGGCGCGGCGGTGGTCGCCGCGGTGGCCGCCTCCGGTGGCCGACCGCTCGTGCTGGACCGGCAACCGCCGGCCGACGGGGTGTCCTGGACCGAGTGTGACCTGGCCGACACGCGAGCCGCCGAGGTGGCCACCCAGCACCTCGCCGAGCAGGCCGGTGGTCTGGACGCGGTGGTGACCGCCGCCGGCACGGACGTGCCGGGTCGACTCGGCGACCTGCCGGGGGAGACCTGGGACCGGATCGTCGCCGTCGACCTGCTGGCCACCGCGGCGGTGATCCGGGCCGCGCTGCCGTTCCTGCTGACCTCCCGGGGCCGCATCGTCACCGTCGCCTCAACCCTGGGCGTCAAGGCGGTCAGTGACGCCACCGCGTACTGCGCGGCGAAGTTCGGCGTGGTGGGGTTCACCCGAGCCCTCGCCGCCGAGCTTGCCGGTCAGGTCGGCGTCACCCTGCTCATTCCGGGTGGGATGCGTACCGCGTTCTTCGACGAACGTGACCCGCAGTACAAGCCGGGGCCGGACGCGAACCTCAACGAGCCCGCCGACACCGCCGCCGCGATCATGTTCGCGCTCAACCAGCCGCCCGGTTGCGCGGTGCGCGAGATGGTGGTCTGCGCCGAGCAGGAGACCTCGTACCCGTGATCCTCGTGCTGCGCGCCCTCGGCGTCGGCGATCTGGTGACCGCGGTGCCCGCGCTGCGGGCGCTGCGGGCCGCGTACCCGTCGCGGGAGCTGGCGCTCGCCGCGCCCGGCTGGCTGTCCCCGCTGGTCGACCTGGTCGGTGGCGTCGACCGGCTGGTGGACACCGCCGGGCTGGATCGCCCTCTCCGGGTGGGGTCGGCCCCGCGGGTCGCGGTCAACCTGCACGGGCGCGGCCCGCAGTCGCACCGGCTGCTCGCGGCAACCCGGCCCGGTCGGCTGCTCGCCTTCGCCAGCCCGGACGCCGGCCGCGCCGACGGCCCGCGCTGGGCCGTCGACGAGCACGAGGTGGACCGGTGGTGCCGGCTGCTGTCCTGGTACGACATCCCGGCCGACCGCGCCGACCTCAGCCTGCGTCGGCCCGGGGCGGCGGGGCTGCCCAGCGGTGTCACAGTGCTGCACCCGGGCAGCAAGATCCCGGCCAAGCGGTGGCCCGCCGAGCGGTTCGCCGCGCTGGCCCGGGCGCTGACCGACCAGGGGCACCGGGTGCTGCTCACCGGCTCGGCCGACGAACGGGCGTTGGCGGCCCGGGTGGCGGAGGCGGCGGGCCTGAGCTCGGACGCCGTGCTGGCCGGCAGGACCGACCTCGGCGCGCTCGCCGCGCTGGTGGCCGACGCCCGGCTGGTGGTCAGCGGGGACACCGGGGTCGCCCACCTGGCCACCGGGTACGGCACCCCGTCGGTCGTCCTCTTCGGGCCGGTGCCACCGGCGCACTGGGGGCCTCCACCGGATCGGCCGCGGCACCGGGTGCTCTGGGCCGGCGAGGCGGATTGGCCCAGGTGGGACGGGGTAGGAAGCCACCCGACGATGGCGGCTCTGCGCCTTGACGAGGTGCTGGCCGCCGTGGCCGAGGTGGAGAGGGTGGTGCGGGTCTCCGGTGCGGTTGCGGCGTAGCGACCCGGGTCGACCGGGGTACGGACGGCGTCGGCGCGGACGGGGTTGGCTCTTCGTCGACCAGTCCGGGGCTCCGGTGCGGGATCCGGATGTCCTGGCCCGGCTGCGGGAGTTGGTCATTCCGCCGGCCTGGCAGGACGTGTGGATCGCCCCGCACCCGAACGGGCACATCCAGGCGATCGGGATCGACGCGGCCGGGCGAAAGCAGTACATCTACCACCCGCGGTGGCGGGAGAAGCAGGACGAGGCGAAGTTCGACCACATGCTGGAGGTGGCCCGGCGGCTGCCGGCGCTGCGCGAGCGCGTGGGGCGCGACCTTGACGGCCGTGGGCTGGGCCGGGACCGGGTGCTGGCGACGGTGACCCGACTGCTGGACATGGGGATGTTCCGGGTCGGCAGCGACCAGTACGCGAACGGCGACGACCCGACGTACGGGGTGGCGACCCTGCGCCCCGAGCATGCCCGGTCCCGGCGCGGCTGCGTGGTGTTCGTGTTTCCCGCGAAGGGAGGCATCGAGCAGGTACGCCGGATCGAGGACCCGGAGCTGTGCCAGGTGCTGGTGGATCTGCGCCGTCGTCGGCGACGGGCGGAGCGGCTGTTCGGCTACTGGGACGGCCGGGAGTGGCGCGACGTGCGCAGCGACGAGGTCAACGGCTACCTGCGCGACGCCAGCGGTGGGGAGATGACCGCGAAGGACTTCCGTACCTGGCACGCCACAGTGCTCGCGGCCACCGAGTTGGCCACCGTCGGCCCGGCCCGCTCGATGACCGCCCGGCGGAAGGCGGTGGTCGCCGTGATGCGTGAGGTGGCGGAGCTGCTGGGCAACACGCCGACGGTGGCTCGCGCGTCGTACGTGGACCCCCGGGTGGTCGACCTCTACCACGACGGGGTGGTGGCGTCGGTGGACCCGCAGGCGCCTCGCGAGGAGGCGGAGCAGGTCGTCCTGAAGCTGCTGGAGGGGGCCTGACCGGCCCCGTCGGCGGTTCTGGGGGGAAGCGCGACGGAGCCGGAGCCTCGGGCGTCAGTGGGGTGCCACCGGGCGGCCGCCCGCCGCTCGCGCGGCGGGCGCCTCGCCACGGCCCCCGTTGGCGGCCCACCAGGTGGCGGCCGGCCGCGTTGGTGTCAGTCTGCCGGCAGCGAGTTGACCGTGGACGCCTGGCGGTTGACGATCCGCGCCAAATCCGAACCACTGTCGCGGTGTTCCTGCGGGGTGGTGCCGTACGCGGCCCGGAATACCCGGCTGAAGTGGGCCTTGTCGGAAAAACCCCACCGCGCCGCCACGGTCTGCACGGGCTGCGTGCGCAGCGCCGGGTCGGCCAGGTCGCGCCGGCACCGGGCCAGCCGCAGATCCCGGATGTACGACGCCACAGTGACGTCCTCGGCCTCGAACAACCGGTGCAGGGACCGCACCGAGATGTGGTGGGCGTCGGCCACGACCTGCGGGCCGAGTGTCGCCTCGCCGAGGTGGCGGTGGATGTACGACTGCACCTGGGTGAGCAGCGCCCGGCGGCGGACCTCGGTGGGCACGGCGTCCTCGGCGACGAGGTGCCGGCCGAGCATTGTGGTGGCCAGGTCGAGCCCCACCGCGCCGAGCCGGCTGGCGTCGGCGGCATGGTACTGCTCGGGGTGCCCGGTCACCTGGAGCAGGAACTGCGCCAGCAGCGCCCCGATCCCCTCGCTGCCGGACATCCGGCCGCCGTAGAGCGCGGCCATCCGCTGCGGCGGTAGGGGCAGGGCGGCGTGCGGGATCATCGTGACGATCGAGGTGGCCTGGTCCCGGTCCGGCTCGGTGGCGTGGTGGCAGACGTCGTGCGGGCGGGACCCGTCGTAGAAGGTGAACTCGCCGGCCAGGATCTCGCTGCGGCGACCGTCCTGGCTGGACGTGCCGATGCCGCCGGTGGTGAGGGCGAGGATGTACAGCTCCGGGTCGGACTGACGGACCAGCTTCGGGGTCCGGGTGGCGTCCAGGGACGGGTATTCGTACTGCGCCAGTTGGATCGGGCCGAGCGCGATGAAATTGGCGCGGGCGGCGAAGTCGTCGCTGTGCGCGGACTGGATGCGCAGCGGCACCGAGGTGCGTGCGACCAGGTCCAGCCACATGCCGAACCGTTCGCCGGGTGGCAGGACGGTGGTGTCGATGATGTCTCTCGGCAGCATGGGGCTCCCTCAGCCCGCCCGGCGTTGGATCAGCGCCTCGACGCCGTCAAGGATCCGGTCCAGGCCGAAGGCGAACTCGTCGTCGGGGTCGTCGTCCTGGTAGAGCACACCGGCGCTCAGCACCCGGTGCAGCGCGGGGAAGCGGGCCGGGTCGATGAGCCGGGCCACCAGCCGACCGTACGCCGGCATCATCTCGCTGGGCTCGACGCCGGCGGCCCGGCTGCCCTCGGCGATCTGTGAGGTGAGGGTGGCCTCGTTGCGGACGTACCCGGTGATCAGCAGGAGCACCGACATCTTCTCGCCCTCGCCGAGCGTGGTGCCGTCCAGGCAGCGCAGCCCGTCCTCCATCCAACCGAGCTGCTGCGGGGTGATCGGTGGGCCGCTGATCGGCACGTGCAGCAGCCAGGACCGTTGCCGCAGCACCTTGTGCTCGGCCCAGGCCCACCGGGTGAGGCCGGCGCGCCAGTCGTCCTCCGGGGCGGGTGGGCCGGGCGAGGGGCCGTAACCGGTGTCGACCATGAGCATCAGCAGCTCGTCCTTCGAGCCGACGTACCGGTAGAGGGCCATTGTCGCGGCGCCCAACTCCTTGGCCACCCGGCTCATCGAGACGGCCGCGAGGCCGTCGGCGTCGGCCACGCGTACGGCGGCGTCCACGATGGCGGGCACGCTCATTCCCGGCCGGGGGCCCTTGGGTGGCCGCTCCCGCAGCCCCCACGCGCTCTCGATGGCCGCCGGGAGTACGGGCCCGCTGTCGTCTGTCTTCGCCGCCACATTTCCTCCTTGCCCCGCCATCCTAGTTCTGCGTATGGTCTACGCATAACAGCGTACGCTCTACGCAGAAAAGGAACTGACCATGACGATCACCACCACACCGGCACCGCGAGCGGGCCGACGGGAGTGGATCGGGCTCACGGTGCTGATGCTGCCGCTGCTCCTGGTCTCGATGGACGTGTCGGTGCTCTACTTCGCCGTCCCGTTCATCAGCGCGGAGTTGCGTCCCACCGCCACTGAACAGCTCTGGATCTTCGACATCTACGGCTTCGTGCTGGCCGGGCTGCTCATCACCATGGGCGCTCTGGGTGACCGGATCGGCCGACGCCGGCTCCTGTTGATCGGCGCCACCGCGTTCGGCGCGGCGTCGCTGCTGGCCGCGTACGCCGACAGCACCGCGACGCTGATCGCCGCGCGTGCGGTACTCGGCGTCGGTGGGGCCACCCTGATGCCCTCGACGCTCGCCCTGGTGCGCAACATGTTCCACGACGCCAAGCAGCGCGGGACCGCCATCGGCATCTGGACCGCCACCCTCACCGGTGGCATCGCCATCGGCCCGGTGCTCAGCGGGATCCTGCTGGAGCACTTCTGGTGGGGCTCGATCTTCCTGATCAACATCCCGGCCATGCTGATGCTGCTCCTGCTCGTGCCGCTCCTGGTGCCCGAGTTCCGCAACCCGGCGACCGGGCGGTTCGACCTGATCAGCGCGGCACTGTCGCTCGGCGCGCTGCTGCCGGTGATCTACGGAATCAAGGAGATGGCCCGCGACGGCCTCAGCCCGGTGCGGGTCCTCGCCATCGTCGCCGGTCTGCTGGTGGGGGCGCTCTTCCTGCACCGGCAGCGGACCAGGGCGTACCCGATGGTCGACCTCGCGTTGTTCCGCCGTCGCGGCTTCGCCGGGTCGCTCGCGGTCAACCTGCTGGCGATGTTCGCCATCGTCGGCTTCGCCATCTTCACCACCCAGCACCTTCAACTGGTGCTCGGCCTGAGCCCGCTACGGGCGGCGCTGTGGAGCCTCGTGCCGTCCCTCGCCGTGGGCGGAGTCGCGCCGGCCGCGGCCGCCCTGGCCCAGCGCGTCGAACGGGCGTACCTGATCGGTGCGGGGTTCGGCATCGCAGTGGTCGGCTTCGTGGTGTTGACCCAGGTCACCCCGGAGACGCCGCTGTGGCTGCTGCTCGTCGGCGCCAGTGTCTACGCGGGCGGCCTGGTGATGGTGATGTCCCTCGTCACCGAGCTGGTCCTCGGCGCGGCGCCGCCCGAGCAGGCGGGTGTCGCGTCGGCGCTGACCGAGTCCAGTAGCGAGCTGGGCGGTGCGCTGGGAATGGCGATCCTGGGCAGCGTGGGCGCGGCGGTCTACCGCCGCGAGATCGTCGACGGCCTGCCGGCCGGGCTGCCCGCCGACACCACCGCCGTGGCCCGGGAGACCCTGGGTGGTGCGCTCGCTGTCGCCCAAGGGCTGCCGGCGGAGCTGGCTGACGCGGTGCGGCACGCCGCCGGCGTCGCGTTCACCGACGGGCTGCACCTGGCCGCGTACGCCGCCATGGTGGTGATGCTGCTCGGCGGGGTCACCGCGCTTCTCGCGCTGCGCGGCGTCCGACCGGCCGACCCTACGGCGCTGGCCGTCGAGCCGACCGGTCCGGCCGATACCTCGTTGTCGTCGATCAGTCGATGAGCACGTGCGCGAGCCGGTCGCGGAAACGCCGCTCGGAGTCGCTGACCGACTCGCCACCGATGCCCAGCAGCCCACCGCTGGACGCGGCGCCCACCACCTGCTCGGCGATCTTCACGAGCCAGTGCTTGTACGCGCCAGCCTCACCCTCGTCGACCCGCGCCGCCAGCAACGCGCCGGCCTCGCCGGCCCGCAGCAGCACGTCGTCGATGTACGCCCCGGGGTCGGAGGGCGCGATGACCGGCAACTCCTCGCCGGTGTCCGGGTCACCGACCCGGGTGACGATCTCCCCGGCCACGGCGGCGACCAGCGGGCTGGCCGACTCCCGGCCGGCGGCGATGGTCTCCAACCCGGCCGCGTTCTCCGCCATGGTCCGGCGGGTGCCGTCGGACTCGGCGGCGCTCGCCGCGGTCAGCACCGACTGCGGCAGGCCGACAAGCAACCCCCACTCCCCGTCGGAGAAACCGAAACCGGTGTACGCCGGCTGCTCGATCACGGCAATGCCCCTTCCGCCCTGCTCTGCTTGGTCAATCGGTGCTCTGCTTGCTCGATCCACCGGGCCCGAAAGCGGCACCCGGGTCAGGCTAGTCCAGGGTCAGCAGGCCCTGTTCGGACACCACGCGCACCGACAACGTCTTGTACCCGACCTCCTCGAAGAGAACGGTCATCTTGTCCTCCTCGTAGGAGAGCACCATGCCGGACCCCCACTCCGGGTGCCGCACCTGGCTGTGCACCGGGAACGGCCCGACCGCGCCCTGGTCGGCCACGCTGGTGCCGTTGTGGCAGTTGTCGCAGTGGCCGCAGACCTGCGTCATCTGCTCGCCGAAGTAGGCCAGCAACGTCTGCCCACGGCAGGCGGTGGTCTCGGCGAAGGCCCGCATCATGTCGGTGCGGGACCGGGTCACCGTCTGCTGGCGCTCCGCCTCGGCCAGCGCCGCCGCGGCGGCGTCGGTCGGGGTGGGGGAGTAACGGGGCGCGCCGACGCGCTGCCGGGCGCGCGGCTCGGCCGCACCGACCTGCTCCAACAGGGAGAGGTACTGGCCCAGCTTGCGCGGCCCGAGGCCGGTGGTCTCGCGCAGCTCGGTCTTGGTGGCCGGCTTCTTGCGCAGCATCGCGGCTAGGTCGCGCAGCTCGTCGACGTCGGGCAGGCCGCCGCTGAAGAACCGTTGCAGGCCGACGTCCTCGGCCTGCCAGAGCAGCAGCACCCGGGCCGGTTGCCCGTCGCGGCCGGCCCGGCCGATCTCCTGGAAGTAGCTGTCCGGCGAGTCGGGCAGCGCCATGTGCACCACCCAGGCGATGTTCGGCTTGTCGATGCCCATGCCGAACGCCGAGGTCGCCACCATGATCGGCACCTGGTCGGCGAGGAACGCCTCGTGCAGGTCGTGGCGTGCGCCGGCCGCCATCCCACCGTGGTAGAACTGCGCCGGGTAGCCGGCGTCGGTCAACCGGGTGGCCAGCTCCTCGGCGGCGCGACGGGTGGGCACGTAGATGATCCCGGGTCGCTCGTCGTCGCTCAGCAGCGCGATCAGTCGCCGCCACCGGTAGTCCTCGGTGGGGCAGTGCGCTACCTCGACGAACAGGTTCGGCCGGTCCAGCCCGGAGACCACCACCTCCGGGTCCCGCAGCCGCAGCCGGGCGATGATGTCGTCGCGTACCGGAGGGGAGGCGGTGGCGGTCAGCGCGACCACCGGCGGCCGACCGACGCCGTCGATGAGGTGCCCGAGCGCCAGGTAGTCGGGGCGGAAGTCGTGCCCCCACGCCGAGATGCAGTGCGCCTCGTCGATCGCCACCAGGGCTGGCTTCAGCTCGGCGACCTCGGCCATCCGGTCCGGGTTGCTGAGCTGTTCCGGGGTGATGAAGAGGAACTCCGCCCGGCCCTCGCGGATCTCGGTGATCGCCTCGGCCTGCTGGGTGGGCGACTCGTTCGAGCTGATCCGCACCGCCCGCAGCTCCGGGCGTTGCCGCTCGTTGAGGGAGGCGATCTGGTCCTGCTGAAGGGCCAGCAGTGGGGAGATCACCACGGTGGGGCCGGGGATCAGGCTGGCCGGGATCTGGTAGATCGCCGACTTGCCGGCTCCGGTGGGCAACACCACCAGGGCGTCTCGCCGCTTCATCACGGCGCGCATGGCGGCCAGTTGGTTGGGCCGTAGCGCCTTCCAGCCGAAAAGGCTGCGGGCCGCGTGGCGCAACGTCATCGAGTGCGTGGACAGTTTCATCGAGGGCCGGAGGTACCCGAGCCCGTGACCGCCGAAACGCGTTCGGACGATCACAGGCAGGGCACCCGCCATGCCCGCGACGGCCGGCTCGCCGATCCGCTACTCAGCGCAGCCGGGGCAGGACCTCGCGCTGGTAGAGGTCGAACAGACCCTGGTAGTGCGGGCCGGTGTTGGCCACGTACACCTCGTCGAAGCCGGCCTTGGCGTACTTGTCGATCATCTCCAGGTGCGCGTCGACGCTGTTGCCGCAGACGAACGCGTCCCTGACCATCTCCGGCTTGACCAGCTCGGCGGCCTGCTCGAAGTGGCGCGGTGAGGGGAGCACCTGGGACAGCTCACCGGGCACCCCCGCGTTGGGCCAGCGCTCGTACGCGATGCGCATGCCCTCGTCCTCGCTGTCGGCGTACGCCGCCTTGAAGCCGGCCTGGCACGGCTTGTCGCCGCCGCCGTTCTCGCGGAAGCGCCGGACCATCTCGCCGTCGGGCATGGTGCTCACGTAGCCGTCACCGATCCGCGCGGCCAGGTCGATGGACTTCGGCCCGAAGCCGGAGACGTAGATCGGCGGGGGAGCGTCGGGCAGCGTGTAGATCCGGGCCTGCTCCACTGTGTAGTGCTTGCCGTGGTGGTTGACGAAGCCGCCACCCCACAGCGCGCGCAGCACCTCGACGGCCTCCTCCAGCATCTCCAGCCGGACGTCGGCCTGCGGCCAGGCGTCGCCGAAGATGTGCTCGTTGAGCGCCTCGCCGGTGCCGACGCCGAGCACGAACCGCCCACCGTGCAGCACCGCGCTGGTCGCCGCCGCCTGCGCGATCACGGCTGGGTGGATCCGCACTGTCGGGCAGGTCACCGCCGTGGTCACCGGCAGCGAACAGACCTGGCTGAGCGCGCCGATCATCGACCAGACGAACGGGCTCTGGCCCTGTGCGTCCACCCAGGGGTGGTAGTGGTCGGAGATCCACAGCGCCTCGAAGCCGGCCCGTTCGGCGCCGCGCGCCTGCTCCAGCAGCTCGGCTGGCGTGAACTCCTCACTGGACAGGAAATAACCGATCTTCATGGCTTACCCCTTCGGCACGCGAACCTGCTGATGGGGAGAGCCGTACCCCGGTCGCGGTCGACCACACCCGGCCCGTCGGGCCCGGATCGGCGCGGGTCGCTCAGCGTCGACCGAACATCGCCCGGATCGCGGCGAGGAGCAGCAGGGCGCCGACCACCAGGCCGAGCAGGCGTACGCCGGGGATGTCGGCCGGGCTCGTCGCGTCGGCCAGCAGGACGGGATCCATCCCCGCACTCTCCCCGGAGAGCGGGCCGCCAGGCAACTGTAAGGTTTATTGACTATTGAATCGCTCAGTGTGACCATGGCAGGACCGCCTGCCGGTGGCGGTGCGCCGAGGGCGCGCGAGAGATGGGGTACGGGGGCCGCATGAGCGAGCGCAACCAGCGGGTCGACGGGGGCGCACCGTCGCCGGTGATCGACATCGATCACTGCGAGGGGGCGGAGTGACCACCGCCAACGGGCACCTCTCGGCGCTCGCCGCCGCCGTCCTGCAACCCGGCTTCGTCGGCACCACCCCACCACCATGGGTGTGCCGCTGGCTCGGCGAGGGTCTCGGCTCGGTGGTGCTCTTCGCCCGCAACGTCGTCGACACCGAGCAGGTGGCCGCGCTCACCGCGACGCTGCGTGCGGAACGGCCGGACGTCATCGTGGCGATCGACGAGGAGGCCGGCGACGTCACCCGACTGGAGTCGGTGCACGGCAGCTCCCGGCCCGGCAACTTCGCCCTCGGCGCTGTCGACGACCCGGAGCTGACCGAAGCCGTCGCCCGGGACCTCGGCGCCGAGCTGGCCACGGCGGGAATCACCCTGAACTACGCCCCGGACGCCGACGTCAACTCCAATCCGGCGAACCCGGTGATCGGCGTCCGTTCCTTCGGTGCCGACCCGGTGCTGGTCGCGCGGCACACCGCCGCCTGGGTTCGCGGGCTCCAGGCCGGCGGCGTCGCGGCCTGCGCCAAACACTTCCCCGGGCACGGCGACACCCGTGTCGACTCACACCACGACCTGCCCCGGATCACCGCCGACCGGGACCGGCTGGACGCCTGCGAACTGGCCCCGTTCCGCGCCGCCGTGGCCGCCGGCGTGCAGGCGGTGATGACCGGTCACCTGCTGGTGCCCGCCCTCGACCCGCACCTGCCGGCGACGCTGAGTCAGCGCATCCTGGGCGGGTTGCTCCGCGACGAGCTGGGCTTCTCCGGCGTGGTGGTCACCGACGCGGTGGAGATGCGCGCGGTCGCCGGCCGGTACGGCTTCGCCGGGGCGACGGTCCGCGCACTCGCTGCCGGGGCCGACGCCATCTGCATCGGCGGCGAACGGGCCGACGAACAGGCCGCCCGCGAGCTGCGCGACGCCATCGTGGCCGCCGTCGTCTCCGGTGAGCTGCCCGAGGAACGCCTCGCCGAGGCCGCCAAGCGCGTCGGTCAACTCGCCGCCTGGACGGTGGCCGCCCGCAGCGCCGGCTCGGCCGGAGCGCGCGCCGCCACCGACGTCGGTCTGGTCGCCGCCCGTCGGGCCGTCCGGGTCACCGCCGCCCCGGGCACGACGGTCGCGCTGCCCCTGACCCGCGCGGCACACGTCGTCGAGTTCGAGCCGCTGCGCAACATCGCCATCGGCGCCGAGACCCCGTGGGGCATCGGCGGACCCCTGACCGAGCTGCTGCCCGGCACCAGCACGGTCCGCTACGCCGAACCCGATGTGCCGGCGGACCCGGGCGCCGGTGCCGGCAGCCGGCCCCTGGTCCTGGTTGTCCGCGACCAGCATCGGCACGACTGGATGCGCGCCGCCGTGCACCGCGCGTTGGCCGCCCGGCCGGACGCCGTCGTGGTCGAGCTGGGCGTGCCCGAGCTGGTCAACGGGGCGGTGCACCTGGCCACCCACGGCGCCACCCGGGCCAGTGGACAGGCTGCCGCCGAGGTGCTCACCGGCGCCCGCTGACGGCCCGCCCTACGGGAGGTCGGCGACCAGGTCGGCGTACTCGGGGTGCTTGTCGATGAACGCGGACATGAAGGGGCACTGCGGCACCACTGTCGTGCCGCGTGCCCGGAGCTCGTCCAGGGTGCCGCGGACCAGCGCGCCGCCCACCCCCTTGCCCTGAAAGCCCCGGTCCACCTCGGTGTGGGTGAAGACCAGGACCTCGCCGCGCGGCAGGTACGCGGTGAAGCCCGCCAGCGCGTCGTCGACCAGGATCTCGAAGCGGTGCTTCGCCGGGTTGTCCTCGACCAGGGTGCTCATCCGGCCATTCTCCCCGCCGGGTCGGCCAGCGCGTCGAGTTCGCCGAGCAACCGGTCCACCTCGTCGGCGGTGTTGTAGTGGTAGATGCTGGCCCGCACCGCGCCGCCGCTGTCGCGCAGACCCATGAGCTGGAAGTACTCGTAGGCGTAGTAGTCGCCGACGGAGAGGCAGAAACCGGCAGCGCCCAACGCCTCCTGGACGGCCGCCGGGGACATCCCGGCGACCCGGAACGAGACGGTCGGGCAGCGCCGCGCCGGCGAACCGTAGACGGTGATCGCCGGCCGCTGTGCCAGCCCGGCGAGCAGCTGGTCCAGTAGCGCCTCCTCGTGCGCCTGGGCGGCGGCCAGCCCGGCCCGCAGCCGGGCCCGCCGGTCCCCGACCGCGTCCGGGTCCAGCCCCGCCAGGTGATCCACCGCCGCGGCCACGCCGGCCAGCAGCGGGAAGCTCGGCGTGCCGTACTCGAACCGGTCCGGCACCGCGTCGGAGGACGGCACCAGCTTCGCCGGGCGCAACGCCGCCCACCGGGCCGGGTCCGCCACCATCGCCGCCAGGTGCGGGCCGGACCACTTGTACGCGCTGGTGACCAGCACGTCGGCGCCGAGCGAGGCCAGGTCGGTCGGCCCGTGCGGAACCGAGTGCACGCCGTCGACGTAGACCAACGCGCCGACCGCGTGCGCGATCTTGGCGATCGCCGGCACGTCCGGCATGGTGCCGATGGCGTTGCTGCCGGCGGTGACCGCTACCAACCGGGTCCGCTCACCCACCAGGTCCGCGTACTGGGCTGCGGGCAGCTCACCGGTGTGCCGGTCGACCTCGGCCCAGCGCACCGTCGCGCCGGCCGCCTCGGCGGCCTGCACCCACGGCCGCACGTTCGCGTCGTGATCGAGCCGGGAGACCACGACCTCGTCACCCGGGCGCCAGGCCGCGCCGAGCGTGCGAGCCAGGGTGTACGTCAGCGCGGTCGCGCTCGGGCCGAGCACCACACCGGCCGGGTCGGCGCCGAGCAGGTCGGCCACCGCCGAGCGGGCCTGGGCCACCAGCTCCAACGACCGGCGGCCCGCCACGTTGGCGGCGCTGCGGTTGCCGACCGCCGACCGCATGGCATCGGTGACCGCGTCGATCACACCGGCCGCGGTCTGGGTGCCGCCGGCACCGTCGAAGTGGACGAAGCCCTCGGTCAGGGCGGGGTACGCGGCCCGGGTGCGGGCAATGTCGAACGGCATGTCCCGGACCCTAGCCGGTGCTCCACGTACCCTGCCCGGCCGCCAGGTGATCACCGTTCGGCGGCGACCTCGCGGATGTCTCGTACTCTTGGCGAGGTGACGAACCGACCCGCCACCATGCCCATTTCCCCCGTCCGCCGCGCCGCCGGTCTCTTCGCCGGTCTGGCACTCGGCCTCGCCGTGCTCGCCGGGTGCAGCTCCCAGGGCGCCTCCACCGACTGCGGGCTGGACGCCTGCACCGTCACCTTCGAGCGGGGTGTCGACGCCAGCGCCACCATCCTGGGCGTCGAGGCCAAACTGGTCGGCGCCGAGGGTGACCAGGTGACCGTCGAGGTCGCCGGTGAGCAGCTCACCCTCACCACCGGCCAGCAGGCCGCCGAGGCGGGGGGCTTCGCTGTCACCCTGGACAGCGTGACCGACCAGCAGGTCAAGATTCGCGTTTCACGCAACCCGGGCAGCTGACCTGGGCGGGCGGCGGTGGCCGACGTTTGGGAATCTTCCGAATCGGAGATTGTGACGCCATGTCACTCACCCGTAGCGCCGAAGCCACCGCCTCCCGTACGGCGGACAGCCGGTGGCTGGAACTCCTCGCCCGGGCCGGCTTCATCGGCTACGGCATCGTCCACCTCCTCTTCGCCTGGTTGGCGTTGCAGATCGCGTTCGGCACGTCGTCCGACGACGGCGACCAGTCCGGCGCGCTGCGTACCCTCTCCGCACAGCCCCTCGGCAAGTTCCTGGTCATCGCCGTCGCGGTCGGCCTGCTCGCGATGGCGATCTGGCAGGCGCTGGAGGCGGCGGTCGGGCACCGCGCCGAGCGCGACAAGGAGCGGCTCATGGAACGGCTCGCCTCGGCCGGCCGGACCATCGTCTACCTCTACTTCGCCTGGACCGCCTTCAAGGTCTTCAAGGACGCCGGGTCGAACAGCGCCGACCAGCAGGAGGCGTTGACCGGCAAGCTGATGACCTCCAGCGGTGGCCGCTGGCTGGTCGGCCTGGCCGGGCTGGTCGTCGCCGCGATCGGCATCGGCCTGATCATCTACGGAGCCCGGAAGAAGTTCGAGAAGCACCTCAAGACCGGCGAGATGAGCCCGAAGACCCGCCAGCTCGCCCGCCGGCTGGGCATGGCCGGATACATCGCCAAGGGTGTCGCGTACGGCATCGCCGGTCTGCTGGTCATCGTGGCGGCGGTGAACTACGACCCGGAGAAGGCCCGTGGTCTGGACGCCGCGCTGCACCTGCTGCAGGAGCAGTCGTATGGCACGTTCCTGCTGACCCTGGTCGCCCTCGGCATCGCCGCCTTCGGCGTCTACTGCTTCCTCCAGTCCCGGTACCGCAAGGTCTGACTGGTCGATTCCCGGGTGGACGGGCACTCTTGGGCTTTTGCCCGAAGTGCCCGACGCTTGGTCGAAGGGAAGCTACGAAATCGTGCAGAACTATCTCGAAACGGCCGTCGCCGCGCTCGTCGCGGCGGCGGTCGCCCTGTTCCTGGTCGAGATCGTCCACCGGTTGACCCGGCGGTTCGGCCGCCGGTCACTGCTGTTGACCGAGTTGACCGACCACGCGCACCGCCCGTTCCAGGTCGCCGGAACGGTCCTGGCCGTGCAGTTCGCCGTCCGCTTCACCACCGGGTACGCGGTCGGCGACAGCTGGCGGCGGCTGCTGCTGCACCTGCTCATCCTCGGCGTCATCGCCACAGTGGCCTGGCTGGTCGCCTGCCTGCTTGTCGTCGTGGAGGACACCGCGCTGGCCCGGTTCCGGGTCGACGTACCGGACAACCGGCACGCCCGGCGGGTACGGACCCAGGTGGTGATGCTGCGCCGACTGACCATCGCGGTGATCGTCATCCTGACCGTGGGCGTGATGCTGATGACGTTCCCCAGCGTGCGGGGCATCGGCGCCGGTGTGCTGACCTCGGCCGGTGTGGCCGGTGTGGTGGCCGCGCTCGCCGCGCAGAGCCTGCTCGGCAACGTCTTCGCCGGCCTCCAGCTCGCCTTCAGCGACGCCGTCCGGCTCGACGACGTCGTCGTCGTCGAGGGGGAGTGGGGTCGCATCGAGGAGCTGACCCTCAGCTACGTCGTGGTGCAGATCTGGGACGACCGCCGGTTGATCCTGCCCACCTCGTACTTCACCAGCAAGCCGTTCCAGAACTGGACCCGGACGGAGGCGGCGGTGCTCGGCACCGCCGAATTCGACGTCGACTGGGCGGTACCCGTGCAGACCATGCGCGAGGAGCTGCGCCGCCTCGTCGAGGGCACCGAGCTGTGGGACGGGCGGGTCTGCGTCCTCCAGGTCACCGACGCCACCGGCGGGACGGTGCGGTTGCGCGCGCTGGTCAGCGCCGCCGACGCGGGCAGCCTGTGGGACCTGCGCTGCCTCGTCCGGGAGCACCTGGTCGCCTGGATCCGGGACAACCGCCCGACCGCGATGCCCCGGCTACGTACCGAGCTGGGCGACTCCAACAGCAACCTGTCCTGGCAGTGGGTGCAGCCGAGGCGACCGGCCCGCCGCCAGTCCGACACCGAGGCACCCGACGACGCCCGTGTCTTCGGCGGCAGCGACGACGGCGACGCCCGCAGCGAAGCCTTCGTGGGCCCCGAAGAAACCCGCCCCCAGTAGCCCTCGTCCCGCGTCACCCTTGCCCGCCGCGCCGGCAGACCCCGACGATCATGGAGTTGACGGGTGGGTGCGCCTGGTTTGTCCCCGCCAACCTCATGATCACCGTTGCAGGGGCGAGGAGGGGAGGGGTCGGGGAGCGGGGGTCGGTTGCGGGAGGTTTGGTCGGGCTTGGGTGGGGGATGTGCTGCCGGACGTCTCTGGCGTGATCGCGGCGGCTGGCCGCGTATTGGCGGCGCGGCGTCCGGACAACGGGGACGGTGAGCTGCTTGGCGCGCTTTAGGATTGACGAGCGGCGACTTCGGGCATACAGCGCGGTGATGAGGAAAGGAGGACAGCATGGCTGACGTGGCGAAAGCCCGCACATCCCAGAACGGGAGCGAGCCCTCCACCGCCGAGTTGGTGCAGCGGGCCACGGAGCAGATCTCCCGCCTCGTGCGGGACGAACTGACGCTGGCCCGAGCGGAGTTGACCCAGAAGGGTAAGCACGCGGGCATCGGGATCGGCCTGTTCGGCGGCGGCGGCGCGCTCGCGTTCTTCGGTCTGGGTGCGCTGGTCGCCACGGCGATCCTGCTGCTCGACCTGGTGTTGCCCGCCTGGGCCGCGGCGCTGATCGTGGCGGTGGCCTGCTTCCTGGTGGCCGGCATCCTCGCCCTGGTGGGCAAGAAGCAGGTCAGCCGTGCTGTCCCGCCGGTGCCGGCGGCCACGGTCCGCAGCCTCCGGGCAGACATGGACACCGTCACCGCCGCGGTGAAGGACAGGGGGCGGCAATGACCGGTAACGGGACCGGCGACACGGAGGCCCTCCGCGAGGAGATCCGTCGCACCCGGGTCGAGTTGGGCGAGACGATGGAGGCGTTGGCCGCCAAGGCCGACGTCAAGGCGCGTCTGAAAGAGTCCGCTGAGCAGGCCAAGGCGCGGATGCGGGAGCAGGCGGCGCAGACCGTCGCTCGGGTCCGCGGTCAGGCCGCGCGTGGCGCCGGAATGGCGCGGGCGCAGGCGTACGAAAAGGGCGAGAAGGTACGCGCACAGGCGTACGACAAGGGCGAGTTGGTGCGCCGCAACCCGGTGCCGTGGGCGGCCATCGCGGCCGGCGCGGTGGCCACCGTGGTGGTGCTGATGATCGTGCGGGGGAGGCGTAGGTGAGTAAGAGCATCGGCAGGGTCGCGTACCGGCCGGTCGGCGTCCTGATGGGTATCGCCGCGGGCGCGGTGGCCGGGGCGATCTTCCGGCAGGTCTGGAAGGTCACCGCGGGCGACGGTGAGGCGCCCAACGCGACCGACGAGGATCGCGGCTGGGGCGAGATCCTGGCCGCCGCGGCGTTGCAGGGCGCCATCTTCGCGGTCGTCCGGGCCGCTGTGGACCGGGGCGGCGCGGTCGGCGTACGCCGGATGACCGGCAGCTGGCCGGATTGACAGGCAGCGACTTCAGCCCCCTTCCCGCATCGATGGGAAGGGGGCTTTCGCATGGCATCGCACGCCGCCCAGCGCACCTGAGGCATCCGTCAGGTCACATGTCGGAGAAATTCGTCGGAGAGGTCGTGACAGACTTTTTACCTCCGTGATTTGCTGGTCCCCGCTGTTGCGAGATGGCGTGGGTTGAGAGAAGTCTCCTTCGTGGGGCCGCCTCAGGCGCCGCTGCTCAAAAACGGCCAATCGGCCGGACGGCGTGCACGGCCGCCAGTTTTTAGAGGGAGAAACACATGGCTCAGGGAACCGTGAAGTGGTTCAACGCTGACAAGGGCTTCGGCTTCATCACCGTCGATGGTGGGGGTGCTGACGTGTTCGTCCACTTCTCGGCCATCCAGACCAGCGGCTACCGCTCGCTGGAGGAGAACCAGCGGGTGGAGTTCGAGATTGCTCAGGGTCAGAAGGGCCCGCAGGCTGAGCAGGTCCGTCCCATCTGAGTAGGACGGCCGGCCCCCGCCGGCCAGTGGGACGATCCGGCTCAAGGGTCACGCGAAAGCCCCGCATCCCGGTTGGGATGCGGGGCTTTCGCCTGTTCAGGCTCGCCGGTGGGGCGAGCAGTCAGCGTCGACGCGAGCGCAGGCCGAGCCAGATCACCACCAGCCCGGCCGCCGTCACGAGCGGGCCGATCACCGCCCAGATCTTCTCGTCGGTCATCACGCTGCCGCTGACGTAGCCGAGGCCCTGGACCGTCCACACCGCACCGATCACCACGGCCAGCAGGCCGAGGGTGAGTGGAAGCCAACCCCTCATCGCGTCCCCTCTCCGCCGCCCGGGGCGGCGCGCCGCCGTCCAGCATCGCCGGCCGGGTGGCGCGACGCGAGCACCCCGGGCGCGCGGGTCACCACCGGTCGTGCACCTGCGGGCGGATCAACTCGTCGTAGGTCTTGCGGACGGCTGTCAACTGCTCGTCGGTGAGCGGGGACAGGGCCGCCGAGGCGGCGTTGCGTCGGGCCTGGTCGGCGTCGCGGGCACCGGGGATGACCACTGTGACGCCCGCCTGGTCCAACACCCAACGCAGGGCGAACTGCGCCATCGTGCGGTCCGCGTCGACGAGCGGGGCCAGCCGGCGTACGGCGGCCAGACCTCGGTCGAAGTCGACTCCGGAGAACGTCTCCCCGACGTCGAAGGCCGCGCCGTGCCGGTTGTAGTTGCGGTGGTCGTCGGCGGGAAACTCGGTGTGCTCGTCGTAGCGGCCGGAGAGCAGGCCACTGGCGAGCGGCACGCGGGCGATGATGCCCACACCCGCTGCGGCCGCGGCCGGCAGCACCCGCTCCAGGGGCTTGTGGCGGACCGCGTTGAGGATGATCTGGACGCTCGCCACCCCCGGTCGGGCGATCGCGGTGAGGGCCTGGTCGCAGGTCTCGACGCTGACTCCGTACCCGGCGATGGCCTTCTCGGCGACGAGGGTGTCCAGGCCGTCGAAGACCTCGTCGGAGGAGAAGACCTCGGTGGGCGGGCAGTGCAACTGGACCAGGTCCAGGGTGTCCATGCCCAGGTTGGCCCGGGAGCGGTCGGTCCACTGCCGGAAGTTGGCCAGGGTGTACGCCTCCGGCCGCTGCTCGACGCGGCGGCCCATCTTGGTCGCGACGGTCAGCCCGGCGTCGGGTCGGGTGCGCAGGAAGCGGCCGATCAGCTGCTCGCTGCGGCCGTCGCCGTACACGTCGGCGGTGTCGAGGAAGGTGACCCCGGCGTCCACGGCGGCGGCGAGCACCGCCATCGCGTCGTCCTCGCTGACGGTGCCCCAGTCGGCGCCGAGTTGCCACGCGCCCAGGCCGACCGCGCCAACGGTCCGGCCGAGCCGGTTGAAGCTGCGCTGTTCCATGCCCCGAGCCTAGTGATCGGGTTGCCACCCTGCCACGCGAGCCGTACCGTTAGCAGTACGGACGTACGGTTTGGGAGGCGACCATGTGGGACCCGACGACCTACCTGCGCTTCGGCGACGAGCGATCCCGGCCGTTTTACGACCTCCTCGCCCGGATCCCGGCCGAGCGACCCCGGGCGGTGGTCGACCTCGGCTGCGGCCCCGGCCAGCTCACCGCCGTCCTCGCCGAGCGCTGGCCGACCAGCCGGCTGCGCGGCCTCGACTCCTCACCCGAGATGATCGAGCGGGCCGAGGCCCTCGGCGCGCCTGTCGACTTCGCTGTCGCCGACCTGCGCGACTGGGTTCCGGCCGGCGATGAGGACGTGGTGGTCAGCAACGCGGCGTTGCAGTGGGTCCCCGGCCACCAGGAGCTGCTGCGCCGCTGGGCCGCCGAGCTGCCCGCCGGCGCCTGGCTCGCCATGCAGGTCCCCGGCAACTTCGCCGCCGACTCGCACCGCGCCCTGCGGGAGGTCGCCGACCGACCGACCTGGCGGGCCGAGGTTGCCCCGCTGCTGCGCGCGGACCCGGTCGACGACCCGGCCGACTACGCGGCGCTGCTGACCGCCGCCGGCTGCGCGGTGGACGCCTGGGAGACTACCTACGTGCACCTGCTGCCGGCTCGACCCGCCGCCGAGCACCCGGTGCTGGCCTGGATGGAGGGCACCGCGCTGCGCCCGGTCCGGGCCGCACTGGACGCCGCCGGCTGGTCCGCCTTCCGGGCCGAGCTGGGAGTACGGCTCACCGCGGCGTACCCGGTGCGGCAGGGTCAGGTGTACTTCCCGTTCCGCCGCGTCTTCGTCGTCGCCCGCACCGGCGACCATGCCCAGGAGAACCCGTGACCGACCTGTCCACCTTCATCGCCGGCCTGCCCAAGGTGGAGCTGCACGTGCACCACGTCGGCTCCGCCCTGCCCCGGATCGTCGCCGAGTTGGCCGCGCGCCACGAGGGGCGCACGCCCGTGCCGGCCGACCCGGACGCCCTCGCCAGCTACTTCGAGTTCCGCGACTTCGCGCACTTCATCGAGGTCTACCTGAGCGTCGTGGATCTCATCCGTGACCCGGAGGACGTCTGGATCCTCACCCATGAGGTGGCCCGCGAGCTGGCCCGCCAACAGGTCCGGTACGCGGAGCTGACCATCACCCCGTACTCGCACGTCCGACGGGGCATTCCCGCGCCGGCGTTCTGCGAGGCCATCGAGGACGCCCGCAAGCGTGCCCTGGCCGACTTTGGCATCGAGCTGCGCTGGTGCTTCGACATCCCGGGCGAGGCCGGCCTGCCCGCGGCCGAGGAGACGCTGCGCATCGCGCTGGACGAGCGCCCGGACGGGCTGGTCAGTTTCGGTCTGGGCGGCCCGGAGATCGGGGTACCCCGACCGCAGTTCCGGCAGTACTTCGACCAGGCCCGCGCCGCCGGGCTGCGCTCGGTCCCGCACGCCGGGGAGACCACCGGGCCGCAGACCGTCTGGGACGCGCTGAACGAGTTGGGCGCCGAGCGGATCGGGCACGGCATCTCCGCCGCACAGGACCCGCAGCTGCTCGCGTACCTGGCCGAGCGGCAGATCGGGATGGAGATCTGCCCGACGTCCAACGTCCGTACCCGGGCGGTGGCCACCCTCGACGAGCATCCGCTGCCCCTGCTGGTCGAGGCCGGGCTGCTGGTCACCATCAACTCCGACGACCCGCCGATGTTCGGCACCACCCTCAACGACGAGTACGCGGTGGCCGCCCGCCTGCTCGGCGTCGGAGCCGAGGGCCTGGCCGGGCTGGCCCGCAACGCGGTGACCGCGTCCTTCCTGGACGCCGCTGGCCAGCAGCGGATCCTCGCCGAGATCGACGCGTACCTCGCCACCGCCGGCTGAGCTGGTCTTCCGGCTGGGCCGGTTGGTTGAGCAGGGCGCGCGGCGGGAGCGTGGGTGTGGGGGGACCTGTGACTCCCGCCGCGCGCGCGGCTCCACCGGCCGTGGGTGCGTGGTGCGCTCGGCCGGTGGAACTGGTGGGTTCGTGCTCTGATCCTGTCAGCCCGAGGCCGATCCAACGCGGTCGTTAACCGCGATCTAAGGAAGACTTGCGCCGGCGCACAGCCCGGGGTTCGGCCGGGTCAGTCGTCGGTGGGGCGCTGGCGGGGCCAGCGACGTCCGGTGGCCTTCGTGTCCCGGGCGTCGCGGGCCATCCGACCGACCAGACCGAAGCGGCTGACCTGCCGGGGCGTCGCCTCCGGGTCGGCGAGCAGCATCACCACGCTGGCCCCGCCCAGCCGGGCGCGGTCGATGCTCACCGAGCCGTTGGCCTGCAACGCGACCCGCTTGGCGATGTCCAGCCCGAGCCCGGTTGAGCCCTGGTCGCTGGCGCCCCGGCGCAGCGCCCGGTCCGGGTTGGCGATGCCGGGGCCGGCGTCGTCGATCCGGATCGCCACGTAACCGTCGCGCCGGGACACCGCCACCTCGAACGCGGTGCCCTGCGGGGTGTAGCGGAAGACGTTGCCGATGACCGCGTCAAGCGCGGCGGCGAGTTCGGCCCGGGGCACCGGCGCCGGGATGCGCAGCTGGGCGCCGTTGACCCGGTGCGGCCGGTTCTGGTCGCCGGCCAACGCCGCCCAGAACACCATCCGGTCGCGGACCACCTCGCTGACGTCGCACATCGCCGGCCCGGCCTCGAGCGCGACCGTCTTACGGGTGGTCTTGATCAGCACGTCGATCTCACCCTCCAGGGTGACGATCGCCTGCCGGATCCGCCGGATCCCGCGCAGCCGGTCCAACTCCGCCGGGCTGAACGATCCCACGCTGGTGTCGTCGGACTCCAACGCCTCCGCGTCCAACCGCAGCACCGTCAACGGGGTACGCAGACGATGCGACAGGTCGGCCACCAATTCCCGCTCGTCGGTGCGGGCGGCGTCCAAGCGGTCCGCCATCCGGTTGAAGGCGTAGCCGGCCTCGGCCAGCTCGCGCGGACCGGTCGGCTCGACGCGTACGCCGAGGTCGCCGTCGCCGACGGAGAGCGCGGCCTTGACCAGACCGCGGGTGGAGTCCACCGCGCGGGCAGCGACCCGGTCGACCACGAGCACCGCCGCGCCGGCCATCGCCGCGCCGACCGCGAACAGCAGTAACCACGTACCGCCGGCGCCCTCGCCCAGCGTCGACTCCGGAAGGAACACCTCGACCACGGCCGTCCGGTCACCGAGGACGACCGGGTCGAGCCGGGCCACACCCCCGTCGACGTCGACGACCAAGGACTGGCGCTCGGAGCGGGCCCGGTCCAGATCGCTACCGCTGGCCCGACCAGCGGACTCGTCCAGCCCCAGCCCGTGCACCACGGGCCGGGTGGGTGCGCCCTCGGCGCTGGCCACCACGGCACGCTCGACGACCGCCGGGTCGGTGCTCACCGCCAGCGCGCCGGTCACCAGCGCGCTGCGCCGCGCCGCGTCGGCGATCGCCTCGTCCCGGCTCTGCTCCCGCAGGCTGAGCCCGAGCGGGATCAGGAACGCGAGCGCCACGAGACTGCACATGCCGGCCGTGAGCAGGGCCAGCGCCGTTCTCAGTCCGGTGCCACCAGCCGGAATCCGACCCCCCGCACGGTGCGCAGGTAGCGCGGCTTCGCCGCGGACTCGCCCATCTTTCTGCGGAGCCAGTACAGGTGAACGTCGATGGTCTGATCCTCGCCGACCGATGGCTGCCGCCATACCTCCTCCAAGAGTTCCCGGCGGGACACTACCCGCCCAGGTCGTGCGGCGAGATACGCCAACAGGTCGAATTCCTTGCGGGTCAGCGCCAGCGGCTCCCCGTCGAGCTGGGCGCTGCGCTCGCCCACGTCCACCCGCAGCCCGCCGACGCTGTGCACAGCGGGCTGCACGGACCGACTGGCCCGGCCGGCCCGGCGCAGCACCGTGGTGATCCGGGCGTCCAGGTGCGCCCCGGTGAACGGCTTGACCATGTAGTCGTCGGCGCCGGCGCGCAGCAGCTTGACCACCGACTGCTCGTCGTCGCGGGCGGTGGCGATGATGATCGGAACGTCGGTGATGCCGCGCAGCATCCGCAGCGCGTCCGAGCCGTCCAGGTCGGGCAGGCCGAGGTCGAGCACCACCAGATCGGGTGTCTCCGCGGCGACCCGACGCAGGGCGTCCAACGCCGTACCCACGGCGTGCACGGCATGCCCCCGGTCGGTGAGGGACCGCAGCATCGCGCCGCGTACGACGTGATCGTCTTCGACCAGGAGCACGGAGGCCACGACAAGACCGTACTTGGCCTGGCAAGTTGATCGCGTTGCGGCGTGCCTGGCGACCGGGCAAGCTGGTACGACGATGTCGTTCACCCTGTTCGCCGATGCCCGCCTGGCGCTCGCCCGGGACAGCCTCGCCGGTCTCTCCACCGGCGACGCGCTCGGCGCGCAGTACTTCCTGCCGGTGCCCGCGCCCGTGGATCTCGCCGCCGACGCGCTGCCGCCAGCGCCCTGGGAATGGACCGACGACACCGAGATGGCCTGCTCGGTCCTCGCCCAGTTGGCCGACTCCGGCGGCATCGACCGGGACCGGTTGGCCCTCTCCTTCGCCGAGCGATGTACCGAGCGACGAGGCTACGGCGCGGGCGCGATGCTGATCCTGGGGCTGGTCCGCACCGGCACCCCGTGGCCGCTGGCCGCCGCCTCCGCCTTCGACGGGCAGGGCTCCTGCGGCAACGGCGCGGCGATGCGGGTCGGCCCGCTGGGCGCGTACTTCGCCGACTCGACAGCGCGCGCCGCGGCACAGGCCCGCGCCTCCGCCGAGGTGACGCACGCGCACCCGGAGGGGATCGCCGGCGCGGTCGCCGTCGCCGTCGCCGCCGCGCTGGCCGCCCGAGCCCGCCTCGACGGGCACCGGCCGGCCCCGGAGCGGCTGCTCGCCGGGATCGCAGCCGTGCTCGACCCGGGCACCGAGGTGCACCGGGGCGTACACCGGGCCGCCGGGTTGCTCGGCCGGCCGTTGCCCCGGGTGGTGGCGGCGCTCGGCAACGGCTCCCGGGTGACCGCCCAGGACACCGTCGCGTTCACCCTCTGGGTGGCCGCCACCCACCTTGACGACTATCCGGCGGCCATCGAGACGTGCGTACGGGCCGGTGGGGACGTGGACACCACGGCCGCCATCGCCGGAGCGGTGGTGGCGGCGCACACCGGTGTCGGCACCCCGGGCGGGGTGCCCGAAAAATGGTTGGCCGCTCGCGAGCCGCTACCCGCCTGGCTCCCCTGACCCCCGGGGGATGCCCTGCCCAAGCGCCCTGCCGCGCCTGCGCCTGCGCTGGCCCTGCGCTGGCCTTGCGCCTGCGCTGCCCTGCTCGCGATCAACTCGGCTTCCTGAAAATCGGGTCGTCCGGGAGGCGAGGATGCCGCGGTTTCCTGAAAGCCGAGTCGATCACCGCTAAATCGGGCTGTCGGGGCGGCGGAGATGCCACGGTTTCCGGGAACCCGAGTGGATCACCGCGATGCTGCGGGAACAGCGGCCTGGGGGTCGGCGGGCTGCGGGTTGGCTGGCGTCGGGTCCGGCGTTGGGGTGTCGTCGCCGCGGCCGGTTATCTCGGCCAGCGTCGCGGCCTCGTCCGGGCCGCCGGTCACC